>JADJPH010000031.1 GCA_016713335.1 Candidatus Fredericiella danica | reverse complement strand
AATCCCTCTGTCGGGTTACGCTCCTGTGACACCGTTCTCGCAAAATCCCTAATTTGGGGCTTATTTTTTGGCGGATCTGCCCCACTTGAAGGCTGATTTCCCATGGCATGACACTCCATTGTTCGATTCCTACCCCAAAATTCCTGCGAGTTGCCCCACCTGCGAGAACCACGCTTGCCACTGCGCACACTTCGCCCTTTTGTAGGGCCGATGGCCCGAATGACAATCCAGATACAGCCACTTTCGTCGCCCGTTCCAGTCCAGTGCACTGGCTAGATCGCCATTCACCGAGAGTTGGCTCGTTGCGAGCATCGCCCCGGCGCAAGCCACTTGCTGCGATGCTCGCTCTTGCTCTAAATCAAGTACAACTCCGGCTCCTCCGGCCGTGGACTCCCTACGGTCTCAACGCGGCCACGGCATGCCTGGCATAAAGGATAGAACCGCACGGAGTCTTCACTCGCCGCCAGATGCCGATCCAGCATCTGCCGTAGCTTCACATACTCCTTCTCGGTCAGATAGCACTCAAAGAGGCTATATTGCGTCCAATGCCCAAAACCACACAGCAGTTTATGCACTTTCGTCCGCCGTCGATCCGAGCCAATATCATAGGCCACGACATAGAGCGTCGTTGTGCGATTGTCTGTCGCCATTATATTCCTCTCGGCGCTGTAATTCAACGCACTTGAAATGGCTTGTACGTCGGCGCCTCGCCCATCAAATACTTGGCAAGGAGCCGCGCCTGCAGTTCCAAACAACGCCGATAGGTCGCCTTGTACTGAAACACCGGATGCTGAATCTCGGTATTCAACCGCTGCTCGAACTGTTCCAAATATAGTTTTCGCCCCGCCCCACTCAGTTGAAAGACCCCATCTCGCCTTCGAAATGCTGCCGCGCAGGATGTGCTTGTTGATCACGGTCAACACCACCGAATCGACGATCGGCGTGCGCATCTCTTCCATCAGGTCCAGCGCCAACGCCGGCTTACCATAGCCCTGGCTGTGCAGATAGCCGATGTAGGGATCAAAGCCGGCAATCTGCATTGCGCTGAGCACCTGATTCATCAGCAGCACATAGCCAAAACTCAGCAGGGCGTTCACCGGATCGGTCGGGGGCCGCCGGTGGCGCCCATCGAAACCGAGATCCTGCTTTAGCAACAGCTGAACGCCGCAAAAAGGCCGCTGCACCAGCACCCTCAAAGCCTTGCAGCGCACCCAGCGCCGATTTTGCTTGCGGATAGCGCGATCGGGCGGCCCATCCGTCTCGCAGGGAGACGATCCGTCTCTTCAATCAGCGCCCAAGTGTCTCGATTGCTTGGGCCAGCCGTTCATTGCGCGCCGATCATCCACCCCGCGGTTGCTCCGCAGAGGAGGGTGCGCTGGTTGTGCAGCTTGCCGCGTACAAAACGCCGCGCAATGTCCACACGCTGCCGATATTCATTGTGCACGCGATATTGCGCCGTCCGGACAAAGACATTCTTGGTCACTTCCGGCGCCAGCCGCCCCTTGAAGCGCCCCCAGTAGTCGCAGAAGCAGACCTCGGCGTTCTGCTCCAGCAAGGCCAGCAGCGCCGGCGTCGTCACCGTGCTGTCGCCCATCACGACGACTTGCTCGACTTTCATCAACGGCACGCGCACCTTGCGCTTCTCGGCGCCGGTCTTTTCGTTGGCCGGAATGGTGACGTTCAGCGAGTCACCATCCTTCCGTACGACACTGTAAGGTTCGGTCAGGTAGAGTGTTGTCATGATTCCTCACGTTTGGGGTTGCTCGTGCGGACCCTGCACTAGATTGGCTTCAGCTACGGTTATTGCTTGCGGTGATGAGTGACGGTCACACCACCTTCAGCGATCAACAGGTCCGTTTCAGTTGGCAGACATACATCGTAGAGACTACAGCCGCGACAGCGTGCCCGCTGCTCGGTGTGCGCCGGGATCACCCCCAGCGCCACCACACGCCGCATGGCCGCAATGATCGATTCGGTGGCACCGCGCAATTCCGCGGTGAACAACACCGGCTCGCGCCGCCGGCTGCCAAAATAGAAGATGGCGCCCGACGGAATCACCCGGCCGGTCATCTCTTCTAAACAGAGCGCCTGTGCGCACAGTTGGGCCTGATCATTCGACCATTTTCCCAGTTGCCCCTGTTTGTACTCAACAGGCGCCAACACCCCTTGCGCATCCTCTTCAACGAGGTCGCAGATGCCGGTGATGCCCAGGGCGTGGCTATACACATGGACGCGCCGATGGGCGACGACGCCGGTTGCGGTGGTGGCATAGCCTGGTTCATTGACATGTTCGTGATTGACCACGCCGCGCAGCACATGGACATTTTCGATCATCTCGGCTTCCACATACATGTACCAGAAGCGGCGCGGGCAGTAGGCATATTGGTTGATATAGGAAATTGGCAGTAGTTCATCCATTCGATCACTCCGGGGTTAGCAAACGAACTTGTCCCAATCCATGGGTCGTTTTGTAGCCGATGCCGGCATAGAACGCCAGGTGCAGCAGGCGATCAAAGTGCGCGGCGTTTTGCGGCGTACGGTCGTCCAGCAGTCGATATTGCAGCCTCCCGACGCCGCCAGCAGGCTCTGCTTCTGAAAAGCAAATGATTCGGTGTGCCAGTGCCAGATCTGGTTGACCACGACGTTGCGCTCTACCCATTCCTCGAAGGGGCGCCCCCAGCTCTCCTCGGTCAACCGGTCCCAGCGGGTGCGCAAGCCGGCAATCGCCATGCGCGGCAGCGGGAAGAACTCGATCCGACGTGCTCCGTTGTCGGCGTCCCCCCAACGGATGGCGGTTGGACTGGCAACTCCAGCGCCCATTCAGCGCGGGTGATTGAGTGCCCGCAGTGCGTCGACGGTGGTGAAGCCCGACCACGGATGGCTGCCGGGTGCACCGAAGACACTGGCGATCCCGAGATGCATCTCACCGAGCCGGATCGTCGGCAGGGCCTGACCCATCAGGTGCTGATAGAACGCATCCGCCAGTTGGTCATCGAGCAGCGTGATGCGGAGCCAGCCAGCGTCACCGGTGGTGAAGCGAATCGTGCGCTCCTTGTGATTCTGCACAAAGCCATTGAGCGGGGAGAGGGTAAAGGAGGCCCGCTCCTGCGCGTCGTGCATCCGCTGGGAGAGGTCAGGGTTGACGGCTTGAATCGTGGCATAGAACGCTGCATGCGCCAGTTCGCCCAGCGCGCCAGTCAAGATGCCGGATTCGAGTGCAACCAGATTGAGTACGATGGCACGAAAGGAGGTGGTCATGGCGCTCACTTTGGTGGTGGAAAACGAAATGCCAGCCCGGTCGGAATGCGCTCTCCACCCTGTAACTTGAAATGCGGACCGGATAGCATCGCATGATCGAGCAGGCTCACCGGCGGCATCGAGATCAGATCATAGGCAAGGAGCCGCAGTGACTCAGGCAGGTCGAGCGGATTCAACGGCATTGCACTTGTGAATTCACCCGTGACAATCTTGTCCTGTACCTCCTCGCTAATTACCTCGACCGCGGTCTTACTCATCCATTTCCCAAGACGCACCCAGCGCGGCACTTGACAAGGCGCCGAACTGAGAATCATGAACTCAAACTTGCTCTCCACCGCCAACTCTTTCGCACGGCCAAACGTAGGTGTGTTGCGACTTGATTGTTCCATCTTCACCCGATAGCGATTGTCTGCGTACTTGAACGTATGCAGCGTGAACGCCGGATCGAGCGGGCGAGCGGGTGTAACGTACACCTCGCGATCATTCAGTGGGTTCAGGTCTTCCGCATAACGTGGGACCGCAGTCGCGTTGTAGTATGGTGCGACTGCCAATCCCAGCGCATACGCAAGGCCATAGTTGTGGAGATAACGGCCGGTTTCATAGAGCCGGCCGATCTCCCGCGTGGCGTAAAACACGTTTCGTGCAGCGTCAAACGACAACGCGTGATGAGCATGGCGCCACCTCGACTATTTTTTGCCTTTGGTTTTGATCAACCACGCATCGTGATATTGTTTGCTTGACGCGAAGGCAGCTTCCAACATCGCCTTCATACTCTCCTCGCTTGATGTCTCATCGACAAAGGCCCGTAGCGCAGCATCCAGCTCTGCTCCTAGCAAGAGTTGGTTGACCACTACCCCATCCTCCGCAAGCAGCGCCGGGATCAATTCCGCTGCAACCGCTTCGGCCACTGCAGGGTTGACCGGATCTGGTGCGGAGATCGCAGCGCGGGCTTCCAACGCATCATAGAGGCGCTGTGTGAACTTGAGATTGCTGAAGATCTCACCGTCACAGAGCACAATTGCCAGGATCCGGTTGTCTACCCGACCAGTCCGCGTCGTTTGTGCGCCGTATCGCTTTGTACGCAAGACGTTATTGACCACATACTTGAACAGCGGCAGCGTCAAATCGCGTGCGGTGACCACTGACGGGAAGATCACCTGTGGCACGACATGATCCTGTTCATTGATGCGGCTCGTGACGTCACCGCGCTGGCTCATGGTCCCACTTTCATACGGGGCGTTAAGTGTAAATGCCTCGTGGCTGTCATCGTAGGGGGTCAGCGAGAAACCCGTGTCGCTCAGGACTTTGCTGCGTTCGGAACCTGTGTCGCCAATCGCATAGCCGTAAACGATGGCATCCGGGGTCCACTGGCAGAAGCGCACGTTGTACTCATCTAGTGGCAGACCGTTATCGTCTGTTTGTCGCTTGTCGCTTGTTTCCACCGACTCAGCGCTGATGAATCCATAACGGCGCAAAAGCTCGCGCCCAACCAACCGTTCTGGGGTGGTCTGTTTGCGCTTGAAAAGGGTCAAGCGTGTCATCGGGGCAGGATTTGCTACGCCGGCGCTGACACGTGCCGTATTGAGTTCGCCATCTGTTTGGAACAGAGGGTAACTCTCGGTCACGCGTAGCATGACGATATGCGCAAACTGCCCTGATGGCTTTGGCGGAACTTGTGCGGGAAACCACTCTTGCTTCAAGCCGATCATGTTTGTTACTCCCTTACCGAATTACACCTGATTTGATTGGTTACTAACCACGGCTGGCAACGATCATTCGTTGTCCAACAACTCTTCTTCTTCGACTTCGTCACTAGCCTTGCCCAAGCGTTCCTCTCGTTCCTGCGCAGCCAGGTCTCGATAAATGACCTCGCATGCATTCTTCAACAGATTGATTTGTCGCCCGCGCAAGGCGCTGACGTCGCCGCGCAACGAATCGAAGAACAGATTATTGACAAAGTAGTCTGAGAATTCGCGGATTGCTGCACGGTCAATTTGTTTCTTGCCATCGACTTCAATGCGCGGTACGTATCCGTCTGCTCTGTGACTGGCAACACGCTCGACAAGACCGGTGACCTCGCCTTGCACGATTTCCACGAGTCCTTCTTGATCACCGTAAATCCGCCGATCGGTAGTCAAAATCGCCTTTGCTGCTACATTGATTGGACGCAGTATGCTGTTGGATGAGGGGCGCCCTTGGCGCGGTAGAAGCGCCGATAAAGCACCGTGAGAGTTCGGGCATGACTCATGTCATCATCTCCTTGTTGGTCAGATCTGCTGTTGGTCAGGATTTCTTGGTATCGCAAATAGAGCCGTGCCTTGTCCGAGGGTATGGCATCCATGCCATTGTTGCGCTGCCATTTCTTGGAGATAGTAGAACGCATAGGTGATGACTCGGACAGCCGGCGCGCCAGCGGCGGCAAGATCCTGCCATCGATAATCAAATCCTCCTGCGCCCACCTTCGAGTTTCCATCCAGGTGAATGAAATAGGCTACCGCCAGCCGGTTCAAGAGGGCAACACATGATCCAGGTTGATCCGATTGTCGCCAAGCAGATAGCCAATGGCAGCATGGGCGCCGTCGATGAGGACCGTTTCATCCATTTCGTCGGCTTCGTTCAAATATGGTAGTGAGGTTTCGCTTGCCACGACCTTCACATCGACGCAGATTGGGAGCAGCAATGCAAGCAGTGCCGGCAGCACCCACGCCTCTGCGTCTTTACTGTCACGTCCGGGCGGCGGTACGCCCATAAAGAAGAAGGTAATCGGCTCTTTTTCTGGGAAGTGCATCCGCAAAAAGCGATCCCTCACACCCTCAGGCCGCGCCGGCGCTAATAGAAGATCCTGTAACCCCTGCCAATGTTCTGGCGATAAATCCAGTGACACAGAATCCGAATCGCGCTGCTGGAACTCTTTGCGCAACTCGGTGATACTGATTCCTTTTAGCGAATCCTGGATATCACGAAAGATGGTAAGTGTCTCCGGCGTAAAGAAGTACGTCGGATAGAAGTATAGGTAACGCAGCCTCCTTGCCTCAAAATTACCACCCACAACGGATCCTTCGTTCATCAAGAGTTGTCGCAACATGATCTCCATCCCACAGACGGAGCAGATGTTACGTATCGCATCCGCGCCGTGCAGCGTGAGTTTGTTGCTGCTATACACCTGCGGGGCAAAAAGAATGGCTGATTCCTCTTCACCGCACCGTGTAGGGCGACGAACAAAGTGAGCACATCGCCTCCTTTCCGCGTTTCTTTGCGGCAGAGTATCGGCCAAATTCAGCTTCAAATGGCGCTGATCCATTGCGCCTGTCGCTATCGACCCCAATTGGACCGAAGGTTAGGACCTCGCTCACATAGCGTCGCAGATCCCCAAATCCATCATCTGACGAGTTGGCTTGAGTTGACGAGTCACTCTGCCGGATTTTGCGTAGATACTCTGCAAGCGCCACAGCGAGATTGCGAATTCGCTCCTGCCACGCTTGAGGATCGAAGCCCGGATTGCGCTGCAAATAATGACCGGCCGCAAAGTACCATTGATAACCAACGCCACCGGCACGAGTGTCACGGGGCACGGCTAGAAAGTCACCAAGAAGATCAGCGAGCTCCAACTTCCCCAGCAGGAATTGAGGAACGGTTTCTCCGCCAGGGAGATCACGCGTGCTTTTCTCGGCGAGGTAACACCACTCAGCAAGTTGATCGACTCGCACGTCATCCATCAGGGACCGGGGAAAGCGAGATCCATCCAGAGCGTCAACTTGTCCCATCGTTTTCCCCCCTGGCTCTTTGTTCGGGTGAATGATCTTGGTGGTTGCATGAAAGCCCACGGTAACCATATCGATGTCGTCAAAAAAGAGTTCATAATAAGCGGCGTGCTTGAGACCTTTGCCATCGCGGCCAAACCCGGTCAGGTTGTTGGTCAGCATGGTGCGCCCGATTTTTCGGATGCGTTCAACGACTGCATCTCCAATTGGCGCGACTGCAGGGACTTGATACGCGCCGGTGCGAGCAAGATAGACGACTCCGCTAGGGGCATACAACAGCGGCACGCAATCGTCGCTTTCCCATGCTTCCAGCGCAGCATTCTGGATCAGGTTTGTGATCACTCCACGTACTTCGGCAATGTGGTGATACACCAGATTGGCTTTGCCATCGCTGAGGTCTGACAAGGCACTGCGGATCGATCGATGGGATGCAACATCTCGCGGCGTGCGGCCGATGTAGGCCAGATAATCTGCCAGTCTACAGAGTTGCTCCACCAGATCTCGCTGCACACCAGGCAGGTGCAGTCTCGGCAGCGCCGAGAAGTTAAGCAGTGTCCCCCACTTGACCTGGGTGTTGCATGCTAAGAAGATGAGTTCGTGCAGATTTTCTCCATACCGCCGATTGGAGCCAGGAATTTGTCAAGGCCAAGCCGCTGACCCCAGGCGAGGAAGATCTGCTCAACTTTTTCAAGATGCTGTGCTGCATTCACAGTGTCATGGCGTAATCCTGCCTCTTCGAGTTCGGCGCCAACCTCCGGCAACTTCACCCAATCGTGTAACGTATAGCCGGCTATGAACATGCGTCGAGCAATATCGTCGTAATATCGGAATTGCGGCATGCCCCAGCGTTTGAGCGTATGGGCAGCATGCAGAACTGGAAATAACCCGTTGATAAGATGGGCGCCATCGACTGATCTGCACTGTAGTGTTCGATGCGCTGAACGTCTCCGCCCTGTTGGCTCACTTCTAGACGCTTCTTGATGGTAAAATCGCCACCTTTGGCCGAGATGTTGCCAAGGCTATTCGAGGGCGGTGCAGCGACATGTTCCACAAAGTCCGCCATCACCCGGTCTTGCGGCCATACTCTCTGCACGGCACGACGCAGCAGTGTACTGAATAGCGGTTCAGCCGGCGGTGCAGGTTTAGCAATGACCAGGACCGATCTCTTCCGACAAGGTGTCAATAGTGTCGGTGTCCTGGTCATCACCCTCGTGACCGCTCTCGTCCAGATCATCAAGATCACTCAACAAGGACAGTTGCTCGTCGTGTACAACTTTGGCAGGTGTTTTCATCGATTGACCTCAATTCACAATATCAGGGCGCTTCCGCCACAATCTATGTGACTTTGTTTTAGCAGCGTGCAACAGCAATGCCTCTCGGCCGAATGCAATTGACCCATTCATGCCGTCACGTGACTTCAAGTCATAGATTGCAAAGAGCATCGGCAACCTGAGTTGGCGCTTCAACTGCATGGACTGAAATCGCAAACAGATCGTAGCCGGCACACACCGCTGAGCTAGCATGCGATTGAGGGCATTGTATCCTGGATGCTCTGTGGGTAGTCCGCATGTAGCTGGATGCCTGTTTGTACGCGGGCAACCCCAAAGTTGTTGCTGTCCCACTCGGCCAGATCAGCCAGCAGCTTGATATGGAAGTTGGTCCGTTCAGGCAGAAACGAGCGTAAGCGAAAGAAAGCGATTGGATCTTGGCGCTCAATCACACGCCGGTTGATGTCCCACGCTGCACCGATTCCCAGAACTCTGCATCACTAATCGGATCCAGTGCAGCATTTGCAATCAACGAGAAAAGGTCGGCAGTCTTGATCTGATCAGGACCGGTTTCTGCCGCGTCAATCACCCCACATGTGAAATAGCTGCCGCCTCGAAATGCTGTCACCTCCCGAAGCAGCATCGGCTGCGTTTCTAGCAGCTCCGAATATTGCCTCTCTTTATCTACCAGGCGAATCTCAAAAGTTGTGCTGTACCGCTGTGCGAGACGGTTTGCGTGTCTGCTCATATTGGTCTCGAATCAGTGGATTCTTCCAGCTTGCGAATGATGTGTGCTGACTGCAAAGAACCCCATTCCCTTGCATAGTTGTCAAACGTGGCAGATTGAGAGAATGCTCCTTGTGCAGCTTCCACAAGTGCTTCTCGGTTCACCTCCACGCCACTCGCAAGCGGGGCAGATGGGCCTGTGAACAGATTTTCAAGAGTCCACGGCGGCACACTGCATATGCAACGAATCGATTTTGGAACGAGATCTGCGCTATCTCGCGAATAGCTATCGTGCCGGCCTAAGCGTCCCAAACGCTGTATGAAAGTGCCTGAATCGCGGCTCTCAAATAACAGAAAATTGATTTGAAAATCAACACCTACGTCCACTGTGCTCGTGCCAACCAGCAGGTCACATTCATAGGATTCTGCGTTGGGTGCGGCCGGTGAGTCCTGTGTTTTCACCAAGCGTCAGCCCATGTGATGCCAGCACCGGGCGAAGGCGCTGCACCAGGCGTTTGGCACGAGCGACGCTGTTTACAATGATGGCGCCCTTGGCGTGTGGCCGGTTCGTGACAAAAACTGGATCAGGACGTCATCGAGATGTTCATCAATCCACTGCTCAACGGTTCCCTGGGCGAAATGCAGGTCACACCCGCGCAATATAAGCCGCCAGCAATCCGGATCCGGGTTGATATCTTGATGAGCGTACTACCGGGCACGATTGACACGGAAAGGCCGGCGCGCTCCAGATAGCGAAGCATCAACGGGTTTGGGGTTGCTGACTGGAATAGAAACTGCTTGCGCTGTCCGGTAGTCATCTCATTGATCAGTAACAGCGTTGAGCACACTGATAATCTGAGGCGTCTCAAAAATATGAAATTCATCAAAGGTGAACTGCTCGAATATCCCCACCATGCGCGCAAAGATCTTGTCAGGTGCATCTCCTATCTGACCAGTGCGCACATAAAACGCTTGCATAACATAATGAAAAATGTCGGGATTGGTGAGCGTGACGTCATGATTGCGCAAGATCGATAGTAGCGCAGCGCCACGTTGGTCGATTTCAGTGGACTCAATTTTGCGGTCGAGTTCACTGCTATCCATGATGGTAAGTGATGGTTCCTGTTGCCAGCGGCGCCATGTGGATTGCGCCTGCCGCATCTGGTCACGGATCAACTCGTTGGTCGGATACATCGCAAATAGCTTGTGATTCCACCCCCCAATCAGTGACGGCAGTTGGCCTGCAAGGCTCTTCCCATCGCCCGTGATCGCCGTGTTGATCGGCAACATCCGATCCTGTGGGATCCGTCAGAGCGCGATACGTCTCCGCCTGATGCTGGGACAACCGCCAGCGGCTACCATCTACGTTTGTAGGCAGTTTTTCGGCCAGTCCGAGCGCTTCAACGAAGCCTGGCTCCGCAAGCTGGGAGTATACGGGCGTCAAATGCACATGCATAGCGGGATTGCGTTCCTCTCTATGTGTCGGTCCTAGAAGCCGACAACGCTGACAACGAAGAATCCGAGGAGGACAAGCACCAGGATCGAAATCACAAACTCCATAATTGACCGCCAAAGTTCGCGCCACCCTTGCGCGCGATCGGCTTTGGCGCGCCACAGGCGTTCATCGTTTTCATGCTGTACACGCGCTCTGGAACACGCAGCAGACCTCGGCCACGACTCCACCGATTTGATGCTCGCAGTAACATCCACGTCAAGAGTCCGCCGATCCCCATGGACGCCACGACGAAAACATTTCCTTCCATGCAATGCTCCTTTCGTAAAGCGAACAGATCCGGTTTTCGATGTTCTGGTTTAATTCATTCATACACAGAACACCCTTTGCATTGTTTCACGGCCCCACCCCGCACAGATGGGGAGTTCCTGGCGCTGTCCGGCTCCATCTTTGTAGAATGCGCCATGTCGCTTGTCATCAGGCGCCTTCTTTCTCGAGTCAGCGGTAAAGTAGGGCCGCCTTTTTGTGCTCTGTAGCCACTGCTTCGCGGAGGTGGCTGGGTTCGATGACTTTGACTTGACTGCCGTACCGTAGCACCCATTTTACGAACTCTGGAGTGACGACGATCCGGACACGAAACAGCACACTGCCATCTTCAAGGTGGTCCACTTCTTGCGTAGCGTGCCAGGCTTCTTCCGTCACCCACCGTCCCGCTTCGGCATCAAAGTGGAGTAATACATCATCGACTTTCGCATGCTCACTGCGCAACGCACCCCACGTATTGCCCATATAGCCATCCACGGTAAAGGACTCAGGAATCACGTAGCGCTCCGGCAAGATGCGAGCCTCTTGTATACGATCCAGTTTGAACATCAGGATAGCGCTGCGTGTCTCGCAATAGGCGATCAACTGCCACGAGCGAACATACGGCATGATAGCGTAGGGCCGCACCACGCGTTCCGTGATGTCACCGCCACGTGACGCGGTCTCGTAATGCATATCAACCTTGTTTTGTCCGAGTAGGGCGCGGTTCAGCAAGATAAACATTTGCTGGCGATGCTGGCCATGCGCCGTTGCAGGCGCCGGTCGGCTGACTTGTCGAAGAAGTGGCACGAATTCTGCGGGGAATAGTGCCTCAAGTCGTGCGATGGCGGCTGCCAGGTCTGGGCTACCGATCTCGGCCATTTGTAGTGCTGCCTGGACTGCGCTTAGGAGTGCCAACGCCTCGGAGAAGCTGTATTGTAGAAGTGGCAAATGGGGGGTGTTTTCAAAAGAGTACCCTTGTTTGGAATGCAGAAGCGGAAGCTTCAAGCCGTGCCTGATGACTTCCAGATCCTTCCCGATCATCCGCTCGCTGATCTCAAATCGATCTGCCAACGCCTTGCGATTGTAACGCTCGGGAGCATTGGCAATCATGCGAACCATTTCAATGATTCGTGAGGTGCGTTTCAATTCTTCTGCAGCGGTGGTGCCAGGAAGTTGATCCATCATGCTTGTCTCCATGCACTCAGGGTAGCAGAGCCGCGGGAACTACGCTGTTCCCGCAAAATTCGAGTTTCAGAGACTCACTCGCCAATTTCGAAGTGGCGAACCCTCCCGGTATCAGGTAATGCAACCATTTGCCGCCAGGAATCCTCAAGGATGTGACAGGTGACATCAGTGTCTGTTGTCTTCGCCGAAATCTCTCCGATGCGACCCCCTGGGCTGCGCGCCACGCGGGATTGGCGCCAGCCCGGTGCAGTTGGGGGCGTGACCGCACTCTCACAGTCACCGCCCACCCAACCTTATCCTCGCATGCGCCCACCCCGTGTGTATGGGGAGTTTTTCTATTCGCTCGGATCACGCCATACATCCGCGCCACCGCTTGCACCAGGACCGCCATCTCGCGGCGCGCTTCGGGGCCGCCGATCAATTTGCAGTTGTGCGCATAACTCATCAGCAAGCGCGTCGCCCGGAAGAGGTCGTCCGTGGTCGCGGTCACCCGCACCCAGCCCGCACTGTCGGTCTCGTGCACCGCCAGGTCGTCAAAGTGATGGCTGATCTCCCCCAGCCGCGCAATCTCCGGGCTGAGCAGATACTCCAGGTCGTGCCGGGGCCGCTTCGGCGGGGTCGCCGGAAATTTGTCAGGTAAAATCTGGATGCCGTCCGCCAGGATCCGCCCCAGCCGGTACTTCGACCACTGCCCCTCACGCCACGGCCCGTGCGAGGTGATCACCTCCACCCGGTACGCATCCAGATAAAGATGCTTCGACGCTGTGTCAAAGACCAGATGCCACGGCTGCACGGTGTGTACGCGGCGTCCCATCCGCCTGCCCCGGCGACCGGTAGGCAAAACGCAAGAGCCGGTGCTGCGCAATTGCCCGCTCGATCCGCGCCTGCACCTCCGCATCGATGACGTCATCATCCTTGCGTTCCAAATCAATCCGCCACCGCTGCCGCCGCGCGGCCAGCGAGAGCCGCTCGCTCTCCGGCAGCCAGTCCGCCACCCGGCGCAGCAACTGCTGCACCGCATTCGCATTGACCGAACCGGGCGCAAAGGTCTCCGCCAGAAACGCCAACGTGTTCAGGTCCTGCTCACCCAGCGCCACCGGGTCAAAGTCGCCATAACTCTGTAGGTGATAGTCGCCGTCGAAGGCGATGTCCACCCCCCACTCACGCAGTTGTTTGATGTCGTTGTCGAAGCGTTTCTTGCCGGCCGGCGTTAAACCGCCGGCATAGGCTTCGCCGTCATAGTGACCTTCGACAAAGTCGGTGAGGGTGTTCCAATCGGCAGGGCCATGCGCAAGCCGGCGGAGCAGGAGGAGGCAACGCTTGAATGGGGCGCGTTCGGGAGCCATTGGGTGATCCTTCGGGTTGGGAGAGATTACGAGTGCGTAAGCAGGGTAACACAGGGACGGGGAAAGGAAAAGATCAACGCGGAGAAGCGGAGGGGCGCGGAGTGCGCGGAGGAGGAAAAAGCCTAACGCAAAGGCGCAGAGGCGCAAGGACGCAAAGAAAAGAAGGAAAAGCCCAACGCAAGAGGCGCAAGTGGCGTAAGCGAAAGACTGAACAGCCTAACGCAAAGGCGCAGAGGCGCAAGGACGCAAAGAAATGCGAGGAAAAGACGAGGAAGAATGACCGCAAAGAACACAGAGAACACAAAGAAAGACAGGGAGAAGTCTCCTTCCTCTCCTTTGCGTCTTGGCGCCATTGCGTCTTTGCGTTGCGCTGTTCTCCTCCGTTTGCGTCTTTTGCGCCTCTGGCGTCTCTTGCGTTGAGTCTTTCTCCCCCTTTGCGTCTTTGCGGCTATTAAGAAACACGCGGTTACAGCACTTAAATTGCATCCGCCGCAGTAGTTTCTTTCCGCTTGAATTGGCGCCCGCGCCAATGGCACGACTACCAAGAAACAAGGGCCTTTTCGTAAGTTTCTTTTGTCAAGTTGGGGGCACCGTCCCCTATCGGGCACTTGGCGGGAGTCACTCCTACTTCTCCACCCTCTGCGCCCTCCGCGCTATCTCCGCATCTCCGCGTTGATCTTTTCCTCCCGCTCCTATCTGAACGGTTTTTCACGACCGCACAGGGTACCCCGTAATCTCCCGGATCTCCTGATACAACGGCTTGAGCCGCTCATAGAGTTTGAGATAGACGCGGCGGTAGAGTTGCTCATACAACTCGTGCGTCTTCGGGTCCGGATCAAAGACCTGGCCCACGTGCGTCATCTCGCGCACGGCGGTCGGAAAGTCGGGATGAAGTTTTAGCCCGACCGCCGCATCGATGGCGGCGCCAAGCCCTGACGTTTCATAGACGTGGGGGCGCAATGCCGTCAACCCGAAAATGTCCGCCGTCAGTTGCATCACGGCATCGCTCTGTGACCCGCCACCCGACACCCGCAATTCCGAAATCGGCTTCCCCGTCCGCTTCTCAAGCCGTTCCTTGCCTTCCCGCAGCCCATAGGCCAGCCCTTCGAGGATGGCACGGTAGAGGTGCGCACGGGTGTGCACGTCGCCAAAACCGATCACGGCCCCCTTGGCTTCCGGCCCCGGCACCTTGATGCCCGGCGTCCAATAAGGCTGCAGCACCAATCCCATCGCGCCGGGCGGCGCGTCAGCCACGAGCGCATCGAGCAGTTTCTCCGGCGCGACGCCCTGCTCCTCGGCCAGCTCCAATTCGCGCTGCCCAAACTCTTTCTTGAACCAGCTCACCATCCAGAAGCCGCGGTAGATTTGCACTTCCAGGTTGTAGCCATGCGGCACTGCGGCCGGATAGGGCGGAATCAGTGGGATCGGCTCAATGTAGCGCGTGGATAGGTTCGTGATCGTCGCGGTCGTGCCGTAGGAGATGCAGCCGGCGGTGGCATCGAGGCTGCCGGAACCAAGCACCTCGCACGCTTTGTCGGCGCCCGCCGCAATCAGCGGCAACCGCGCAGGGATGCCGGTGGCCTCCGCCGCCGCGCGGCTGATTTCGCCAAGCATCCCACCCGGTTGCACCAGATCCACCAGGATGTTGCGCGCCATCGGGACGGCCCGCCACTTCCAATCCCAGTCTGCTGCCCAGCGCTGGCGTTTGTAGTCAAAGGGCATGAAGCCCACCTGGCAGCCGGTTGAATCCACAAAGCGATCCACCAACCGGTAGGTCAAGTAGCCGGAAAGATAGAGGTACTTGTAGGTGTTTGCCCAGATGTCAGGCTCATGGGTGCGCAGCCAATTGGCCTCGGCCTCCGCCTGGATGTAGGCGATGGTGTCGCGCATGCGCGAGACCCGGAACCCCAGGCCCCACAGCCCACCGATCGGGGGCTGACCCTCTGTGCGCCGCTGATCCAACCAGACGATCGCCGGTCGCAGCGGTTTGCCCTGGCGGTCGACATTGATCACCGTGGCGCGCTGCGATGTGAGCGCCACCCCCGCAATGGCCTCTTTGGGCACCGGCGACTTTGCCCATAGCCCCTGGCACGCCTGGCACACACTGCTCCAATAGTATTCGGGATTCTGTTCCGCCCAACCCGGCTGGCGTGAAAAATAGGGTTCCAGAAAGACCTGGGATTTGGCGACCATCTCCCCACGCAGGTTAAAAAGCAGTGCGCGCACGCTCTGGGTGCCGTTGTCGATTGCAAGGAGATGATCGCGCATGGGGGATTATGCTGCGGAAAAGTCAGCGGCGGCGTGATAGCCGTCGACACGTTTGCGCCGTCTTGCCAGCAAGAAAATAATCACCAGGAACACCCCGCCGGCGCCTGCCGCCCAGAGTCCCCACTGGAAAGTGGCCGGCGCATAGCGAAACTCGACATCGACATCGCCGGCCGGCACACGGACGGCCCGGAACAGTCCATCCACCTGCTCAATGGTCGCCGGCAGACCGTTGACGTGCGCCTGCCAACCTGGGTACCAGATCTCGCTGAGCACCAGCAGCCCATCCGCCGGCGCAGTGAGTTGTACGCTGAATGCATTCGGGCCGGACGCAGTCACCGGCGCGGCGGTTGCCTCTGCTGCGGGCGCCACGTTGGCAAGATCGGCGCTTTCAGACGCGAACCAGGCGCGCGGGACGAACTCATTGTTGCGATAGACCTCAAGGCCATCGACGGGACCCAGCACACGTTCGAATTTACTGCCGGGCAGCGGGGTGCCTTCGCGCACCAGCACATACTTCACGTTGAGCAGGTCATAGCCTGGCGTGTCACGGCCGCCCAACGTCTGCCAATACTCCTCAAAACTGCGCAGCGCCAGCGGATTGGCGACCCCGCCAATATCCTGCAGCCCGATGAGGGCCGCTGTGTCCGGCTGCCAGAGATCGGCGATCTCCGTGCGCGTGTCGATGCGGAAGAGATCGGGGTCGCTGCGCAGGAAGTCGATGATCTCCGGGTGCGCGAATGTCGCGGCGGGATCGGTTGGGCTGATATCGGTGTACGCCCCGTTTGCGCTTAGATCAAAATAAAGGAGACCGGTCAGCAGCACCAGGCAGGCGACGCCTCCAAACCAGCGGGCGCGATACGCACCGGCGACGGCAAGAGTAATGGCCCAAAACACCGCGGCAAAGACCAGCGCCAGGGTGGCCACCGACGCGCGCAAAAAGGCCGTGGGGTCTGCCTGGGTGACGAGCAGTGAATAGTACGCCAACGGCAGCACGACCCCGAACAGGATGAACGCACCCACCACCAGGGCGAGCGCCACCGGCGAACGCAGAAAAGCGTATGGCCAGGCGCGCTTACCGGTGGCATGTTTGGCCACGGAGCGCACCAACTGGTCGGCTCCCAATGCCGCGAGCACGCCGGCGCCCAGCGCCCACAGGATCAGCGCACGCGCCGGTGCGCGCAGTTGGTCGAAGATCGGGAGCAGCATGGTCAACCAGCCGTGCACGATGCCATACACGCCCAACGCAACCACCAGGCCAAAGACCGCCATACCGAGCCACGGCCACAGCCGGCGGCGCACCGCCACCGGCGCCAGGAAGGGCGCGGCAAGGGCCATGATCAGCGCCGCAATCCCCAGATACGGCAGTTCGACGCGCTGCCACAGGCTCCAGTGAAGGGCAGGGCCGCGACCAAAGAAGCCCGGCGTCAGCAGCCCGACGAGCGCCTGTGCGGGATCGAGCGAATACGCAGTGGCATCCTGATAGGTGAACTCGCTGCGCACCGAATGCTGGGCCAATTCCAGCGCGGGCAGCAGCACCGGCGCAGCCAACAGCACGGCCAACGCAACGGTGACGGAAAAGACCAGCACCGGGCGGCCGGTGTAGGCCCACTGCACGCCGCCCCCTTTGGGCGCATCCGGTGTGCGGCGACGCAGCGCAACGATACTGGCCCACCAGCCTGCGGTGTAGACCACCAGCGCCAGCCCAATGTAAATGGTGCTCTGGGCATGACCGGCATAGACACTGACCGCAAACAAGAGACCTGCCAGCGCGGCCAGCCGGAGATCGCCGCTCTCCAGCGCCCACACGTACGCCGCCATCACCCAGGGCAGCCAACTCAACACGGCGATCAGGTTGTAGTTGCCGAAATGGAGCAGCAGCGGATCACTGAACATGAACGCCACGGCGCCAAAGAGTGCGGCGAGCCGCGCAACCGGAACGTTTTCCCAACGTAGTGTACGCAGCAGGGCGTACATGCCGAGCCCGGCCCAAAATAGATGCAGGGCGGAGAGCCACTGCAGGGTGGGATAGGCGAACGCCGGGTTGGTCAAAAAGAGCAGCAGGTTGGGCAGGTAGAGAAAACCGGCCTGGATGTCGCCGATAAACGGGGCCCCGCCATAGAGGGTGGGATTCCAAAGGGGGAGTTGTCCCTGCGCCAGTTGCGCGGCGGCAAAGCGGTAGGTCGGGAAGAGAAAGCTGACCAGGTCGCCGCCGTCGGCCGGTTGGAACACGTCGCCGCTGAGCGTGCGCCAGAAGAAGCCAAGCATCAGCAAGAACAGCACGCCACCGCTCAAAAGGTCACGCCAATAAGGTGATGCGGCAGGGTGGCGGCGCGACCAGAGGAACGTGGCCAACAGCGCCAGTCCCCACAAACCAGCAGCGACGATCAGGATCGTTGGATTCATATCAGGCGCACTTGAAGTGGTTGACGGCAGCCAGTAACCAATTGACAATAACATGAGGGAGAGAGGAGGACAAATCACGTGGAGGGAACAGAACCCACCTTCAGCGAACAGGAATTACGGCGCTACACTGGCGAGCGCAGCTACCGCATGTACATCAGTTTCGAAGGGGTGGTCTATGATGTAACGGATTGTCCGGAATGGCGGCGCGGCCTGCATGAACGCGCCCACTGGCCGGGTCAGGACCTCACGGCAGAACTGGTCAACGCCGCATAGTGCATCGGTCTTTGAGCATCCATGTTGTAAGCGAGTTGGTATTCTTCGATAGAATTGGCTTGACGTCCATTTCTATGCTAAGATGGCAAAAAGTGTATCGATCTCCCGTCAATTGTTGCGAACTTCTGGAGCGCAGATATGAAACGAGTTTTCCAAGTTCTTTTTGTGTTGACGATCCTGGCCGGTGTCGCATACGCACTGAAGCGCTTCCTGGCGCCGAGTGACAGCCCAGCGGCCCGCAGCGGCGTGTTGCCCACCCAGCCGATCAAGTCGCTCGACGATGCCCCGTTGGGTGGCAAGATCAGCGACGAGTTGCTAAAAATTCTCGTCTGCCCTGAAGACAAGGGTCCGCTGCAACTGGTGGATGACGGCAAGTACCTGCTCAATCCGCGCAACGGCTACAAGTACCCGATCCGCAATGGGATCCCGGTCATGCTGATCGAAGAGGGCCGGAAGTATCGCGACCCGAACTTCGTGGCCGTAGTTGCATAGCCAGTTGGCTTCGCTCTGACGAAGGAGCGCAAGCAGAAAATGGCATTGCCAGCGTAGCGTGATGTGGCGCCGCGTTTGGATACGACATGGGGCTGGGGCGGTCATAGTGACTGCCCCAGCTTTTAATTTGGAACCCCTATACATCAACGATAAGGACTCTGACACATGGATATTCATTCACGATTTCGTGGCTGCTTGCTGGGGCTGGCGGTTGGTGACGCCGTAGGAACCACGGTCGAATTTAAGCCACCTGGCACCTTCGCCCCACTCACCGATATGGTTGGCGGCGGTCCGTTCCATCTGCCGACCGGCGCCTGGACTGACGACACGTCGATGGCGCTCTGCCTGGCGACAAGCCTGTTCACCTGCAATGGTTTCAACGCAAACGACCAGATGGAACGGTATTGGCGCTGGTCTCAGGAGGGTTACCTGAGCAGCACCGGGCGCTGCTTTGACATTGGGAACACCACCAGCGCCGCGCTGCAGCACTGGCGGCGCACCGGGGAGCCATTAAGCGGCAGCACAGAGACCAACACCGCAGGCAACGGCTCGATCATGCGGCTGGCGCCCGTGCCCATGTTTTACTTTGGGAAGACGGAGGAGGCGCTGCGCTACGCTGTCGACAGCGCCCGTGTGACGCATGCTGCGCCGCAGGCGCTGCAATGCACGCAGTTGTTTGCGGCGATCCTGCTCAAGGCATTGGCAGGACAGAGCAAAGAGGAGATCCTTTTCGGCCCGCATTTTCCCAGTGGCATGGCGCCGAAGTATCGGCCTGAGATTCAGGCGATCGCGGATGGCGCTTATCGGCAGAAGCAGCCCCCCGAAATTACCGGCAAAGGGTACGTGGTCGACACGCTCGAAGCGGCGCTGTGGGCATTTTTGACGACGGACGACTATCGTTCTGCGATCTTGAAGGTTGCCAATTTAGGCTGGGACGCAGACCACCGCGGCCGTGTGCGGCCAGGTTGCCGGCGCCTACTATGGCGTGGAGGGGATCCCGCCCGCGTGGCTGGCGAAACTTGTGATGCGCGATGAGATCACCCAACTTGCCGACGATCTTTGGGGGCACGCCGCCACATCAGATTGACCAGGCCGACGTCCACCCCCGGGACGACCGGAAGATAATCGAAACCCCATCTTTACGAAATCCCAACATTTTTCAGGAGATTGACAGGTGGCAGTGCACCAGTTACCCTCTATACTCTTTTTTTGCTTCGGCGTACACCGCCGGGAGCAATAGAGATTATTTTCGCAGAGTCGGTTATTGATTGCACCAGGCAGGCCAATCCAAATGATGAATCAACGTTTCTCCCGTCGTCCAAAATTGCTGATTGCCGGCATGCTCCTCGTGCTCGGCGTCGTGATCGGTGTGACATTTTTTCCGGTATGGACCCAGGCCGCTGCCCCGATCCAGTGACCGGCGCCTGGATGCGCGCCCGCGCCGCCGGCAATTATCGCTTCACAGGCGACATCACCCAGGTGACGCTGCCCATGGCCACGCTCGAAAACGTCGGCCGCACCAGCCGCACCGATCAACTCCACATGGACGGGCAGAACGATCTGCAGGCACAGCAGATGGCGTTCACGCTCTGGTCTGAGGGCGGGAGTGTACTCCAGACCGATAGCGGCGTCAGCGTTCGCATCGAGGATGGCAAGACCTACACCCGCCAGGGCGCAGGGGAATGGGAAGCGGTCGACGACTTTACAGGCGCCATGGCGCCACAGGGCGACTTCATGAGCTACCTGGCGGCCGTGAAAGACGTCGTAGCGCAGCCGAGTGAAAGCCGCGGCGGTATTGACTTTACACGCTACACCTTCCAGATCGACAGTCCGCGCTTTGCCGTCTACATGCACAAGCAAATGGAGGCGGCGTTGCGCGCCGTGGTGAACTGCCCGCCGGTATCCACTGAGGTGCCGGTCTACTTTAGCGATATGGTCGGGTCCGGCGAACTCTGGGTCGGGACAAATGGTCTGCCACTCCGCCAGATTCTGACACTCCAATTCCCCCACAGAACGACGAGCAGGTGCAGGCGCAAATCGTCATTGATTTCTCAAAATTCGGCAGTGCGGCGCTGATTGCGGCCCAACCGGCCACAGGAATTGCCGCCTGGCTCAGCCCGGCCCTCATGTCCCAATTCGCCAGCACTTTCACGCCATTTCTGATCATCCTGCCGGTTCTGGCTGCCGGCGTCCTGCTGATTTACTTTCGCCGCACACGTGCGTTGCAGGTTTCCGTTGCCGTTTTCATCATCTTCGCCGAGATCATTGGTCCCATCTTGACGACGCAGACGAACGTGCGGTTTTACGATGCGCAAGCTGCCAAAGCCGCCAGCCAAAAGGAAAGCCAGGCAAAAGCGGATCAGATCCGCGACGTTCGCGCGGTCCTGGGCACGGTGAACTTCAACCCCCATCTCAACCCGATGGAAGCCGCTGCCCACAATCAGAAGTGACGAATGTGAGCACGTCGACGAACGCTGCCGCCCCACCGGCCCAACTATCCGGCGTTCAAGCAGCTCCTGCGCAGGCTGATTTCGCCGTCCAGGCGGTCGACGACGGCAAGGATACCGACGGCGACACCTTGACCGACTTTGCCGAAATCCGCATCGGCACCAGCGGCGTATTTTCCGACACCGACAGTGACGGGCTCAACGACAATGTGGAAATCAAAGGCTTCTTATTCGGCGGGCAACAGTGGTACACCGACCCCAACGTCACCGATAGCAACGGCGACGGTCAGATTGACGGGGCGGAATGGGGTCTGAATGACAATGGCAGCCCACGCACCACGCCGCTGGACACCGACGGCGACGGACTTCCTGATCTCTTCGACGAAGACAACGACGGCGACGGTGTACCGGACAGCAAGGATCTGGCGCCTTTCGCCAGGGGTGCGGTCAACTACAGCGAAACTACCCCCCTTCAATTGACACTCAAGAATCTCACTGCCGGC
Organism: Candidatus Fredericiella danica; assembly: GCA_016713335.1. GTDB lineage: Bacteria > Chloroflexota > Anaerolineae > Caldilineales > Caldilineaceae > Fredericiella > Fredericiella danica. Next base: position 66,968 of record JADJPH010000031.1, on the reverse strand, counting down.
ACACCGGCCTTTGTCGAATTTCAAGTTCGCCCCAAGGATGATAAACAACTTTGGTTTGCCTACAACGTGCTGGATTGGCCGCAGGATGATAAAGGCCAGGTGCGCGACGTCGACAACAAGACCTATGCCGATGTCGCCGCCGCTGCCGGCCGCGTGGGCGATGCCAACGAAGCCAACGGCGACATGAAAGTCGTCCCCATGTTGGAGATCCGCATCCCGGCGAACAGCGCAAACCTGCCGCCGCAAAGCGACCTGACCCCGTTCAATATTACGGTGAACAATGTGGACGCCGGCGGTCAGAACAAGGTGGCCTATATCCCGCTCAGTCTCGTCACCGACGAAAGAAGACCGGTCAGCGGGTCGCGTCTCGGCCCAGATGCGCTATCTACCCAGCGGCAGTTGGCCAAGCCCGCATCAGGTGCGCCTGGTGTGGGTGGTGCAGACGCTCGTCGATCAGCCGTGCGATCGGACGGCCGACACCTCCGCCGACTGCCAGGCCGACGGCTATCGCAACAACGTGCCGCAGATGATCCAGAGCTACTACAGCGACTGGACGCTGACCGGGATGAATGTGCGCGAGGAGCACGGCGCGGACATGGCGATCTTCTACGAAGACCCCGCCGTGGACGATAACAAGAAAGACGACGGCGCCATCTGGGCGCTCTCCCATGTGCTGGAACAGCAGTTCACCACCGCCCATGACGCCGACAACGATGAGCAACGCGATCTCAAACTTGCGGATTTTACCACCCGCTTTGATCGAGACAATAACCCAACTGACGACCAGCGCATGGGCGTGCCCAACATCTTGCAGGTGGTCACCAACTCGTATCCAACGATGGATCAGGCGATCGCCACCACGGCCATGACCGAGACCGGCAAGATCCTGAACAACGTCTTCAAACCGGTGGTCGAGGGCGACCGGCAGATCAAACCGCTCCTGCTCTTTGCCCAGGAACAGCGCATACGCCAGCTGACCCTGAGTCTGGCCGTTGCCGGCGGCGGCTATGTCACGCAAAACGGCACGAATCTCACGATTGACATGGCCCCGGCCGGCGGTAGTCCGGCGCAAACCGTTGACACCGTCGCCGGCGTCAAATGGCTGGGCTACTGCGCACCTGCCACTGGTCCGGTCACCCTCACGCCTTGTGATGATGAAACCTATTGGACCGAGCTTGACAATCGCTACGCTGCCCTACCAGTACTGCCCGAAGATCTATCGCCCGATTGGATGGGCGGACGCATCCAGTTCGCCCAGATGTACTACACGAGTTTGAGGGGTGGGTTCTATTCCACCGTGCAGATGGGCATTGTCGTACCTCCGACCCTCCTGCCCCTGCCGACCCAGACCGAGACGGCCGATGTCGTGCGCGGCGGCTTGCGCGGTCTCGCCACCGTGCCTGTGTTGGCCGGTATGCACTTTACCTTTCTCTTTCCACCGGGTCACGCCGGAAGTGTCCTAACCTGGGGCGCCGAGATACGCAAAGCAGTCAAACTTGCGGAAACCGCGCTGACAAACGCTACGAAGAGGAACTATGCATCAAGCTACGCACAGAGCCGTTACGCCGCTAATATCAAGGGTGCTCAGAAAGCCCTTAACAAGGCGCAGCTACAACTGACGAGCTTCCGTCTTCAGATTGCCAGCGCGGCACTCTCGGTGTTTCAGGTAGCTCTGCAAGTCCTCTCTTACATCCCACAGATACCGTTGGAAGCGCGGGGTGTGCTGGGCAGTCTCGCTTTCGCCCTTAGTTTGGGTATCACAGTGATCATGCCTGCGGTGATGCTCATCAAGTCGTACGCGACATCGCTTGCGGGGATAGCGAAACTATTCAACGGCATAGCAACACTCAACCGCTCGATGAAGATCGGGGGCGCGGTAGGGGCCGTGATCAGCATCGGCGTCACCTGGGGCTTTTTCATCTACGGCGCCATCGAAGGTGGGTTAAAGGCGGGCAGCCCGCAGTTGAATCGGCTGGCGATGGAGGCGGTGGCTGCCACCGTCGTCACCATCCTCTTTGCCGTGTTGGCGCTCAACCCTGTGGGCATGATCCTATCCGCCATCATCGGGGTTATCGACTTCCTGCTCAACCTCATCTGCGAATTAGGGGTGAAAGATCTACAGAACGTCCCCGGCCAGGAAGGGTCGTGCTTCACGATCGGCGGTACGATCACCAAATACCTGGCCAAGCTGCTCTACAGCTACGATCTCATGATCGACCTGGAACACCGAGAACTGATGTTGGCAGGCGCGCCGGATGTCACGTTGGCCAATCCGTCGAAAGGCTTTGTCGGCGGTAACCCCATCACGGTGACCATGGCTGTTACGACGACCGCCGTGCACAAAGACCCAGACCCCAACAACGGCGTCTTGATCTACCCCTATATGTTTTTCTTCTCCGAGGACAATCTCAAGCGCAGCGCGTTCCGCTATTCCTTGACCAACGGCGTCAACGAGGTGCCGTCGGTGGATCTCGATTCGATGACCGGCAGTTGGAAAGATGTAAAGAAGGATCACACCTATCTTGTCTCCCCCATGTACCGTGGACAAATTGCGGAAGGTCCTCCTGCGCTGCGCAATCTACCGATGTCCACAGGTCTCGACCGGCACGTCCCGCTGATGCTCAACATGGGGTATGCGATTCCTGCCTACGAGTGCTGGTTGTTGGTCATTTTCCCGATGTGCTATATGCGCAGCTTCAAGGGCGACAACCACATGCCCATCGACTCACTCTATTACGATGTCCTACCACCGACCCTCGCCGGCTTCCTCGCCCTGGGCAGTAAGGGGGATGGCGGTTTGGGCCAGCTGTGGGACGCGCGCTTCCGTTCGCTGGCCGATGCAGACGGCGACGGGCTGCGCTCTACTGCCTACAAAGGGCTGGACCCCAATGACGCCACCCCTGATAGCGACGGCGACGGGCTCACCGATGCCTATGAACTCAACCAACAAGCCGGCGGCCGCACCATTTCTCCCGTTTTGCGTGACACGGACAACGACGGTCTCCCCGACCCCCAGGAACTGCGTATCGGCAGCAACCCCAATCTCGCGGATTCCGACAACGATGGGTTGACCGACGGTCAAGAGGTCGCTCACCTCAAGATCGATCCCGGCACGGGTTTGCCGACGACCTTATGGGAGGGCGGCTGGGATGTGGTGATCAACGCGATTGCGCCCTTCACGGTGCATGTCTCGTCCGATCCACTCAGTGCGGACAGCGACAACGACGGTCTCACCGACCAGACCGAACGCCAACTGGCGCTGGATGCCAACCCCGCCAACCGCGTGGATAGCGAGAACCAGCCCTATCATCCCGCTGTTTATAACACGCCACCGCTGGCGCTGCTCGTGGACACCGGCATTCTGGGCAACTACTTTGCACCAGGCCAGACAATCCGCTATACCAGCACGGTGATCGCCAACGCGGCGATGGCGCCGGGCGTGTTGACGGTCAATGCACCCGCCATTCTGGGCGGTGAGCGCAATCCACTGGCGTTGACGTTCAATCCGCTGGCCTTCAGCGTGGTGCAGTCGGTCACCGTGCCGGTGAGTCTGACTGTCGCCGGCGGCATCGGCACGCAGGAAACCTACCTTGCCAGCACCGCCAGCACACGCCTGCAGGATACGGGTCCCGCCAGTTGGGGCTTTGCGCCGATCACCACCCAACCGGCGCTGGGCGGCATCGGTGCGCCTGCGCTGCCGTACTACACCGACGTGACCGCCAGCCGGCCCGACCGCCAGGACAGCTACCAGATCGCAACCCTGGCCTTCGACAGCCTTGGGTCGATTGGTCGCGGCGACATCCTGGATTACTCGCTGCCGGATGGGGCCATGCGTGCCATCGAGAATGACTCGGCAAACACCACCGCGTTCATGAGCAACGCCGCCCCGAGCGTTGCGACCAACGGGAATGGCGACACGCTGGCCGTATGGAGCCAGATGCGCTTTTGCAACACGATCACCTTCAACTCGCTCAAGGTGGTGACCGCCGGCGCCGATGCCGATGCCTCAGCCGGCATTGAACCGATCATCACCCTGACGCCCAGTGGTGGCAGCGAAAGCACCATCTGGAGTTGGAATACCGCCGGTGGAACGTCGATGGTCGGTGGCCAGCTACGCGGCCCCAATGCAAACGGCTTCCCCATCGACGTGACATACTGCAACGGCAGCGCGACGCTCAAGGTCTACGATGTAGACAACGGCTTCAACGAGTTGGTGCAGTCACAACTTGTCGATCAGTTCTTCCCACAGAACGGTGTGCGCACCTTCACCGGCGCCGGGCACACGATCGAAGTCAACACGACCGTCCCGCTGAGGGATGGCTTTGTGGTCGCCGGTGCGCTGCTTGGACCGGACGGCGCCGTCAAACGCGCCATCACGTTCCCCAGTTCGCCCGTGCCGACAAGCTATGATAACGGTAACCTGGGACCCACTGTCGCCAGCAACGGCAACGGCTTTCTGGTGGCCTACGAATCCTACTCGCGAAGTTCATCCGGTGCGACGCCCAGCAATCCACAGATTGCCGTGCAGGCATTTGACAGAGACGGCAACGCGCTCAACAAGAGCTATCGCGACGCCGGGAGCATCTTGCCCAGCGAGAACGGAGTCAGCAACTTCTCCATGGCGGCGGCCTGGATCGGCGACAAATATCGCGTCGTCTGGCAGGATCGCCGGACGGGCAATATCCGTCAGGCCGATGTCACCGCAGACGGCTCCTCGATCGGGGCGCCCACAACCATCGCCACCCAGGCGCTCGCCAATGTCGGCGCCAACTATGGTCCCAGCATCGCCTATGATCCGATCACGAACCGGACCATCGTGGTCTATTCCGACTTTGGCAAAAACGCCGTGGGGGTTCTCTATCAGGGCGACACGTTGATCACGGCCAAGTACATCATCCTGCCGCAGTATCCCAAGGCACGTTCGCCTCAGGTCGTCTGGCACCCCGGCTATCGCGGCTGGCTATTCAGCTATCAGGATGACAACGCCAGCCAGCGCCATGTCTTCCTACCGCTGGACAGCAACGGCGACCTGACCTTTAACCCTGCCACAGGCTTCTTCATCGCGGCAAACGATAACAGCCTGGCTTGCCCTGCGCCGCAAAGCCAACCCGTGGTCGATCTGCATCTGGAAGATCTGCCCGGCGCCACCACCTTTGTGGATGCCTCTGGCTGGGGCAACAACGCGATCTGCACCGGCGCCTCGTGCCCGGCTGCCGGTTTCGTCGGCGCTCCGAATGCCCCGCAGTCCGACTATGCCGTCAAGTTCGACGGCGTGGACGACGGCCTGACGCTGAATAACACGGCCAAAGACGACCACACCATCACCTTCTGGTACAAGGCGCCCACCTCCAACACACAGCAGATGCTGGTGGATGGCGGTTGGCCCGCTGCAAACGGCTTCCGGATCATGCTGACCAACGGCGCACTCGTCCTCCGGTATCCAGGCATCAACTATCAGACTGCGACGCGCTACGACGATGGCCAGTGGCACTTTGTGGCCGTCAGCCACAGCAAGGCGAGCGGACGCCTCGACGCGTATGTGGACGGCAACCTGGTCTTCGGATTCAATGCGTCCGCCGATGTCACGCACGACGCCGTCAATGATTTCCGGATCGGGAAGAGTCGCACCGATACGCTGCCGCTCCTCGCCACCCTGGATCAATTCCAAATCTACCCCGCGGCGATGGCGCAAAACACGGTTCAAGATCTGATGAACCGCACACTCCAGTCCTACTGCGTCGCCGCCGGTGCGAGCAGCAGCAACGTCTATTGGGCCAAAGTGATCGCCAGCAAGCCGGATGTGCGCGGCGGTGCGGTCAGCGTGCGCAATGGGTTGACCTTAACCATCGACAGCGACCTGCCCACCGCACAGATCACATCGGTGCAGGACAACGATCTTGTCGGTGCGGCGCAGGTCATCGGCGGCGTCGCGGGCGACCCGACGTCTGGCGTCGGTATCGTCGAGGTGAGCATTAACAACGGTGACTGGAAACTCACAGAAGGCGCCAACACCTGGGTCTATTCGCTGGCAGGGTACGACGGTCCGATCAGTGTGCGCGTGCGCGCGACCGACAACGTCGGCAACATCGGAGACCTGAGTGCGCCGATGAACCTTGTCGTCGACGGCGTGGCTCCCGTGGTGACCGTCACGCCACAGCCTGCCACCATCAAACCCACCAAGAATGCGGGCGGGGTCTGGCAGGTCGCCCTCGCCGGGACGGCGAGCGATGCCAATGGCGTCAAGCCGGAATCGATGCGCGTACGGCTAGAGCAGCAGTCCGGCGTAGGCGTGGCGCAGACGGCCCAGCAACCGGTGCTCAACAGCCCGAACTGGAACATCCACTATCTCCTTGACCGAGGTCTGTACGATCCAACCGGCGCCTATACGGTGACGGTGGAAGCTACCGACAACCTGGAAAACCGGGCGACGCCGGCAGTGACCGTCGTGCGGCTCGATGGCAGAGGCCCTGACGCCATCCTGCGCAAAGCCGATGCCACCCGGCAGGTGATTTCGCAGACCATCACCATCAGCGGCCAGATCTCAGACACCGATAGCATCGTCGGGATCGACAAGCTGGAGATCGCATTCACGCCGGTGGAGCAGGTTGTGGCGCTGCCGCCCGGGCTTACCGGTGATGAAGCCGACGCCAGATTGAATCGTGTCTGGACACCCGTCACGCTGGCGAAGCGCGGCGACGGCGTCACCAAGACAACCTGGAGTTACCAGATTCCAAATGGTCTCGAAAATATCTATCAGCTTGACCTGCGCGGCACGGACATGCTGGGCAACGTCAACATCAGCGGCAACCAGTGGCGTGGCATGATTGACACGACCGACCCGCGGGTCGTCATGCGGGCAAAGAACACCGGCGCCAGCTACGTCGATGCCAACAATCGCAAGCGATACGCAGTGCGATTCCTCTGCGCCGCCGTGGACCGGAACCTGAACGAGAAATCGTTTGACTGCCCCGGTGAAGGCATTGCCGAACCCGTACGTACGTTTGAAAGCATCCCGGCACTGCAGACGCTCTTCCCCGATCTGACGCTGCGGACCGGACTTGCGATCTCGTATACGTTGTGGATGACCACGACCAAACCTGCGGCGACTGCACTGGCCTGCGATACGGTTGGTCGCTGTGCCCAGGCAAGCACGCCGCAGATCGCAACGGAAAGTGAAGAGTTCGCCGCAGTCGGCGCGGCAGGTGAGCGCGGCGCGGCGCCGCAAGCAGTCATCGTGACCCCAACCGAAGGGGGCTATGTGGCCGCAGGCGACACCCTGAGCGTCACCGTGGCTGCCGAAGGGAGCACGGCACTCAAGACCATCGCCATCAACCTGGATGGCAATTTGGTGCAAACGCTCGACTTTACCCAGGAAGAGGCGCTGACGCAGGTCCAACGCACGGTGGCCATTGCCATTGACGGCGAAGGCGCACACACCCTGGTTGCGCAAACTACTGATTGGGCCGGCAGCACACAGACAACGCTCTATCCGGTCCAGTTCACTGCGGATCAGGCGGCGCCGGCGGTCACCATCGATGCGAGCACCCTGACCAACGCGGACACGTGGCAGCCCAAGAGCGGCATCCTGCGCTTCAACGGCGCGGCGAGTGACGGCGTCGGTCTGGCGGCAGTGCAGGTGCGCGTCGATGATGGCGAGTTTGTCGACGCCACCTTTGACAATAGCACATGGCGAACGGCCGTGCATGTGCCGAACCCGGAAGGCCGCACGCTCGTGGTGACGGTGCGGGCAAGCGATCTGGCCATGCAGACCACGGAGATCACACAATCGGTCGGGACGGATTTGTCCGCCGGGGTGGCGCCGGACACGACGATTACGAATGGACCTGCAGATCCGAGCAACACCAATACCGCAAGCTTCGTCTTCACCGGGAGCGCCAGCGCCGCCGTCTTCGAGTGCCAGTTGGACGGGAGCGATTACCAGCCCTGTGCCAGCCCGCACCAATACGATGACCTGAGCAAGGGCGAGCACCTGTTCCGTGTGCGCGCAGTCAATGCATTCGGCTCGGTTGATCTATCGCCGGCCGAGTTCACCTGGACCGTCAATGCAAGCCAGCCCAACGCCACGATCACGGGCAAACCCACCAACCCAACGACCGAACGTATTGCCAGTTTCACCTTTACCGGTGATGCCACCGCGGCGTCGTTCGAGTGTAGTCTCGACGGCAGCGACTACGCTGCGTGTGCAAGTCCGCAAACGTACGGTGGTCTGGCTGACGGGGAGCACACCTTCCTCGTGCGCGCACGCGATGGCGCCAACAAGGCAGGGGCGGCAGAGCGCTATACCTGGACCGTGGTCAATGCGCCGCCGGTTGCGATCGATCAAACCGTGATGATTGGCCTGAATCAGGTCAAAGCCATCGTGCTGTCTGCCGATGACAACGAGCCACTACGCTACAACGTGGTGACGCCGCCGGCGCATGGTGTGCTCACAGGGCTGGCGCCGAATCTGAGCTATGCGCCGGACACGGACTATGCCGGCGTGGACAGCTTTACCTTCGGCGCAACGGATGGGCAGGGGGCAAGTGCAACCGGTATTGTCACGATCACGGTCAGTGCAGAGCAGCAGGATGTGCAATCAATCTACATGCCCAGCCTGATGCGTCAGGAAAATGTACAGGCAATTGAACAACCGCCGGTGGAGGCTCCCGAGATCGAGCAGCCGGCAGACAGTCAACCGGCAGACAGTCAACCGGTGGAGTACACGGAGAGTATGTATTTGCCTTCACTGGGAAAATAGCGGGGTAGAACGTTCATCGTCAACTCTGCCAGGTCGGCCAAGGCTGACCTGGCAGAGTTGACAGCCCCATAACCGCAGCGCCTCTGCGTTGGCGTGTTCTCTCATAGGGCTAGATCAACGACCAGAACTCCCCGTTCAACCCATGACGCGCAAACATTGCCGTTGCTTCGCTGCCTGTAGCCGGCTCCCACGCCACGTCGAGACGGGTACGATACCATTCCGCCCCAAGTTCATAGACAGCTTGTGGTGACGCAGTTGCGCCACGCAGATACCCTGTTGCCAAAAGCCAATCTTGGAGTTCACCTTCCGACCGGAAGGCGGTGATGTTGGCTCAGGTGAAACCGATATCGGTCCAAAACTGTTTAGCCGGCACCAAGAAATGAACCAGCGCATCGCCAGTCACCTTCCGTTCGGACACGTTGAACTGAATCGGTTCGCCGGTGGCGGGCGAAGAGGTGGCGAGGATGCCGTCGCCGAGCAGCGCCAGGATCGACAGACCATCCCAGACGCAGTTCGCATACCATTGGCGTTCACCGATCGTCACTACGAAGTTCGTGGGAACTGCCGAGAACGGATGCGCCATCCAGACCAAATCTGTCCCCGGTATCAGGGCGAGCCGGTGCTCGTCCGCCAGTGCATGCAGCGCCGCCGTAACTGCAGACGAGCTCCGCCCGAGTGTTGAAGCGATTGCGTCGGCGGGCGGCGCGTGGGTGTCGCGGAGCGACTGAATCACGGCAGCACGCACAACGCGCGAAGGAATCCATGGCGATTCTCCGTACTCAGATAGTAACGATTTAGTTCATCTGCTTTTTCACGTCCATCATAACATGGTCACCGGCGAATCCATCTCGCCACCTTCCAGGGTACCGTAGGGTCACGGCATTGCCGTGTCCGCGGTCGCCGACGAATCTCCCTCTCCCCGTCCAGGGCGGTGATCGATGGCCTGTCCGCAAAGGGAGGGTTAATCGCACGACGGCTTTGGCTTTGCTCCGAAGACCGAGGTCTCGGCTAGCTGCTGAAGTCCACCTGCGTGGACTGAGCCTGGAACGGCTCGCGGTTATTTCGGCGAACGCATTCGGCCGTCTGTCAAAGCCAGACGGTGCGTCGCCCTTCGCACGGACACCGCGAAGGATATTCGTCAACCAAACGGACACGGCGATGCCGGTGTCCCTACGAGAATATTCGTTGGTGGCGGCGGACACGGCGATGCCGTGACCCGACGAAATTGGGGCTTGACAAACAGCAAATAATCTAATAGTATTAGTTAAAACAAATATCATTAGTGAAATTACAGATCGGACCCATCGTGGCTGACTCAATGACGACCGCACCACAGCGCCGGCGGCGCTACCGGGACGAAACCATCGAAGATATCTTGCGCATCGCGCGCGAAATGATGCGCAAGGAAGGGGTCGCTGCGCTCAGCTTCAACGCCATTGCGCGCACCCTGGGGATGCAGCCGCCGTCACTTTACAACTACTTTGACAGCAAGAACGCGATCTACGATGAGCTTTTTCGACGTGGTTTCCAAGACTTTGCACGACAGATGGCGGAGCGCTCAGGTCAGGATGGCCCCCCGGGCGAAAACATGCGGAGTGCAATGGAGACATACATGCGGTTCGCCCAGGAGAATCAGGATCTGTACCAGTTGATGTTTCAGCGACCTGTACCTGACTTTGTCCCGTCGGAGGCGAGTATGGCGGTGAGTCTGGGCGCTTTGCAGGCAGCCCAAATGCAGTTCGTCAACGCACTGCATAGCGAGGACCTTGACATCGAGATTCCCGTTGAGCAGGCGCTTGACCTGTTTATTGCATTCCAGCATGGCCTGACGGAGCTTCATTTGGCGAACAACCCGGAACTACCGGTGGGTGAAGGACGGTTCGGTAAGCTGATCCCTGCGGCGGTGCAGATGATCCTGGATGCATGGCAAAAAGTGTAAACCCGGCAAGAGAGATTCGACCATAGACCACCAATGGACAAGAGGAGACCCGCAATGACCACACTCACCCGTATGCCCGCAGCGGCAGAGCAGATCGCACTGGAGATCCCAGGCTTGACCCACGCAGAAGCTGGACCGCTTTCCCAGACAGAATATGAGCGCACACTTGCGGTGATCGAGTCGCTGCAAGGGGATGATTGGGTTCAGCCGACCTACTGCACAGCATGGAATGTGCGTGACATGACTGCGCACCTGGCCGGCGCGGTGACCGGCAGCACATCTCTTTCCGAGTTCATCCACCAGAATGTAACGAATGCCTATCTCAAGGAAGTCAGCGATCCGGTTGACGGTATCAATCGGCTACAGCTAGAAGAACGCGCCGGCAAAACCCCGGCGGAACTGGTGGCTGAGTTCCGTCGCAATGGGCAGATTGCGGTCAACAACCGCCAGAAATTGCCCTGGGTCATTCGCAAGATTCACCTGTCGATGGGAACGATCGGTTTCGCTCCGCTGGAATACTTGCTTGACACCATGTATCCTCGTGACCAGTGGATGCATCGTTACGATATCTGTGCTGCAACTGGGAAAAAGATGATAGTGACGCCGGAACATGACGGTCGCATCGTTGCGCTTGTCGTGCGCGATATTGCCAGGAAGCTAAAAAAGCAACTGGCGGAGCGGAGTGTGCTTTTACAATTGCGCGGAGCATTGGACGGCGACTTCTTGTTTGGCCGCGCTCTCAAGCCTGACTGCACCATCGAGATGGACTTCTTCGACTTTAATCTACGGGCGTCAGGCCGGATGACCGTTGAGAACGCATTCAAGCGTGGCAAGGTCAGTGGCGATCACAAGCTCGCAGAATGGTTCATCAGCGGTCTAGAGGTGACCTACTGAACTATCGATCAGGCCGCAGGCTTCTTCCTGCGGCCTGATCTGTCCATCCTCGTCCACAGGAGGAACTAATCGCTATTTCTTGGCTTTTGGGGGTGTTTCCGCCACCCGAAACCGAACAATCTTCTCGATCAATTCGTACGGAATTGGTTTGTCGAGTGGAAATTGGATTGAGCCTTTTGCGTGTTTATATCCGGCAATTTCGGCCTGAAAAGCTTCCGTACCGGACGGGGTCGGATAGAAACCGATATGCTGCTTGAAGGCTGCAAAATGCACCAGGTTTTTGCCACCCAACGTGAAGGTAGGCATCTGGTAGGAAATTTTCTCTTTGGCTTCAGGCACGGCTTCCCTAACAATAGCCCGAATTTTCTGTAGAATATCCTGAATTTCTGGTGAAAAATCAGCAATATATTCATCGATATTTTTTGGAGTTGACTTGTCTGCATTCATATCGGTTTCTCCTTCATTTCGCTGAGTTTCTGCCGGGTGCACTGCGCCGAGAGCACCCGCATTGGTGGCTTGCTAACCGGCTTTTGGCGCCAAAGGCAATGTGACGATAAATCGGCTACCCTGCTGTGGTGCGCTCTCTACAGCGATCACACCACCCAGTAGCCGTGCCATCTGCTGTGCATAGGTAAGCCCCAATCCGACACCCTCAAAACGGCGATCCAGACCGTGCTCTACCTGCTCGAATGGGTGAAAGATCACTTCGTGCTCAGCAGGTGCAATGCCGATTCCGGTATCCCATACGGCAAGTTGTACGTTCTCAAGAGCCGGATCCGTAGTAATTTCCAGCCCGATCGTACCGGCTTCCGGCGTGAACTTGACGGCATTGTCCAACAAGCGATTCAAGATATGGCGGACGCCGGCCTGATCGCTGACGATGACAGTATCTTGCGGTGCCATATCGAATTGCAGGGTCTGTCGTTTTTTGTCTGCGAGATCCCGAATGGCGCGCAGCGACATGGCGCCAATTTCTAGCAACCAGCAGGCTTCCCAATGAAGTTCCACCCTTCCAGCCATCAATTCCGTATAGTGCAAGATGCCGTCCACAAGGGTGAGCAAGCGTTCGCCGCTGAGGTTGATCTGCCGCACATAATGCAATTGGCGCTCATTCAGTGGGCCACCGAATTGCATCTCGAGCGCGTCTGCCATGCCCAACACGCCGGTCAGCGGAGTGCGCAGCTCATGGCTGATAGCGGCGAGGAATGCGTCTTTTGTTTCGTCGGCGTGTCGCAACTCGGCAATAGCAGTCTCCAGTTGTGCGGTGCGTTCGGTGACGCGCTGCTCCAACGACTCATTCAGCGCCAGCAGCTCCGCCTCAATGTGCTTGCGCTCGGTGATGTCCAGATAGACCGAATGTAGCACCCGCCTTCCTTCTAGAGCGGTAACTGTCGTGCTGAGTGACGCCCAAAATTCCCGGCCGGTGCGCGTCCGCATGCGCACTTCAAAGTCAGCCGCGTAACCTTGCTTCTGCAGCAATGCGAGCAGCCGCTCGCGATCTGGCGCGAAAGCATAGTAGTCTCTGGCCAGCGAGCCAATGACCTCTTCCTGCGTCGTCTCGAACAAGTTCGTTACCCGCTGGTTTGCATAGACGACTCTCCCTGTTGACAAGTCCACCACGGCAATGGGTAGCGGAGCGTCGTCGGCCAGTTGCCGGTAGCGCTCTTCGCTGGCGCGCAATGCCGCCTCAAGCCGTCTGCGCTCCGTAATCTCTCGCGAAACACCGTAAACTTCGACGTGCCCGTCTTTCTCGTTGCGAAATAGTCTTCCAACTGCCTCCACCCAAACGGCGGCGCCATCTTTGCGCAGTTGCTCAAACTCCATTGGGAGCACCGGCAATTCTGCGCCGGCATTAAATTGAGGCAGCGCGCGCCAGGATTTCACCCATGAGTTCCCGTGACTCCGGTGTCACCGCAGCCACAAATGGGCACATCATGACTTCTTCCACTGAATACCCGGTCAATCTTTCGATGGAAGGGCTCACGTAGGAGAACATGCCCGATTCGATGTTGAGGATCCAAACGATATCGTTCATGTTGTCTGCCAATAGCCGATAGCGTCTTTCACTTTGTCGCAGCGCATCTTCGGCGTGTTTGCGTTCTGTGATGTCGTGACCGGCAATGACGGCGCCGATCACGCCGCCATCTACATCAATGATGGGACGGTAATGGTATTCAAACCAGCGACTGGAAGAGCTCTGCTGGGCTTCCAACGTGAAGCTTTCGCCTTGCAGCGCCCGGTCATATTGTTGTTTCCACAGCCGGTGCAAGTGTTCCGGTATACGCTCGTTGAACACACATTTGCCGTGCTTGAATTCAAAGTCGAAGGTCGAAAGCATGTAGTTCCGGAAGGTGTTGCTGCCAAGGAGGTAGTTATAGTTTGCATCGATCGCCCAAATTACGTCGGCCGAACTATCGAGCACGGTCGCCAATTGTGTATATGCGCGTTGCGCAGTTCGGCTTCAAGCCGTTTCCGTTCAGCGACATCGCGGAAAGATAGCCGCCGATCCGGTTATCTGCCCCTGTGGGGCCCTGATTGGCGAGAGCGACATCGCAACTGGGATCCGCCTGCCGTCTTTGGTAACGCGGTGGGTTTCGTACTGAGAGATCGACTCCCCGTGTTCCACACGTGCCGATAGATGGACGCGCTCATCGGCAATTTCAGGTGGAAAGATCATCGAGAGCGGCTGCCCGATCGCCTCATGCGCCGAGTAACCAAAGAGTTTCTCGGCCCCACGATTCCAACCCGTAATGGTGCTGCTCAGGTCTCTGGCGACGATCGCATCATCCGCGAATTCAGCGGCTGCTCCCAACCAGCTCTGTGCACGATCCACCGATAGGCGTTCCGTGATGTCCTGGGCGGCGCCGCGCACGCGGGCAGGGTTGCCCGCCTGGTCTTGCTCAACCTCACCCCAAACCCGTACGGTGCGCACAGGGCAATTCTCGTGATGTGCAAGGCGATGCTCAAGCCAAAGGATTGGTCGCCGGCAAGCGCCTGGTCAAGAGTATTCCGTACGGACTGCTGATCGCCCGGATAGATGGATTTCAGCACGGCATCAATGTCGATTTGGGCGTGTGCATCGACCCCGTAGATCGCGCGCCAGCCTGCGGAAACGGACCATTGGCCGGATTGGAGATTCCATTCCCATGCGCCAAACTGCGCGATCTGTTCTGCACGTTCAAGCAAGAGTTGCGTATTCATGGCGGATTTGGCTCGTAGCCGGTGGTTTACGATGGTCTTAATGTGATGCCTGTGTTTGCACCATTATCGCGCAAAACAGTTTCAATTCGTACCAATCTGCGCTACACTATTCAGCAACACTGCACTCAGCCCAATCGCGCCGCGAAACATAGGACCACTTATGGAACTCTCAGTCCGCTTGAACGCAGCGCTGGCGCATGCCGCCGGTGTCTCGCGCCTGCAATTGACGGCGCCCGAACAAGCGACGGTCGCCGATGTGATTCGGCAATTGTCTGCGCAGCATCCCGGGCTCGCCTCCAATCTGCGAATCGCCATTCCGGTCGTTGCGGGAACCCAGGTTGCTGTGACTCAGGTGCTCCAACCTGGTCAGGAAGTCGCCTTCCTGATGCCAAGCGCCGGTGGCGCCTACACGTAGTACAGCACCTAATCCAACCCGCGCACGGTCACCCTACCGTCCGGCCCATCGAAAATCGTTCTCTTGAGAAGGAAAGGAGACTCGCATCATGCCCACGAAAGTGCACGCCGCGCAGCATTCCGGCGCCAACGGTGCGCCGCCACAACCCCCGGCAGGCCACGAAACCGTCTTTGTCGACCGCTACACCAATGGCATCCTCGATCCCAATCAGCCCATGCTGGGACCCGTGCGTGACGGTGGCCATATCGTCGCCAATACGGCGCCAGGCTGCTGGGGTCCCATGATTACGCCCGAAATTCGCGGCGGGCACGAAGTGACCACACCGGTCGCAGTCGCCGGTGCAGAAGTCGGCGACGCGATTGTGCTCCGCATCAAAGACATTACCGTAACATCACTCGCAACTGCCTCCGGCAACGATCAGATTTTGGGGGATCGCTGCCTGGGTGATCCATACGTGGCAGGGAAATGCCCCGGATGTGGCACGCTTTATCCAGAAACGGTCATTGAGGGGATCGGCCAGACGGCGGTGCGCTGCGCCAGGTGCGGAGCAGACGCGACACCATTCGTCTTCACCAATGGGTATACCATTGCCTTTGACGCCAACCGCAGCGTGGGCGTCACGCTCGACCAGGGCGCGGCCGAAGAAATTGCCGCGGCGGCGAAGACCTACGCCGCGATGCCTGAGAACTCAATTCAGAATTCAATTCTGACTTTTGCTCCCCATGACCTGGTGGGTGTGGTGGCACGCCTGCGCCCATTTATGGGTCAATTAGGCACTACACCCTCTTTGCCCATCCCGGACTCACACAATGCCGGTGACTTTGGCGCCTTTTTGATCGGCGCACCGCACGAATATGCCCTGACCGTCGAGCAACTAGCCGGACGCACGGACGGGCACATGGACATCGATGCCGTGCGCGCGGGCGCCATCCTGATCTGCCCGGTGAAGACCGCCGGTGGAGGGATCTACCTGGGTGACATGCATGCACTGCAGGGGGATGGCGAGATTGCCGGCCATACGTGTGACGTCGCCGGTACCGTTACCCTTCAGGTTCACTTGATCAAGGGACTCAACATCGAGGGGCCGATCTTGTTGCCTGTCGTCGAGGATCTCCCGTACCTGGCAAAGCCACTGTCCGCCGAAGAAAAAGTGCGCGCCCTCGAAGTGGCCAGGAGCTGGGGCGTCGACCAACTCGAAGAATCCGCACCGATCTCAGTCATCGGCACCGGTCCTGATCTGAATGCTGCGACCGACAATGGGCTGGCCCGTGCGGCAAAACTGCTGGGGATGAGCGTACCTGAGGTCAAGAACCGGGCGACGATCACCGGCGCGATTGAGATCGGGCGCAATCCAGGCGTGGTGCAGGTGACCTTCCGCGCCCGGTGGATCGGCTGGAAAAGGTCGGCCTGCTGCCGTATGTGCAGGATCAGTACGGCATGAGTTAAACAGACGAATTACGAATTACGAATTACGGAGTCGACTTCTACGAGATTTCATACGTCGAACAGCGGTCTAATCGTAATTCGTAATTCGTCATTTCCTACTACTTCTTTTCACTCGGCGGTGGCTCGCTCGGAGGTGTGTGCTCTTCTTGTCCCGGCGCACTGCGTAGAATCTCCTGGATGCCGCCCAGCGCGCC
Source organism: Candidatus Fredericiella danica (assembly GCA_016713335.1). Classification (GTDB taxonomy): domain Bacteria; phylum Chloroflexota; class Anaerolineae; order Caldilineales; family Caldilineaceae; genus Fredericiella; species Fredericiella danica. The sequence continues at coordinate 50,121 of JADJPH010000031.1, read as the reverse complement.
CAACAGCGCCGTCGCTTCATAGGGGATGAACACCTTGGTCGCCTGGCCGTTGGAAATCTGTTTGAGCGACTCCATATATTGGAGGGCAATCACCCGGCTATCGGGATTGGCGTTGAGGATCGAGGAATAGACGGTCGTGATGGCATTGCCCTGCCCGAGCGCCTCCACCTCGCGTTTGTAGCGCTCGGCATCGGCCACGCGCCGCACGGCTTCCGCCTCACCCTCGGCTTCCAGAATTCGTGACTGGCGAAAGCCTTCGGACTCCAGGATGGAGGCGCGTTTCTCGCGTTCGGCCTTCATCTGCCGGTGCATCGCGGCCGTCACATCCGCCGGCGGATCAATCCGCTTGATCTCCACGCGGACGACGCGCACGCCCCATTTGTCGGTCGCATCGTCTAGCACTGTTCGCAGTTTCGTGTTGATCATCTCGCGCGACGTCAGTGCTTGATCCAGTTCGGTCTCGCCGACCACGTTGCGCAGATTTGTCTGGGCAAGTTTCGTGGATGCGTCATAGAAGTTTGCCACGTTATAGGTGAGTTTGACCGGGTCAGTGGCCTCGTAGTAGACAATGGCATCTACGGTAACCACGACGTTGTCTTTGGTGATCACCTCCTGCGGTTGCACATCCACCACCTGCTCACGCATGTCGACCTTGCGTAGCGTGTCGACAAAAGGCAGGATTATCGTCACCCCCGGATCTGCCGTGCGTTGGTAACGCCCGAGCCGTTCGACCACGCCCTTCTGATAGGGCGACACGATCCGCAGGCTGGTGGCAGCCAGGATGAACACCAAGAGCACCACAAAAAAGAATAGGGCAGAGACAGCCACAAGTTCCATGTGTTACTCCTTTTCTTCGCTTAAGGTTCGCATGGGCGTTGGACGCACGATCAACCGCGTCCCTTCAACGCGAACCACATCGACAATACTCCCGCGTGGAATTACCTGACCATCCAATGAATCCGCCCGCCATTCCTCGCGTGCGACCCGCACCATCCCACGTGCGTGCAGCGGATTCACCTCTTCCAGGACGACCGCCTGCTGGCCAAGGACCCGGTCGATCCCGACCTGATTCTGCCCCTCGCCGGAAATCCGTGGCAAAAGGCCGGACGAGGAAGAGCGTAATCAGGGACACGCCGAGGAACAGCGCAAATTGCCAGGGAAGGCCCAGGCCGAAAGCTGCCGCCAGCGCGGCAGCAGCCGCGCCGAGACCAAAGCAGACGAGGAAAAAACCCGTCGTAAATATCTCGGCGACGAAAAAGAGGATTGAGACGATGATCCATAGCCAGATAAACGATTGCTCCATAGAGTCTCCTCGAAAGCAACGCCATCCGGATCGCGTCGCGCTGCATTCTTATTATACACGAGCAAGTTGCCCATCAGGCTGACGGCAGGCTGACCGGTAATGGACGCCCTGCTCTCAAGGTTCGCCCTGTTCCACCTCCACCAATCGTTCCAACCGGCCGGCAAGATCGCCAATGGTCGGATGCGCCTTTACCTCAAATGAGTTGATGCGTTCCATGAGGTTATCTAGATCCGTGCGCATAATCGCCAATGTCCCGCGGGCAGCATCTGGGCTGAAGACTCGATTACGATCCAGCACCTCGTCAACCAACATCTGCACAATCAATGCCACCGGCGGAGCAATGATCAGCCCAATGATGCCAAAGGCATCGCCTAACACCAACATTAGAATTACAACCAGGGTTCCCCAATAGAGACTATCATGGTAGATACGCCGCTGTACAACGTATTCCATGATTACCAGCACCAGGACAGTCACCAGCGCCGCCAACACTGCGGTTTGCCAGCCGGTGAACCAACCGATGATCCCCGCCACGAAGACCGCCAACACCCCTCCGTAAATCGGGACGAGCCAGATCAGCGCGCTCAGCGTCGCCGCCAGAAACGGATAACGAACGCCCACGAGGCTATAGAGCGCAGTCAGCAGTGCGCCTGCAAGCAATGTCTGAAAGACCTCACTGCGCACATAGGCGCCAACCGTTCTTCAAGCTGCGAGGAAATAGCGTGCTTGAGTACGCCGTTGAGGAGGCAGCAGGAGCAAGTCGCTCGAATCGCGCACTATCCATGCTCCAATAAACCGCCACAACAATTGCCATTGCGATCACGGCGAAAGTGTCGAGAAGTCGCCCCGCGCCGGCCCAAAGCCCGGCGCCGATCCCGGATTCTGGATTCGTCACAATCATCGCTGCGACGTCCTCAGTTGCAGGTAAGTTTGCAATCAGGATCTCGCGCCGCGCCTCTGTGAGTTGCGCAAGCCTGTTCTGCAACAACCCGTATCTGGTCAGAACGTCCTGAACAAAGGGATCGATCTCGCCAGTGAGTTTTGATAACACGAAGGCCGCGATGGCGCCAATTGCCAGCACAGCCACCCCATAGATGGTGAGCACCGCAAGCCATCGAGGCGCACCGCGCATTGCGAACAGATCGATCGGTTGTTGGACAGCCATCGTGATGACCAGAGCAAGGAGAAAGATGTACACCACGGCTTGCAGTCGCCAGACAATGACGAGAAGCGTCAGTATCAGCAGTACGATGCCCGTTATCAGTGCAAGCCGCTTCATTTTCGCACCTCCAGGCCGGCCAGATAATCGTCCAACCTAAGTGCGATCGACTCTAGCTCATCAAGAATCAACTCAGAGGCATTGTCGTGTAGACTATCGTCTGTGCGCGCCTGTCTCCGTGCATCTTGCGCCAGTGCCTGGGTTTGATATTGAAGACGTGCCCACCGGTGGCGCTGTGTCGGCGTGAATGCCTCGCCAACGCCAGAGGCGCTGTTTGCATCCGCCGGCTCGAATAGCAGCCTGGAAATCAGAATCTGTAGCACTGCCGCCAGTGGTATGGCCAAGAGGGCGCCGGTAATACCAAATAGCGCCCCGAAGGCAGCGATTGCCAGCAGCGAGACGATTGCATTCACGCCCACCGCTCGATCCATCACCCTCGGTACAAGCAGGTTGCTTTCCGCCACTTGGATCCCGATGACAGCGGCAATCACCCACGGCATAGTCTCTGGCGCCGACGAAGCAGCCATCAACACGGCTGGAATGGCCCCAAGCACCGGCCCGACGACGGGAACGGCCTCGAAGATTGCCATCAGCAGTCCGAGTAACAGTGCGTTAGGCACCCCAATGACGGAGTATGCAACGGCAGACAGGACCCCGATGACCGAACAGAGGATTAGCTGGCCGCGGAAATATCCGTTGATCTTATCCTGGACCTCGGCGATCAATATGCGTATGTTCTCACGCTGCGATGCGGGTGACTGAAGTAGTAGTAGGCGCGTGATCAATTCGCCTTCCAGCGTCCAGAAGTAGGCCATGGCAAAAACGGAGGCAAATCCGAACATGATGCGGGCCATTGTAGTAGGCATTTCCCAGGGGCTCACACCTGTTTGCACGCCTTCTGCCTGGTTCAGTGCTACCATTGCCGGGAGCGACAATTCAACCGGTAGAATCACCCCTATCCCGCGACAAGACCAACGGGCTGAGCCATCAAGTTGCTACGCACCGCTGCATAGAACGTAGGAAGTTGTCCGGCGACCATCGGGATTGCTCCACCAGCGGTGGCACGACCGCCCACAATAAGCTGGCAAGCGTTAGCGCTAGTAGGAGTAGATGAATATCATGCTGACCTCACGACGCACACCACGCCGATGCAGCCAGGTAACAACGGGATCAAAAGCGATTTTCAGGGAGAAGCAAAAAGAACAGAAAAACCACCATGTAGAACCGATACATTCCGGTAAACAGTAGGACAACAGCGATGACCGTCAGCGCGGCATACATAATCTGGCGAACGTTCCAAGGGACAGGGATAGGCCCTGAGGAATCCGAGGACATGGCACCTCCTAGAGTCGTACTGAAACGGTAACGCAGGTCATGTGCCATTGATAGGGGCGCACGAGAACCCTGCTACGTGCCTGGCAGCGAAGGGGAATGACATCCGTGTGCTTATGCGGGCGCACACCTTAGTTCAAAATGCCGGCCGGGGGAACCGGCGCGCCTGCAAAGTATCGATCAGCAGCGATCACGGACTGATGCAGTTCTTTGTCGCCTTGCGTTCCTTCAACTACGCGCGCCCAAATGCCTGCTTGATCTGCGGGCGGAAGAGGTACCACAGGATGATACCGTCGATGAGCAACGAGCCAATTGACCCAATCATCATATCGGGCATGAAGACCCCAAAGAGGTGGATGATGACATTTAAACCAATGAGAATGACTGACAACAGCCATGCCCAGCGTTTGAGGGACCAGAGTCCCCAGCCCAGCACAAGGCCAAGCGCACCCACGATGATATGCCCCCACCCCAGCGCGGGCGGCGGCACCATTGCCGCCATGCCGGCGGCGGGCGTCACGTTCGATAACCCCAGATAGGCAAAGCCGCCCAAGAAATTCAGAATACTGACCACGATCAACAACCCGGCCAGGATGGCAATACCAGCAGGACGCTTCATTTTTTCCTCCAACATGTCTTGTTGTTTGTTATACCTTCATCTCCACCGCCAAGAGCACACTCGACCGTGGTTGAACGCGATAATGCAATCCCTGCACGAGCGGCGCCTGGCTCACAGGCTGAAATCATCCGGCGGCGGCAACGCGGTGTCGACAATCCGCCGCCAATGCAGCAGCCGCGCAGTAGAGCGGTGGCGCCGGCAATTCGAAGTCAAGGGGCTCCCAATAGGGCGTTGACCATGACGTAGAGCGCTTCCTGCGTACCGGAGACCAGGAATGCCACGGTATGTGAATAGTGGCTCTTGTCAGGTTCATAGAGCTTGACGCCGTGGCGCTCAATCCGGGCGAGTTGCAGCAATTCAAGCAATGTGACCCCGCGAATCTCACGAAAAATGCGCAACTGCAGGCGCAGGTGGATCAAGTTGCGCGCAAAGCAGTATATCTCCGCGTGCCGCTCAAGCAGGGACCAATCCAACCAACTGATCTCATTGTCCTGGCAAAATGCATTGTTGTTGCCGAATTGTGTGCGGCGCATCTCATCGCCCATGAGCAACATGGGCACACCAAGTGACAAGAGGTTGACGGCAAGAAAGTTCTTGATTTGGCGGCGTCTGAGCGCGTCAATGCTTTCGTCGTCGGTTGGCCCTTCCACCCCGCAGTTCCAACTCAGGTTCTCATTGGTCCCGTCGCGGTTTTCTTCGCCATTGGTCCAGTTGTGCTTCTCGTTGTAGGAGACCAGGTCATTGAGCGTGAACCCGTCGTGACAGGTGACAAAGTTGATACTCTGGTCGGCTTCCCGTTCGTCCAGACCGTACAAATCCGGGCTTCCAAAGAGCCGTGGCGCAATGATATCGGCCGTACCTGGGTCACCTTTTACGAACGACCGCACGTCATCACGAAAATGACCGTTCCACTCTTTCCAATGATCGCCGGCGAAGCTACCGACCTGATACAACCCTGCGGCATCCCAGGCCTCGGCGATCAGTTTCGTGCCGGCAAGCACGGGGTCGTTTTCGATGTCCCACAGCACAGGAGGGTTCGCCAGGGGGCGACCGGTCTCATCGCGTGAGAGAATCGACGCCAGGTCAAAGCGAAAGCCATCGATGTGCATCTCGGAGACCCAATAGTGGAGCGAGTCCAGAATCAACCGGCGCACCATCGACTGGTTAGCATTCAGCGTATTGCCGGTGCCGCTGTAGTTGGCGTAGCGCGCGCGATCGTGCTGTTCCAGGATATAGTAGACCTCGTTATCCAGGCCACGAAAACAGAATGTCGGTCCTGTATGGTCGCCTTCGGAGGTGTGGTTGTAGACGACATCGAGAAACACTTCGATCCCGGCGCGATGCAGTGCCTTCACCATGTCGCGAAATTCGCGAATCGCGCCAAGCACATCTTTTGGATCGACTGCGTACTGGGTGTGGGGGGCAAAAAAAGCGACGGGACTATAGCCCCAGTAGTTGAGCCGGCCTGCCGGCGCATCATAGGGATCGAATTGAAAGATCGGCAGCAGTTCTACCGCTGTGATTCCAAGGTCGACCAGATAGGGAATCTTTTCAATCAGCCCGGCGTAAGTGCCTCGCTTTTCCGGCGCAACGCCAGAACTGCTGTGCCGTGTGAAGCCCCGCACATGCATTTCATAGATTAAGACTCGATCAAAGGACCTGCGTAGCGGTTCGTCACCCTCCCAATCATAGTCTTGCGGATCCACCACCACGCTCTTCATGGCATAAGGCACATTGTCGCCCGCGCGTTTGGCTGCCTCGCGATCATAGGCGCGCGGCACGGCCACCCCCTTGCTGTAGGGATCCAGCAGGACCTTGCTTGGGTCAAAGCGAAACCCGCGCTCCGGGTCATAGACTCCCTGCGCACGAAAACCGTACAGTTGGCCCGCCTTCAGCCCAGGCACGTAGAGATGCCAGTAGTTGTAAGAGCGGTTGCGCCGGCGATCCAGCGAGATGACACGGGCCGGGCGTGCCGCGTCGACATCGTCAAAGAGCATCAGATCAATGCCTGTGGCCGTACGCGAATAGATGCTGAAGTTGACTCCGTCAGGATCAACGGTTGCCCCAATCGGGTAACTTTGGCCATAGCGGGGAATCGGTTTGGCGCTCCTGGTTGACTGAAGAAAACGGCGACCTGATGTCATTGGTTTCGTCTTTGTCGCCCCCTGGCGGGTAGAACCTGGATAAGGCCGGAAGAACAGGCCGGCGCTTATGAACAACTTACATGAGGTCAGAGTCTTTACGCACCGGCCCTGGACGCTGCGCTGCTAGCACACTGACCAACAATGCCACCAACACCACCAGAAAGATCTGGCCGATGATGGCTTCTATCACCGTAAGCGAACGCCGCCATTGTTGCAGGATAGATGTCACCAAAACCGAGGGTCGTCAGCGTCGTGAAGCTAAAATAGAGTAGACTCGGAAACAGGTCAACGCCGGCGGAATTCTGTAGGATCAGGTCCGTCGTCGAAGTATAGGCTCCCGGTGAGATTGCCGCGAACGCGGTGTAGAACATCGCCCACAAGATGCCCAGCAGCAGATATGCCGAAAGCGCGGCCGCGACGGTGTGGATGGAGACAGCCCGCTCATGGATAATGCGCATCACAATCGTATAAATCACATATCCGATAAAGAGTGCCGTAAAGCCAAATGCCGACGCCTCCATCCAGGGCGACGGAGCAGCAACAATAGTGATGGCCCATGAGCTCAGTGCGCTGCTGATGCCAAGAAAGGCCCCTAATGCGATGCTTTCGCGCTCGGCCTTCACAACAAACAACATCACGACCATGAGCGCCGAAAAGCTAAACGCATAGAGTGAGATGGGTTCGGCAATATCCATCGGTATGTAAATAAACACGAAAAGCAGCGCCACAAACAGGACGCTCATCGGCCATCCGATCGATTCTGTCGGTCCACGGCCCCGTGAAAGCCTTTTGACGCCAGGCACCTTGTAGAGATCAAGCTTCATATGCGGCCACCGAAAGAAACACCTGTCCTGCATCTATTGTAGCCGAGGATTACAGTTTGTGGATCTGCGACTTCTGCGACACCGCGTGCCTGCAGCGGGCGCCTGGGCGATGGCGAACCCACTGCAGGCGGGCAGTGAAAGAGCTACTCAGGTTTGTTCTTCAACACTTCTTCAATTCGTTTCATCACATCGGGCGTCAATTGGGGCACAACCTCCAGCGCCTTCATATTTTCGACCACCTGTGATGCGCGGCTGGCGCCTGTGATCACGGTGCTGACGCGCGGATTTTTGGCCGCCCATGCCAGCGCCAGTTGCGCCAGCGGCACGCCGAGGTCCGCCGCAATGTCGTTCAACTCAACCACGACTTTGAGACGCTCCGGATTGGTGATCATCGGTTTCAGCCATTCATAGCCGGGCAGATTGGCGCGGCTGTCGGCCGGCACACCGGCATTGTACTTGCCGGTCAGCAGACCTGACGCCAGCGGGCTCCAAATGGTCAGCCCCAGACCGATGGTGTCGTAGAGCCGCTCGTACTCTTTCTCCACCTTCTGCCGCCACAACATGTTGTACTGCGGCTGCTCCATCTGCGGTTTGTGGAGGTGATGGCGTTCCGCCACCTGCCATGCTTCCATGATTTCCGCCGCACTCCACTCCGAGGTGCCCCAGTAGAGCGCCTTGCCTGCCGTAATGATGTCATGCATGGCGCGCACAGTCTCTTCGATCGGCGTGTTGGGATCAGGGCGGTGTGCAAAGATCAAATCGACGTAGTCCATTTGCATGCGCTGGAGTGAACCGTCAATCGCCTGCATGAGGTATTTTCGATTGAGCGTATTGCGCTCGTTTGGCCCTTCATTGAGACCCCAGAAGAATTTCGTGGAGACCAGGTAGTTGGCCCGGCGCCAGCCCGCGCGTTTGAGCACCTTGCCCATGATCTCTTCCGCCTGCCCGCTCGCATAGACCTCTGCGTTGTCGAAAAAATTGACCCCGGCGTCATAGGCGGCCTTCATGCATTCATAGGCATTGTCTTCGGCCATCTGTGTCCCAAAGGTCACCCACGCGCCAAAAGACAACACACTGACTTTGACACCTGCATGTCCGAGTCGTCGATACTCCATCGTTCTTCTCCTATTCGTAGCGATTGATAGCCGTTTGAATGAACCCGATAGATTAGTTGCGCACCGGGCGTAGCTCGATTTTTGTAAAGCGCCTGCGGGCTGCATCGACCACAAGCTCAGCTTCGACTGCGCCTTTGGCGCCGGTGAAGCATAGAATCGCGCACGCATCGCCATCGCCGGCAACCGTTTCGTCCAAAGTCACGGGGCCGTACAGGATGTTGGCAATGCGCACCTGATCCCACACCCGCTCCCTTTCTGCGGCGGGCGCAACGAGCCTGGCGAGGGAGCGCCAGGTTGGGTGATTGATCAGATCAGCCAGTTGCTGCCCCGCTGCCAGCATGGCCGGCGCGGGCGGTAGTGTCGACGAGATTTCCATTTCCTGCACCCGTGGCGGGACGGTGGGCGTCAGCGTCAGCGCGATGTCGCACCAGCCCCGTTCTCCGGCCACACGCCAGCGTCCACGCAGCCAGTTTTCAATCTCGAAGGCGTCCTGTGACTTGAGGGCGCCATGCCGGTTGCGCAATGCTGATAGCCGGTTACGCCACCGCTCCCGCGATTCATCCTGAAAGAAGTTGCTTGCAAAGAGTGCATCGGCAAGATCGTCGTCCCAGGCCGTAAGGAGGCTGTTGACCGCCTCCCGCGCCGCACCAAGCGCTTGCGCTGGCGCCCAGCACCGTGGCTGCGCGCCACTGCGGTCGATCAAGCAATCCAGGGCCCGGCGACAGGCCTCATGCATCCCGGCATAGGTGCTGTTCGCCAACCCGATGATCCCAACGCCATACTCGGGCGCCCACCGCATGTGCGAGCCAAAGCCGGGCAGCCCACCGGAGTGTCCGACCGCCGTCCAGCGGCCGTTGCGCGTTTCCACCAACCCCATGGCGTAACAACCAAACAACGCCGTCATGGGCTGATCAATGGCTGCGCTCGCAATATCGACGGAGCGAATCCGGGCGCCCTGTTGCATTTCACGCAGCGAACTCCGCCGGAGCAAGCCACCATCTGGTTCATTGCGCGCCGGCCACGCCGACTGAAATAAGCCGACCCAGTGCGCCAGGTCACGCACCGAACTGAAAATGCCGCCGAAGCCCGCGACATCCCCACCGGATGGCAAGAGATCCTCCTCAAGCCACTCGCCATCGCGCCAATTGTACCCGTGGGCAAGTTGCTCTGGGGCGACGTCGTCAGGATTCCAGCAAGTGCTCATCATGCCGAGTGGGCGCAGAATCGCCTGGTTGATGTACGCAATGGCCGGTATTCCCGTCGCGTGCGTGATCACGCGGCCGAGCACCATGTATCCAAGGTTCGAGTACTCAAACGCAACCCCGGGGGCGTTCGAGAAGGTGACGCCCGCGTGGAGGAGCGCACTTAGGGCGGTGTCGTGAAGGTAGACCTGGCGATCCGCCCACGGGTCATCCTGAGGCCATCCGGCGCCCATGGTCAAGAGATCGCGCAGCGTGATCGCATGGGAGTCATGTGTGGGGTTTTCAGGGCAGCCAACTCCGGACAGTACAGTACGACTGGGTCATCCAGGCGAAGTTTCCCTTGGTCGCGAAGTTGCAAAATCGCCAGCGCGACAAAGCTCTTGGTCATCGAAGCAATGCGAAAAACCGTGTCCGCATCGTCGGGCGCCTGTGAGGCGACATCGCGGACGCCGAGCCCCTGTGTGTATACCAGTTCGCCGTCGACAACGACGCCATAGGCAATGCCGGGGCAGTGGTCGGATGCCATGTACCGGCGAAAAATCGGGTCGAGTTCAGGGACAACGCGCAAAAAACGATCAATGCGATCGTTTTCAATGTACTGCTGAATTGGGGGCCAGTGCGTAGGAGAAGGGGCGACCATGTCTGCCATGCTAGCATACAAGACACGTCGCCCCAAAGAACTGCAGAAGGGATCGGGCTACTCGATGAAGATCTCCACCCGGTCGCCCTTGTCGTCGTCCATCACGTCAACAATGCGGCCACTCATGCCGTTTTGAATGGCATTGCGGATCGCTTGCGCGTCGAATTTGGAATTTTGTGGCACAAACCGTAGACCCACGTCGACAACGCTCAACGGAATGTTCACGCTCACCTTCTGCTTGCCGGTGAGTCCATTGGTGACGCGTACGCGGAATTGGCGTCCATTCAGGGTGGAACTGCGCTCACCGGCGACGCCCTGCGGGCTGCCGTATGGCATGGCAGGTTCAGGGGCGATCTCCGGTTCACTATCCGCGATGCCCATTGCGCCCAATAGCCGGGCGCCTTCTTCGGGCGAAATCTTTCCTTGTTCAACCATGCGCAGGATCACCATGCGTTCTTCTGTGGCAGGCATACTCATTTCTCCTTGGAAAAACTCCTCGAACTATCGCTGTCCGTTCAATGCCGCGAGCAGTTTTTCGGCCTGCTCGACAGAAATCTTGCCCTGTTCAACCATCCGCAACACCATCATCCGCTCTTCATCCGTGGTGGATGGGCGCTTGGGCGGTGGCGGTGCGGGTGGCGGTGGCGCGCCATAGCCCTTGCGCCGGCCGCGCGCTTCGTTCTCCTGGGTGCGCACTTCCATCTTGCGCATGGCGTCGGCCAGCTTCTCCTCGGCGCGGCGCAGGGCTGAGGTGACCCGCTCCTGCACGCGCATCGCCATCTCTTCGTTGTCACCCATACGATCCAGTTTCTGTTCCAGCTCACGGGTCATGGCGTTCATTTGCACTTCCACTTGCGCCGAGATCTGCTGGCTTAGCTCGGCGGCGCGCCGGCCCATCTCCTCGCTCATCTCGATGTCCGCTCCCATCACGACGCCAAAATCGGAAGCAAAACGCGCCAGATCCACGCCTTTCAGGGTGATGTCCCCATTCGCCTTGAGCGCGAGCAGAGCGGCGCCGTCACCCATTGGAAGGCAAGGGTTGTGTGCGAAGCGCGCCGCGTCTCCCCCAGGTTTTTGATGCGAATGTCGCCGTCTGCTTCCAGTTCGACCTTGGCCCCAGCATCGGTCTGGATGTGGCAGGAGAGGTCGCCACTCGCCTCGGCGGATACGTGCTGATTTGGGGCCAGATTGAGCAGCAACTTGACATCACCGCTTGCTGCGCACTCGACATTGCCGACGATCTCACTGAGCGTGGCATCGCCGCTTACCTGGCCCAGTTGTGCGGCGCCTGCGACCTGGACGATCCTGGCATCACCGCTGATTTTGTTGACGACAAAACTGCCGGCGATGCCGCGGGCGCTCAAGTCACCGCTCACCCGTCCGATCGTCGTGGCGCCGACGCTGGCCAGGGCGGCGTCACCGTTGGCGCTGCCAATCGTGATGCTGCCCAGCACCATGTGCACGGTCAGGTCGCCATCGACCTGCTCGATCTGCAACTGTGACTGCAGCGGCGCCTGGATGACACAATCATCGTGACTGCTGATCTCGATGATTTCCCCCAGTGTGTTTACACCGATTTCGTCGGTGTTCCGGGCATGGCGTGCGCGAATCTGGAGTTCGGGGCGATCCCAACCGCTGATGGTGAGGTCACCGGAAACACGCTTCATCACGATCACCGGGGCAATTCCCACTTCAATCGACCGTGGCACACCCATCAGCCGCCTCCCTGCAGACGCTGCATCGCTTCATCAAAGGAAATGCGACCTGCATCAAGTTCGGCCAGGATCACCGCCCGGTCGGGCGCCGGTGGCGCAGGTGGCGGCGGGGCCGGTTCGTCCTTGCCAGGCTCATAGCCCAACGCACGGATAATTTCGTGGAGCCGGCTGCGGATCGTGGGATACGACAACCCCAGATCGTCTTCCATCCGGTTCAGTTTGCCCTCGTTGCGGACGAAGACCTCCACAAAGCGCAACTGTTCCGCTGACAACTGTGCAAAGGGCGGCTGCTCGACGGCGAAGCGCCCTTCGATGGTCAGATCCGCATCCGGACAATAGATGCGGGTGACGACAATCTCCCCACCCGTGATCGGGCATTGACGTGGGAGTGGCAACATAGAAATCCTCCTGACGAAATAGAAACGTCGGTAGGCGTCCGGTTTGCCGGGCTGCCGGCTGTCGCCCCTGGTTACATGCGATGTGACAGCGCACCGGATAAGTGCATCTCATGCGCGCAGCCCGGCGCCTGACCCAACCGTACCGCCAACCAACTGGTAGGTTGGCTCAGAAAGTCGCGGACTTGGCGGCGGCAGTGGGCCGCTGGGCCGGCGGTCTTGCCCTGCATGCGCCGGCCGGTCCGTTCCAGCCATGCACCGACGCCATGCACGATGTTGGCGCTGAAGCCTTTCGCCGCAGGGCAGCACTGCGCCAGCCGATGGTGGTGCGCCACCGCCTGCAACTCCTCACGGTGCAACTGACTCAAGTGCTGCAAGAGATGTGGATTGTAAGCGTCCATAACCGTGGTTCCCTCCGCCCTGCAAACATCATGTAAGGGGCGCACTACTTGCAATTCCTCGGCAGTTCAAAACGTCTGGTTTCAGTTTTTGACGACTTGGCTTTGGTTTTCTAAAACCAGAATAGCACTATTTTAAGAATTGTCAATACCTAACTTTGATTTTTATTAACTTAATTGATTTTGAGCTTCGTTTTATCAATATTGGCCGCCAGAATCATCAATAAGTCTTGTGCGGCGTATGTGGCCGGACACGGCAGTGCCGGTGTCCCTACGAGAATCTTCGGCGGTGGCCACGGACACGGCGATGCCGGTGTCCCTACCGTTTCCCTCTGCCGGAAGACGGACAATGGACCATTTCCCCCGCGCCGGGGCGGCGATCTCTCGATCGCCGCCCCGGCATCAAACACCCTGTTCGGTTATTACTCAGTTCAAGCGCCTGCCGGCGCAGGACTCACAGCCAATTCTGATCGCGCAGGAAACTTGTCAGCCCCGGGATCGCAAAGCGCCGTCCCTTGTACGCCTGGAACCCGTAGTAAATCAGGAGCAGCGCCTGGGCGAACCAGATAAACGGCATCAGGCACCCAAACATGAACGCAATCAACTGGCCAATGAATGGGATGATCTGGATGAGGACCAGTCCAAAGGTGGTCAAGATGATCAGCGACCAGAAGAGCACCGTGAACGCCAGGCTCTGCATCGCATGATACCGTTGGAATGGCCGCTTCTTGCTGCTCTCGCTCAACAACACGATGATCGGCATGATCACCGGGATCACGATCTGCGTGAGGTAACTCAGCAGCGCAATCAGCCGGTCGTCGCTGTCGGCCAGCGGATCGATCTCGCTGTTCTGCATCAGTTCGCCTTTGCGCAACGCATCTGCGGCCTGGCCGGTGTGAGCCATTGCCTCACTTGCAAAGCGCTCGGCGGGCGTCTGCTCGATCGGGATCTGAGGGTTGGGTGTATTTTGTGCAGGCGGCTGGCCTTGCGGCTGTGCGCTCCCCTGCGTGGTCTGTTCGTCTGCCATCGGTAACCTCCACAAATCTTCTGCTTGCCGTTGCAGCGCCCTCGCCGGCGCGAGTCTTGCAGCGCAACGTATTCTACTTCGTTCTGCATGACAATACGCACCGCCGGCACGAAAGTTTCATTGCGTGGGCTTTCGGTTTTCGGAATTCACCCGCGAGTGCCCCATCAATGATAGAATGTGCACCATGACGCACACACCCACCATTCGCATTCTTTTCATGGGCACCCCTGAATTTGCCGTGCCATCGCTGCGCCGCCTCCACGAACGGAGCGTCGAGCAGGGTTGGCAGGTGGTGGCGGTCGCCACTCAGCCGGATCGACCGGCAGGCCGGGGTAAGCAACTTGTCGCCAGCCCGGTGAAACAGTACGCGGCACAACACGACATCCTCACGTTGCAGCCGGCGTCATTGCGCAAAGATCCGGACGCAGTGGAAGCAATTCGAAATCTGGCCCCCGATCTGATCGCCGTCGCCGCCTATGGGCTGCTCCTCCCGCGCAGCGTGCTTGAAATCCCGACCTTCGGGTGTCTGAATGTACATGCCAGCCTGTTGCCCGCCTATCGCGGCGCCTCGCCGATCATGGCCGTGTTGCTCGACGGGCAGGCGCAAACGGGCATCACCATCATGTTGATGGACGCGGGATTAGACACAGGCCCGGTGTTGCGTCAGGCGCGGCAACCGATCTTTGCCGGCGACACAACGGAGACGCTCAGCCAACGTCTGGCAGAACAGGGCGCGGATCTGCTGGTAGAGACTCTGCCCACCTGGCTGGCCGGCGATCTGGCCCCCATCCCACAAAGTGACTTGCCGGGTACGCCCAATGTCGTCAAGCAGATCAAAAAAGAGGCTGGACTCATTGACTGGCGGCAGCCTGCTGCCCATATCGAACGCATGACGCGTGCCTATACACCCTGGCCAGCCGCCTATACGCGCTGGCGAAGCGAACCCTTCAAGGTGCTGGCTGCTGAAGTGACAACCGGAAACACCGAACCGGGCCACGTCGTCCGCACCCAAGCCGGCATCGCGGTTGGTACAGGCGACGGCCTCCTCCTGCTCCGGTTGGTTCAACCTGCCGGCAAAAAGCCGATGGACATCCAATCCTTCATCAACGGCGCCCCTACCTTTGTCGGCGCCCTTCTTCCCGATTCAAACGCAGCGCCATAACCCTGGCCCGAATCATCAGAAGGTGACACTCTTCCCCTCCCTGTCTCCCTCTGTCTCCCTGTCTCCCTGTCTCTTTGTCTCTTTGTCTCTTCGTCTCTTTGTCTCTTTGCATTCCTCACTCCCCTATGCTACACTCCTCCTTCGTTGAACCGGGGCGTAGCGCAGCTTGGTAGCGCGCTTCAATGGGGTTGAAGAAGTCGGAGGTTCAAATCCTCTCGCCCCGACCTGAACCGAAAGCTCCTGCCGGGCACAGCGGGTGGGAGCTTTTTCTTTTTAGTCGTTGTTCCCATTGCCCAATGGCGGGCGAATTATGGCGGACAATTCTGCGTCCCACAGCGCCCAGATATCCCCGCAAGATCTGGAACTTCTACGCAAAGTCGAGGCCGGGCTGCAAATCACCGCGGATGTCAGCCGCGCGGATATCCTGCTCTGCACCTTGCAGGACGCCAGCCACGCCATTGTCAACCTTCACGCCGTTCCAAACTCCATTTCCTCACTCTATAAGCTGAATGCCACGACGCGCGTCTTTACGGCGGAAGAACAGCCCCTGCTCTTTCAGGCCCTGCGATCAGGCAGTGGCGGGCGGCGCCAACGCGAGGTGCCATTCGACGGTGCACCGATTATTCAAGATGTCTTTCCTGTGCACACGGAAGATGGTCGCGTCATCGCCGCCATGATGGTTGAAACCAACATGATCGCCCATGAACGCCAGCGCCGGCGTAACCGCCATTTCCGGCAAGCTGTCGTCTGGATGCAGGAAATGTGCGCCGGAGGAGCGCTGGAGAGCGCCGCAGGGTTGGGCCCATTCAGCCTGTACGATGGCATTTACCTGGTCGACACCCATCGCTCCATTCTTTACATGAGCGGGATCGCCGCAAATCTGTTTCGCAGCATCGGCATCATCCCTGAAGTGAGCGCACAGCCGTTGACGGCGCTGGAGCCGCAGGATGTCGAATTGGTGGAGCACGTATTTTCCACGCAGCGCGCAGACCAGCAGCGCCATGAAACGGATGACGGGCGGATTTGGGTTCGGATTGCCGTGCCGCTGCGGATGCCGACGCAGCATTGGCGCACCAATTGGCTTTCGTTCCCCTGGGAGTGGTCGCTTGGCGGTGGTGGCCGTGAACAGACCGTTGACGCTGTCATGGTCCTGATCCACAACGCCACCGAGGCCGTCCAGAAACAGCGCGAACTCAACGTCAAGTCGGCGATCATTCAAGAAGTGCATCATCGCGTCAAAAATAATCTGCAGAACATCGCCGCAATCTTGCGGATCCAGGCGCGTCGCGTCCAGAACGACGAGGCCCGGCAGCATATCAACGACGCCGTCAATCGGGTCTTGAGTATGGCCGTCATCCACGAATTCATGAGCCATGACGAGAATCGTGCGATCAACGTCAAAGATGTTTGCCAGCGCATCGGGACCCAGGTGCAGCAGGTCTCGGCCAGCCCGGATCAGGCGATCTTCATTCAAGTGCAGGGGCCCAACGTGCGCGTGCCTGCAAGCCAGGCAACACCGCTCGCCATGGTGATCAACGAACTGCTATTGAACGCCGTTGAACATGGCCTAAAAGGGCGCCCCGATGGACGGATCAACATTGCGCTGGATGACCTGGGCGATGCAGTTCGCATTTGCATCGAGGATGACGGGAATGGCCTGCCGCCTGGCTTTGACATTGCCCAGCCGACCAGTAGTCTGGGGCTGCATATCGTATTAACGCTGGTAACCGACGACCTCAAAGGCAGGATCGTCATGGAGCAGCGTGCCGTCGATGCCGGCGACCACGCTATTGCCGGGGAGGCCGGACCGCCGGTCGAAACGATTTCAGGAACGCGCGCCGTTGTCACCTTTCCAAAGCGGGCGCTCCGCAGTTGAGGTCAGACTGATGCTGGCCGGGCGTTGGACCGCATGAATAAACCGGAACGTCACAAACTTTTTGCGTGGATCGCCCATTTGCGGTAAAAATATCAGGTTGAGATTCAGGCACACTCCAAAGGAGCATCAACTGTGGAGCGGACAAGGGTGATCATCGCTGACGATGAATCATTGATTCGCATGGACTTGCGAGAAATGTTGACCAACTTGGGCTACCTGGTTGTCGGCGAAGTGAGTGATGGCCGCAGCGCGGTGAATCTGGCGCGTGAATTGCGCCCAGACATCGTCATCATGGATATCAAGATGGAAGACATGGACGGCATCGACGCCGCCAAGATTCTGACGGAAGAACGCATCGCACCCGTGTTGCTGCTGAGCGCATACAGCCAGCAGGACCTTGTGCAGCGCGCACGCCAGGCGGGCGTGGCTGGCTATCTGGTGAAACCGTTCCGCGAGAACGACTTGACGCCCTCGATCGAAGTCGCGCTGGCGCGTTTCAGCGAATTCCGTGCGATGGAGTTGGAAGTATCCAATCTGCAAGACGCACTCGAGACGCGCAAGGCAGTTGACCGGGCCAAGGGCATCTTGATGGACACGCAGGGGCTCACAGAAACGGAAGCCTTCCGCAAAATCCAGAAGATGAGCATGAACAATCGTAAGCCGATGCGTGCAGTCGCCGAAGCCATCATTCTGGCGCATCAGGTAAACGAACAATAAGACAAGTACGACAACAAGTAGGACAAGTTGAAGCTCTCGATCGTAATGCCCGTGTTCAACGAGCGTTCGACGCTTTACGAAATCGTCGAACGTGTACGGGCGGTTGACTTGACCGTCGACCCACAGGGCACAAATCCACATATCAAAGGGCCGATTGCCATTGATCGGGAGATCGTCATCGTCGATGATGGGTCGACCGATGGGACGCGCGACATTCTGTCGGTGTGGGCGGCGGAGAAGAAAGGCGACCTGAAAATCGTTTTTCACGCGCAGAACGGCGGGAAAGGTGCGGCGCTGCGCAAGGGGTTCGAAAACGCATCGGGTGATCTCATTGTCATCCAGGATGCGGACCTCGAGTATGATCCCCGCGACTACATCCGTCTGCTGGAGCCAATTCTCGAAGGACGGACGCCGGTCGTCTACGGCAGTCGCTTCTCAGGTGGGCCCCGCGCCGCCATGAGTCTGACCCATACCATGGGCAACAAACTGCTGACGATCATTACGAATGTTCTTTACGGCACTTCCCTTTCGGACATGGAAACCTGCTACAAGTGTTTCCGTCGCGATGTCATCGCCGGCGTTCCCCTACGGAGCCGTCGCTTTGAGATCGAGCCGGAGTTGACGGCGAAGATCCTCAAGCGTGGGTACACCATTTTTGAGGTGCCAATCAGTTACAACGGTCGTGATTTCCACGAAGGCAAAAAGATCACCTGGCGATGGGTTTGTCGCAGTGCGCACGTTGGTTAAGTATCGATTCGTCGATTAAAGTTGCCTATCGCCCGCTGCTGGCCGCCATTACGCTGGCCGGCTTTTTCCTGCGCCTGCAATTGCTGGATCGTTTTCCCTTCCGCGAGGATGAGGCGATCTACGGCTATTGGGCGCTCCACGGCTGGCGCGTCGACCCCTGGTTTCTGACCGTTTGGCCGGATAAGCCGCCCCTCTTCATTTGGCTGCTGGGCAGCGCATTCCAACTCTGGGGCGCGGTTCCCGCCGCCGCGCAGTTTCTCAACATCGCCGCCAGCACCTTGACGATCGCGGTTGTGGCTGCGACCGCACGGCGTTGGTGGGGTCCGCTTGCAGGCCTCACCGCCGGTGCGCTGCTGATGTTGAACCCATTCGCCATCAGCTTTGCGGCCACTGCTTATACGGATTCAACGTTGGTGCTGGCCGGCGCCCTTTCCCTGGCCTGTGTCGCCGGGCGGCGCCCAATCCTGGCCGGGTTGTGGCTTGGCGTCGCGATCATGACCAAGCAGCAGGGGTTGCTCTTTGCACCGTTGATCGTCGTCGTCCTCCTGGTTCCGCCGCATGCCGAAGCCGGATCGGGCCAGGGCGCACGGCACACGATTGCCGCACTGAAGGCGCTCGCACGATTTTGCGCTGGGCTTGCCCTGATCACACTGCCCATCCTCTATCTGGACAGCTTGCGCTGGGCGGTGGCGCCTTCACCCTGGGATCTCGGCGCCCGCAATGCCGGCACGGTCCTGCTGGCAAGCGCTGCCACCTGGCAGACTCGTCTGTACGGCTGGCTGGCGCTCGCATGGCAGTTGGCCGCAGCCCCCGCACCGTGGCTCATCTGGAGTATCTTGTTGCTCGGCGCAGTCTGGTTTGCCCGGCGCGGGGACCAAGGCCGCAACCTGGCCATCGCCTGCTGGCTGGCACTATGGAGCGTGGCATTTTTGATTTTGCATACTGTCACCAGCGTGCAGGTCTGGGATCGCTACCTTCTGCCGTTGGTGCTACCATACAGCTTGCTGGGTGGCTGGGCAGTGCAACAGGGATGGAACTATCTCGCCCCACGCGCCGTCAACATCCCTGCTGGGGCGTTGCGCGCCGGCCTGGCGGTCGCTTGCGGGCTGGTGGTGCTCCTCTGGCTGCCACCTGCGGCGCGTGCCGCAACGGGGAATCTACCCATTGGCGCCGACCACGGCGCATATGCCGGGCTGGACGTTGCGCTGGCGTATGCACAATCGACAGGTAGGGGCGATCAGCGGGTTGAACTCTATCACCGCGAGGTCGGTTGGCAGGCGCGATTCTACCTTTTCGACGCCATACAGAACGGAGCGGTTGAGTTGCGCTACTACCCGAATGCCGTGTATCTGGCGGATAGCGTGGTGAAGCACCCGCACAAGCGCAATCTGCTGATCATGCCCGACTGGGCGCCTGTGCGCGATCTGGATTTGCAGTTGGCAAACCGGCGTCTTGCCGCGCACGAGGAGATGCGCACCGGTCATTTCATCGTTTACAGCCTGAATGCCATCGACGCAGGCGATGCAGCCTGGCGCGTCTGCCGGCCGGCGCCGGCATGGGAGTTCATCGGCGCCAGTGCCGCGCAAGCGTGTTCGGAGTTGCGGCCATGATCAGCCCGCACCGCGCGGCATCGGCATCACCCCAACCATCCCGCAGGTGGCTTGTTCACCTGGCGGTGGCGTTCGTACTGGCGACCTTCGTTGCTGCACTCTATTACACTCTGCTTTTTACAAATCGCGTCCTGGCGACGGGTGATATCCTGCTCTACTTCTACCCCTACCGGGACTATGTCGCCGCGGTCTTGCGTACGGGTCAGCTTCCCTTCTGGAATCCCTACATCTTTGCCGGTGCACCGTTGCTTGCCAACCCGCAGGCCGCCGTCCTGTACCCGCTGCACTGGCCGTTGATCTGGTTGCCGGTCACGAAACAGATTTATTGGAGCGCCGCCATCCATGCCTGGATCTTTGGCTATGGTGGTTATTGGTTGATGCGGCGGTGGGGCTATGGTGCGGTCGCGGCAACGGTTACGGCCCTCTTGTTGGCGGGTTCCGGCGTCGTTGGCGGTCTAATCGGGCATATCAACCAGTTGAACGCCGCCGCCTGGCTGCCCTGGGCAATCCTGTGCATTGAGGCGCCCAGGCCGCCGCTGCGGTGGCCGTCTATCGCCGGTGCATCCGCCGGTTTCGGCATTGTTGTGGCGCTCATGCTTCTTGCCGGCCATACGCAGACGGTCTATATCGCCCTATTCGGTGTTGGGATGTGGGTCATCTGGCCCCTGGTGCGTGACGCAGGGTGGTGGCTTTGGCGGCGCGTGCGCCCCGGTGCAGAGGCTGAGAACGCAAGCATGATCGTCCTGGATCTCCGTGCGGTCGTGGCGCCGCGTCTTGTGATTTACATTGGGGGCGTGCTGCTGGGTGTTCTCGTCAGCGCCCCGCAGTTGCTGGTGACGTTAGAACTGAGCGGGCTTGGGTTGCGCAGTGGTGGTCTGGACTTTGTCGAAGCAACCAGTTTGAGCTTAAAGCCCCTGCAGGCGGGCTGGGCGCTGCTGCCAACGTATGGCCTGGTCGGTTTGGAGGGGGCGTTTGGCACACCCGCTTATGGGGAGTTCGTCGCCTATGTGGGTCTCTTCGGGCTGCTGCTCGCCATCGTGGGCGCCTGGAAGGGTCGCGGCACTGCACGCACCTTTGGTCTGCTCTTTGCACTGCTCGGTCTGGGGCTGGCGCTGGGGCGTTGGAACCCGCTCTATTTTGTCCTTCATCTGGCCGTCCCCGGCTTTGATCTTTTCCGAGTGCCTGCCCGCTGGTTGCTTTTGTATACGCTAGGCATGGGCGCGCTGGCCGGTGTGGGCAGCCAGTGGCTCCTGGATTCGCTACAGCGTAAATGGGCAACGCCGGCAAGCACGCCCGCTCGGCCCGATGCGGGGCACCGGCGATGGGCGCTGCAAGTCGTAGGTGCGTTGATTCTGCTGGTCCTGGTTGCCGGCGATCTTTGGCTGGCGGCACGCGCCTTGCCCTTGATGTGGCCCACTGCGCCTGAAGCGGTCTATGGCGTCCGGACGGCCCCCGCCCACTTGCTGACCGATCCGGATCGCATGTCACTCGACCCCGCAGCCGCAGGCCGTTTTTTAGGGTTGAGCACCA
Source organism: Candidatus Fredericiella danica (assembly GCA_016713335.1). Taxonomy (GTDB): domain Bacteria; phylum Chloroflexota; class Anaerolineae; order Caldilineales; family Caldilineaceae; genus Fredericiella; species Fredericiella danica. The sequence continues at coordinate 28,546 of JADJPH010000031.1, read as the reverse complement.
TCACCTACGATCCTGGCGACATGCCTGACTATCAGCGGGTGATGTTGGAGGCGGACCCGCCACAGTTGGATGAAAGAACTTTTGGCGATCTGGTGATTGCACAGAAGGTGCAGGAATTGCTCGTGCCAAATCTGGCGCTCTTCTGGCGGATTCCATCGGTGGATGGCTTTGACGGCGGCGTCCTGCCCTTGCAGCGCTTCAACCTGTTCACCGGTCTGGTGATTCCGCCCGACCTGCTGGTGCCGGATGGCCGGCTGCGGGAACAGATCCGTGAGGCGCCGCCTACTTCGCTGCTCAATCTCATGGACGTGCAATACCTGATCACCGACAAGGTGAAAGATCTATGGTTTGAAGACATCTTTTACGACCGGCAGATCGGCGCGCATCTGACGATGACCAACCCAGTGGTGGCGGTCAACGCCCCTGATCCCTTTGGCGCCACGCGGCTCGACCTCATTGCAACGATAGACGCGCCGGGAGCACGGCTGGCCGCCCTCCATGATGTTGCGCTGCCCGTGGCATCTGTGACAATCACGGCGACCGAAGGTTTGACACAAACCTTCACCGTGACCGCCGGCGGTGCGCCGGGCGCACAGTTGGCCGACGGCGCGTTGGATAGTCCCCTGGCCGCTGCCAGCGGCGCCAAAGTTGCCTATCGTGACGTCGAGGGTGGCAAACAGGAATATCGCGTGGCGCTTACTCTGCCAAAGCCGATGCAGCCTACGACGATCACTGTGACCGCGCTCGACCCGACGATAGATGTTATCCTCCGGGCGGCGACCCTGGTTGACGAACGGACCGGGATGTTCACGCCGCTGCTGCCAAGTGACCGCGGGCACTTGGCCCTGGTGCATAGCGGCGACGTCAAAATCTACGAGAATCTGGACAAACAAGGACGCGCCTGGCTTGCGCCGGCGGTCACCTCCGTCCGTTCGCCCCAGGAAGCCGTGACGGCGCTAAGGTCCGCCCCACCGGGGACAGCCGTGGTCGAGGGAGGGAGGGCACTGGGGCCGGCAATCAACACAACAGGGACAGCGACGATCACCGCCTATGCCCCAGAGCGGGTCGAAGTGCAGACACAGAGTGATCGCGAGCAACTCCTCGTGCTTGCCGACGCCTTCTATCCAGGGTGGGCGGCCACGGTAGATGGCATCGCGACGGGTGTTCTGCCGGCCAATATTTTGTTTCGCGGTGTCTACGTTCCCGCAGGTGAACATACCGTTGTGTTCACCTTTACCCCCACTGCATGGACAACCGGCTTGCTGCTGGCTGCGCTCGGCGCCCTCCTGATCGCCGGCGGGATTGCAGTCGCGTACGCTCAGCGCTTGCGGCGCCAGACAACCCCTGCGGTATAATGCAGCGGTTTGCGCCCGGGCTGTACAAAGGAACACTGAGCCAATGAACGCATTCAACCGAATATTAGCAATCGTTCTGTGGCTGCTGCTCCTGGCGGGGGCGCTCGTCTTTGCGGCATCTCCGCTGAACACCATCGCCTGGCTGCAACAACAGTTGAGCGAACTCAACCGGTGGCTCACGGACTGGCACGCCGAGAACGTCACTTCGTTTGTGATCGCACAGGCGACCGTGGGCGTGACTGCGCTCATTATTTTGGGCACGTTGCTCTTCTTCGAGGTTGCGAGCATGCGGCGGCGCGGGGTGCGCATCCGCACTGCCGAGGGGGGTTCGGCCGAACTCGACACTGCGAGCGTCGGGCGTCGTCTGCAGTGGCATCTGGACCAACTGGCGGAAGTGATCACGGTGGTTCCCGCCGTGAAGTCGCGCGGCGGTTCGGTCGATATCAAATTGGAGATCGAAGCGGCGCCAGACATCGACATCCCCATGAAGACCGACGAAGTGGTTGATGTGACCCGCGCCATCATTGAAGAGGATATGGGGTTGCGGCTCGGCAAACTTGACGTGCGGATGCGGTGTGCACCCTTTGACCCTGAATGGAACAACTGACGCAGACCAGGGGAAGCCACGATGATCTCGCCCGTAAGACCCATGACGCTACGGCGTTTTGTGCAGGTTACTTTTGATAACTTTCGCCTACTTCTCCATGCAATGAGCGAACCAACAACGAACCTTCCACCGATCCGTGGTCCCCAATCGGTAGCATTGACGCCCGGCTTCGGCGGCGACAGGGTGGGGGCGCCCATTTCCACTGGAAAGGCAACGCCGCGCAAGCGGGCGCCGAGCCAGTCCGTGGACACAGCGGCTGTTATGACGCCGCTTGAGCAAACCGATGACGGAGCGGCAACCCTGGCGAATGGTGCACCGGAGCCTGAGTTGGATGACGATGCAGCGCTGCAAGTGACGGCGCTGGAGGAAGGTTCGTCCTCGGAAAGCGAAGTGGTTGCCGGCGCAGAAGCGGCGATGCCGCCGGAAGAGGATGATGGCCAGATCCCGTTGCCCGGGTTTGAGGAGCATCTTTCGCCGGCCATGGCCCTGGAGAGTCTCCTCTTTGTGGCGGACGAACCGGTGGCGCCTGGCCAACTGGCGCGTGTCCTTAACCTAAGTGAGGAAGCGGTCGTTGCTGCCCTGACGGCACTGGGTGAGTCGTATGTGAACAGCAGCCGTGGTTTGCGTGTACAGACGCGCAACGGGCGCTATCAACTGGTGACGGCGCCGGAAGTTGCCCAATTGATCGAGAATTTTCTCAATTTGGATGCCACTACCCGGCTCAGCGCGCCGGCGCTCGAGACGGTGGCTGTCATTGCCTATCGCCAACCCGTCACGCGCGCCCAGATCGAAGCGGTGCGCGGCGTTGACTGTTCGGGGGTGCTCCGCACGTTACAGCAGCGCGGGCTGATCGAAGAGACCGGCCGGATGGAAGTCCCCGGCCGTCCTGTGCTATACGGTGTCACCGACCTCTTTTTGCACTACTTTGGCCTCACCGACCTTGGCCAATTGCCCCCCCTCGCCGACCTGGAGGCGGAGCGAATTGACGAGATTTTGGAGGCGATGGGAGCGAGCGCCCTCACCTCCCAGCAATAGATCGCGCAGAAACTCCCGTCGCCTTGGTTCCCTGAATTCGCCGGCACGAACAGCGGCTGCAAGCCGCAGCTACAGTTTGGACGGTCGCACATCGTGGCCACCGTCTCCCCGTCTCCCCGTCTCCCCGTCTCCCTGTCTCCCTGTCTCCCTGTCTCCCTGTCTCTTTGTCTCTTTGTCTCCTTGTCTCCTCTTCTTCCCCCCAATCCCGTCGATTGGTTGTCAGCCTAAAAGTTGGTAAAATGTCATGTACGCACGTCCTACGTAGGGCATGCTATCCATGGCTGCTTCACAACTACTGCTATACTGCTGTGGAATCGTTTTCCCGGCGACCTGCGTAGAGAATACGGCGCAAACAACATGCCCGATGGAGGCGAAATGGTTACCAGGCACCGTTGGTTATGGATCTTTGTGGCAGGCATGGTGCTTGCCAGTCTCTTTCTTGGCGCAGCGGCTCCCGCACTTGCCGCCGAAAAGAGCATCGTCTGGGATCGTTTTGACGTCGACATCGCCGTCAATTCCGATGGGACCTTCGATGTCTCCGAGCATCAGGGCATTCGTTTCGTCGATGGCACGTTCACTTTCGGGTATCGCAGCATCGACAAACGGAACCTCGCCGAGATCACCGATTGGACTGTCACCGACGCGTCAGGAAATGTCTATCAACAGACGTATGGCGCCGGCGAACCCTATACATTCACCGTGGATGAGCAGGGTAATGCCTATGTGATCAAGTGGTATTTCCCCGAGACCAGCACGCCCAGAAACCTATACCCTAGGCTACCGTGTCCATGACGGCTTGCGCTACTATGAAGGCGGCGACCAGGTCTGGTGGAAGGCCGTCTACGGTGACCGTCAATTCCCTGTTTTGAACAGTCGCGTGCGCGTGCTGCTGCCCGCGCCGGCAGTCATGCAGAACATGGAAGCCTACATCAATAACTATCCGGCCGGCGATGCCGTCACCATGCAGCCGCTGGATGACAACCGCGTCTCGATCTTCGATGTCAACCAGGTCCTCTCAGCCGGCGAAGAGCTGGAAGTGCGCGTGCAGTTCACGCCCGGCGTGGTGAGTGGAACGGCCCCCTACTGGCAGTCAGCCGCCGACACCAGGGCGGCGGAGATTGAGGCCGAGGCAGCCCGCAGAGCGCAACTGGAGCCTTTGTTTACGGTGGGATTGGGGTCCTTGGGGTTGCTCTTTGCATTGGGCGGTCCACTCCTCGCGTACCTGGTATGGTATCGCAAGGGTCGCGACAAACCGGTGGCACGGGTGGCCGACTATCTGCCCGAACCGCCCGACACGCTCTCCCCTGGCCTGGCCGGTGTCCTGCTCGACGACACCGCCGACATGCAAGATATCGTCGCCACCATCGTCGATCTGGCGCGGCGCAAAGCCATTTCCATCACGGAAGAGCGTGAAGAAGGTTTCTTCCGCACCGGCACCGACTTCATCTATCGTCGCGAACGTCGCGATGTGCCCCTCAAGAAGTTCGAAAAAGAGTTGCTGGATGGGATCTTTGGCAAGAAGGACGAAGTGCGTCTTTCTGGTCTGAAGAACAAGTTCTACAAGCATATCAGCGGCATCAAAGAAGAGATGGATAAGGCGCTGATCGAGATCGGCTACTACAAAGAGAGCCCTGATGCTGTGCGGTCGCAGTTCGGCTGCATCGGCACATCGCTGATCATTGTTGCCGTTGCGTTGAGTATCGGCCTCGTGATCTTCACCGCCGAATACACACTCGCCGCTTTTTGCCCGCCGATCGGGCTCTTTATCACGGCCATTGCGATCGTGATCGCCGCGCGCTACATGCCCCGCAAGACCGACGAGGGCGCCGAAGTTGCAGCACGGTGGAGAGCCTTCAAAGAGTATCTCCAGCACATGGAGAAGTACACGGATGTGGCTGAACAAAAGGAGATCTGGGATCGCTGGCTGCCCTACGCGATCGCCTTCGGTGTCGACAAGGACTATATCCGGAAGTTTGAGCAGGTGGATGCGCCCGCACCCGGCTGGTATATCCCCTCACCGACTCTGTACGGCCCCTATCATCGGCGTTACTATGGTCCCGGCGCCGGCGGCGGGATGCCCGGCGCCGACCTGGGCGACATCGGCGGCTCCGGTGGTGGTGGCGGGCTGGGCGGCGGGCTCAGCGATGCCAGCCGCGGGCTTGGCTCAAGCTTGACCGGGATGAGCGCCGGTCTTGGCGCGATGTTGAGCGGCGCGGCGAACACGTTTGAAAGCCGGCCCTCCAGTTCAGGAAGCCACGGTGGTGGCGGGTGGAGTGGCGGTGGCTTCAGTGGCGGCGGCGGTGGTGGTGGCGGTGGTGGCGGTGGTGGCGGTGGCGGATTTGGTTGATCGGCGCTGACCACAGCCGGTACACATTTGGCGCACTTTTGCGAGGAGATTCGATATGGTAGGTTCTGGGAAAACAGTCGGATTGATCTTGATGATCGGCAGCGCGCTCCTGCTGCTCGCATTTGGCGCCTGGGTCGTCACGGCGTTTGGAACGTCGGAGACATCGAGCGGCGGCGCCGTGCTCGGTTCTGTGCTGGCGTTCCTGGTGATGGCGCCGATCTTTGGCGTTGGCGCCTACCTCTTCCGGAAGGGCAGCCAGGAACAGAAGGAATACAGCCAGGTTGAGAAAGAGAAGCAGATTCTCAATACGGTCCTGACGCGCGGTCAGGTGACCATCAATGAACTGGTGGCGCAGATGCAACTACCCCGCGAGGACATCGAAGCCATGATCCGCGATCTTGTTGGAAAGCAGCTTTTCAGCGGCGCCATCAACTGGGACAAAGGGATATTGTATAGTGTAGAGAGTCAGAAACTGACGGGCGACAGCAAATGCCCGAATTGTGGCGGCGACCTCGTTTTCGCCGGCAAGGGCTTGATTCAGTGCCCGTATTGTGGCAGCCAGGTCTTCCTGACAAAGCGTGCCGCGGAGACCACGGCGGTGGCTCCTGCGGCGGCCTGACTTATTGAGATCAAGAACAAGGAGAAACCAACATGTCTGATCAATTCGTAGAATACGCAAAATCACAGATGGGGGTCATTGAACGGCTGCTCAAGGGGTTGCCGGGCATCGGTGGCTATATTGACAAGGAACTACGGCGCGACGCCGACAAGCGCGTCCGCGACGGTCTCGCCCAATTGCTTGATCAAGACAAGGCCGCCCTGCTCGAAGTGCAGAACAAGTTGCTCAACAGCGGCGGGCTGCTCTTCATGGATGACCTCGACGGCGCCATTGTCAAGTTACAGACGTTGATCGACCGCGTCAAGACCGCATCCTATGGCTACGCCGGTTTCTTTGATGCACAGCGCATCAAAGAGCCGCAACTCGATGCGCTCTATCGTTTTGATGTGGCGATGGTACAGGAGGCCGGCGTTCTGGGCGGCGCCATCGAGGCGCTGCGCAATGCCGTCGCCGACAAGTCGAATATCGGTCCGACCATCGACCGTGTTACCCAAACGATTGCGGATCTGGGCCGGCTCTATGACAAACGCAAGGAAGCCATCCTGGCCCCGGACCTGCTGGCCCAACCTGGGTACGCGCCTGATGTGGCCGTGCCGCCGGTCAGCAACGCAGCGACCGATGTTGCAACACCCGCCGCAAGCAACGCGGCGACGGATATCGCAAACGATCCTGATGCAGTTGGCTGAAATCACCACTCAAGGAGAACTGAACCATGCCACGGATTATTGACGTCATTGACGCCCCCAATATGGGAGCAAACGATCTGGTGATGCGCGTGCCTGAAGTCGGCTCGGGTGACTTCAAGCTGGGCAGCCAGGTCATCGTCCGCGACAGCCAGAATGCGGTCTTCTACCGCGACGGCAAGTCGCTGGATGTCTTCCCAGGGGGACGCCACACGATCACCACCGCCAACCTGCCCTTCCTGAGCGGGCTGCTCAAGCTCGGCACGGGTGGCAAAGACATTTTTACTGCGGAAGTCTATTTTGTAAATATGCGTGAGTTCACGGATCTGAAGTGGGGCACCCCGCAGCCGATCAGCCTGCGCGATACCGAACTTGGCTACGCTCGCGTCCGGGGCTTCGGCCAATATACGATCCAGGTGGCCGATCCAAAGCGCTTTGTCGATCAGATCGTCGGCACCCAGGGACTCTACCAGACCGCACAGATTGAGGACTACCTCCGCAATGCCATCATCAGCAAATTGACCGACGTGCTGGGCGAAAACATGACCAGCATCTTCGATCTGCCGAAGCTGATGGACGAACTGAGCGCTGCGGCCAAGGCCAAGGTTAGCGATGCCTTCCTGGCCGTTGGGATTGCGCTCAAGCAGTTCTTTGTCGTCTCGCTCACGCCGACCGACGAGACTGCCAAGGCGATTGACGAGCGCGCCAGCATGGGCGCTATCGGCAACATGGACGCCTATATGAAATACAAAGCTGCCCGCGCTGGGTGATGCCGCCAACAATCCATCCGGCGGTGGCGCCAGCGAAGGCGTCGGTCTCGGCGCCGGCATGGGCATGGGCGCCGGGATGGCAGGCATGATCATGAGCGCCATGCAGCCCGGCCAGCAGGCCGCGGCGCAGCCTGCTGCGGCGGCTGCACCCGCCGCAGCGCCGGGCGTGATGACGCTTGAAGAGGCGGCGGCCTACCTGAAGGTCGCCCCCAGCGATGTGCAGGCCGCGATCGACGCCGGCGAATTGAAGGCAAAGAAGATCGGCAGCCAATATCGCATTGCGAAGGATGCCATTGACACCTATCTCGCCGGCTGAGAAGAGTGCCCCACAGCCGGCTACATTCTCTAACTAACCGCAGGGCGGGCAACGCAATTGCCCGCCCTCTTTCAGTTCCTTGACCCCGAATCTGACCTTGCTCGGGTTGCCGAGCGAGAAAGGTCGCCCACATGCGTCCCTGGGAAATTGCACTCGCTGCTGTCTTTCTTGTCTTTTGTCTGGTGGCCGGGTTGGTGCTCGGCAACAACATTGCCCCTGCGCCCACCGTTGGCGTCGTGCGTTTCGAGGGCGAGCTTGACACCCGCGCCGCTAATGCCCTGGCCTCTTTGATCGAATCGGCGCGCCAGGACGCAAGTGTCAGTGCAGTCGTGTTGGAGATCTTAAGCCCCGGCGGGTTTGCCACCAGTAGCGAAAGCACCTTCTATAGCCTGCTGCGTCTGCGCGAGCAGAAGCCGTTGGTGGTCGTTGTCGACAGCCTTGCAGCCAGCGGCGGGTACTATCTGGCAGCCGCCGGGGATCGCATTTTTGCGCCGGCAAGCGCCTTTGTCGGCAACGTCGGCACCCGCGGTGGGCGTCCCAGTGACCCAACGATTGCCCCGGACGAATTGAGCACAGGACCCTACAAGTTGGAAGGCGGCAGCCGCTTTGACCAGATCCACCAGCTCCAGTTGTCGGCGGATTCGTTTGTGAAGAACGTGGTCGCCCAGCGTGCGGCGTCACCGGTCAACCCGCTCAAGTTGACGCCGGATGAACTGGCCGAGGCGCGCATCTATCTGGGCAGCGAGGCGCTCGCGGTGGGTCTCATTGACGCCGAGGGTGGGCGCACAGAAGGCATCCAGGAGGCGGCTAAACTGGCGGGGATCGGCGACTATCAGGTGATCGACCTGGCGGCGGCCTACGGCTTTGGCCCTGCGACGGGCGCGCCAACGGACCGGCTCCAACAGATGGTGCGCACCGCACCGCCCGGCGCCATTTTCATGCTCGACATTCGCATCTCGCTGCCCGAGGAAACAGGTTCTCCCTCCTCCACCGACCTTTCATCAAAGCGCAGCCGCGACGCTGCCCTGGCGCCGAATGCGCGTGCGGGGACATGGCTCGATCGCTTGCCCCAATTGAGCGCACCCTAAGGAGATCAAGCGATGCGACCTGTCACCCGGTGGATCCTCATCCTCATCGCCGGCATTGTGCTGTTGGTAGCGCCGCTCCTGCTGCGCACTGCCCAGAGTGCTTGGAACCAGCCTACGTATCAGCCGCCGGTCATTGCGACTGCAGCCATTGCGGTCACCCCCATTCCCACGCCCAGTCCGGTGGCGATCGCAACACCCATGGCGCCGCCCGAAAACCGTATCCGCCGCGCCCCAGTCGTGGTGGACCTGGCCCATTATTCTGAAATTGACCGGGATCGTTTTCAGCCGCTGGCCACCGCACTGTCGGCGCAAGGGATCGACCTGGACTTCTGGCTGCCCACGGTCGATATCGCCAGTTTTAGAAAGATCACGGACTTTCCGGATCTCTCCAAGGAATTGGCGCAAAAGCTAAACGACGCCAGCGCGCTGGTTGTCATCAGCCCACTCTTTCTCTATACACCGGCTGAAGTCGCAATCGTCGAGAAGTTTGTGGCGGATGGCGGACGGTTGCTCTTGATCAGCGATCCCGATATTGAAAGCGACGCTGCGGCCGATACCAATCAGTTGGCGACTGCGTTCAACATCGTCTTCAATGAGGACTATCTCTACGACACCGTCGACAACGACGAGAACTACACCTACTTTTTCCAGGGCGATTTCTTGAATGATGCTGCCGCGCTTCAAGACAGCCGTATCGCCTTCTATGGCGGACGCAGCATTAGCGGGGCCATGATGCCGCAAGTGCGGAGCGCCGCCACCACGCTGAGCAGTCTTCGCAACGGCCAGACCAGCTTTAACACCGTCGCCATCGGCGGGCAGCCGGCCAATGGCTCGACGGGCCGCGTTCTGGCGATGAGCGACTTTGACGTGCTCACCGAACCCTTTGTGTCGCGCCATGACAACCGTGCCATCCTGGGCTTCGTTTCTGATTTTCTAGCCGGCGCCATGCGCGAGGATACGATCACCGATTTTCCCGGCTTCCTTGGCGAGGAAGTTGCGCTTGTCCTGGATAACACGGAACCGTTTGGGGCGTCGGCAGTCGCCAAGACGGCGGAATTGCAGCGTTTTGTCGAGGAGAGCGGTCGTACACTCTATCTTGCACCGTCATCGATTCTTTCGAACACGACGCCGGCTGAGTCTACGGCGATGACTGCAAGCCTGGTCTATGTTGCAGGGTATCGGGCGGCGGAAGCCTCGACTTCGATCCTGAGCGACCTGGGCTTTACACTCGTCGAAGAAGTCGTGACGCCGACGCTTTCCGCGCCGGCGGTTGCGGCGGCAGCCGTCACGCCGGCGCCCGTAGTGACCAACACGACGACCGCCACCGCGACGGTAGCGAGCAGTGCACCGTCCCAGCCCAGTCCAGCAGCCACGCCGCAACCGGTTGCCGCGTCAACGATGGTCACACCGGTGACGACTCTATATCTGGCGCGGGGGACGGCGTGCGGCTCATCGCTGCGGAGACTCAACTCTTTGCCCTCCGGCCCATCACACCGGCCACCACGGCGTTGGCGCTCATTGCCGGCGGTGAGCCAGCGATTAATGCCGGCATCAACCGGCTGCTTGAGCATGACTACGCCGGCTGCATCATCCAGCGCGATCTGATGATCTGCCCGTTCGCGCCAGACCGCGGCGAGACGTCGTCAAGGTCAGCACCAACTGCGTCGCCCACATCGACCAAACCAACCGAGACCAGCACGCGACCGGCCGCGCCGCCAACCCCACCGCCGTCTGACCCTGGCGACAAAACCGGGATTCTGATTGTCGATGACAACACCGGTGCGAAAGATGGCGAAAAGAGCGAAGCTGCGATCTATCTCACCGTATTGACCCAGGCCGGCTACAGTCCCGAGCTTTGGGTGACCGGCGACAGTGGCATCCCGGATGTCGCCGAACTCGCCCGTTACGCCTGGGTGATCTGGAGCGATGCCGGGTACGAGTCCAGTGGCATCGACGGCGACGCGCTGCGCGTGATCAGCGCCCACATGACTTCGGGCGGTCATGTAACCATCAGTAGCCGCATGCCGTTCTTTGGGGTGGGCGCCCAGACACCCTCGCCGGTGCGCGACGTCGTGGTCGTCGACGGCGTGCCCGAACTCACCGCCGGGTTGCCCAAGGACCCGATTCTACTAAATGAAGAATCTCCCCCGCTGTCGCCCTTTGACTCAGCGCCGGAGCCATCGACCGGGGCCCGCATGGCCATGGACCGGGGCCCCGCCAGCGGCAGCCCTGGCGCACCGATTTTGATGGTCTTTAGCGACGAGAACTACGTCGAACCGAAGGGCGCGTTGCTGATGTTGTTTGGTCTTTCTGTGGGATGGTTGCCCAACGACGTGGCCGCGCAGTTGATTGAGAATATGGCTGAATTCATGTTGAAGGGTTGACGCATTTCCTGATTGGCGTTCGCATGCTACAATCTTGCGTTATGGCGACACAATACTACGGTGGACAAGCGGTTATTGAAGGTGTGATGATGCGGGGCGCTAAGGCGATGGCAGTTGCCGTGCGCAATCCGCAGGGCGAAATCGAGCTCCACGAGGAGCCCTTAAAAGCAAAGATCTATACTGCAAAATGGGGCCAGTGGCCCTTTGTGCGTGGTCTTTCGATGTTATGGGATGCGTTGGGGCTTGGCTTCCGCGCGCTCATGTGGAGCGCGGAAGTTGCCACCAAGGAGCCTGACGGTGAGAAAGTTGAATTCACCGGCCCGGTTGCCTGGACCACGATCGGCGTGAGCTTGCTCTTTGCGGTGGGCCTGTTCTTCCTTGTGCCGACATTGGCTGCGCGCTTACTGGCAACCTTTGTCAATGACGACCCGATGATCGATGCCATCTTCGAAGGGGTCATCCGTGTCATCATTTTTATCGCATATCTGTGGGTGATTGGCCGGATGGCCGAGATCAGACGTGTTTTTGGCTATCATGGGGCCGAACACAAGACGATCAACGCCTATGAAGCCGGTGCGCCGCTCACGCCGGAATCGGTGCAGAAGTTCAGCGTGCAGCACACGCGCTGCGGCACCAGTTTCCTGCTTTATGTGATTGTCATCAGCATCATTTTGTTTGCGCCGCTGACCTTTAATCAGATGGAGAATGGGGCGTTGGCGCTGGTGCTGCGCTTTGCGTCGCGGTTGCTGCTGGTGCCTGTGGTGGCTTCCATTGCCTATGAAATGATCCGGTTCAGCGCCAGCCATCAGGATCATTGGTTGATGCGGATTTTTATCAAGCCGGGGTTGTGGCTACAGAAGCTCACCACCCGTGAGCCGGATGACAGCATGGTGGAATGCGCCATCGCCGCCCTGCGCCCAGTGCTCCAGGCCGATGGGCGTTTGGTTGATGAACCCGCGCTGCCGGCTGCTCCTTCACTCAACGGCGCCGGCAAGCCCGTCGAAGAACCAGTCGCGATCCCGGCATAATAGCCGTCCCCCGCCCCCGCCCCTCCGTCAGAGCACCATCCCGTCAGGGGTGGTGATCCCCCCGTCTGTCTGATCACCATCCCGTGAGGGTGGTGAGGGCTCGGCAAAGCCAACGCGTCCGCGTGATCCGCCGCGTAATCCGTGATTCAGCCAGCAGCGGCTTTGGCAAGGCGAACCACTTACTTACGTGCGTGGCTCTGATTGGCGCCAGCCCGGCTAAGGCGAACCACCACGTGCGTGGCTCTGATTGGCGCCAGCCGCGGCTTGGCAAGGCGAACCACTTACTTACGTGCGTGGCTCTGATTGGCGCCAGCCGCGGCTTTGGCAAGGCGAACCACTTACTTACGTGCGTGGCTCTGATTGGCGCCAGCCGCGGCTTGGCAAGGCGAACCACTTACTTACGTGCGTGGCTCTGATTGGCGCCAGCCGCGGCTTGGGCAAGGCGAACCACTTACTCACGTGCGTGGCTCTGATTGGCGCCAGCCGCAGCTTGGGCAAGGCGAACCACTTACTCACGTGCGTGGCTCTGATTGGCGCCAGCCGCGCTGGCGAACCACTTCACCGCCCGCGCCGTGGCTCTGATTGGCGCCCGCCCCAGGCAACCACTCCACGTCGTGGCTCTGATTGTCACGTGCGCCTCTGTCAGAGCACCATCCCGTGAGGGTGGTGAGTCCCCAGTCCGTCAGAATTCCAAAGTCTGGTTCCCACGAATCATTCCTTCGCTGTATTTCCGTCCCCAATTTGGTCTTCTTCCACCATCACGACCAATTCTTCGCCGTCGAATTCGACCCGGTCGCCGTGGCGCAGCTTGCGCCCGCGACGTAGCTCCACCTCGCCGTTCACCTTGACCTGGCCGGCCAGGATGATCTGCTTGGCCTGGCCGCCGGTTGAGGCGATGTCGGCTAACTTCAGGAACTGATCGAGCTTGATATATTCGTCCACGGGTCACGCCACCTTTCGAAAACTAACAACGCCAAACCAGACCAGGAGCACGGCATAGAGCGCCAGCACCGCTACATCGAGCGCAAAGGGCAGCCCGCCGCCGCCGAACAGCGTCGTGCGCAGCCCTTCGACGACGTAGGTTGTGGGGTTGATGAGCGCCACGACCTTCATCCACAGCGGCATCGTCTCGAGCGGGTAGAGCGCACTGCTCAGGAAAAGGAGCGGAAGCGTCAGCAGAAACAGCATCGTGTGATAGCCGCCGATCGATTTGCTCCGCAGCGCCATGCCGTTCGAAAAAGCCCACAAAGGCGAGCATGAACAGGATCATCACCAGCAACGCACCGAGGATGCCCACGGGATCGGTTTGGAAGCGTGCGCCGAAGATCACGGCGATGATCAGGATCAGCAGCGATTGGAGCAGGGTCTTCACCAGCCCACTCATGGTAGACGCCAGCAGGATACTCAACCGGGGGATCGGCGCTACCAAATACTCCTTCATATACCCGCGGATCTTCTCCTCCAGCGCCGTCATCCCGGCGTTGACCGCGCCGTTCAGCGCCGTGAAGGCGATGATGCCCGGTGTAATAAAGGAGAGGTAGCTCATCCCGCCCAGTGTGCTGGGTTTTACGAGGGCGTCCATGCCTGCGCCAAAGGTGACGGCCAGCAAGATCGGCGCGGCCAGCGTGCCGCCGACCTCGGTCATGTTGTGCATGAACTTGTACATGTGCTTGCTGAAGATCACCCGTGCCCCGCGCCACAGTTCTGCGGGACCCTCGCTCACCGCGGACATGGCCGCCGTCACACCCTGAGGCGCGGTCGTCTCACTCTGCATACTCAACTCCTCACTGTGCCCTGCTTGCAAGGCAATCGTTGATTGGCACAATCCTCAAGGCAGAGTATAGCACGAAGGCTCGGACACCCAGGCGGACCGGCATTGCTCTGTACTTAACTTATGCCATGCTGAGGATAACGACAAAGGCACCTGTGCGCATCGGCGCGTCCAGTCATCGCCGTGTTACAGATTCCCGGTTTGCGTTCCAGGTTCGCCTTACGACCTCTTCGAGCTCCTCAGGATACGCAAACCCGTACCTGCCGGCGAGAGAGTGACCGGCGTTGGACATCTCATCGCGGATGGCTTCGATGACCATTGCCGTTTCGTCAGGCGTTGTTGAAGGCATCCCGAGGAGATGATGCTGATGCTCGGTGAGTTTGCCATCCAGCCCCTTGTGCAGCACCCCGAGCATATGAATTGTCACCCGCGAATCGATATCTTTTCCGATCGCCTGCATGTACCAGGCCCGCAGTAGCGCTATCCGCTCCAGATAGAGTCCGGTGAACGCGAAATGGTCGTATTTTCTGGCAAGAGCCTTCATTTCCTTATGGGTCAAGATCCAGTAGTCAACAAAGAACTGCCTGACGACTGCGCCATCAATTTCTCGGTTGAGCGCGGAAGCCGGTTGTGCAAATTGTTCCAGCGTCTCTCTAAAGGCTGTGTTGCGGCAGAAGAGAATGACCAGTTGTGGCTCAGGCAGTTTCGCCGCCATGTCTTGTACATAGAAATCGACAATGGTGCCGTCTGTCAGGATCATATGGTGGAGCAGCGCCTGCTCGCCAAACCGCAGCATGAGACCGCCGCAGGGGCGAAGGGGCAGATAGAGTTCCCACTCAGGGTTCGTCCAACTATCCACTTGTCCTGGTTCGACCGCGATGCGGAAGTCAACGTCGCTATAGGCGTCACCGTTGCCGGTCGCAAGGCTTCCACCCACCCAGCTTGCCTGGATGCTGCGATCCAGATAACACATCATGGCCATGTCGCGGATTAGATTGGCATGAGGCCCATATTCGAGCGGGCCGAGGTCAATGTCCATAGATCCCCCCGCCCCGCCCCCGCCCGGGCCCGGCCGCCCGCAGTTCCTCAAGTTCCGAGAAGGTCAGGGTTTTTCGTTGGTCTTCAGGCATGAGCAGCCAGACCATGCGCAGCAGGTGCAACTCGTTATATTCCACCCGGCCTTCCAGGTGCTCGCGGACGGGGGTGAGCCGTTCGTGACCCACTGTCGCAAAGGCGCGGAAGACTTCGCTGCGCTGCTCATCGGTGAGCGTACTTTCCTCGATAAGCCGTTCACGATCCAGCACGCCGCCGCCTCTGACATAGTCGGCAAGATGATTGAGGACGGTGCTGTGCTGCAAACCATAGGTCTCCATCAGCGCTGCAATCGTACAGCCGGTGGCGTACAACCGGCCCATCTCCTGTGCCCTTGGAGAAACCTTGGGTTTGGCCGGCGCCAGTGGCGGGCGTTCAAACGCGGGCAGCGCGTGTTCCGCACAATAGGCATTGACGACTTCTAGAAACGCTGCACCGTACTGCGCCAGCTTGCGCTCGCCCACGCCGTTCAATGTCAGCAACTCGCGGGGTGTGCGTGGACGAAAGCTGGCCATCGCGATCAGCGTAACATCTGAAAAGATCATGTAGGGCGGCACGTTTGCATCATCGGCAAGCGTGCGCCGCAACTTGCGCAATTGCGTAAAGAGTTCGACATCATACTGGCCTGGTGTCGCACCCTCGCCACTGGGGCGCTCACTTTCGATCTCGGCCCAGACCTGCGTCTCGCCTTTGAGCACGGCGTTGCCACTTGCGGTGATGGACAACGTGCCATGCTCCATGTCCTGCGTGGCGAACCCCTGCTGGATGAGCGCCTGTGCCAGCGACCGCCATTGTTTGGCGCTGAGATCTTTCCCCTGACCATGAATGGGTAGATTCTGATGTTGGA
This sequence comes from Candidatus Fredericiella danica, assembly GCA_016713335.1. Classification (GTDB taxonomy): domain Bacteria; phylum Chloroflexota; class Anaerolineae; order Caldilineales; family Caldilineaceae; genus Fredericiella; species Fredericiella danica. The sequence continues at coordinate 12,604 of JADJPH010000031.1, read as the reverse complement.
ATTTCTGGATACGCACCGACTGCGAGCCGCGCAGGATGTCGACTACATGGCTGATGCCAAAGCGCTGGCGTGACTGCTTCACTGCCTCCAGAAAACGCTGTGCGGATTCGGTGACGTCGCTCTTGGCGGCAATTTCTGCGCCGCGCGTGCAGAGATCGCAGTTCCCGCACTGCTCGGCTTCATACTCTTCACCGAAGTAGGCAAGCAGTTGGCGGCGCCGGCAGGTGGTCGCCTGCGCAAAGCGCTGCATGGCCTGCAAGCGAGCGGCACGGCCTGGGCGCTCTTCGGGTGCGCCTTCGTCGATGCTCCAGTGGAGCACCTGGACGTCCTGGGCCGCATAGAGCAGCAGGCAATCGGCGGAGAGGCCATCGCGACCGGCGCGGCCAATCTCTTGATAGTACTGTTCGATGCTGGCGGGAAGATTATAGTGGACGACAAAGCGTACGTTGGGTTTGTTGATGCCCATGCCAAAGGCCACGGTTGCCACCATGATGGCGGTTTCATCACGGACGAAGGCGCGTTGGTTGTTGCGTCGCGTCGCATCATCGAGCCCGGCATGATAAGGCCGCACACTGTACTTAAGCGCGCCAATTGTGTCGCCAACTGGTCGACCTGCTTGCGCGTTGAACAATAGATGATGCCTGAATCGTCTTGATGCCCTTTGAGAAAGCGCTCCAATTGCGGCAAACCCTGCACGCGCGGCTGCGCGGCCAGGGTGAGGTTCTCGCGGTCGAAGCTTGCAGCGCAAAGCGCGCTGTTCTGGAATTCGAGGCTCTGCTCGATATCGCGCTGCACGCGCGGGGAGGCCGTGGCCGTCAGCGCCAGACAGGCTGCTGCCGGATAACGCCTGCGCACAGAGAGCAACTGGCGGTATTCGGGCCGGAAGTCATGCCCCCATTGTGAAATACAGTGCGCCTCGTCGATCGTCAGGCAGGTGACGTTGCACTCGTCCAGCGTGGCAAGCGTTTCCAGGCCGCAACAGTGTTTCAGGCGCAAGATAGAGCAACTTGATGGCGCCGCGTTTCAGTTGCCTGACGGTTTCCAGATAGGTTGAGTATGCTACTGTGCTATTCAGATGTGCTGCAGGCGCACCCAAGAGCCAAAGTGCGTCAACCTGGTCTTGCATCAGCGCAATCAGCGGTGAGACGACCACGGTCAAACCGTCGCGCAAGAGGGCAGGGAGTTGATAGCAGAGCGATTTGCCACTTCCTGTCGGCAAGATCGCAAGCGTATCAATCCCATCGAGCGAGCTCCGGATGATCTCTTCCTGGTGCGGGCGAAAGGCATCGTAGCCGAAGACGCGCTTGAGCGTCGCAAGGAGTTCCTCAGACGCAACGGCGCTGGGTGCGCGCGTGGCCGTTGGTTGCGCGGCCGGCGCCACGGCGATTGGGTGATCAGGTTGAGCGTCCGGCAGGGCAGGTGCGAGTGTGACAACGTCGCCATACCAACCGGAAAGCTGCACGTAGCAGCGGAGTTCGTCCTCCGGCTTGTCATCTGCGCGCCACCAGTGGGCAAGCGAAACGCGGAGCAATGTCCCGGCCGGCAATGTCTCCAGCGGTGGTTCCAGTCCAACGTAGGTCAAAGTGAAGCCACCGTTGCCGGTTGGGTAACGATACCGGATGCGCTTGCCGCTGGTGTCCTTCACAAGCGGCTGATCAGGGCGCCAGAAGAGCGTGCTGTAAGGGGGCATTCCGGTGCGGGTCGCTACGTAGAGTGCACCGCTGGCGGTGGACTGTAGCAACCCGTCATACAGCGCTTCGATGCCACCTGTATGGGGTGGCATAAAGCGTTCGATGGCCGGGATAGGATCGACGCGTTTGCGCAGGAGCCTGTGGTTGTAGACCACGAAGTTCTCGACGTGGGGCGGCGTCAGGTCATCTGCCGGTTGGCCTTCCAGCTCCCATACGTCGCCGACTGCGTAGGCGAGACTCGCCGGTTTATCGTTCGTACGGTTTGCCGCTTCCAGCCGCAAACTGCGTCCATCGGCTGCAATCGCTCAGATGCAGACGCCGTTCCGCGGCGGGTTTTGGCAACGATGATCACCTTGATGCGTTCCATGCGGCGCCTCTGTTCAGGATGGCGGGATCACATGCGTGATGGAAAGGCCGAGGTCAGCGTGGAGGCGTGCTGCCAGCAAGGAACGATGGCAGGCCGCCGGTTCGCGCTCGACGCAAAAGAGCGCGACAACGTGCGGGTTCTCCAGGCCGGCAATAAAGGCCGCGCTGTCGAAGTCTGCCAGGCAGGTAGCGTTGTAGCCGGCGACAAACTCAGTGCTCAACTGTGTTCGCACCCGTTTTGCCACATGCGTTGCGGCATCCACTGCCGTCTGTTGGCTGCGCACCACCGCATCCGGCGCCAATTCGGGACGATGGACATAGCGGATGCCAAGACCGGCCAGGGTATCCTGCAGCCGCTTGCTGTTGGCAAACGCGTAAGCGGCGCCACGCACGCCGCGCCGGCGCCGGATATCGCAGAAGAGGTCCACCTGGGCTGCTTGCAGGGCCGCGAAGAATGTAGGGGCGTCAAAGCCGTAGACGCCGATCGTCACAAGCACGGGCAATTGGACGGTTTCAACCATCGCCATCCTCACTCTCGTCGATGCGCGGTGTAGGTTCATAGCGCTTGCGCGATGTGAACTGCTCCTGGCCAAACAAAGTGAGTTGGCCGTCGGTCAAGCGGGCAATCACTGCTGCATGTGTCACCAGCGCGTCGTTTTCGTCGATGTGTATCACCGGGACGCCGAGTCCATCGAGCACTTCACCGATCAACTTGCTACGGTGGCACTGTTCCGGCTTGCCTTCGCTGCACAGGAGCACAACCCGGCGCTGTTGGGCGAAGGCGGATTGGAGCCGGCTGATGCCAGTTTGAAAGGCGGGACGTTGGCGCACTTTGTCATAGTCGACCTTGCCGTCGATAAAGCAGGCCGGGTCGTCGGGCCGTCCGCCGAGCGCGTCGCCGAGGAAGACGTAGCGGATGCCGTGCTGCTGCAGCGCGCGCTCCAGCGCGTCTTTAGAAAATTCGGGCTTAAAGCGCGAATAGGGCGCGGTGCGGACATCGATCAGGTAGTCGATGTGATTGGCGGCCAGCACGGCGATCAGGGCGTCGATCGACCGCGCGCCGTAGCCAATGGTAAAGATGGGAATCGTTTCTTTGGTCTGGTTTGAACTTGCCATATCACTTCCGCTGGTTGTCGTTGATGATCCTATATTAGCATGTTTGGCGGAAGTGGAACTATGAAAAACCTATGGAGAAATCTGGTTTCGCGCTCGTCGCAGGCGCCGCTTGTAGCGGCGCCTGCTGGCAAGCACAGCACGAGGTGTGTGGGAAAGTCCTGGTTATTCGATGATCTCCGTGATGCGGATGTTCCGGTTGCCGAGTTCCTCGATGAGGTGCTCGTAGCAGCCTGGGGTCCGGCCAACATATTCGGGTGGGCAGATGCCTTTTTGGCTGAACAACCCCATCGCCACCTGGCGTGCGACGATGGTTGCCGTGTATCCGGTCGTGCGGGCCATGGCCGTCGTCTGCGTGGTCGCATCGAAGTGGTCAAGGAGATCGTAGGTGTAGCGCAGATGGCGCCCGTCTTTTTGTCCCTCCATCTGCACACGGAGCACCGTATAGTCTTCTTCCCCTTCGCGCAGCCGCCAATGCTCGAAGAGCAGGCTGGCCGTCACGGCGATCGGTCGCACCATCTGGCCGTCGACCGCGATCGGTTCCGTGTCAAAGAAACCACTATCACGGAAGACTGCCATCAAGTTGGCGTGCCCCGGATAGCGCAGGGTCTTTTCCTTCTTGAAGGGGGCCGGCAGCGTGTACAGGAGGGTGCGCAGCCCGTCGGTGTTGAACGCTTCCAGCGTATCGACACCGGGGAGGTTGACAAGTTCGATGTCAGAAAGCGCTGAGCGCACGATTTCCTGGCCAAATTCCACGAAGCGGGCCGGGCGAGTGTATTCCTCGATGACGTCGATTGGGGAGAACACGACCTTATATTCATAGGGCCAATGCCGGATGTGCGGCAGTCCACCGACGTAACAGAGATAGCTCTGCACATCATCCAATTGGGCGGCGACATAGCCGGCGAAAATATTGGAAAGCCCGGGGGCGACACCGCAATCGACGACGGCGGTCACGTTGCGCTGCTGGGCCAGTTCATCAAGGCCAAACGGATCTTCGGGGAAGAAGGAGATGTCGACGACGTTTTTACCGGCATCGATGACCTGGCGTAGTGTTTCGTACCCCATGAAACCGGGGACGCCGACGACCACCAGGTCGGCATTCTCGACGATTTCGGCGACCACGCCAGGCGTGCGCAGGTTTGCCTGAAGCGTGGCCACCGGGGCGTTTGCCGCGACACGTTCCAGGTTTTGCGGGTTGAGGTCGGCGACCGTCACCTGAAAGTCGGATTCCAACGCAAGATCGCGCGCCATCGCGCGGCCGACCAGACCGGCGCCAAGGACGACGATGCGTTTCTGAGACGCTTTCGACACGAGAGTTCCTCCAATGAATTGTGGTGTTGAGTATCAGTGTGGTCAGTATATCCGATGACGGGGTTGAGCGGAGAAAGGAACCAGAGAAGGGAGAGCACGGTCCTGATGCCTGATGGATAATGCAACGGCTGTGCTGAGCCGTCCCCGGCATGCGCCAAATCCGCTTCGCCTACCCGTGACCTGGCGGCGCTTGCCGGGGTGCGAGATCCTCCTTCGCCCAGGCCGGGATCTTGTTCAACCAACGTTGGAGTGGATCCCGCAATTGCGCGGGTGGAGTGAAGGTAAAGCCGTGCCAGGCGGAATGTGCGCACCGAATGCAATTCGGCGCCTGATATGGGAAACGTGTTGAAACACGTTGGGACGGGTCGTTGCTCTGCCCGGTGGGTGCATCTCCCCAACCGGTTTCAACTCATGGTTCAGGCCATTGTCACCACGCTGTGTCGCCGCCCGGCGCCGTCTATCCGATTCAACCGCTTCGTTACGGTTGAAAACAGCCATCCAACCGGCGTTATCTAGCATAAGCCTGGATGTAGTCAATCAAACCATGCTCATATGCACCTGAACAAAACCGTGGAACGGCAGGCGCCGTTCCACGGTTGCATCTCTTATCGAATTGAGCCATCAAACCGGGTTACGGCCGTCCACCCATCCCGCCGCGCTGGCCATTGCCGGTGCGGTTCTGGTTGCCGGTGCCGTCGCGCAGCGGTACTTGCGTCCCCACGTTGTCACACACGCCGTCGCCGTCGGCATCGACAAATGCGCCATTGGCATTCTGTCCAAGCCCTGTACCGCGCACCGCCTGCTGCCCACTGCGCCCAACCTGCTGGCCACCCCGTTGGCCATTTACAGCGCCACTACGCTGACCAAGTTGCTGTCCGGCATTGTCACACACGCCGTCACCGTCGGCATCGACAAAATCGACGCACTGCCCAGCAACCGCAGGCTGCGCGACCGTTGCATCTGCCGCAAATGCGGTTGTGCCCATCACCATCACCATCGCCAACGCTGCGAATACGGGAACCATCAACTTGCGAATCATTTTCTATCTCCTTGAAACTTCATCACTGCTTACTCATCAATAGCCATAGGATAGCGCCCAAGTTTGAAGACATTGTGAAGAAACCGTAGGGAGATTTGATGGATGGCGTATCCATGACATGGCGTGGACTGGGGGAAAGTGCTGGCGTATCGGCTCGGACCCTGGTGATAGAGGAGTGAGAGATGCAAGTGGAACGCCAGTTTCTGAAGGTAAAGCAGCGTCTGGCGAGCAAAGGCCAAGGCGTTTGCCGTCTGAGTCACGGATTTAGTGGATTACGCGGATTTCACGGAGGCTTTGGCACGGCGGCGCCTTTGCCTTGGAGTCCACGGCGGGAGAGTGATTCATAAATCGTTTGGGGCAAAAAATAGCAATGGTGAGTGGTTGTGACAAGATAAAAGGTATCTAAGCCAAACCTTATCACAGCCATCACCGATGAAAAGTATGCCCGATCTGCCCACCGAAGTCATCTCCCACTGCGACCTTGAACCCGCTGAATTCTGGCAAGTGGTGAGCAAGCATCGCTTTGCCCAGGTAGTGGCGCGGGCAGGCGACCATCTATTGGTGCGCGTCCACGAACGCTTTGATTTTTCGAGGGTGGTGCAGGGCTGCCAGGCGTAGCGGCGCTATGCCGGGCAACGGGGCCAGGCGGCGGACTACAGCGTGGAGCTGTTGTGTCGGGCCCTGCTGGTACGCTATCTCAACCACTGGTCACTGCGCCAACTCAGTACGGAGCTCAAGGAAAGGCCGCTGCTGCAGTGGTTTGTCGGTGGTCAGTTCCGGTGGTCAGTTCCGGTGGTCAGTTCGATGCGCCAACGCCCAGCTATGTGACGCTCCAGCGCTTTGAGGCCTGGGTGAAGCAGCATCAGCCGCGGCGTTTCTTCAATGAGATCCTGCGCCAAATCGCCGCGGATTTTCCGGAAGACGCCGCCCACGCCCAAGTGGGGATACCTATGCCATGCTGGCGCGCCCGGCGCCGGCGAGCCGCCCGGCCCCTACTGCGCAACGCCGGGCGCAAAGTGCTCTTCTATTGGGCCCAGGTGGAGCCGGCGCACCCGGTGACTTGCCTACCGGCGCACGCCCTGCACCCGGCGCTGGCGGGGTCCACGCTGCTCGCCACCCTCTTTGGCCCGCCCCGATGCGCCGCGCCAACAGTGGTTGCCCAACGCGGAACGTGATGCCCTGGAACTGCGGATGGTCGTGGCTGCGGATGGTCGTGGCTGCGGGTAGGCTGCGCCAGCAAGTCGAGGCGCAACTGGTCCATTTCACCGCCGGCCGCACCGTCGAAGCGGCCGCCCGGCGGCGCTGGGTGGGAGCTGGCACAAACTGCTGACCGATGACTTTGTCATCGAACGGGCGGGCCGGGTGACGCCGTAACCGCCCGGCGTTGCACGGACAAAGAACGCGGCAGCTATGTGCTGGGAGCACCGTGGACCCCGAGGCGACCTTCCGCCGCTATAACGGCGCTCGCCATGCCAACGGCTACGGCGTGTGCAATGCTGACTATCAGGCGCGGATGGCCGCCATGGCCTGCAATCTCAAGCGCTGGGCCATCCTGACCAAAGGCAGGAGCAATGTCACCGGCACGCGGCGCCAGCCGACAGCAGTTGAAGCGGTCAGCTACCGGCCCGACAGCAGGGCTGCACACGAATCACAAACTTCAGCGGGATCCCCAGCGGACACCAGGGTGGCCCACTCCCTGGCGGCCGGTCAAAAACCGCAAAAACTAGCGCACTGGCGCCGCGGCCAGCTCACCGCACCGCCCGCCTCCCCCTAAATTCGAGCGGCGGGACAAAAAAAGGTCGCCAACTGGCGACCCGCACCCCAAACCTTGATTTATGTAACACTCTCCCTATGTGGACTTCAGCTTTTAGCCGGGACCTCGGTCCCAGGCTTCAATCCCCGCCCCGGCCTCGGTCGGCACCGCCTTCTGCCGGGTCGTCACATCCAAGAAGCGCCATCGATACAGCGCGACAACGATCAGTAGCAACACCTGGCCCAACGCCTCAACCAGCGCATACAGTTGCGCAAAGTAAAACACCAGGAAGTTCACGATACACAACGAGAAAGATCAACCCAACGTACCAATGCGAACGCCCCAAGTATCCTTACCCACAAGCAGCAAGAGCACGGCAATTAGCGCAAGTATGCCAACCACGACGACCAGAAATTGCGTCGTCATCAGGAGCGTCTGGTTAGTCACTACGTATCTCGATTTGCCACTAACCACTGCAAAGTCGGCGAACGCCTCGTAAAACGGTCCTTGTCTCGTCACCAGGCTGACCAGGCCGATAAGCTTTACGACAGCATTGACGCACATCAGACCGAAACCCAACACCAGGATGATCTTCAGCACCAACTTTGAGGGACGTCTGGCGAACACCCCCCGCATCCTTTCGAGAAATTCTTCGATCTTATTTGGTTTGATCGCCATGCGCAGATCACGCGACTGGACAAATGCCAGCAGCGACTCCGCCAACCGCAAGTCGTTGGGGTCAGTGGCAGTGGCCACCACCAGCTTCAATTCGGTCAACAATTCCCGGTGCTCAAATGGGTCAAGGTCGTTATCGAGCACCTGTTTCATATCCTCAAGCGCATGATAGAGCAACGTGCGCGTGTCACGCGGTTGGGTGCGTCGAATCCGCCAGTATGTCCACACACAGATCAAGACAAACCCATAGATGATCGGAAACGCCAGCGGAAAGAAGTAATCGTTGCTCTGCGTGATGAATTTCCCGACCTCGTCAATAAACAACCCGGCGCCGATCCCACCCAATATCGAAGACGCCCACAGCGCATAGCGGTTTACCAGCGAGAGTGGCAGCGCAACGGCTACAAAGAGCAGCAGCCCGCCCCACAACACGTGCGCCACATGGTAGGTGCTGTCCCCCACCTGCGGGTAGCCGGTAAGTTCCAGATAAACGCGTCACCATCACGGTGATCGAAAGAGACGCAATCAACAGCAACCAGAAACTATCCGCCGCCTGATCGCACAGGTTTCCACAGACGTTTCGCCTGCCCAGTGGGTGTCACCACTTTTTTCACTACTTTCACATGTTATGTAATGTGTTGCTGGCCAACCCGCCGTGTCCGTTCGCCCCGCCGAATATTTTCCTTAGGGACACCGGCGATGCCGGTGTCCCTAATTAGTTTGACGGTGTTAGCTCGATTCGGCTCTTCATCACAGTTCGATAGCCCGTACAGCAATTCTTCCATCAATAGACATGGTGTTCTTTCTAGCGGTCAAGCGGAGAGATGACGTTTGATTCCGGCATAGATTCTTTCGGTGGACGCGCCAAGGGCAGTGGGCAAAAAGCTGAAAGGCTGGCCATAAAATCGTTTGTTGATTTGTCGGGCAACCCGTTGCCGCGATAGGCCGGCAAGATATTTGGCGTCGTCTTTCGGTTCAAGGTGATACTCACCGCCGCGGGAATGGAGATGACCTTTACTGTCGTGAATGTCCGCCAGTTGAGTCTTATCTCGCTTCCTCTTTCCCGATCCTTCATCATCCAGGATGACTTTGGGGCTTCTGTCCTTCAATGCCAATGTAGGTAATCCCTAATATGACCGTGAAGGGTTTCAGAAAGCAAAAGGATAGGTGGTCGTTTCTCGAAATCCCGTAGTACAAGCTGATGACAATCGTCGCAGAAAAGAGCACTATGCCCAAAGATCGCAGATGCCACAGATTGCGGTATATGATGCGATTCATAAGTTGGCGTTGGTTTCTAACGCGCTACCATCCATTAGGATGCATCAGTATCCACAACCCATTTGCAATCCACAGCATGCCGAGGAGACGCAAGAAATTGACCCAAAACTGTTGTGATGGCCAACTGTAGATCCGCGGATATACTCGCACGTTGAAGCGGACGATACCTGCGGAAAAGAAGATGACAAGTACACCTGGTAGGCAATTAAAAAGTACAAAGACAAACGTCTGCGTCATCGGTGTTCGTGGTGGCAAGACCGCCGTTGGGAAAGGCGAGCAACGGCCGTTCGGAGCCGGGGCCGCGGATTTCGATGGTGACGTCAGTGTAAATCTGCGAAAGCAAAGCGGCAAGAATGGGAGGCGAGGAGATGGGGACAAAGAGGAGAAGAATAATCAATAAGCTATACTACACCAATACGGATCGACTCTACACTCGCCCTGGCAAACCTTCATTCACAAAGCAGGCACATTCTATGTCCACCGTCTCTGTTCCACTCCGCTCTGAAATTCCAGTCGAATACACCTGGGACCTGGCCAGCATCTTTCCGACACCCGCCGATTGGGAGGCGCAGGTAGCGAGATCAGACAGCGGCTGGCGACCGCACGCCCTATCAAGGCCGGCTGGGCGACAGCGCCGACGTGCTCGCCGATTGGCTGGATGTCTACCAGGGGCTGATGCGCGACGCACAAACGCGTCGGCATGTACGCCTTCTCGACTACAGCACAGACACCACGAATCAGACCGCGGCCGCACGCACCGGTCAGGCGAGTACGCTGACGTCCGAAGTGCAGGCCGCCGTCGCTTTCGCCGAACCCGAAATGATGGCGCTTGGTTTTCCCACCCTGCGCGCCTGGCAGACCGCCAACCCACGCCTCGCCATCTACGGCCACTACTTCGACAACCTGGAGCGCATGGCCCCGCACGTGCGTTCGGCCGAGGTGGAAGAAGTGATGGGGCAGGTGGAGGATCCTTTCCGCACCGCCAATGCCACGCACGGCAGCCTCACGAACAGCGAAATGACCTTCCAACCGGCGCATAACGCCGCCGGCGACAGCACCTTTGAGGTGACACGGCTCGCTCGGCGCACTCTTGGCCGACGCAGATCGCGAGGTGCGCCGGACCGCCTGGGAAAGCTACGCCGACGCCCACCTCGCCTTCAAGAGCACGATGGCCAATACCCTGGCGACGGGCATCAAGCAGGATGTCTTTAAGGCGCGCGTCCGCCGGTATGGCTCCTCGCTGGAAGCGGCGCTCGCACCTGCCAATCCCCCTCTCGGTCTTTCACAACCTGATCGAGGTCTTCCGCCGCAAACCTGCCGACCTGGCACCGCTACTGGCGGTTGCGGCGCCGCGTCTGGGGGTGGATACCTGCACGAGTATGACATCAATGGCGCCGCTGGCGGATGCCAAAGTGATAACGCTCTACCCGCAGGCGGTGGACTGGATCGTTGCAGCCGCTTGGCGACGAGTATACCAGCGTGCTGCGCCGTGGCGCCCTGGAAGAGCGGTGGGTGGACATCTATCCCAACAAGGGCAAGCGCCTGGGCGCATTCTCTTTTGGGGGACCCGGCACCCACCCCTTTATCATGATGAGCTATAACGACGACCTCTTCAGCCTGAGCACGTTGGCGCATGAACTGGGCCATTCGTTGCATTCCCACTTCAGTTGGAAGACCCAACCGCTGATTCACGCCCGGTACACGCTCTTTGCCGCCGAGGTGGCTTCGAACTTCAACCAGGCCATGGTGCGCGACTATCTGCTCCGGACCCAAACGGACCGGGATTTCCAGATCGGCTTGATCGAAGAGGCGATGTCAAACTTCCATCGCTACTTCTTCATCATGCCGACGCTGGCGCGCTTCGAGTTGGAGATCCACGAACGCGCCGAGCGCGGGCAGGCGTTGACCGCAGACGTGTTAAACAACCTGATGGCGGATCTTTTTGCCGAAGGATACGGCGCCGACCTGGCGATGGATCGCGCGACCGGGATCACCTGGGCGCAATTTTCCACCCATCTCTATTCGAATTTCTACGTCTACCAATATGCCACCGGGATCGCCGGCGCGTGCGCTGGCTGACGGGATTCTAGCCGGCAAGCAGGGTGCGGTGGCGCGCCATCGAGTTCCTGAGCGCTGGCGGTTCGTTGGACCCGCTCGATGCGCTGCAACGCCGGGGTGGATCTGCGTTCACCGGCACCGGTTGAAACCGCATTCGGGGTGCTGGCCGAATATGTAGAAAAGCTGGAAAAGCGCTGCCCTAGCACCAACGCACTGTTCCACTTGTTCATCACGATTCCACTTTCTGAACACGATAGGCCATTGCGGTGCAACCTGACCGCAATGGCCTGTTGGGACGCAGCCAGGCTCGGAGTTCCTCGAAAGTCGCCACCCAATCACCAGAAAATGGTGATGCGTATATCCAATCCCTGGAATATGCTTGAAGCCACACAGCGTGTTGCCGCTGACACTTGCGTTCAGACATCGACACACCCGGGAAGAGTCCGCTTTCCGATTGAGATCGCAAGGAATTCGCACCTTCAATTTCACGATCCTGACCGCTGAGAATGGAACGACCATGGAAAACAAAGAAAGAACTTCAAAATTGAGGGTCATTATTGTGGGTGGTGTGGCCGGCGGCGCTTCGTGTGCGGCACGGTTGCGCCGGTTGGATGAGAATGCGGGAAATCCTCATGGTGGAACGCGGACCGTGAGCGTATCCTACGCCAACTGTGGGTTGCCGTACCATGTTGGTGGCGTGATTGCACGCAGTCGAGTCTCCTTGTGGCAGATGAGCGCGCCTTCCGTGAACAGTTTGCCATTGATGTGCGCACCCGTTGTGAAGCAATCGCAATCGCACCAGACAAAAAGACCATAGATCTTCGCAACACCACTACTGGCGAGGTGACCACCGAGCACTATGACAAACTTGTCCTATCTCCAGGTGCAACGCCGGTCAGCCCACAACTTCCCGGCATCGATCTTCCCGGCGTTTTCGCGTACGGACCGTGCCCGACGCCAAAGCGATCCGTGAGTGGATCGAGGGTCATGTATCGTTGCCGTCGGGCATGGATGCATATACGGGCTTTCAGACTGTAATGCCGGCAAAGCGGGCGGTCGTGGTTGGTGGCGGCTTTATCGGTCTTGAAATGGCCGAGAACCTGATTCACATTGGGATCCAGGTGACGCTGCTCCAGCGAGGGTGATCAGGTACTTTCCCCGATGGACCCCGAAATGGCGCGCTACGTCGAGCGCCATTTGGAAAAGCACGGCCTTCGCCTTGTTCTCAACGCCAACGTGACTGGTATCCAGAAGACATCCTACGGGGCGCTTGGAAGTGCTCACGCAGGCGGGCAGTGCTATCCGGCGGATCTCGTC
>JADJPH010000030.1 GCA_016713335.1 Candidatus Fredericiella danica | reverse complement strand
CCGTCATCTGAAACTTTGTACGTCCCTGTAACGCGTTGGCATCCGGCCGTGACCGCGAGGGCCCCATCGGTGTTGAAGGTCACCACATAGTCGTCCGGCGTTTCGATCGTAACGGTATCATCTGCGCCTGCGTAATTGGTCCACTGCCAGGGTGCTGCCGTGAGCGTGACGGACATCGCTTGTAACGCTTTACTTGCCTCTGATTCTTGAGTCGGCGTCGGTTCGGCTGCTGGTGGTGCGACTACTGGATTGCAGGCGGACGGCAACAGCAGTGCGAGTGACTACGGCGACTTTCGCGATCTTGATGCGGTGTTGCATATTGCAGGGCTGGCCGTGCTTTCAATGTGTGACGTTGGTTGAGTCGCAGCCAAATCTTAGTCGCCGGCGTCTTGCATGTATACCGTCAACGTGCGATCTTCGCCGCCACCCCCGGTTGTAAGCCTGAAGTACGTATTCGATGACGCCGATCTGCGCATTGCAGTCTTCAAAACTGCCATTGCCCGAATCGGCCTGGCGGATCAAATCACCATTACGCAAGATGCTCACGCCCTCCGCGTCGTCGGTCCGCCATTCGAGTGTGATGCATTCGCCGACGAAGATGTTGTTCGGTCGACGTCGGCGTGATCCGCCCACCTTGTCCTTTGGCTTTGAATTGTTGACGCGCACGGTGACGTCGCGGCTTTCCTGCCCCCATCGTTCTTGGTCACCGTGAGTTTGCAGGCTCTTCGTGTCGTCCGGGCACACTTCGCTGGCTGACGCCGGCGACGCCTTCGCCGTTCAGGTAGACTGCCTGCACGTTTCGCACATCCCACCGCAACGTCGTGCATTGCCCCGCGTCGATGTTGTCGCGGTCAACCCAGTAGTTGATGCTGTAGTTGGCGTTCCCGGAGACATTGACCGTGATCGGGAAGTCATGGGTTGCCCCGTCATTGCCGATGACGCGTAGCGTGTAGGTGGTGGTGCCACCCGGACATACATTGCGGGCGTCGTGACCGCCGACACCTTGTTGGTTGCCGCCGTCAATGAAGAAGGCCGCCTGAATATTGTCGACATTCCAGCGAATCGCCGTGCACTGGCCACCTGCGATATACGTTGCATCCGCGCACATTGGGATTGATACCGACTGGCACTGGCGGCGGTGGAGTCACAACAACGGGTGGAGGATTGGGGTCTGGCACCTGGATGCCCGTCCATACGGTTTCACCAAAGGCCTGGCCTAACGTATCGCGCAGTTGCCAGAAGCCCTGAAACACACCGTACGTCTGCGGCGCCCGCAGATTCACCGTGATGTCGACCTGTTCCCCCGGCTGCACCGCACGGCCAACCTTCACGCTGCTGCCACCCATACTCGCCTCGATACGATTACCGCTCGTATAGGCGAGTGCAAAGTCTGCCGGCCATGCACAGGTGCCATCGTTCAACACCCGCCAGCCTTTGGCGAAATTCTGACCGGGGATCATGATCGGCGGCGCCTTCATATTTTGATCATCCAGGTTCAGATCAGCCACCCATTTCATGCTGTTGATGCAGGTTGGCGCGGCCGGCGCCGGCGTAGGCTGCGGAATTGGGGTTGCGGCCGGCAGTGTTGCTACGACGGCGCCGGCCGCGGTGGCGTTCTCCACCGGTGATTCCGACAAATATTGTTTGGAGAGGGCAGCGAATTCGCCATCGGACTCCAGGGTGAGCAACGCCTTATTGAGTTGTGCAACCAGGCTGCTCCTTTGGGCGCTGCGATGGCGAACTCTTGTGCGCTCAGCCCCTCACCGACAATCTTGAACGCCCGGTTGCGCGCAGCGGTTTCTGCCGTCAATTTACCCATCATGCCGATGTCCAGTTTGCCGGTGCGCAAGGCGGCCAGCATTTCACTTGCCGAGTGATAGGTGAGCAGTTCTTCCTGCAAGGATCAGCCCGGCATCGACGAGATGCTCCTGCGCCCACGCCTGATAGGTGGTGCCTAGCTGCACACCGACCGTGAAGCCGGCCATGTCTGCGGGCGAGGTGATTGTCGCTGTAAAAGCGGGCGCCGCCACAACGGCCCCATTGCCGATGTAATAAAGATTCGTAAAGTCGACCTCCGCACTGCGTTCCGGGGTGACCGAGATCGCTGCAATCGCGGCATCGACGTTACCAAGCTTCACCTGATCAAGCAACCCGTCAAATGCATAGTCGTTGAACTCAACCTCGACGCCCAACTCCTTGCCCAGCGCCGTGGCCAGCGCAATGTCAAAGCCGTCCAGTTCAAAGTTGCTGTTGTAAAACTCAAACGGTGGATAATCGGCGGCCGTGCCGAGCACCAACTTCCCGGCCTTCTGCACGCGCGCCCAGTCACCGGCGGGATCAGGGAGATCCTGAGCTGGCGACGCAGCATGCGCAGTTGGGACAACAATCAGCGCAATTAGCATAAACAGGATGGCGCTGGCAACTGCTGAAAACTTCATGGTTTTGCTCCTCGAACTTGGTATGATAGTGGGCACTGCCCAACTCTCGCATTATAGTGGTATCGGAGTTACCTCGCTATCACATTTGATGTGGTATTTTGTTAGACATTACTGTGGAATCTGGCAGCCATCATAGCGGCCGACATGGGGAAATGCCTGCAAAGAAAATGAACCTGGCTCTGTACGGGGCGAAACCTCAATACCACCCATTGCTCATCGACCGCCCACGCCTTTATCAACAGTTACAGCGTTGGCACGCGGTGCGGGCCATGATGGTTTATGCACCCGCAGGCTATGGCAAATCATCACTGGTGAGTCGTTGGCTTGATGTAACCGGGCACGATTCGCAAGCCACGTGGATGGCTTTGGACGAAGAGGACAACGACCCCGTCCATTTTCTGCGTCACCTGGGTGCTGCCCTCGAAAGATCTGCCCCGGTGGGCTCGCGTGCGTTGAACCAATCTTGCACGACAGCCATAGCACGGCGCTGCGGGCGCTGCAACAGCTTTTGCGGTACTCAGCGACGGCACGCGTGGTGTTGCTGCAAGCGAGCAGCAGGCACCCGCGCTGCTCGTGCTGGACGATCTGGACTGTATTCACACTCCTGCAGTATTGGCACTGATCATGGACTGCCTGGAGCGGGGTCCAACACGCCTGCACCTCATGCTTCTGTCGCGTCAGCGGCCTGCATTACCACTTGCGCGGCTCTACGCGCAAGGCCAGGTCGATGTCATCACTGCCGCCGATCTGAGTTTTACGCAGGAAGAAGTCCATGCGTACCTGTTGCGGCAAGGTTTCCCTGCTCCAAGTGCTGAGGACGTGGCGCAACTGACCGGCCGCAGTGACGGGTGGATCACGGCAATCCGTCTGGCGGTGCTCGCACTGCAAAAATCCCCCGATCTTCATCGCCTTCTCACTGCGTTGCACGGGAATAATAGCTGGCTGGCAGACTTCCTGACGGATGAAGTGTTGAGCAAGCAGACACCCCGATTGCATCGCTTTCTGCTGCAGACTTCGATCCTGGATTCCTTCAATGCCGAACTCTGCGCCACCGTGACGGGTATCGTGGATGCGTATCAAGCCCTGGCCGAAAGCGCACGTGCCGATCTATTCATGATTCCACTTGAGACGCCTGGATGGTATCGCTATCACCATCTGTTCCAGGAAATGTTGCAGCACCGCCTGATGACCCAGCACCCTGCTGGGACCGTGGCAGATCTACACCGGCGCGCAGCGGCATGGTTGGCTGGTGCAGATCAGCCGCGTGGTGCAGTTCAGCACCTGCTGCAGGCGGGCGCCAATGTAGAAGCCGCTGCCCTGGTCGAACGCAGCCTGCGCTCAGCGCTGGCAAATGATCTCTATCAGGCGCGCGCCTTGCTTGCACTCTGCCGAGCGCAGTGGTTGAGCAGCACCCGCGTCTGATGCTTGACCGTTGTTTGTTGGGCGTGATGTTTGATGACAAACGCACCCTCGAATACGCGCGCGAAGCAGAACGGGTGATTTTGGCCTGTTCCACTGCAGAGCCTGCGCTTTCACAATATAGGGCCGAACTACTCGTCTTGTACGCAGTTGCCCATTTTTTGAACCAGGAGATCGACGCCGCAACGGAATGCGCACGCCAGGTGCGCCCCCAGTTGGGTGAACTGGATGATTTACATCGTGGTATTCATCACTTTCTCAATCTGCACTTGAACCGCTACCACGGTGACTTACGCGGGCATTGCAGTCAGCCGAGGTTGCACTCACGGCGTTCGCACGCACAGATGTCACTGCGTCGAGCATGGCGGTGCAAAGAGAGATCGCCCATTGGCACGCGATCGAGGGCAACAGTGCAATGGCTGCGCAGTTGTTCGAACAACTATTTCAAGAATGGCGGGACAGACAACTGGCGGTCGCACGGGAAATGTTCCATGCCTACTGCCTCGGTGCGGAAAACAGCTACTTGCGAAATTCACTTGGCGAAGCGCGCATCTATCAACAGTCGGCGTTGGAACTGGCATATATACTACAGGATCACTCGTTGATTGAAGCGGCAGAATATTTGGGAATGTTCATCGATCTGGACGCCCGCACCAGTGCGCTCTTGCCTTGGCGAAGGACAGATGGCTTCAGGACCGCAGGTGCACGCCGCGCCCCAGCGTAACCCTGAGACTCAAGGCTTACCTACTGATCACGCAGGGCGGTATGACGCAGCCTGGCAAGTCATGATGCAGACTGGCGTCCGGCTGGAGACTCAGCCGGCAAACTGGCTGAGCACAAGGCAACTGACCTATCTTCATGCTTATGTTGGGCGCGGCATTGATTTGGAGGTTGTCACCCCCATCCTGCATGACGCACTTGCGGCCGTCAAAAAGTACGGCGCTCGCCTCCTCCAATTACGGATTTTGGCTTTATCTGCGTGGCAGCGGTTGCAGTTGGGATGCGAGGCCGAGGCGCAACCATTGCTCGTACTGGCTGCGGCGCTGGCGAAGGAAACGGGCTTCGTACGTGTGGTATTGGATATCCCCGCACTAGCCGATAAGCTTGACCGGCGAACGGTGGTGCAACCAGGGACGCCTGGAGCAGCGGCGCTTGCCAGGGCAAGATCTGCCGGCGGATGCGTCGGCCCCAGCCGGATTGACGGCGCAGGAAAAGAACGTGCTCCGGTTATTGGCAGCCGACTACACCTATGCACAGATAGCCGAAGAACTGATCATCAGCCTCAATACCGTGCGTGCGCATGTCACCAGCATTTACCGTAAACTCGCGGTGCACAGGCGAGATCAGGCGATTGCGGCTGTGTATGGCCTGGGCGGTGTACCTCGTTAGTTTTTACTCTACAACACGACATCGCGAACTTGTGCCGCTGCTGGTAAAATCACACCTATGTCTCGACTCATCCAAAATCTGCCGTGGGTGATCTCCGGCCTCGTCGTCGTCGTGCTCCTTGCACTCGTTGGCCAAATGATCAGTTCCATGCCGCCCAACTCGCTCACGATCCTAACAGGTGCCGAGGGCGGTGGCTTCTTTGCCACGGCGCAGGAGTACCAGCGCATCGCCAAGGAAAAAGGCTTTCACCTAAACATTCGAACCACCAACGGATCAATCGAGGCGCTCGCGCTATTGGAATCAGGTGAGGCCGACGCGGCTCTATTGCAGGGGGGCGTGGCGCGCGGGCACAGTAACCAGGAGCTTGGCACAATTGCAAACGTGTTCTACGAACCGGTCTGGATATTTTATCGACGGGCGTCA
Organism: Candidatus Fredericiella danica; assembly: GCA_016713335.1. Taxonomy (GTDB): domain Bacteria; phylum Chloroflexota; class Anaerolineae; order Caldilineales; family Caldilineaceae; genus Fredericiella; species Fredericiella danica. The sequence continues at coordinate 78,310 of JADJPH010000030.1, read as the reverse complement.
TTCGATCAGGAACCGCTTGTCCGGCTGAGTCAGGCCAAAGGAAAACGGATTGCACTCGGTCCGGACGGAAGCGCTACGCACGACTTGGCAGCCATGATGGTGGCTGATGCCCGGCTGACGCCCGACAATACTGCATTTGTTAATCTGTCAATGGAAGAGGCTGCCCAAAAGCTTGTCGCAGGCGAGGTTGACCTGGCGTTCTTCGTTCTTACTGACACCAACCAACTTCCGTGGCGCCTCATACGCGAACCGGCGTCGAACTGATGAGTATGGAGCGGGCGGACGCCTATGCCTTTCACTATCCATGGTTACACCGACTAGTCCTGCCCCGGGCCGGTGCGGATGTCGCCCTTGACCTGCCGCATGAGCCAAAGCAACTGCTGGCAACGACAGCAAGCCTGGTGGCGCAGAGTGATCTACATCCCGATCTCGTGCGCCTGCTGATGACCGCGGTAGTCGCGACACATCGGAACGGCGGCAGGTTTGAGAAGCCGGGCGAGTTTCCAAATCTCAAGATGACTGACCTTCCCGCTGACGAAGAAGCGCAGGCGTACATGCAGGAAATCCTGCGCGGACGAAGCTTCCTTGACCGCTATTTCCCGTTTTGGTTTGCCAGCGTGTTGGACCGCTACCTGCTCTTCGTGATTCCTGTTCTGCTCATCATGGTGCCAATCCTCATCCGTGGGCCACAGGTGTTTCAGTGGTATATGCGCCAGCAGGTTGTGCGCTGGTATCGGATTGTGCAAGATCGAACATCGTGCACAGTCCATGAGCATCGAGGAAATCGACCGCGAGCTTGCACACCTGGAACAAATCAGGCGCACGATCAGCGACGAGCTCGTTGTCACCAATTCACCATGCCTCAGGTATACGACCTGCGCGTGCACATCAGTTTCGTTGCAGAAAAGTTGCGGAATCGCAGGGCGATTCTGGACCAGCAGAATGCAGCAGCGACTGCGCCAGGCTGAGCTGCGGTGACCAACCGCTTGACCGGGCATCCAGAGTACGAATTCGCTAGCAGCCTCTAGGGCGCACGCCGCGCATGAAGGCGAGTGAACCACCTTGCAGGTGGCCAACTTCGATGCCGGTGAACCCCGCACGTTCCACGAAACTGCGCAGCGGGGTGTCGGTGGAGGGAGCCTGCTTGTGGATATGCGCTGCCAGCCCGCGTGGGCGCTCGGATCGATCAAAATCGACGATCAGCAATTGCCCACCGGGCTTCAACACACGATGGACTTCGGCCAGAGCAGGAACCTTGAGGTCGTCCGGCAGGTGGTGCATCATCAGGCTGCTCAGCACACGGTCAAACATCGCGTCTGGAAACGCCAACGCCTCGATCATGCCGGTTTGAAAGTCGACGGCTACGCCCGCCCGCGTAGCCTTGCGGCGGGCTTCCGCAATCATTTCGGGCGCCGCATCGATCCCAACCACCTTGCCGGCACTGCCCGCCGCAGCTTTTGCGCGCAGGGTCAATGTACCCGTACCGCAGCCTGCATCCAGCACAGACGCACCATCTTCAATCGCCGCAAGGCGAATCGTCTCGGCACGCAGCGCATCTTCTCGATTCATGGTTAACACGCGTACGACAAAGTCATAGGCAAATGCCCAGCGGATCGTGCGCCCAGTCGTTGTGGGCACGTGCTCAGTGCTGTGTGTGGCATGTGAAACCGTAGACATTGTGTCTCTACTCCTTCTATATGAACATCTTAGCCGTTATTGAACAATCTGTTCGGTTACTATGGTAGAATCAAGGACGGCGCCAATCAACAACCAACTCGCGGTTCGTGTCCGCTACCGAACAGAATCGGCAGATTGTGTGGAAAGTGGGGTGACCGATGGACGGTGACAAGACCGACCGGCGCTCGCAGCGCACCCGGCGCTTGCTGACGAATGCCCTGGTCGAATTGCTACAGGAAAAACGCTTTGATGGCATCAGCGTCCAGGACATTTTAGACCGCGCCGATATTGGCCGATCCACTTTCTATGCACATTTCACAAGCAAGGAGGACTTGCTCTACAGCAGTCTGGGACAGATGCTCCACTCCTTGCAGATGCACATTGAGCAAGCGGAGGCGACCACCGCCATGCTGCCCAGTCTGGAGTTGTTCCGGCATATCAAAGGCCACCAGCGCCTCTATATCGCGCTCGTTACGGCCAATAGCCTTGAGCCGATCGCCAGAAATTTACAGCAGCAAATAGCCCAAATTGTCGAACACAATCTCCGCAGCCAGGTGCCCGCGAACCGCCAACTTGCGGTGCCGCTGCCAGTCCTGGCCGATTTTGTGGCCAGCGCGTTCCTTTCCCTGCTTGTCGTCTGGCTTGAAGGCAACAACACCTGGTCGCCGGAGCAGGTCGACACGATGTTTCTGCAGATGGTACAGCCGGGGGTGAAGAGTGTGCTGGCGGGCGGCGGGTAAGGAAGGCGCGGAGTGGAAGGGGAGCAAAGAGAGAAAATGGTCAATCCTGAAGACTCTATGTAGTGCAACAATTGTCGTAGTGATTGACAAAGTAGCTACTCCATATGACGCAAAATCCGATAAATTGAATTTGGAGTAGGTTTTATCGAATTTTCCATCATACATCCCATGCGCACCCCGCCCCTGCGCCTTATGCTGTCAACACATTTCTTCCCCACGTGTCGCTGGTGGTTACAACGAAATCCAGTGACCCATGTTGGCACACCTCAAGAGCGTTCCACTTAGGTCTGGCCCTATCACGGGTCACAAGGAGACATCCATGGCGCACGGTACGCATCACAAAGGGATTGTGTGGTTGCTGCAATTGTCGTTGGCGCTCGTGCTGGCAGGCGGTCTGGCGCTCGGGCTGGCACAGTCGGTCCATGCCGTCACCATCCAGGTCTGCAAATCGGGTTGCGCCCACGTGACGATCGGCGATGCCGTGACTGCCGCAAGTTCTGGCGACGATCACCATCGGCGCCGGCGTCTACACCGAGACCGTCGATACGAATGGCAAAGTACTCGACTTTGTCGGCGCCGGCGCCGGCGTGACCATCGTGGATGCCAACGGCGCCGGCCGTGTGTTCACGAGCGACGTCGACATTTCACTCTCTGATCTCACGGTGCAGAACGGCAAGACGAACGCAAATGATGGCGGCGGCAGCTCTACGTTGGGCGCCCTGACGCTGACGAACGTCACCGTCTTCAGCAATACGGAGGCGGCCCTTGCAAGCAGTCGCGGGGAGGCGCCTATGCCGCTGGGCCTGCCGTCGTGATCGGCGGGTTGTTTGAACGCAACCAGAGTAAGAACAGTCAAGGCGGCGGTCTGTATATAGAAGGTGCGCTGACCATCAGCGGCACGCGGTTTATCAGCAATACGGCACGAAGTTCCGGGGGCGGGGCAGTGGCGTATGGCGATGCCGTCCTCACGGACGCCGTATTTGAAGCCAATCGCTCCGAGATCTCCGTCGGCGGGTTCTATGGGGGTGGCGCCGTGGTGCTTACCGGCGGTGCGTTTGAACGGAATGTGGCGGTTGGGAGTAATTTCTTCCCTGCCAATGCTGGCGCCATGGAAGTGGTTGGAGCGCTGACCGTGACCGGCGCCCGGTTTATCAGCAACACGGCGTCGAACGTGGCCGGTGGCGTATATGCCCGCAGTGATTCCTTCCTGACCAATGTCTTATTTGAACGCAATCAGGCCAATTTTTACGGCGGCGGTCTCTATTGTCTCCAAACCGTGTATGCGACAGGCACTACCTTTATCAGCAACACGGTGACGCTGGCAAATGGCGGTGGGCTAGCGGCTGACGGTGATGTCTATCTCGTCGGCAGCTCGTTTGAAAGCAACCGGGCCGCCGGCTATGGTGGCGGCGCCTCTGTGAGTGGCGCAGTTGTGGTTTCCGGAGGCTCATTTGAAGGCAACGTGGCTGCGGTAGGTGGCGCCATTCATGTGGGCGGCACGGCGGCGATCACAGGCGCCGCATTCATTAGCAACACGAGCAACGGCAATGATGGCAGTGGCGTAGGCGCCGGGGCGCTGTACGCCAAGGATGTTCAATCCGATGTTCCCGCAGTGACGATCGCCGATAGCCTTTTCCAAGGGAACCAGGCGTTGGGTGGATATGCAGCCGGTGCACTCTATAAGACGAAGGGCGTTGTCACGATTACCAATACCCAATTCCTCTCCAACACGGCAACGGCTGATGGCGGCGCCATCTATCGTAAGGGGGGCACGACGAATGTCAACGGCAGTACGTTCCAAGGGAACGGCACCACAAATGCCGGTGGCGCCATCTACAACCGTGGCGGCCTTGCATCGATTAACAACAGTGTATTCATTGAGAACTCCAGTCTCAATTCAAATGGTGGGGCCATCGCCAACGACAGTAGCGACATCTCCAGTCAGATCAACAACGGTCAGGTCGTAGCAAGCACGTGCACCTTTAGAAGAAACTCGGCCGTGGCCGACGGCATGGAGGGCGGCGCCATCTACGGCGCCAGGACTGAACCTGGCGGCTTCAGTACCAATAGCCTCTTGATTAATGACAGCACCTTTACCGGCAACGATGGATTTCAGGGTGGCGCCATTTCCAGCCACGATGTGTTCGTCGCGAACAATAGCACCTTCTACGGCAACAGCGCGACCGGCGCGGTGGCGACGGCGGCGGCGCTTGCACCTGGATGGCGTCGCGAACAATGCCAACAATCTCACCCTCTATCTGAACACCGACAGCAGCGGGCAAGCGTCCGGCATTCGTATTTCGGGAGCGGCTGGGAACTACAACTTCAACAATACGATCCTCGCCGGCGGGAATAATGCGGCGTGCAGCACTGCGGGTGGCACCTTCAGCGGTGCGAATAACCTTGGCTACGACAGCACCTGTGGCGCCAGCTTCACGCAGGTGAGTGACTTCTTGATTGGCGAATTTGGCGACTACGGTGGCCCAACGTGGACCGTACCGCTACTGCCCGGCAGCCCGGCCCTCGATGCCGGGGCGAACTGTGCGGCGGCAGACCAGCGCGGAGTCCCACGACCGCAAGGCGTCGCGTGTGACATCGGCGCGTTTGAGTCGCAAGGATTTACCCTCGAAACCACCGGCGGCGACAATCAGCAGACAGGGGTCAGCACCGCCTTTGCGCGGCCCCTGACGGTCACCCTCCGGTCGATCAACCCGATCGAGCCGGTCAGCGGCGGGGTAGTGAACTTCAGCGGGCCACTGGTGGGGGCGAGCACCAACCCACCGACCGCCACCCTCCCGGTCGTGAGCACCCCGCCTGTCAACAATGTAGGGTTCGTGGTGCGGCCTGTGGTTGCCAACGCCGTGGCCGGCAGTTACATCGTCACCGCGACGACGCTCGGCGCCAGGAATCCTCAATCCTACCAGAGCGCCGCACCCGCCGGTGCCCCCAGCGGCGGCATCAATGCGCTCTTCCACCTTACGAACACTGGACAGACGCCGGGTGCTCCGGTTGCGGTCAATGACGCGGCCGGCGCACTTGAGAACGGAGCCGTCACGATCCCCGTGCTCGCCAACGACATCGACCCCGCGGCCGGCGAGATCAGCGTCACCGGCAGCGGGCTTATCGTCAGTGCGGTCGGTGCTCCGCAGCACGGCGCGCCGTCATCGACCCCGGCAACCAGACGGTGACTTACACGCCCAATCCCGGGTACAGCGGGTCCGACACCTTCACCTACACCGCCAAGGCGGCTAGTACCGCAACCGACGAAGGTCAGGTGTTCGTGATCGTCGCGTCGTTGAGCGAGGCGGACACACCGGAACTGGTCTCGGTGACCGATCCGCAGGTTGCCGGCGCCCACTTCTTCACGAATGCCGTAGCCGGCGTGCGCGTCGACCTGCCAAAGGGCTTCTACACAAACCCACTCGATGAGAAAGATGTGCTCTTCTTGAGCTACACCCCGATCTTCACCCCCACGCAGAACACGGGTGTGTTGCCAGGGCAACTCAAGTTTAGTCACTTTGGGTTCGATCTCAGCCTGCACCTGAATGACCAGGTGCTTGAAGGGTACAAATCCTAGACCCCTACATGATGACCATCGCCTACACCTCGACGCTCATGTCCAACCTCAGGAGGAGACACTCGTCCTCTATCGTTGGAATGATACCGCCTGGGTGAGCACCGGCATCAATATTGTCACTCGCGACACGACCAACCACGTCTTGACTGTCACCGTGGACACCACCGGCCAGTTCGCCTTTTTCGCCGAGTCACCGACCGACATTGGACCGGGGCCGGAACCGGAGTGGACGAGCCATCTCTTCATGCCGGCGATGGAGAAGTCGGAGTAGGGAAAGATCAACGCGGAGACGCAGAGGTTGCGCGTCTCCGCGTTGGCTGTTGACGCGCCCTGCTGCGGCTTTGCTCCGGAGGTTAAAACCCCGGCTAGCCGGGAGCTCGGACCCCGGGACTATGGTTGGGGCGGTTACACGATTTGCACGAAAGGATATAAAATCTATGCTATACTATAAACTGGTATCGTTGTTCCACACGTTAACCAGTGCCCTGCCCCAATCCCAATGGTGTATCCAATTTCGGCGCCACGATTCATCGCTCTTATATTTCTCGCCGGTCACTCCCATGACGATCGCGGTGGCCATCACTGCGGCACGCGATCGTCATGGGAGTGACCGGCAGGGGCCAATCTGGCGCTATGCTGTATATGCCACGGTCACCAGCGCCCTGTGGTGTTTTGGCGAGGCCGCGTTCATTCTCTCGGCAACCAACGACACCGAACGTTGGTTCTGGATGATCTTCGCTTTTTGTGCGCAGATCGCCTGCGTCCCGATCATTTTTATCTTTGCGCTTTATTATTCCCAGATGGGGCACATGCTCACGCCTACGCGGCATGTGCTGCTCTGGATCCCATTTGTACTGGCCATTGTCCTCGCCATCACCAATGCCTGGCACAGCCTGATTTGGGATGCAAGTCTCGCACCGCTGAGTTTCCAGAGCGGACCTGGGCATGGTGCGTACTTTTTCTTCATCGCGCTGGTCGCCTATGGTTTGATGCTTTTCACCGCAGCCATTTTTCTGCAGGGGGTCCGGCATCTGCACAAGATCTACCAGCGGCAAGTGATCCTGCTGATTGTGGCGATACTGTTGCCATTGGCCTGCAGCATCCTCTACTTCACACCGTTCAATCCCTGGCCATCGGTGGATCTGGCGCCGGCGGCGGTTTCGGTCTCCGTCGCCCTGATTCTTGTCAGCCGGATGCGTTTCCGCCTGCTAGATCTACGACCGGTCTATCGCGATGCAGTTTTCGAGCACATGACTGAGGGCGCCGTGATCCTGGACAAAGCAGGGCGCATTGCCGACATCAACCCGGCGGCGCAGCATTTTCTGGCGACGGCTCGGCAGTCGGTTGGCGATGAAGCACAAACAGCTCTCGCAAGCTGCTTTTTGGTGGAAGGTGAGCTGGAACTGACGCCGGGTGCGCACCATCAACTGGTGACACGGGAGAAACCGCCACGCCATTTTGATCTGCGCGTTGCCGCCATTAGCGAAGAGCCTGCGGGGCTGCTGTTGGTCTGGCGCGACATGACCCGGCTGCGGCTGGCGCTGGCCACCATCAGGGCACAGGAGCATTTCCTGGCCGCACGTGCGGAGGCTGAAGCCGACTTTTCCCGCGAAATTGATCTCGCCGTGACCACCCTGCGCTCCCAGGTCAAAGCTGCGCTCAACCACCTTGATCATGGGCGGTTGGACGCCACCGCGACGCTGCTGGCGGAAGTAGACACGGTCACCGCCGAAAATCTGCGCCGGCGTACGCGTGCGTTCTTTGAAGCAGGGACACACTCCACCGGTTTCTTTGCGGCGCTCCGCGAGTATGTTGCGTTGTTTGCCGAAACCCACGATCTGCAGTCCGAGATCCACATTGACGATCATCTGGATGTTGACCAACTCACTCCGGCTGCCCGCCTGCAAGCTGTCCGCATTTTGCAGGAGGCACTCGAAAATGTCGGCCGGCATGCGCAAGCGCAGCATGTCTTTGCTTCAATTACGCAGGCGCCCAGTGCAATCCGGCTGACCGTGCGCGACGACGGCGTCGGCTTTGACCCAGGGCAGCAGCCGGAACAGACGGGCATCGCCACCATGACGCGGCGGGCGCAGGTGACAGAGGGCACGCTGACGATCACGACCGCACCCGGCGCGGGTGTCGAAGTGTGCGCGGTCTTTCCTGCACCGGTCACTGCGACGCATCTGAACATACTGCGCGGCCGCCGCGCACTGTTGGTCGTGAATCACCGTCTTGAGCGTGAGGGGCTGCGTGGAGCGCTCCTCGAAACCGGGATTGACGTGATGCACTCCACGCCGGAGCCCTCCGCGTTGCTGGTAGCCTTGCAAGCGGCGCGGCTTGACCTGGTGCTGCTGGATATCGATGTTTGGGACGCTGTTGCCCCCGCCACCCTCAACCACATGCGTGTACTCTGTCCCGAGGCGCGCATCATCGTGCTGGTGGAAGAAAATCATCCGAACCTGGCGCCTGTGCTGTGCAGTGACATCGACGGTTATTTGCTCAAGACGCTCCCGTCCGGCGAGTTTGTGGATGCGTTGGCGCGGATTGTGCAAGGAGAAACCGGGTTGGCCCCGCGCCTGTCGTCGCAGGTGATGAATCAGTTCAGGGCGCAAGATGATCGCCCGCCGCATATTCGGCTCTTGTCGGCGCGGCAGCAGGAGATTTTGCGGTTGATTGGGCTGGGCTTCACCTACCCCGAAATTGCGACGCGTCTACAGGTGGGTGAAAGTGACGTGCGTTATCACGCCAACCAGATTCGCCGCCATCTCGGCCTGGCCAATCGCAGCGCCATCGCATTGTACGCACGGCGTCATCACCTGTGTGAACCCCCGAAAATTGCAGGCGAAGACCATCATGACGGTGAATCCGTCTCCCAACAAGTCCGCTGAAATGCCAACTAGGTGTCTCCTGGTATAATAGTTGTCCCATTTTTTTCACAAATGCGTATTTGCACTAATAGGAGATATTTGATGACTCGACCACTGCCAGAAGGCGTCCTAATTACCGGCAAAATTTCACCTGAGGTCGATGAAGTTCTGACGAATGACGCGCTGGAATTTTTGGCTCATTTGCACCGCAAGTTCAACCTGCGGCGTAAGGAGTTGCTCCAACACCGCGTTGACCGCCAAAAGGAACTTGACCGTGGCAATCATTCCCGGTTTCCTGCCGGAAACCGCGCATATCCGTGGCGGCGACTGGCAGGTAGCGCCGGCCCCCGCCGATCTGATCGAACGCCAAATCGAAATCACCGGCCCACCCGACCGCAAGATGATGATCAATGCGCTCAACTCGGGCGTAATGGTTTACATGGTCGACTTCGAGGATTCATTGTCTCCCACCTGGGAAAATGTGATCCTTGGCCAGATCAATTGCAGTGACGCCGTCCGCCGCACAATCTCGTTCACGAGCCCTGACGGCAAGAGCTATGCCCTCAACGACAAGACCGCGACGATGGTCATGCGTTCGCGCGGCTTGCATATGACGGAAAAGCATGTCCTTGTGGACGGCGAGCCGATGTCCGCCAGTATGTTTGATTGGGGTCTTTATTTCTGGCGCAATGCCAAGGAGTTGATCGCACGCGGCACCGGCCCCTATTTTTATGTTTCAAAACTGGAGAGCCATCTTGAAGCGCGGATGTGGAACGACATCTTCAATGACGCGCAAGATACGTTGGGCATTCCACGCGGGACGATCCGGGCGACCATCTTGATCGAGACAATCCTTGCCGCGCTCGAGATGGAAGAAATCTTGTACGAACTGCGCGAGCATGCAGCCGGTCTCAATGCCGGACGGTGGGACTACATCTTTAGTGCCATCAAGAAGTTTGCGCGGCACGAGGCCCTGGTTCTGCCCGACCGTTCGCAGGTGACGATGACCGTGCCTTTCATGCGCGCGTTTGCACTGTTGCTGATCCACACCTGCCACATGCACGGCGCCCATGCCATGGGCGGGATGGCGGCGTTCATTCCAAACCGCCGCGACCCCGTCGTCACCGAAGTCGCACTAGCCAAGATTCGCGAGGATAAACTACGTGAATTCAGCGATGGCTGTGATGGCACCTGGGTTGCCCACCCTGACCTTGTGCCGATGGTGCTCGAGATTGCCGAAGCCTCGCTCGGCGGCAAACCGAACCAGAAGGATCGCGCGCGCAACGCTGTCAAGGTGACCGACGTCGAGATTATGGCCATCGGTGTGCCCGGCGGCAAGATCACGGAGTCCGGTCTGCGCCTCAACATCAGCATCCCATTGCAGTACATCAATTCCTGGTTGCAGGGCAACGGCGCCGTCGCGCTCAATAACCTGATGGAGGATGTGGCCACCGCCGAGATCTCGCGCTCACAGATCTGGCAATGGATTCACCACAACGCAGAACTGGAAGATGGCCGGCCGGTGACGCGGGCACTCTACCGGCAGATGCGCGAGGAAGAATTGGCCAAGCTGGGTGGCCCAGACGCCGAACGCTACGGAGATGCTGCCGCAATCCTCGACACGCTGTGTATCACCGATGAGTTTATTCAGTTCCTCACCCCGATCACGTACGAGTATTTTGATTGATCGGCAAAGAAGAGCAGAGGTGTTTTAAGTCTCGGGGTCCCCACCGGGTCGCCCCGCGCCCGCCCCCCCCGCCCCCCGAGGAGGCCCCGCCCCGGGCTGAAACACACCGCGTAGGGCGATTGTGCAATCGCCCTGCGATTCTCTTGCAGATATCAGCTTCAAATCATTGTCGCTCAGGCCCCAGCCGGCCGTTGATACGGCCGTTCAAACACTTCCGGCAGGTTATCGAGTTTCTTATAGTGCGGCTGGGAGTAGGCGAGCCGTTTGCTCGTGCGTAGCCCGGTCGACACCACGCCTTCCAGCAACTTCAGCGCGCTGACCACGCCATCGATCACGGGCACATGTAGGGCATCGGCCACCTTTTTGTCGAGCCCAGCCATGCCAGCGCAGCCCAGGCAGATGACTTCGGCGCCATCCTGCTCCACGGCCTGGCGGGCTGCTGCAATGATGCGGGCATCGGTCTCTTCGGGCGGCGCCTCTTCAAGCGCCAGCACGGCCATCCCCGTCGAGCGCACCGATGCACAGCGTTCTGCCAACCCATAATGGGCAACGGCATCCTCAAGTAGTGGCTCCCATTCGCGGTTGGTCGTGACAATGCTGAATTTGCGACCCAGCATACACGCGGTCAGCATCGATGCTTCGGCGATGCCGAGTACAGGCTTATCCGTGATTTCACGCAGCGCATAGACGGTCGGATGGTCGCTGTAGCAGGCGATCACAAACGCATCGAACGCGTCGAGGTGCGTGATCGCGGTCGCCAGCGTGCCCGGCGAACTGAGCAGTTCATCATAGATGCATTCGATCGAACGGGGGCCGCTATCGGGATTCACGGCCATGACTTCAGTGCCGGGTGCAGCCGCACGCTCGACAATGAGCCGGATCTTATCGGTAAAACTGGCCGAGGTGTTCGGATTGATAAAGAGGATACGCATATTCACTCACAGTCCCAAGTAAGCACGCCGCACATGGTCGTTGGCCAACATCTCTGAGCCGGGCCCACTCAGTACAACACGCCCATTCTCCAGGACAAAGGCGCGATCTGAGATCTCGCACGAATGGCGCACATTTTGTTCCACCAGCAGCACGGTGACGCCCACTCTTTGTTGATCTGTTGTGTCAGGTCAAACACTTGTCCCACGAGTTTGGGCGAAAGTCCGAGTGACGGTTCATCCATCATCAGCAGTTTGGGTTTGGCCATGATGCCGCGACCGATGGCCAACATCTGCTGTTCACCACCCGACAACGTGCCGGCCGCCTGTTTTTCACGTTCTTTGAGGCGGGGAAAGAGCGTGAAGACCTGTTCCATGCGGTCGGCGATCGTCCCCTTATTTTTTGTTAGGAAGGCGCCCATGCGCAGGTTCTCTGTGACCGACATCTCAGGGAACAGCAGGCGCCCCTCGGGTACATGGACAATGCCACCACCCACGATTTTGTCTGGATACAGGTCACTGATCGTCTTGTCTTCAAAGGCGATGCTGCCTTTTTGCGGCTTCAAGATGCCTGAGATGGTCTTCAGCAGTGTCGTCTTGCCGGCGCCATTGGCGCCGATCACCGCCACCAATTCTCCTTCCTTGATATCGAGGGAAACATCGAATAGCACCTGCACATCCCCATAGGCGACGTCAATGTTAGTGACTTGCAGCATCAACGGCCTCCCCGCCCAGATAGGCGTCGATAACGGCCGGGTCGCGCACCACGGCGTTTGGTTCACCCTGTGCAATCACTTCACCGTGATGAAGCACGACGATGCGATGCGCCAGCGACATGATCACGCGCATGACGTGCTCGACCAGCAGCATGGCGATTCCTTCATTGCTCACCTGGCGCACAAGTTCGATGATTTGGTCGGTTTCGGCAGGGCGTAGACCTGCCATCGCCTCGTCAAGCAAAATCATTTTCGGACCGGTGGCAAGTGCCTTGGCGATCTCCAGCCGTTTGCGGCTGGCAACAGGCAGGCTGCCGGCCAACTGCTGCGACATGTCCGACATGCCCAAGAAGTCGATCACTTCCTGTGCTTTTCGGCCCGCGACTTTCTTGTTGTTGGTGCGGTTGTAGGCGCCGACGACGACATTCTCGAACACGGTCAGGTGCGGGAATGGCTTTACCACCTGGAACGTACGCGCCAGCCCCAATTTGCAGATCTGGTCAGGAAGCCGTTTGGGCACGTCCTTGCCGCCAAAGATAACACGGCCCTCATCCGGGTGATAGTAACCGGAAATCATATTGAAGGCTGTGGTCTTGCCGGCGCCGTTTGGCCCGATCAGCCCCACGATTTCACCAGGCTCGACACTCAGGCTCAAATCGCGCACGGCAACCAGCCCGCCAAAACGGATCGAGATGTTCTCAACCGTGAGGATGCTCATGGCTTGCCTTCCTGGCTCGCGGTGCCATGGTCAGTGCGCCGGCGCAGTCGCAGGTACAAATTGTGAAGCACACCGGTGACCCCGCGCGGCATGAACATAATTGCCACAATCAGAAAGAGGCCGTAGACGATCAGCGTCGTCCCAGCACGGCCGCCGGACAGGGTGCCGCGGATGATCTCAACCACCGGTTTGTTGAGAATGCCCCCTAACACCGGGCCGGCCAGGCTGCCCAGACCGCCGATGATCGGCGCGGCCATAATAATTTCCACATTCAACCCCAGGTCGAACACCTGGGGTGGTTCAACAAAGGTGACATACATCACGTAGAAGCCGCCGCCCACACCCGCCATCGCCGCCCCGATCAGCAGTGCCAGGCGGTTGTAGCGCCAATATCGACCCCAAGCGCCGCCGCAGCGGCTTCATCTTCGCGAATGGCCAGGAAGTACTTGCCCATCTTTGACTGGTAAATGATGTATTGGACGATAACGCCAATCGTGGTCAGCCCCAACGCGATATAGAGGTACGGCTCCTTGGTGGCGAAGATCATCTTGTCAAAGCTCGGGTTGGTCAGCGAAAGTCCCATCCCCTGAGCGCCGCCGACAAAGTCCCATTTGAGAAACAGGGTTCTGAGCGCCACCATCAGCGCAATGGTGAAGAGCGCAAAGTAGTCCATCTTCAGGCCATAGCGCAGCGTGATCGTGGCGATGGCTAGACCGAGCAGCCCCGCCATGGCACCGCCGACCAGGATGCCAATCCAGGGGCTGATGCCAAACCGGTTTAGCAGCACAATCGTCGTGTAGGCGCCGATGGCCAGAAAGATGATTTGCGCAATCAACAGCCGCCCGGCAAAACCGGCCACAATATTCCAGGAGATGCCGGTAAAGATGTAGAGCGTCGTCAGGATGGCGATACCCATATGGTAGGGCGTCCTGAGGAACAGCGGAGTGCTCGCCAGCAGTGCCAGGATGACAAAACTGATCAGCATCTGCACCTTGTCCCAGTCATTGAAAAACTCGCTCAACCAACCCCGACGTGGGGTTGGTGATGGTGTCGTCACACTCATAATCCCTTCTTTCGTCCAAAGAGACCCGCAGGTTTGAACAGCAGGATCAGGATAAAGACGAGCATGCTGGCAATGATCTTGACGTCGGCACCGATAAAGAAGCCGGCAAAGGCTTCCACCAGGCCGATGATCAGACCGCCGAGAAAAGCGCCAATGAAGTTGCCCATGGTGCCTAACACGACGATCACGAAGGCCACCACCGAAAAGCTCTGTCCGATCGTTGGGATCATGCGGTAGTTGGGGGTGAGGAGCACGCCACCAAAGGCCGTCACTGCCGTGCCAATGCCAAACGTCAACCAATAAATCCGCTTCACGTTGATGCCCATGAGCAAGGCCGCCTGCCGCGACTGTGAAGTGGCGCGAATGGCCGTGCCGATGCGTGTCTTCATTAAGAACAGGTAGAGCAGCAACGAAACGATCATGGCCGACAGGAACGCAATCGAGCGCGGGATGCTGAAGCGCAGCCCGCCCAGCACAAAGACCGAGGTCTCATACGGCACACGGATCACCTTCGGTTCGGCCGTCAAGAAGAACTGCACCAGGCCGATCAGCAGGGTGGAGACACCCAGCAGCAGAATGATCTGGTTCAGGGGATGCGCATCGAGCACATGCTGCACCAGACCGGATTGAATCAATGCCCCCAGGCCGAACATGAGCGCCACCGCCACCGGGATCGAGAGGTAAGGATCCATGCCAAACAGCGAGAACATCCCGTACGCCACGTACATGCCCAACATCAGGAACTCGCCGTGGGCGAAGTTCAAGATCACCATGACGCCATAGATTAGCGTCAAGCCGATCGCAACGAGCGCATAGATCGAGCCTGTGAATAGGCCGTTGATGATTGTCTGCAAGAATATTTCTAGACTCATTCAGAACCTCCGCGGGTCATAGACAGACCGGACAATCGATTTTTCCTCAGACTCCCGCAGGCGTGCCGGTCGTTGATCAGATCAGCGGGATAACAGGAACTGGCGGAACCCTTGTAAGGCCGTTGCCAGGACAAGGACAACACCCTGCATCGCATATTGCCAATGGATTGGCAGACCCAACACAACCACCAGGTTCAGCAACATCACGAGCAGGATCACACCGGCTGCGGTCCCAAAGATGTTGCCCTTGCCGCCTGCAAAGGTGGTGCCGCCGACGACCGCCGCGGCGATGGAGTTCATGTTGTAGTCGGCGCCTAAGCGTAAATCCACATAACCGATGTAGCCGCTGAGCAACAAGCCACCCAGGATCGCAAACAAAGAGCAGACGATGTGGGCGCCGATCAGCACCCAATCGACATTGATACCTGCGTAGCGCGCCGCACCCGGATTGCCGCCTACTGCGTACACCCAACGGCCAAAGCGGGTATATTGCAGCACGAAGAAAACAAGCGCATTGACGACCAGCCAGACAATGAGTGCCGCCGGCACGGGTCCCACTTGATCGATGCTGATCTGGCGCAGCAGTTCCGGCACCGTGCCACTGGCCTGACCCTTGGTATAGGCCAGGCGCGCGCCCTGCACAAAGACCAACATGCCGAAGGTCGCCACGAAGGGCGGCACGTGGCGTTTGGCCACCAATAGACCGTTTGCCAACCCGATCACCGCCGCCACGATCAACGCCTGCACGAGCGCCAGCGCAATCGAGTTGCCGCTCTGGGTCTGGACAACGATCACAGCCCCTAGCGCCAGCACGGCGCTGACCGACATATCGATCGAGCGTGTCAGCAACACCAGCGTCTGGCCAAGCGCCACGACGCCGAGCACGGCGACCTGAATCGAAATCGTGCGCAGATTGGCCGGCACAAAGAAGGCGGGAGCAAAGATAGCGGCGACACTCACCACCAGCAGAATCATGATCGGCGCCGCCCATTGGCCTGCCAGGTCAACGCTGCGGACAAAGCGCGGCGACGGCCGAAAACCGGATACCCTCCCGATGACCGCTGTTTGCGCAGATGCTGATTTCATAACGACCCCAATGATTTTGACTTGTAGGCGGCGACTGCGATCAAGACGATAGCGCCTAACAACAACTGTTGGTAGAAGATGTTGACCTGCATCAGATTGAAGAAGTTGGCCAGCAAGGTCAACAGGATCACGCCACCGAGCGTTCCCCAGATTGAACCCCGACCACCGTAGAGGCTGATGCCACCGACAGCGGCCGCCACGAACGATTGAAATGTCATGCCATCTGCGGCGTTGGGGTCACCCACGCCGAGCGCGCCAGGAGAAACAGCCCGGCGCACGCCGCAAAAACGGAACTGAGGATATAGGCCGAGGCAACGGTCCAGTTCACGCGAATCCCCGCCAACCGGGCGATCCGCTCTGAGCCGCCCACCGCATAGATGTTGCGTCCCCAGCGCATGCGCGTGGTGAACAACCAGAGGCCGTACCAGAGGAACGCCATCACAATGACGTTGACCGGCACGATCCCAATCTTGGCATCATAAATCTGGAGGTATTCGCTGGGAATGCCGCGGATCGGGGTGGTCGAAATCGCCAGGTTGATCCCGCGCAGCAAGAACGCGACGCCAAAGGTGATGATGAACGGCACCGCATGCGTGCGTGATCAACAACCCATTGATACCGCCCAGCACGGCGCCCATCACGACGCCCAGCAGAATCAAAGGCAGAATCAACGCCGGATTACTGGCATTGGCAGCGAAGATCGTCGCCACGGTCAAGCCTACCAGGCGCGAGACCTGTTCCGAGGAGATATCCATGCCACCGGTCAACAGCACGAGGGTCTGTCCAATTGCCAGTAAACCCAGCACGATGGATTGTCGTGCAATGTTGAGTAGATTGGAGGGGGTTAAGAAACGGTCGGAAAAGATCGATGCAATGCCGGCCAGCACAATGATGATGGCATAGATCAAGATCACCGAGCCGTTGTTGCGGACAAATTTGCGCCACGGGTTGGGGCGCGTAACCGCCGATGCGGTGTTCGCTACACTGGTTGAGACGCTCATGATGGCTGTCGCTCCTCTGCATGCTGCGCCTGCCCGGTCCCGGCAACATCGGATGACGCCGTGGCCAGATGCATAATGGACTCTTCCGTGGCATCGGCCCGGGCAAGTTCGCCGCTGACCCGGCCTTCGTGCATCACCACGATGCGGTCGCTCATGCCCAATAGCTCGGGCAACTCGGAAGATGCCATGATAATGCCAACGCCCTGCTCTGAGAGTGCGCGAATGCGTTGGTAAATTTCGGCCTTGGCGCCGATATCGATGCCGCGCGTGGGCTCATCAAAGATGATCACGCGGGGTTGGGTCATCAACCATTTGGCAATGACCACCTTTGTTGATTGCCACCGCTCAAATTGCCGGCAGGAAGGTCGGGCGCAGCAGGCTTCACTTGCATATTTTGGATGGCTGCCATGACCGGCTGGCGTTCAAAACGCTTCAAGATCATCTGCCAGTGGCTGAGGCGCAGGAGATTGGGCAGCGCAATATTGAAGCGCACACTTTGATCCAGGATCAAGCCAAAGGCCTTGCGATCTTCTGGAATCAGGACCACGCCGGCTGTTGTGCCCAGGCGCTGGAGACCTTGACTGGCTTTCCCAGGTAGCGAACTTCGCCGCCAGTAATCTGCCCCAGGCCAACCAGCGCGCGCAATCGTGGTGCGCCCACTGCCGCCAAGACCCGCCAGCCCGACGATCTCACCGGCGCGCACTTGAAAACTTACATCCGACACCACATGCTCGACGCCCAGGTGATTCAACTCCAGCAGCACATCGCCGAACCTGGGCTGGGCGGGCGGATACATGTCCGTTAATTCGCGCCCCACCATTAAACGGATCAACTGGCTGTTGGTGGTGCCGGCAACGTCGAGCGTTGCCACACTGTGGCCATCTTTCAACACCGTGACGCGATCGGCCAGTTCGAAAATTTCGTTGAGACGGTGCGAGATATAGATGATCCCGTGCCCCTGCTCGCGCAGCGCCTTGATGACGGCGAAGAGCCGGTCAAGATCACGGCTGGGCAGCACCGCCGACGGTTCATCCATGATCAGGATTCTTGCGTTTGCAGCCAGCGCCTTGGCAATTTCAACGATCTGCTGCTCGCCGACCGTGAGATTCTTGGCTAGTTCGTTGGGATCGACATGATGTTGCGCACCCAGCCGCTCAAGCAACTCGGTGGCCTGACTGGCACGTAGCCGTGTGTCGATCAGACCGGCACGGTTGACCGGGGGTGCGGAGAGAAATATGTTTTCGGCTGCCGACATATCGCGCAGCAGATTGAATTCTTGATAGACTGCCGCAATGCCAAGCTGGCGTGCCTGCAACGGGACAAACCACCATACTCGGCGTCGCCGACGGTAATGGTCCCGGCATCGGGCAGGTTGGCGCCGGTGATGATTTTGATCAGGTTGACTTGCCCGCGCCATTTTCACCCACGAGGGCATGAACTTCGCCAGGCCGCAGGTCAAAGGATACGCCGGCCAGCGCCTGAATGCCGCCGAATCGTTTATGAATATCTTGGAGTGAAAGGATCGGTTTTGGAAGATCGGTGAGCGCTGATTGTGGCATGGCATCCTCAAACAAGCTGACCAGCCTGCCCGCTGGAACAATCCAGTTCCAATCGTTCGGATGGAGCTTTCCACGCTTTCATTGGGCTGACTTAGGGCGTTCATCCGCCAGATCATGTGATCTGAGCGACGTTCTTCATTTGCCTCAGCATTCCCCGGCTCTTTGGAAAGCCGGGGAATGCTGAGTTACCTCTGTGCAGTTCGAGACTACACTCGCTTGAAACAATGAACCTTGTTTAGGCTTACTTGCGGGCGAAACCACCGTCAATATAGGCTTGGACATCCACTGTGGCAGGCGGGATGAAGTCATCGTTCAATTCCGGCACATACCACTGTTCGAAGCTGGTGTTGTCATAGGGATCCGCGCCGTCCATCAAGGTGCGCAGACTGATGAACTTGGTGACCGGCTTGCCCTCGAGGACGTCGACCGCCGTCTGCAGGCAGAACTTGGACATGGATGGCGGATCTGGCGCCCCCACGAACTCGTAGCCATTTTCTTTGGCCAGGCGGAGGAAGCCGTTGGGCACGTTCACCATGGCAAACTTCGGCGCCTCGACGCCTGCGTCCTGGATGGCCAGCGCAGCGCCCAGGGTCATCTCACCACCGCCTGCCCACACGCCGTCGATCTGCGGGTTGGCAGCCATGATGGCTTCCATTTTCTGCTTGGCCGTGGCGATATTCCACTGCGCATACTCGGTGGCAACTACCTTGATGTCCGGGTAGTTCTTGAGGGCATCGAGGAAAGCCGCCTGCCAGGTCTCGGTCGAGTCTACACCGGCGATACCGTTGAAGACCACCACATTGCCCGTGCCGCCCATCAACTCAGCCAGACCGACGCCCGACTTGTAAGCCACTTCGCCGAAGTCTACATCGACGCGCGTGGTGAAATCACTGCCTTCGATCCCGTTGGCGCACAGGATCACCGGAATCCCGGCATCGACGGCACGCTTGATGACCGTCGTCGAGGCCGCGCGTCCGAGCGGCTCCACCACGATCGCGTCCGGCTGCTGCTCGATGAAGTTCTCGATGTCGCTGATCTGCTGATTGGCGTCGTTGGTGACCGAGGTCAACAGCGGCTTGGCCAGCACGCCCTGCTTGAGCAGTTCGTCGCCGTAGGCCGCAAGCGTAAGGTTGTAGGTGTTGCCCCAGCCGTTGCTCGGATCCTGCTGCGACACGGCGATGGTGTAGGGACCATCTTTTTTGTACTGTGAGGTGTCAACCTGGGTGTTCATGTCCGCCACGATGGCCTTCGAGTAGTCGGAGGCGAGGGCGGCAGCGTTGACCTCTGGGCTGTACAAGAGACCCATGAGCCCTTCGGCGGGTGCAGCGCTCTCTGGCGCCGCAGCCGGCTCGATCTTCTCACCGACGAGCGGGCCCGTGCGATCGTCCCAACCCGGGACGGGCCACACGGCCTTGGCGGCAGCCAGTTCTGGCGGCCACACGGCGACCATCTGACCATCCTGCCACTGGGCAATGACGGAAGCGGCCTCGTTCACACGGCCCTTTTCGTCAAACGAAACCTGCGGCCACATGAAACCCCACTTGCCCTCACCGTCGGTGAAGGTCGTATTGCGCAGGGCATCGGCAATGGCGGTTGGATCGGTCGAGCACGCCTTTTCAAGGGCATCCGCCAGCAACCAGGTCGAAGCATAGGTGGTGTTGTAGGTGCCACCCAGATCCTGGCCGGTGTACTCCTTGAATTTCTGCAAGAAGGCCGGATCGACATTCAGGGCGCTGACTGGCGCAAAGTCCTGCGTGATGATGATGCCGTCAGCTACGTCGTTGCCAGCTTCCGCCAGGAAGAATGAACTGCCAAACCCGGAACCCAGGGAGACGATCCCCATCTTGGGATAGTAGCCCTGCTCCTTCGCCTGCTTGGCCATCTGCGGGGCCTGGTTGTTGCCAAGGGCAAACCAGACATCCGGGTCAAGCTGCTTGACTTGCAGAATCGTGTCAGTGAAGTCCTATGCGCCACCGTCATAGGTGAGGGCGCCCAGAATTTCAATGCCTTCGGCTTCAAGACCCTGCTTCCAGACTTCTTCCACTTCCTTGCCGAAGCTGAAGTTGGGGACCGTGATCACGGCCGTCTTCGCGCCCTGCTCCTTCACCCACGCGGCATCGTCCATACCCCACTGCTGCAAGGTCGAAACGGTCTGGAAGATGTATTGCAGACCTTTTTCGGTGATGTTGCCATCCAGGGCGTTGGGGACGATATAGGGAACCTTGAGGCGTTCGGCAATTTCCGTGGCGGGCAGCGTTGTGCCGCTTAACGCGGAACCAAGGACGGCGACCACGCCTTCCTGCGTGATCAGGCGTTCCATCTCAGAGTTACCGGCCTCGGCCGTACCCTTTGAGTCACCCTTGACCAACTCAAGCATTGCGCCATCCAGACACTGGATGCCACCGGCTGCATTGATTTCGTCAATGGCCATCTGGTGCGACTTGATGTACGGATCGCCGGCCCAGCCAGCATCCGGCCCGGTCAGCGGGTACAGCGCCGACCTTGATCACTTTGCCCCCTTCAGCCGGCGCTGCGGCCGGTTGGGCAGGCGCCTCAGCCTCCGGTGCACCACAGGCAGCCAGCACCATGCTTGCTACCAACAACAACGAGAAAACCACCCACAATCTTTGCTTCATTTCAAGCTCTCCTTATCAAGGTTCTGAAGACGACTACTCGACGAGATTGTCGAGCCTTTAGGGTGACTTTTGGTCGAAATGCCAATGGCCTGCGCCATCTAGTCGGGACTCTAGCGGCCAACGCCTGGCAATGAACAAAACGCAAACAGAAAAGAGATGAGAGGTAGGACGTCTTTGAACTGAGCTACAGGACATCGTGAAGCGTATCACAATCAGGCTAAGTTGGTCATAAAGAAATATAAAGATCCCATAATGGTCTGCATAAAGAAGCAGATGGCCATTGGGCGCGGGCGGTGCTTTATCCTTTCTTTACGAGCTCTTTATGCGCCCCTTATTGCTTATGTGATAAATCTAACAAAGTAGTCGATACCAAATTGCTTGTGCGGGATCACCCAGTGTTCCGCCTCCGCCCGTTGAAGCCCAAAATTGAACGCGGGAATCATGGTTTCCCGTCAGCAAAACGAAGGAAGGCACCTACATGCAAACAGCGACCAAGATCAAAACCCTCAATGCCATGATCGATGCCATTGGGTATCGGGGAAAAAGTCTCCTTTCGATCAACGATCTGACCAACGAGCAGATCTATGGCATGTTCGAATTGGCGCTTGCCCTAGAACCCTGGAATCGTTCGAAAATTGATCTACTGCCAGGCAGCCTGATGGCGACGCTCTTCTTCCAGCCCAGCACCCGTACACGCATGAGTTTTGAAACGGCGATGTCCCGCCTTGGCGGCATGGTGATTACCGAAGCCAACCCAATGGTCTCCTCATCGGCTGCAAAAGAGGAGAGCCTGGCCGACATGATGAAGGTGGTCTCCAAATACGCAAACGTGATCGTCCTGCGCCATCCGAATGATGTCGAGGCGCGACGCCTGCACCTATTCGGAATCGCCCATTATCAATGGCGGTTTCGGTCACTGGGAACACCCAACCCAGGCGCTGCTGGACATGTACACGCTGTGGCGCACGCAGGGCAAGATTGAGGGCGTCAAGGTCTGCATTGCCAGCGCCGATCTGATTGCGGCGCGCACCGGCCACTCGATGGCCTATGGCCTGGCACGGCTGGGCGCCGACGTGACCCTGGCCAGCCCGAAAGCCAATCGCACACCAGCCGAAGTCATGAAGAAGCTTGATTCCGTCCACGGCCATGTCAAGGAAGAATTTGACCTGACCCAGGATACCTTCAACGAGCTGATTTCCGAGATGGATCTGGTCTATCTGCCCGGTTGCAGCGCACCCAAGGGGGCCGACGCCGAGGCCTTCAAGAAATTGATGGATGATTATTATGTGCGCAACGAGACCCTGGAAGCGGTGCGTGCAAACGATGGCCGCGTCATCTGCGTGACTCATACGCTGCCACGCCGGGCCGGTGAAATGGACCTGCGCATCGACAAGACCCCAAGCCAGCAATATTTTGAAGCAATTGCCTACAGCGTCTCGATCCGGATGGCGCTCGTGGCCAGCATATTGGGCTGATCACCAACCCGGTAAAGGAGACAAACCATATTATGGGCAGCAATCAAAATCGCATCGCCGTCATTGCGATTGGCGGGAATTCACTGATTTCCGACAAGGATCATCAATCAATCCCGGATCAGTACAAGGCTGTGGAGGACACATGCGTCCACATCGCCGACATGATTGAGCAGGGCTGGACCGTGGCAATCGGCCATGGCAACGGGCCTCAGGTCGGCTTTGTCTTGCGCCGGTCAGAAATAGCGCACAAGGTGGAAGGGCTCCATGAAGTACCCCTCGATTTCTGCGGCGCGGATACGCAGGGCGCCACCGGCTACGCTTTGCAGCAGGCGCTTTACAATGAGTTTCTAAAGCGCGGCATTAAGAAAGCCGCCGCAACCATTGTGACCCAGGTTGAAGTCGACAGTCACGACCAGGCGTTTCAGAACCCATCCAAGCCGATTGGCGGCTTCATGAGCGCCGAAGAGGCAAAACTCAAGCACGAAACTGAAGGCTGGGATGTCGTAGAAGATGCCAAGCGGGGCTATCGGCGGATCGTGCCATCGCCGCTGCCCATGCGCGTCGTTGAAGAACCGGCGATCAAGTTGCTGATGGACGCCGGCATCTGCGTCATCACGGTGGGCGGCGGCGGGATTCCGGTCGTTGCGGACAGCGAGGGCGCATTGCACGGTATCGCTGCCGTAATTGATAAAGACTTTGCTTCTTCGCTCCTCGCCTCTGTCATCAATGCCGAACTGTTGATCATCAGTACCGCCGTCGAAAAAGTGGCGCTCAACTTTGGCAAGCCCGAGCAGAAGTGGTTGGATACGCTTACCGTGGCTGAAGCCAAACAATACCTCGCTGAAGGCTCACACTTTGCGCGCGGCAGCATGGCCCCCAAGATTCAAGCCTGCATCTGGTTCTTGGAACGCGGTGGCAAGAAGGCCATCATCACGAACCCTGACAACATTTCGCGCGCAATGCGCGGCGAAACCGGCACCGCGATCATTCCTTGACCTTGTAAGAGAAACCCGGCAGCCGTCATTTTAGTGCACCCACAGCACATGGCGACTGCCGGGCTGCCGATTTGATATCCACGGCCGCCGAACCGGCCAAAGGGACAGCAAGCAACATGCCAGTCGATCTTTATTTGAAGAACGGTCGTGTCATCACCGAGACCGGTGAGGTGTACCGGGGCGTCGCCATCCATGACGGCGAGATCGTCGAGTTGGTGGCTGACAACCGGGGCGTTGCCGCCCGCACAGAAATTGATCTCGGCGGTAAGCTCGTGCTACCTGGGCTAGTGGATGACCACGTTCATTTCAATGAACCCGGTCGCGAACATTGGGAAGGCTACACCACCGGCACGATGGCCGCGGCGGCCGGCGGCGTCACCACGATCATGGAGATGCCGCTCAACGCCACGCCACCCACCATCAACCGGCAGAATCTGCAAAACAAACAAGCCGCGGTGCGTGATAAGGCGGTAATCGATTACGCCCTTTGGGGCGGCCTTGTGGACAACAATGTTGCCGACCTGGACGACCTCCATGCTGGCGGCGTCATTGGCTTCAAGGGCTTCATGAGCGCCAGCGGCGTGGATTTCGCCCGGATCAACGACGACGTTCTCTACGCCGGGCTGTGTAAGGCAAAAGCGCTTGGCAACGTCGTGGCGGTGCACGCCGAAAATGAGTGGGTGACTGGGCTGCTGGGGCAGCAACTCCGCGACGAAGGCCGGATCGATCGGGCGGCGTGGCTTGAGTCGCGGCCACCGGCTACTGAGTTGGAAGCCCTGAACCGCGCCATCTATTGGGCTGGTGTGACCGGCGGCCCGCTCCATGTCGTCCACACGACGATCGCTGCAGGCATGCAGGCGGCGCAGACCGCAAAGGCGGCAGGCGTCAATGTCACCGTTGAGACTTGCTCACATTATCTGGCCTTCGATGAAGCGGACTTTGTGCGCATCGGGCCGGCGGCCAAGTGTGCGCCACCATTGCGCAGCCGCGCCGAGGTCGAAGCACTATGGCAGTGTGTGCTGGACGGTCTCGTGGACACGCTTGCCTCGGATCATTCGCCTTGCCCGTGGGCAGACAAAGCGCCAGGGTTGGAAAATATCTGGAAGGCATGGGGCGGCATCAGTGGGGTGCAGAGTCTCCTGCCGGTGCTCCTGACCGAGGGCGTCCACAAGCGGGGGCTGGCGCTGCCGGACCTGGTGCGCATGACCGCCGGCAACCCGGCACGCATCTTCGGCCTCTACCCGCGCAAGGGCAGCCTGCTGCCGGGCGCCGACGCCGATCTGGTCGTCATCGACCTGGACGCCGAGTGGGAGTTGGCGGTGGAGGATCTTTTCTACAAGCACAAGCACAGCGCCTATGTGGGCCGCCGGTTCAAGGGCAAAGTTGAACGCACGCTGGTGCGCGGCAAAACGGTTTTCGAGCACGGCCGCATCTGTGTCGAGCCGGGTTACGGCCAACTTCTGCGGCGCAGCACGTCCTGATGCGCCCCGACTTTTCTAAGCAGACTGAGTAAGCAGCCAGAGGAGATTCCACCCATGACCAAACGAGTACTTGCCGTAGACGCCGACGTGACGACCCGCAATCGGGCGATTACCAAGCCGGGCCAATACGCCATCCTGCCGCGCGGGGCGCGGGTGCTGAGCACGATTCCGACCTTCCAGAAAGCGGTCGTTCAGGTCATGACCACGGCCGCCCTCGGCGCACGCTTTGTGGAGCACGAAATTCTCATCCAGCCGGACGGTGGCACGGTTGCGCCGATCAAGGACGACTTCGAGCATTTTCTGTTTGTCATCGAGGGCGAAGTGCAGTTCACCTTAAATGGTGCGGCCCATGCCTGGTCCACCGGTAGCTATGCCTGGTTCCCCCCGCAATCCAGCTTTGCCCTCCACAACAAGGGCAATGGGGTGACACGCATGCTCTGGCTGCGCCGGCGCTATGAACCGGCCCCCGGCGTGCCGATTCCGGCGCCGATCATCTCCAGGGAGCAGGATGTGGAAGCCCTGCCAGAAGACACCTATGTCGAAAAGCACCTCATCCCCTATGACACTGAACTTGGCTACGACATGGCGTTCAACCTGTTGATCTTCGACCCGGGCATCTACTTCAGCTATGTGGAATCGCACATCATGGAACACGGCCTCTACATGCTGGATGGCCGTGGGGTCTATTTCCTGAACGGTGACTACATCGAAGTGCAAAAGGACGACTACATCTACATGGCGCCCTATTGCCCGCAGTTCTTCTATGCGACCGGTTGGGAGACAGGGCGCTACATTCTGTACAAAGACATCAACCGCGATTACACGGCCGGCATCTAGGGTTGGTCCACAGGGACGGTTCGTATGGAAAAGTTTGACGCCATTGTCGTCGGTGCAGGTCCAGCGGGGGCGACCGCAGCCTACTTGCTGGCCAAGGCCGGGATGCAGGTCATTGTGATCGAGCGCGGCGAGACGCCCGGCAGCAAGAATGTGTCAGGGGCGCTGCTGTTCAGCCAGGTCTACAGCGAGATCTTCCCCAAATTCTGGGAAAGCGCACCGCTGGAGCGTGCAATCGTTGGCCATGCTATCACCTTCCTGGGTGAGCAGACTTCGGTCAACCTGGATTACCGTGACCTGGACGAAGGGCACGTGCCGCACAATGCCTATTCGGTGCTGCGCGCACGCTTTGATCCCTGGATGGCCCAGCAGGCCGAGGATGCCGGCGCCATGCTGATGCCTGGGTTCACGGTCGACAAACTGCTGCAAGAAAATGGCCGCGTGGTGGGCATTGAAGCCGGCGGCGATGCATTGATGGCCGACGTCGTGGTGGTGGCCGAAGGCACACGCTCCGGGTTGCTCAAAGAAGCCGGACTGCGCACCGACGAATATCACGCCAGTGACGTTTCGATTGGCGTGAAAGATGTCATTGCGCTACCCGAAGACGTGATCACCAACCGCTTCCAGTGCCTGAACGCCGATGAAGGCGTTGCCTACACATGCGTCGGGCACACCGGCGGCGTCGAAGGCGGCGGTTTCCTTTACACCAATAAGGACACGCTCTCGGTCGGCGTCGTGGCAAAAATCGATGCGGTCTATAAGAGCAAGTTGCAGCCGCATGCGATTCTAAATGAATTCAAAGCGCACCCGTTCATCAGCCGGCTGATTGCCGGGGGCGAAATCGTCGAATACTCCGCCCAGGCGATCCATCGCGGCGGCGTACACCTGATCGGGCAATTGTACGGTGATGGGTACGTCGTGGTCGGCAGCGCCGCCCGCCTCCTGCTGAATAATGTGATGACGTTACGTGGCATGGATGTCGCAGTGGCCTCTGCCGCCGCCGCGGCAAAGGCGATTCTCGCCGCCCGGGAAATGGGCGACTACTCGCACACCGCCCTGGCCGGCTATGAGCAGAATTTCAAGGCGACGAACGTGTACAAAGACATGGTGACCTTCAAGGATACCTATCCCTTGCTGGAAAACGAACGTCTCTTCCACGTCTATCCCGAATTGGCAGGCGCTGTACTCGGTGACATGTTCACCGTAGGCGCAAAACCAAGCAAGAAGGGCCTCAAAGCCCTACGCGATGACATGCGCGGCAAGGTCTCCCTGTGGCAAATGTTGATGGACATGAACCAGATCGGCAAAGGACTGGTCCGATGAGCGCACGAACACTCACCCTGGACGACCTGCTTGGGCTGGACAGGTACGAAATCGACGAAGAACAGAGCCACATCCAGGTTGACCAGTCGCGCTGTCAGCGCTGCCAGTTGCAGCCGTGCCTGACCGTCTGCCCGGCGGCAGTCTATGTGGTCACAGAAGGTGAAGTTACAGCACGCTACGAGAACTGCCTGGAATGCGGCACCTGCCAGATCGCCTGTGATTCGGGCGGCGCAGGGGGCATCACCTGGCGCCCACCACGCGGTGGCTTTGGCATTGCATTCCGCTATGGATGATCCGGCAGCAGGAGCTTGGTAATGAAAATTGTTGCATGCATCAAATACTCGTTGACATTGTCAGAATTAAAGGTCGATCCGGCGACGCGTGAGTTGCGTCTGGCAACTACCCCGCAGCGCGTCGGCACGATTGATCGAAATGTGTTGGAGGCTGCAGTTGTGCTGAAGCCTGAGGGAAGCACGGTGCACGGCTTGACGCTGGCGCCTGCCGGCGCCCGCGAAGCCTTTCGCGAAGCCATTGCGATGGGGCTGGATGACCTCACGATAGTCGACAGCACCAATTGGGCGGCTGGGGGACCGATGGCAACCGCCGCTGTGCTGGCCGCCGCCATCCAGAAGATGGGCGACGTCGACCTCGTGGTGTGCGGCGAGGCCAGCGATGACGGCGTCACCTATCAGGTCCCGCCCCGGCTGGCAGAGCGTTTGGGCTGGCCTCTCCTGGCCTACGCGCGCAACATCGCGTTGGCCGGAGCCACTTTGACGGCAGATCGGGATCTCGACATCGGCATGCAAAGCGTCGCTTGCGATCTGCCGCTCGTGCTGACCGTGACGCAGGAGACCAACACGCCCCGCCGCCCGACGCTGATGGATGCGGTCAAGGCCAAGAAGAAACCGGTTGTCGTTTGGCAGCCCGAGGCCGACCTTGGACTATCCGCCGAGGCGCTACAGGCGGCCGGCGGGGTCACGCGCATTGCCCAGGAAGGCATCGTCATTGCGCGCAAAGAGCAACTGTTCCAGGGCGACGACATGAAGGCATTGGCAAATCAACTGCTCGATGCCTTGCTGGCCGAACACGTAGTGGCTGAGTAGGAGCTGAATCATGGCAAAGTTGTTGGTTTATTCAGAAGAAGCCGGGGTTGCGCGCGAACTCCTGGCCAAGGCGCGCCAGGTTGCCGGCACGCAGGGCTTCACCGAGGTGGGCGTGGTTGCTTTGGGTGCTGCGGCCGCTGCAACGGCGGCGATCTGGGGCGAATGGGGCGCAGATGTGGTCTATACGGTGGCCGAGCCTGCGCTCGATGTCTACAATCCGGAGACGTACACCGCCGCGCTGGCAGGGGTGATTGAGCAGGTGCAGCCGGTAGTGGTGTTGGTCGGTGCTACGAAACGGGGCCTGGAAGTGAACGGCCGGGTGGCAGAACGGCTCGGCGCAGGTGCGGTTTCCTGGTGCGACGATTTTTCCTACGATGCCGCTAGTCAGTCGGTGACAGCCAAATGCTTAGTTTACACCGGCATTGGGAACAATACCTATCGGATCAACGTCCTGCCGGCCCTGGCCGCCGTTCCGCCAGGCGTCTTCCACGAGCAGGCTTTCGCCGGCCATTCGGCTGCGGTCATTGCCGTACCCGTCGCGATCCCGGCGGCGCGGATGCGCGTGCTGGCAAACAGCGTGAAGGCAGATACAGGGCGCCGCCTGCAGGATGCACCCGTCATCGTGGATGTCGGGCAGGGCATGCGCAACCGTGAGGATTTGGCCATGGCGGAAGAACTCGCCGGTCTACTCAATGGCCAGGTTGCCTGTTCGCGACCCATCTCGTCCGAGCGTGACTGGTTCCCGGAATGGCTGGGACTTTCCGGTCTCAAGTTGTCACCCGACCTGTGCATCACGTTGGGTGTCTCCGGCTCGATCCAGCACACGATCGGCATCCGTGAGTCGAAGTTGATCGTCGCGGTCAACAGCGATGAAAACGCCGGTATCTTTGCCCAGGCTGACTACGGCATTCATGCCGACCTTTATCAATTTGTGCCTGCTTTGATAGAAGCGATCAAGACGCGTTCTGTCACAAAGAAATAGGAGAGAAGAAAATGACGAAAAAACGCATCGGGATTGTGGGTGGGGGCATCATCGGCACCGCGATCGCTTATTTTCTGACGCACGAGCATCCGGACGCCGAAGTCTATCTGTTCGAGAAGAACACAATCGGATCGGGCACGACGGCCAAGTCGGCCGGCACCCACTGTCTGATCGATGACTCGCTGCCGCATGAGTTCTGGTCTATCCGTCTCTTTGGCTTCAAATTCTATACCGAGTTGGAGAAGCGCATTCCCGGCTCAACCGGTTTCGAACAGACCGGCACGCTGCTCATCGCGCCCTATCCTGAATACGAAAAGTACGCCTTGCAGGCGGTCGATCTGGCCGTCGCCTCTGGCTACCAGGCGGAGTATTGGAAGGATCCCGAAAAGATCCGCACCATCATTCCCGACCTGACGTTGGATGGGGTGCTCGGTGCCGCGTACAGCCCGGACGATGGTTTTGTCGATGCGACCATGATTTCCAATACGCTTGCTCGCCTCTCACGCGAGAAGGGCGCCAAGGTCATGATTGGTACCGAGGTCCAGAATGTCAACGTGGTGGACAACAAGGTGACAGGGGTCGATACCAATAAGGGCACTTCGATCTGGACGTGCTGGTCGATTCCACCGGCCCATGGGCGCCTTTCTTTGGCGAAAAGGTCGGCATGAAATCACCGATCATTCACACGCGTGCTGAGGTGTTCATCCTAAAACCCGAGCATCCCCTGGGCTACCCGTTCCCTGTGCTCAAGTTTCCGCGCTTCTACGCCCGCAAGGACAAGGACAACGTCTTTATCTGCAAAGCGCACTTGACCATGGATTTGAATAATCCGCAGCATGCCGGTCTGTGGAACCCGGACGACCTGCCGATGACGGGTGGCACCGACCCTTATTTCTGGGACTTCCTGACCGAAGAACTGCTGAAGCACTATCCGCGCCTGCTCGATTCGTCGGTGGCGAACGATTGGGTCGGCTACCGAGCCGAGCCGCGCGACTATATGCCGGTGCTGGGACCGTCGCCAATCAAGGACTACGTGCTGGCGATTGGCGCCGGCGGCAACGGCGTCATCGAAGGACCGACGATTGGCCGCGATCTCGCCCGCTACGTGATGACCGGTGAGACATCGTACTTTATTGAGCGTCTGCCGCTTGCGCGCTTTGACGACCCATCCAAGTTGGAAAAGGTACATAAGGTCACCTGGTGACCCTGTTGTTGGTCGACATGACGAGATTCAAAGCAATCAGATTCACTGTTGTTTAGGAGATACAAGATGGTTACCGAAGGATTGAAGGGCCGGGATTTTCTGCGCCTTCAGGATTTTTCCAAGGCCGAATTGGAGACCATGCTGGAACTTGGTCTGCAACTGAAGGCCGACAACACGCTGCGCCGCCGCCACGACGACCTGCTGCCGCGCCGGACGCTGTTCATGATGTTTTTTAATCCCAGCCTGCGCACCCGCAACAGCTTTGAGGCCGGTATTTTTGAACTGGGCGGTCATGCCCATTTCTTGGAACCAGGCTCCACCCGCCTGCCCACCCTCGAAGGTGAAGACGTGGGCTATGCGTCGGAGCGGATTTCGGACATGGCCCGCGTCCTCTCACGCATGGGCGCGGCACTCTCGATTCGCATTCTCGGCGACGTTGTCGGTTGGGAATACACCAAGAGCTTCCGCATCATCCAGGAATTCGCCAAATGGTCGCACGCGCCTGTGATCAACATGGAAGACAACATCTACCACCCCTGTCAGGGCATGGCCGATGCAATGGCGCTGTGGGAGATGTTCGGCAAAGATCTGCGCGGGCGCAAAATCGGTGTGAGTTGGGCCTACGCTTCGGGTCCCAAGAAGCCGATTGCACCCCATCATGACTTCCTGTACATGGCGTCGCTTTTTGGCGCCGATGTTGTCTTCTCCCACCCGCCGGAAATGCGCATCGACCCGGACATCGAACAGGACATCAAAAACAACGTGGCTGCCAGCGGTGGATCCTACCGCGTCTCCGACCGCCAGGAAGATGCCTACGAAAATGCTGATGTCGTCTATACCAAGAACTATGTCTGCCTGGACCTGCTGCCGCCGGTGACCGACAAGCCGAAGCAGGATGAGATGATGAAACTCTTCGGCAACTACAAGCACTGGCGCGCCACCGTTGACAACATGAACCTGGCGAAGCCGACCGCACAGTACATGCACTGCCTGCCCTGTGAACGGGGTGCAGAAGTCGATGATGCCGTGCTAGATGGCAAATGGGGTGAAGCCTGTTACAATGAGGCTGAGAATCGTTTGCACGCGCAAAAGGGCGTAATGGCTGCCATTATCCCCTAAGCAAGGCAAGTGAGCACCATCCTATATGCACGGGTGCGGAGATTGTCCGCATCCGTGCATCCTTATTTCTACTACATGCACCAGGTTAACGAGGCAACCCATGAGCAAAGTAGCACCCGAACTGTACTACAGCAAAGAAGATGAATGGCTGCGCGTAGAAGGTGACGAAGCAGTCATCGGGATTTCCGACTACGCACAGGATTCACTCTCCGATATCGTGTTTCTCGAATTGCCGGCTGCCGGCGACACGTTTTAAGCCGGTGATGTCGTCGGCGTCGTCGAATCGGTGAAAGCCGCCGCCGATCTCTATACGCCGGTTTCCGGCGAAGTCGTCGCGGCCAACGCCGAGATCTTAGCGGCCCCCGAACAACTCAACGCAGCCCCATACGAGTCCTGGCTGATGCGCATCAGGATGAGCGCGCCGGCGCAGGTTGCGGCCCTGATGGATGCCGACGCCTACGGCGCGTACCGGAATATCAAATAGTGTGCAGGCACCGTCCGCACCCATTTCGGCGATGATGCCGGCGCGCAGTGCCGCGTAAGCGAGGAAACATGACAAAAAAAGCCAACATCCTTGATCTATTGAACCCTACCGATCATTTTGTCGATCGCCATATTGGTCCACGCCCTGCCGAGTTGGAGGCGATGCTGGCTTTCGTCAACGCAGGATCCCTGGAAGAACTGATCGATCAGACGGTCCCGGCCAAGATCCGGTTGCCGGCGCCCCTTGCGCTTGAGCAACCGCGCACTGAGTCGCAAATTCTGGCCGAGTTGCGAGGGCTGGCCGCGCAGAACAAGCTTTACCGCTCGTTCATCGGCATGGGCTATTACGACTGCATCATGCCGCCGGTGGTGATGCGCAATATCTTCGAGAATCCTGGGTGGTATACGCAGTACACCCCGTATCAGGCCGAAATTGCGCAGGGACGCCTGGAAGCGTTGCTCAATTTCCAGACCATGATCACCGACCTGACCGCCATGGAAATCACCAACGCTTCGCTGCTGGATGAAGGCACGGCGGCCGCCGAAGCAATGACCCTCTGTCACCGCCAGCGCGCACGCAAGTCCACTGCCGAGACCTTTTTCGTCTCCGAACTCTGCCATCCGCAGACGATTGCTGTCGTCGAAATGCGCGCCGCTCCGCTAGACATCAAGGTCGTCGTTGGGGATCACAAGACCTACGATTTTGCCGATGCCTTTGGCGCGCTGGTGCAGTATCCGGCCACCAACGGCGACGTCTATGACTATGCGCCGTTCATTAAGGCGGCACATGCGCATGACGTCCTGGTCGTGGTGGCGACAGACCTGCTGGCGCTGACGTTGCTGCGTGCGCCGGGCGAATTTGGCGCGGACGTGGTCGTGGGCAACAGCCAGCGCTTCGGGGTGCCGATGGGTTTTGGCGGACCACATGCCGCCTTCTTTGCCACCCGCGAGGAATACAAGCGCAACATGCCCGGACGTCTGATCGGCGTGTCCGTCGATTCGCACGGCAACCCGGCAATGCGGCTCGCACTCAGACGCGGAACAGCATATTCGCCGTGAAAAGGCGACCAGCAATATTTGCACGGCCCAAGTGCTCCTGGCCATCCTGGCCTCGATGTACGCGGTCTACCATGGTCCCGATGGGATCCGGCTGCGCGCCCAGCGCGTACGCCTGCTGACCTCGGTCTTTGGCAAAGCGCTGCAGCAACTTGGCTACACCATCAATGCAGAACCGGTGTTTGACACGTTGAAGATTTCGGGCGGCCCGCGCACGCAGGCTACGATCCGCGCGGCCGCACTGGCAGAAGCAGTGAACCTGCGCTATTACGACGATGGCGCGGTCGGCGTTGCGTTTGACGAACTGACACGGCTCAACAATGTTGAGACGTTGTTGGGGATTTTCGGTGCAGTGCCCAATGCCGTCGATATCAAGGCGCTTGCCGCGGCCACTGACCTGGCCTTCGGTGGCCCCCATGATCGCCAGAGCGATTACCTGACGCATCCGGTCTTCAACACCTATCACTCCGAAACGGAGATGATGCGCTACATCAACAAGCTACAATCGCGCGATCTCTCGTTGACCCACTCGATGATCCCACTGGGGTCGTGCACGATGAAGCTAAACGCCACCGCCGAGATGCTCCCCCTGCTCTGGCCCGAATTTGCGGCACTTCATCCTTTTGTACCGGCCGACCAGGCCGCAGGGTATCAAGAGTTGTTCCGCCGCCTGGAAAAGTGGTTGGCGGAGATCACCGGCTTTGCCGCGGTCTCGCTTCAGCCAAACTCGGGCGCCGCCGGTGAGTATACCGGTATGCTTGTCATCCGGGCTTATCACATGGACCGCGGCGAACCCCAACGCACCACCTGTCTCATCCCCAGTTCAGCGCACGGCACCAACCCGGCGAGCGCGGCGATGGCGGGCTTCCAGGTGGTCGTGGTGGCATGTGACGAGGGCGGTAATGTGGACGTTGCCGACCTCCGCGCCAAAGCCGAGCAATACAAAGATACGCTGGGCGCCGTGATGGTGACCTATCCTTCGACGCACGGTGTGTTTGAAGAAGGCGTGCTGGAGATTGTCCGGATCGTCCACCAGTACGGCGGGCAGGTTTACATGGACGGCGCAAACATGAATGCGCAGGTCGGCTTGACATCGCCCGGCTACATCGGCGCCGACGTCTGCCATCTGAATCTTCACAAGACGTTTGCCATTCCCCACGGCGGCGGTGGACCCGGTGTTGGCCCGATCGGTGTGGCAGCGCATCTGGCGCCCTATCTGCCCGGTCACCCGCTGGCGGCCGGCCGTGTGGGCGGCAAGAAAGCGATCGGCCCGGTCTCGTCGGCGCCCTGGGGCAGCGCAAGCATCGTCACCATTTCCTATGCCTACATTGCCATGATGGGTGCAGCCGGTTTGACGCGCGCCACCCAGATGGCGATTCTGAATGCCAACTATGTTGCCGCACGCCTCGATCCCTATTACCCGGTCCTCTACAAGGGCGCCAACGGACGTGTGGCCCACGAATGCATCCTGGATCTGCGCCACCTGAAAGACGTGATCTCGGTGACGGACGTGGCCAAGCGGCTGATGGATTTCAACTTCCATGCGCCAACCGTGGCCTTCCCGGTGCATGACACGTTGATGATCGAACCGACCGAGAGCGAGTCGCAAGCTGAGTTGGATCGCTTCTGCCAGGCCATGATCCAGATCCGCGAGGAAATTCGTGCGATCGAGAGCGGCGCGGCTGACCCGCACGACAACGTCGTCGTCAACTCGCCGCACACTGCTGCCAGCGTCGCCAGTGCCACCTGGGAGCGTCCTTACTCGCGCGAACAGGCTGTCTTCCCGACGACCTGGGTTGCGGAATGGAAGTTCTGGCCCCCGGTGGGACGCATCGACAGCGTCTACGGTGACCGCAACCTGGTTTGCACCTGTCTGCCAATTGAAGCCTACGCAAATAAGGAGTAAGCATGACCAGCGAACTGCTTAGAACCAAACTCTATGATTGGCATGTGGCGCACAATGGGCGGATGGTGCCGTTTGCGGGGTGGGAAATGCCCGTGCAGTATCCCACAGGCCCGATCGAGGAACATCAACGCACGCGCACGGTGGCGGGGTTGTTCGATATCGACCACATGGGACAGATGGAGGTGCGCGGCCCGCAGGCCGAAGCGTTCGTCAACTACCTGGCCACCTACGACGTCCGGCAGATGGCGCTCTTCGATGCCCACTATGCGCTGATGTGTTATGCGGATGGTGGCGTGGTCGACGACATCTTTATCTATAAACTCCCCGATGAGCAGGGCGTCCCCTACTTCTTCATTGCCATCAATGCCGGCAACCGGCACAAGGATGTGCAATGGGCAAAAGCCCAGGCGGGAGGGTATGCGGTGACGGTGACGGACATCTCGGATGCGACCTACATGCTTGCATTCCAGGGTCCGAAGGCGCCGGCCATTCTCAACCGGCTGACGCAGGCTGACCTGGAGAAGACGCCGCGCTTCACCGCATTGTGGGACACGATCTTCGGGGTGCCGGTGTTGCTGGGGCGCACCGGCTACACGGGGGAAGATGGCTTCGAGCTCTATTTCCCCGCCGAGCATGCCGTGAAGGTATGGGAAGGCATCCTGGCGGAGGGTGAGGCGGAAGGGGTGCTGCCGATCGGGTTGGCCGCACGCGACAGCCTGCGCTTTGAACCCTGCATGCCGCTCTACGGGCATGAACTGTCGCCCAGCATTACCCCGGTCGAAGCACGGCTCACCTTTGCGGTCAGCCTTGACAAGCCCTTCATCGGTCGCGATGTCTTGCTCAAGCAGAAGCTGGAAAAGCCGCAGCGTGTTTCAGTCGGGATTGAGTTGGTCGATCGTGGGGTGATCCGCGAGCACTATCCGGTTGCGAGCGGCGAACAAGAGGTTGGCGTGGTGACGAGTGGCATGTATTCGCCGACGACCGAACGTTATCTTGGGATGGCGTTGGTCGACAGCGAGTACGCAGCCGTTGGCACAGAGTTGGATGTGCTGATCAGAGGCAAACCAAAGAAGGCCAAAGTTGTAAAACGACCCTTCTACACGCCGGCCTACCGCTAATTGCCGGCGTGCAGGCAGAACCCTGACAGGAGGTGGCAGCCGTTGCATGCGACGGCTGCCCTGCCAGGGTTTGTCCAGTTTCGGAGCAGGATCACAAGAGGATTACGCCAATGAACAAAGCTATCGTCATTCTTGTCAACGGCGAAGTGCTTTCTGACAAATTCAGTTCCACCATTGACAGCCAACGTGACAAAGCCCACGAACTCGCGGAAGCCCTTCTACCGATCTTCAAGAGTGACCTGCGCGTGGCAATCCTGCATGGCAACAAGCCACAGGTGGGCTTTGTCCTCTATCGCTCTGAGTTGGCGAGCCATATTCTGCATTCGGTGCCGCTCGATGTCTGTGGCGCCGACACGCAGGGGGCGACAGGATACATGCTGGTGCAGGCGCTGCACAATGTGTTGCGCGAGAACGACTTGCAGCGGCCGGTCATGTCTGTCGTCACACAGACCATTGTCGATGGCGATGACCCGCAGTTCAAGCAACCCACCAAGGCCATTGGCCCCTACTTTGACCGTGACAAGGCCGAGCAGCATCGCCAGAATCGCGGCTGGCACATGATTCTGGAACCCGGACGCGGATATCGCCGCGCCGTCCCTTCGCCAATGCCGCTTGAGATTGTCGAGATGGAAGGAATCAAGCAACTGGTCGCAAACGGCACCATCGTGATTGCCGCGGGTGGCGGCGGCATCCCTGTCGTGCGCACCGCCAGCGGCAGTTTGCGCGGCGTCGAAGCTGTGGTGGACACCGATTGCGTCAGTTGCATCGTGGCCGGTGCGTTGCACGCGTCGACCCTCTTGATGGTGATCGATCGCGATGACAAGTTCGCCATGATGGGACTTTCAACCGAGCAGCCGGTCTATTTGTCGCGCGCTGACCTCAATGCCTTCTTGAGTAACGCATCCTTTGAATCAAATTCAGTCCAAGCCAAACTCCAGGCGACCGCCAAATTCCTCAACGATGGCGGCGAGCAGGTCACCATCACAACCTTGCGCAAGCTACCGGCGACGCTCGCAGGCAAGGCGGGTTTGCACATTGGTGTAGCCCAGCCCGCCTTAGTGCAGTTCGGGTAATGCGGGGATGGGGCGCTGTCGAAACAGAGCGACGGCGCCCCATCCCGCCAGTTAGGCGAGCAATGGCGGAAAGGGTTGTAGTAACCATGAGTGAGAACGACCTGGCCGTGTGGAACCTGGTTTCGGATATCAGCCAGGGGCTACAAATGTCGTTTGCGTCGATCAAGGCGGCCATCTCAAGCCTGCTCGACCCTGATATCATCTGGGATCAGCAGGCACAGCATGAGTTCATGCAGACGATTGATGACAGCGTCGATGGGCTATCCGATTTGACTGCCGTCATGACGGTGGCCATGCGGGTCGAAAGCCAATCATTGGCCATCCATCGCGAGCCGAACAGCCTCCAGGAGATTCTGTCGCAGGCGCAAGATCAGGTTCAGCAGCGAACGCCGGCGACGACCATTGTGCTGACGCTGCCCGCCGAAGCGCGTATGGGGTACCTCGATTTTGCCTATTTCCGCATGGCGCTCTGTCTATTGATGGAGGTGTTGATCGGCGCCGGTGATCGCGTCATGGCGGTGTTGTCGATTCAACTACTGGAGAACAGCACCGGCTGGAAAATCACGTTTGAAGGCGATTTTTCTGGAGTACGTGACCTTATCGGCTGGTTCTGTTATGATGCACCTGACTGCGCCTTACTGCCGGCCACGGTGCGGCCCGAGACCAGGTTGAAAGCATTGACGGCGTACCAACTGTTGCGCCTGCATGCGATCGAGATGGTGACGAACGGCGAAGGAGGGGATCGCAAGGCTTTGACTCTCCACATCCCATTTGAAGCAGAAGCCTAGATGCAAGTCTTCCAGACGCTCCTTATCGGTGATCAGCCGGCGATCTTGCGCACCGTACGCCGCAACCTTACCGGAAGAGGATACGAAGTGTCTATTGCCCTGGATGACGGCGACGTTACCGAAGCAGTCAAAGCCGGAAACTTCGATCTGTTTATCCTCCTGCTCGATTTCGCCACAATCGAACTGGATGGGCTGGCCATTTGCCGGCAGATCCGTGAAGCGACATTGGCGCCCATCATCGTGTTGTCCGCCGTGGGGTCGGAGCAGACCAAGATCAAGGCCTTTGATCTGGGCGCCGATGACTACGTACAGATGCCGTTTAGCATGGAAGAGTTTCTTGCACGCGTCCGCTCTGCCTTGCGCCGTTGGACGATGCAGCAGAGCGCGCGTCCAACCTCCAAGAGCATTGTCATCAGCAATGAACTCTATATCGACTGCGATACGCATCGCGTGACGTTGCGCGGTGAAGAGATCCGCCTGACCCCAACTGAGTTCAACCTGCTCAGCTACCTCTCCCAGAACCGCGGCAAGGTGATCTCGCATCGTGCCATTTTGCAGGCCGTCTGGGGGGCCGAGTATGGAGACGAGCGCGAGTACCTGCGCGTCTTTGTCTCGCAATTGCGCCACAAGATCGAAGACGATCCGTTGCGCCCCACCCACATCCTCACCGAACCCAGCGTGGGCTACCGGTTTGTGTGAGGATGGAAAACCGCTGCACACTGCTCGCATTTCTACGTGCGCCGAACGAAAGAGAAGCTCTCCCCGCTAGAACGAACGCATGTCTCTACATCGTAGAGAATGCCGAAGGTGCCCGACGCCGGTTTCATAGACGGTGCTGGAGAAGAAGTCCCAGCCCTTGAGGGGGGATCTGCATCCACTCCGCGCACTCTGCGCCACCTCCGCATCTCCGCGTTGATCTTTTCCCCCCACACCAACTACCAACGCGGAGTGCGCCGAGACGCGGAGAAAAACACGGAAAAGAGATGCATGGTATGATATCTCCAGTTACCACATCCATCTAGCCACCAACCACGAATGGATTCGCCCCGTGCCGCAGCTTGAACATATTGAAGCGATTGAAAAACGCCTGTGGGGTGCGGCAGATACGCTGCGCGCCAACTCCAACTATGCCAGCAACGAATACTTCCTGCCCGTCATGGGGCTAATCTTTCTGCGCCACGTACAGTCGCTTTCTGGCGGTCAAGGGTGACATCGAGTAGACGCTCTCCCAACGCGGCGGCAAGAAGCGGGGCGCTGACAAAAGATGACTTCTCGCAGAAGGGCGCGCTCTTCCTACGCCCCGAGGCGCAGTTTGACTACCTCGTGTCCCTGACCGACGCCGGCGACCGCGCCCGCAAGGTGATCGAGGCGATGGAGTCTATCGAGCGCGATTACAGCAGCCTGCAAGGGGTGTTGCCCAAGAGCGAGTATCAGGAACTCGACAACGCCGTGCTGGGCCATCTGCTCCGCACGCTCAACCCGCAGGAACTCAAACGGGTGTCGGGCGATGTCTTCGGTCGTATCTACGAGTACTTCCTCACCCAGTTCGCCGACCAGAAGGCGCATGACGGCGGCGAGTTCTTTACGCCGGTGTCGCTGGTCTCGCTGATCGCCCACGTGCTGGACCCGGACCGCGGCATCGTGCTGGATCCCGCGTGCGGTTCGGGCGGCATGTTTGTACAGAGTGCACGCGTGGTCGAGCAGCGCAACGCCAACCCTGCCGAGCGGCTCACCTTCTATGGGTTGGAGAAGAACGCCACCACCATCCGGCTGGCCAAGATGAACCTGGCGGTGCATGGGCTGGAAGGCGACATCCAGCGCACCATCACCTACTACGAGGATCCGCACGAACTGCTGGGCAAGGCGGACTACGTGATGGCCAATCCGCCCTTTAACGTGGATGAGATCGACGCGGACAGGGTGAGCAAGGATCCGCGGCTGCCCTTTGGGTTACCTGGGAGCAACAAAAAGGGCAAGGTGAGCAACGGCAACTACATCTGGATCAGCTACTTCTACAGCTATCTCAACGAACACGGCCGCGCCGGCTTTGTGATGTCGTCGCAGGCGTCAAGCGCGGGCCGCGACGAGGCGAAGGTGCGCCAGGCGCTCATCGAGACGGGCGCGGTGGACATCATGATCGCGGTGCGCTCCAACTTTTTCTATACGCGGACCGTGCCGTGTGAACTGTGGTTTCTCGATCGCGCCAGGGCGCCCGAACATCGGGACAAAGTGCTGATGATCGATGCGCGCAACGTCTACCGCAAGGTGACGCGCAAGATCTTACGACTTCTCGCCCGAGCAGGAGCAGAACCTGCTGGCCATCGTCTGGCTCTACCGTGGGCAGACACAGCAGTTTCTCGATTTGATCGGTGCGTATTGCAAGCGCAGCATGGAGGAAATTGCAGCGTGTTTTCAGGCGGAGGATGCTGAAGGCAAGCGCATCTCGCCGCTGCATGACTACACCGGTGCGGTCGAGAGCCTGGTCAAAACCCTGCGGCCGCCGGTCAAGGACGCGCCGGAAGGTGAGGCCGCGGCGTTGGTGCAGGAGGTGGAGGAAGGCCTGGCGGCGCTGCGTGGGGAGATCACGCGCTTTGAATACATGTTGGCGCCGGAATGGGCGGGGTGGTCGGCGCCAGAGACCAGCGCGGCGGCCAACGAACTGGTGGCGGAGCAGGCCGACCTGGCCGAGATGAGCCGTGACCTGGTGCGGCAGGTAGAGCATCTGCACAAGTTGGCGGGCCGGCTGGCGGATGCCAGCGCGTCCACCGATCCG
Source organism: Candidatus Fredericiella danica (assembly GCA_016713335.1). GTDB lineage: Bacteria > Chloroflexota > Anaerolineae > Caldilineales > Caldilineaceae > Fredericiella > Fredericiella danica. Next base: position 37,469 of record JADJPH010000030.1, on the reverse strand, counting down.
GGCAATGGGGGCAGCGGGGCGGGCCGTGGGATCGCACGCCTGCGCAAGAGCATCGATGAGGCGCGCGGCGTGGCCGTGGCGCAGCTCAAGCAGGTGCGCTACTTCTGGCGGCAGGCGCATTGGCTGCTGGAGCGCTTCCCCGACGCCGCGCTGCGCGAGGTGGCGGGGCTGGTCAAACTGGTGGATCGCAGTGAACTGGCGGCTAACGACTGGAGCCTGACGCCGGGGCGATACGTGGGCGTGGCACCGGAGGAGGTGGATGAGGAATTCGACTTTGAGGAGGCATTGCGCGCGATTCACGCCGAGTTAGAGGATCTGAACGCCGAGGCGGTGGAGTTGGCGGGGAGGATACAGAAGAATTTTGAGGAGTTGGGGATATGAGTGATAAAACCAATACCAGCAGGTTGGCGTAAAGCAACCTTGCAGGAGCTCGTATTCTTACAGCGTGGATACGATATTACAAAAAGGCGGATCAGCGCGCTGTGATGTTCCGGTAGTTTCATCATCTGGAATCGTGGTAGCATACTCAGAGGCAAAGTGCGAAGGCCCCGGAGTTGTTATTGGCCGCAAGGGCACTCTTGGAACAGTTCACTATCTTGAAGGACCTTATTGGCCGCATGATACCACCCTATGGAGCAAGGACCTGAGAGGTAATCACGCGAGATATGTTTCCTATTTCTTGCAGACTATGGGCCTGCAACGATTCGATGTTGGAAATTCCAACCCGACGTTGAACAGAAATCACATTCATTCACTTGAAATTACGATACCCGAATACCGAATACAGGGAAGAATTGCATCCATCCTCTCCGCCTACGACGACCTGATCGAGGCGAACCGGCGGCGCATGGCCTTGCTGGAGCAGGCGGCGCGGCTGCTCTACCGCGAGTGGTTTGTGCGGCTGCGATTTCCGGGGTGGGAGGGGGTCAAGGTGGTGGATGGAGTGCCGGAGGGGTGGGAGAAGGCAACAATGGGGATGTCTGTACGGTTTTGACGACGGCGATTACTGAGTCGAAGGACCAAGGGGGGACGATCAGTGTCGTTTAGTGCAGATATCGAACATCGGAGACAATGAGTTTGTTGAAACAGGCACCCGATAAATTTTGTACCGGGATGTTTCATCAACTGCGTTGCACCGAGGTTGTTCAGGGCGACATCTTGATCGCGCGAATGCCGCAGCCGATAGGGCGTGCCGTGGACAGGAAACTGCCTTGTCACATGACTCCACCGCCGTTCACAGTCACGATAGGCGCAAGATTCAGATGTTGTACGGCTTTCATTTCTGATCACCCAATCACCCAAGCATATTGCACTGTGAGCTTCGTGCTACGGCAATGAGACCCCGTATTTCGCGGAGACACATGGCTGATTTGCCGATTCCTGGTGCCGCTTCTTCTTTGCAAAAGCGTTTTGCGGAACCAGCGTCAGCAGTCAATTTTCAACGACATAACCTAAGAAAACAGAACGACGATGGCCGCTGCTCGTGACTTTCTCCCGCTGCGATGATGAATGGAGAGATTGCGGTGTGAGGAGGGGGCGAAAGGCACTACAACGGATTTCAGACCGGAACGGATTTAGTTGCGCGGTCGGGAGAGTGATCCTCGTCCCCACCGGCTGCGGCTTGTAGCCGCAGGAGGCGCCGGCGATCACACTCCGCCACGCAGACTGAACGTCCCAACTACGCTCGCCACGCACACAACGCACCAACAGGACCTAAATCCGTTCCGGTCTGAAATCCGTTGTAGTGCTGCCGCGCCAGGGCAGTAGGCTTTAGCGTCTGAATCACTGATTTAGCGGATGACACGGATTGCACGGCTGGCTTTGGCTAGGGCAGGCAGGCGACGATGCGCCTGGGCGGTTGGGCCAGGGCTGCAAAACGCACTACAACGGATTTCAGACCGGACCGGATTTGGTTGCGCTGGCGGGGAGGTTGTGTGCGGTGAGGCTGGCAGTCCGTGCGTCGCACTGGCGGAGAACCCCGTGCCGAGCGCACAACCTGTCGCCAGTGCGTCGCACACGGTGGGGGCAAAGAACCGTGGAAACAACACTGTCGCTGCGATGAAGACAAAAGTGGATACTGTTGAGATCAGTCGCGTGGCGGATGTAACCCTGCTGCGACCCAAATCCTTCGGTGACCTCACCAACAGGGGACGATTCAGGCGAAGCGCAACAACAGTTGCTCGCCCAATCGCTGTCATACCGACAATCTGCTCAAAATCCTGGCTCCAAACAAAATGCTCGCTCCAAGACTGTTGACGCGGATTGAATAGGGGTACAAGTTCGTCTGTCAACGGATCGGTCGCAACAACACGGCTTCCTTTGTGTTCGTTGCACAACGAACAGGCAAGCCATAGATTCCCCTCTTCTGTCTGGCCACCCAGTGCCGTTGGAATGATGTGCTCGATCTCCATCGGAGCGCCGATTAATAGCTCCGTCGTAAGGCAGTACCCACAACGACAGCGCGCCTGTTCAGTTACTCTTGCACGCAGTGCCTGGGGACTGAGACGGTGCTCATGCTGTCAAGGCCGACAGATCATGCCCGCGTTGCATCAAGAAGGACATGGCTTGCGCCCGCAGGAACATGAATGCCTCTAGCTCGGCCGCAAGTTCTGCCGACTGACGTATTTTCAGCGTCAGTTGCCCTACCGCCTGACGGCGCTGATGGTATCGTTCCAGTTGCGCGACTTTTCGGGTGGGAATTGCGCCCTGGCGGCACGCCAGAGCGATTCGTCGTCGGCTGCGGCAAGGGCGGTAATTGACCTGCTAACTGAGGAGAGAGTTCCTCATCGGCAGGCACAGCACTGGCGACTGTTGCGTCGATTACTTCCGCCTCAATTGAGCGATGGGCCTGCTCCGCCCGGCGCTTCAGGCGATCATATAGCCCGGTTGGCAATTCCACTGTGACTGACTGCAGCACCATTATCCCTCCCTTGCCACACACCACATGACACCAGGTTCAGTCGTGGAGTGTATCCATGGACACGAATAACGCCATCATACCACAACTACAATAGAACGGATGTCCTTTTCCCGCCTGATCTTCGCATTGATGTAGAGCGGCACTTCACCACACCGAATCCAATTCAGCGCTGGCTGCGGAAGCCGAAAACGACAAACTACAACGGATTTCAGTTCGGTGCCGGTTGGTGCAACGCAGTTGAATCGATCGGCCATATCGGCGATAATGGCAACCATGTGAAACTTTCCACCTGCCTTACAACGCAAGGAGCACGCTCTTGCCCCCCGGCCATTACGGTGAAGATACCCTGGTCCAACAAACCACCGCCGCATACCTGGCCGAACAACTCGGCTGGCAGTCGATCTACGCCTACAACCAGGAAGACTTCGGCCCGGATAGCCTGCTCGCACGCACCGACGACCGGGAGGTGGTGCTGCGCCGTTCGCTGCGCGCGGCGCTGGTGCGGCTCAACCCCGGGCTGCCGGCGGATGCCTATGACGACGCCGTGCGCCAGGTGTCCGTTGCCTCCGCCACGCAGAGCCTGGCCGCCACCAATCGCGAGAAGTACGACCTGATCCGCGACGGCGTGCAGGTCACCTTCCGCAACGTCAAGGGCGAACGCGCGCGGCGCCGGCTGCGCGTCATCGATTTCACCAACCCTGACGCCAATGAGTTCCTCGCTGTGCGCGAGTTCTGGGTGCGCGGCGATCTCTACCGCCGTCGCGCCGACATTATCGGCTTTGTCAACGGGCTGCCGCTGCTCTTTATCGAATGCAAGAACATCCACCGCAGCCTCAAAGCGGCGTTCGACGGCAACTTCTCCGACTACCTCGACACGATCCCCCACCTCTTCCATCACAACGCGTTCGTAGTCTTTGGCAACGGCGAGAAGGCCAAGCTCGGCTCCATCACCGGCAAGTGGGCGCACTTCCATGAGTGGAAGCGGCTGGCCGAGGCCGAGCCGGGCGTGGTGGACATGGAGACACTGCTCAAAGGTGTCTGCGACCGGCGCAACTTCCTGGACCTGCTGGAGAATTTCATCCTCTTCGACACGGCGGGCGGCGAGCCAAAGAAGATCATCGCCCGCAACCACCAGTTCCTCGGCGTCAACAGCGCCATCGAAGCCGTACGCGAACGCAGCGCGCGGCAGGGCAGGCTGGGCGTCTTCTGGCATACGCAGGGCGCAGGCAAAAGCTACTCCATGGTCTTCTTCACGCGCAAGGTGCACCGCACGCTCGGCGGCAACTTCACCTTTCTGGTGCTCACCGACCGCGACGACCTGGACACGCAGATCTACAAGACCTTTGCCGCGTGCGGCGTGGTGGACAACGACCGTGACCCCTGCCGAGCCGCCAACGGGCGCCACCTGAACGACCTGCTCACCCAGCACAAGGCGTACATCTTCTCGCTGATCCAGAAGTTCAACCAGCAGGTGGAGCCAGAGCAACCCTACACCGCGCGGGATGACGTCATTGTTGTGAGCGATGAGGCGCATCGCACCCAATACGGCCTGCTGGCGCTCAACATGCGCAATGCGCTGCCGAACCGCCTCTTACATCGGCTTCACCGGCACGCCGCTCTTCAAGAACGACGAGATCACGCGCCGCGTCTTTGGCGACTATGTCTCGACCTACGACTTCCAGCGCGCAGTCGAGGACCAGGCCACTGCGCCCCTCTACTATGACGCACGCGGGGATAAGCTCGGCCTCTCTATCGGCGATCTCAACGAGCGCATCGCGACGAAACTGGAAGAATTCGAGAGCGAAGGCGTCGACGTCGAACAGCGGCTGGAACAGGAACTCAAGCGCGACTATCACATCATCACCGCGGAGAAGCGGCTGGCGCAGGTGGCGCGCGATTTTGTCACGCACTACACCACCGCATGGGAGTCGGGCAAAGCGATGCTCGTGTGCATCGACAAGGTTACGTGCGTGCGGATGTACGATCTGATCGCCCGCTATTGGGGTGAACGCTACGCCGAACTGGACACCGCGCTGGCGCAGACCGAGGACGAACAGGAAGAGGCCGTGCTGCGCCGCCAACTGGCATGGATGGCCGAGACGCGCATGGCGGTGGTGATCAGCGAAGAGCAGGGCGAGGTGGCAAAGTTCCGCAACTGGGGGCTGGACATCACCCCCCATCGGCGGCTGCTTAAGGAAGGCATCGACCTGCCTGAGGCCATGCGCCGGCAGCCGCAATATCACAACATGCAGCGGATGGCCGTTGACGACGCCTTCAAAGAAGCGGAGCACCCCTTCCGCATCGCCATCGTCTGCGCCATGTGGCTGACGGGCTTTGACGTGCCGAGCCTGGGGACGCTCTACCTGGACAAGCCGCTCAAGGCGCACACGCTGATGCAGGCGATCGCCCGCGCCAACCGCATCAACGAGGGCAAGAACAATGGGCTGGTCGTGGACTACTGCGGCATCCTCAAGCACCTGCGCGGGCGCTCGCCACCTTTGCCGGGGCCGGAGACAGCGGGCACGACAGCGACGGCGCGTTGGATCCGGCGCGGCCGGAAGCGGAACTGCTGGAAGATCTGGCCGAGTCGATCGCCTTTGTGCGCGCCTTTCTCACTGGTCGGAAGGCAGAACTCGATGTTGTGATCCGCAGCACCGGCTTTGCGCGTAACGCGGCGATCGTTGCGGCCAAGGAAGCCGCCAATGAGAATGATGAGACGCGTAAGCGCTTCGAGATCATGTGCCGCGCCGTCTTTATGAAATTCAAGGCATGCATCAACGTCAAAGGCGTCAACGCGTATCGGGCCGAATACGGTGCGATCGACATCATCTACAAGAGCCTGCAGCGCGATCGCGAACTGGCTGACATCAGCGACATCATGCGGCAACTGCATACAGTTGTGGATGAGGTGATCGAGACCAAGCGCGTTGTCGCCGAGCAGAACGCGCCCTACGACATCAGCCGGATCGACTTCGACCGGTTGCGCAAGGAGTTTGAGCGCAGCGGCGTAAAGCGGACCACAGTGCAGTCGCTCAAGCAGGCGATCGAGACGCGCTTGCAGCGGTTGCTGGCGCAGAACCCGCTACGCACCAATTTCCAGCATCACTATGAACAAATCGTCGCCGACTACAACCGGGAGAAGGATCGCGTCACGATCGAGCAGACCTTCGAGGCGCTGCTCCGCTTTGTGCAGGAACTGGATGAGGAAGAGCAACGGGCGGTGCGTGAGGGGTTGGACGAGGAGACGCTGGCGATCTTGACCTACTCAAGAAGCCGGCGATGGGCAAGGCGGAGGCCGCGCGCGTCAAGGCGGTCGCAGGCGAGTTGTTGGCCACGCTCAAGGCGGAAAAATTGCGCATCGACCACTGGCGCGACAAAGAATCGACCCGCGGCGCAGTGCGCGTGGCGATCCACGACTTTCTCTACAGCGACCGCACCGGTCTGCCGGTCGAGTTATATACGGAGGCGGAGGTAGAGGAGAAGACGGATGCGGTGTACACGCACGTGTATCGGGTCTATCCGGTGGTGCCATCGCCGTATTATGGAGTGGTGGCGTAAATGCGTCGCACCGAATCCAATTCGGCGCCTGCTACGGCAAACGTGTTGAAACACGTTGGACCCGGTCGTTGCGCAGCACGGTGGGTATAACTCCCCAACCGGTTTCAACCGGTTTCCCGGTTTCGCAGACGGTGAATTGCATTCACCGGGGGACCTGGCAATCCGCGAATCCCCAAACTCCCGGTTCAGACAGCTGCGGCTTTGGCCAGGCGAACCACTTACTCACGTGCGTGGCTCTGATTGGCACGTGCGTGGCGTCGCCTGTCCGAGCACCTCCGTCAGAGCACCATCCGTCAGGGGTGACCCCGTCCCACGTCCGTCAGAGCACCATCCCCGTCGGGGGTGATCCCGCCGTCCGTCAGAGCACCATCCCGTCAGGTGGTGATCCCCGTACCGTCCGTCAGAGCACCATCCCGTCAGGTGGTGATCCCCCCCCGCCCCGCACCACCTACGTTTGCCACCACGCAGGCACCATCCGTCAGGGTGGTGACCCGTCCGGTCCGTCAGAGCACCATCCCGTCAGGTGGTGATCCCCGCCAAAGCCAAAGCGTCCGGACCGTGTCATCCGTATTAGACAACCAAAGCCCCTGTCCCGCCAGGCGAACCACTTACTCACGTGCGTGGCTCTGATTGGCACGTGCGTGGAGTCCCATGCCCGAGCACCTCCGTCAGAGCACCATCCCGTCAGGGTGGTGATCCCCCGGCCAAAGCCAAAGCGTCCGCGTAATCCGTGTCATCCGTGATTCAAACAGCCAAAGCCCTTGCGCGGCCTGGCGAACCACCTTACTCACGTGCGTGGCTCTGTTTGGCATGCGTGGCAATGCTTTCCAACGCAGGCCTGACCAGTTACAATATAGATGTTTGCCGCACCCATTCTACAGTCGAGACTCTGCCCGTCGCACCTGTAGATGACTTCGCACACAACCCATCACCGGCGGAACCCCATGAAAATCTCGCAAAGTGATCCTCGTTCACGCCCCCAACCGAGGAGGTCGCCAACCTGCTCTACACTGCGGGGCTGGATCTGGCAGGAAAACCCTTGCGCCGGGCCAGTTGGCTGGAAATTGCCGAGGCGCTCCAAGGCACTGGACGCATGGCCACGGTGCTCCTCTCCCGCCTACAGGCAGCCAAAAACCGTGAAGATGCCTTGCGAGTCTTGCGCATCGCGCGCAAACGCACCGGCAACCTGCACAAGGGTGGCAGTGCGAAGGGGAAATCCAGCCGTCACTCCAAAGCTATTGAATTACAGGGTCAACTGCAATACGAGAATATCGCCAACGACACCGAAAACCTCTTCTATCCGGATGACTTCGATTTCGAGTACTATGACGATTTCCTTGGCATTGCAGGCAGCGCAATCTGGCAGCGCCTTTCCACCCCTGGAGTATCCACCGGTTTCTCGAGTTCAGGCTATGGTGTTGGCAGTGGCGTGGCATCAGGAGCGGCCGGAGCATGATACGTCCGTACGTGCGAGGATCGGCGAAGAAACTTATCAGCAGCTCCTGGCTGCAGCGGGCATGCCCAATTTGATCATGACGCCCGAGGAGCAGCGCTTCTTTGCAGCCCATCAGTTGGACCATCTGCTCGACCCCACCACCGCTCGCCCGATCAAAGATGGCTACGGGCTAGTCGGCCTGGAGATCCTTTCCCGGCACCACGAAAGTACAGTCGATTTCGCTGTGCATTGGGACGCCGTAGCCCATTGGATTGGCCGGCGCCTGATGCAAGCGCCGGATGCGGAACTGGCGTGGCTCGTGAGGTGCGTCTACTATTTTGTTGAGAATAGCCCGGTCGAAGCCGCACAAGTGCTGCTGGCTCACCTCTGTCTGGAGTCACAGATCCATCCGGATTGGCTGGCTTTGCTGCCCTACTTTCTAACACGCCTGCCCCAGCTCGTTCCAGACCTGCATTTGGAGAAAGTGGACACCCAATCTTCAGCCCACTGGAACGGCCTGCTGTTCGAGAGCGCCGGTTCAGTGCTGCCTTTGCGTAACATGCGTGATAACCTGGCGGACTTGTTGACCGGCGCCATAAACATACCGGATCAGCGCAAGCGCGCTTGCATCGGTTGCTGACTGCGGTGGCGGTACATTGCGCAGACAGGTCTATCCGGAGTTCACACTTGTGGCGCGCCCCATGGTTTCCATGGTCAGCACCCAGACGCTGCACACCATGCAAAGCTTGCTGAAACCGCTATGCGATGCGCAGGCCGAGCTTCGCGACGAACCGGGGCGTGCCTTTTCGAGCCTGCTGGAGCTGGCTCGGGAGGCCACCGGTACCGCGATGCCGGATTGGGCGCAGGTTCTACCGGTGCTGATAGAGCATGCAAGCGGCTACGTGATGCTGGTGGAAGAAATCTACCCCAACGCCGAGTTTCGCATTCGGCGCAAGCATGTGCGCCGCTTCTGGGAAAAGTACCGTGCGAACGAGCTAACCTGCTCCGCCCCACCTGGCGATCTGACAGAACTGGTGGCGCGGTTCGGCGTGGACCGCCTGATCGAAGGACTGGTGCATGCGCTACTTAGCCTACTTGACGAGCGTTGGCCCGGCGTTGCTTATGGCGACCTCTCCTTGCAGGAGACATTCATCGTCACCTTGCGCACGCTGGCCGTGGTCTATCGGAGCGAGGAATCTACGCAACTTCAGGACATTAACCCACGAGGCGCCGCCGGAAGTGGTGCGCGCCTTGGCTGACGTGCTGCTGCGCCAGAGCACGCACCCGCTGGAGTTGGCGCAGCGTTGGGCATCACACGCAGGGGTTCCCGTTATTGGCGGGGACGCAGACAGAATGGGAGCATCGTGTGCGCCATGTGTTGCGCGGCGCTGGGGTGTGATGTATGCCGACGCAGAGCAGCGCCCACACGTTTTCCACTGTCGACCGTTGCCCAAGATCGAGGCATTGGAACGCGGCGATTTGGGTGGGGATTGCTCCAGCCATGCCGTGCCGCTGCGTGCGACGTCTCCCCATCATGTCTATTACGGTATTTGGGAAAACGGCAAGCAGCAGCGGGGGTATATGACCGTCTTTGAGGCATGGGCAGTGAACGAGGAAGAGCAGCGACTACCCGTGCTTTGCCTGGAGACGATCAACGCACCCATCGCCGTTTTTGGTGCAGTGCAACAAGACCTATTGGTAATCTTTGATGCGATTGCGCAGAGTCGGGGGTTCACGAGCCCCATCGTGCTGTCGATGGGGTACGGCACCTGGAATTATTCGAACGCTGAACTGCTACGCCAATGCCGGCGCTTCCGGCAAGGCGAGGCGGTTGGCCTTGAACCGGCCGATCCGGTGTGTTGGCGGATGTACAGCCGGTTGAGCCTGGAGGCATATTATTACAGCAGTTTCATGAACTATCGCGGCAGCGGTCTGTTACGCATCCTGGCGCCATTCGACCCGGTTCTGGATCGGGTCCAGCCCGAGAACCTTGTTGAAGCCCAACGGCTTGCCGCCCTGGCGCCGGTCACGCTGCAAAGCACCATGCAAAGCGAGGACGGCAGCAGGGGCTTCATCTCGTCGTGGCCAGTTCCGTATTGATCAAATCTCCCTACGGTTTCTTCACAATGTCTTCAAGGTCGGACGCTATCATGGGGTTATCGATGAGTAAGCAGTGATGAAGATTCAAGGAGATAGAAAATGCGCAAGTTGATGGTTCCCGTGTTTGCGGCGTTGGCGATGGTGATGGTGATGGGCACGGCGGCATTTGCGGCGGATGCGCCGGTAACACAGCCTTCGGTTGCCGGGCAGTGCGTCGATTTTGTCGATGCCGACGGTGATGGCGTCTGTGACAATGCCGGACAACAGCTTGGTCAGCGCAGCGGCGCCGTGAACGGACAACGGGATGGCCAGCAGATGGGGCGCAGTGGTCAACAGGCGGTACGCGGCACAGGGCTTGGACAGAATGTCAATGGCGCCTTTGTCGATGCCGACGGCGACGGCGTGTGACAACGTGGGAACGCAAATGCCGCTGCGCGATGGCACCGGCAGCCAGAATCGCACCGGCAACGGCCAGCGTGGTGGGATGGGTGGACGGCCATAACAGGATTGGATGGTCGAATTTGATAGAGTTGACAGCAGTGGAACGACTGCTGCCGTTCCACCATACTTATGCCCCCACACGTGCGTAGCACTGCTTGCCACATCAGAGCACCATCCCTTCAGGGTGGTGATCCCCCGTCCCCCCCCCCCCCCCCCCGTCCGAGCACCATCCCGTAGGTGGTGATCCCCCGGCCAAAGCCAAAGCGTCCGCGTAATCCGTGTCATCCGTGATTCAGACGGCCTCAGCCCTTGCCGCGGCCTGGCGAACCACTTACTCACGTGCGTGGCTCTGATTGGCACGCGCATCCCCTCCGCCAGCCTACATCAACTCCACCACCGCCGTCCCCATCTCGATCTTCGCCCCCTTCTCCACCTGCACTGCATCCCCCGGCTTCAGCGCTGTCCCATTGATCCGGGTCCCATTCGCCGAATCCAGATCTGTGACAAAAAACCGCCGGTTCTGCCGATAGACGCGTGCATGCTTGCGTGCAATCGCCTTGTCGCCCGGCAAATGAAGCTCACACCCATCATAGCTCCCCATCGTCACTGCATCCAGTACATCCACCTCAAGACCAGTGCGCGGCCCACTCAACACGCGCAACCGGCCTTGCGCCAGCAGCGTAACGGCCATCGGGATCAATGCCCCCAGGCAGGCGCCGAGCAACATCAGCCCAGCTGCGCTCATGATCATCTGCACATTGTCCATACCGGCAGCATCGGCCGCGGCTTGTTGGGCAAAGACCTGGGTCATGAGTTCATAGAGCAGCCCACCGATCGCCCCGGCGACGACGCCACCCACCGCACCGTAGCTCGCACGCAACGGCGATCGCGCCACAAGCCCGGTCCCCAGCCCCAGCAGCAGCCCCAAGAGCATCCAACCCAACAAACGGCCATGGAAACCGCCGCCCGAGAGCACGAAGAGCAGACCGCCGATCATCATCCCGGCGGCGCCACTGACCAGACCGACCAGCGCACCCTTCACCGCACCGATAAGCACGCGGCGCAACGCCAGTTTGTTCACAAAGCCGGTAGCAGCGCCGGTCGTGAACCCAATGCAGAGACCAACGCCCGCACCGATAAATAGATTGGCCATCGTCAATGGCCACCCACCCGTGGCAAACAGACCAACGAATTGCCAGGCCAACAGACCACCGATCGCACCAAAAATCGCATTGTAGTAGATTTGCTTTGTCTTGTTCATCATTCATCCTCCAAACCGCTAGATCCTGGTTCCACATCCACCGCAGAAGCGGGCGCCGGCGCGCAGTTCGCGTCCACACGTCGGGCAACTCGGAACCGATGGCGTCACGGCGGCGACTTCACGCACGCTCGGAACTTTCCGAAACAACGTTGCCCAGGAAGGCGTACCCGACATGAGCGCCGGCGCCGCCAGCGCCAGGAGCAGTGCAGCAAGCAAGGCAAGCCCGATCGGTAGACTCGACTGGATGTTGATGAGATGTGGCTCCAGAAACTCCTCTGTGCCGGCTTTCTCGCCAACCTGAATGGCAATGTTGCGCCGCGTCCCGTCGTAGCTTGACCGAGGACTCAAGTAACTCAGCCGGTACTGCTTAGCGATGTCGCCGCCGATCTGGTCGATCATACCGGTGAAGTCGCTCCGTTCGGTCAACTCGTAGAAGTTGCCGCCTGTCGCAGTCGCCAAAGACCGATAGCCAGGGGTGTCTACCGCCACCGTGTAGACGACAAAGCCCTCATCCTGCAGTTGAGTCGTCACATCCGCCGTCGTTAGCGCAGAATAGCCCGTCCCATCGCCGGCCATGTGCGGCGGTGCGTCGGTGATAAGCAAGAGCACCTTCTGCGCATCCTCGCGATAGTGCAGGGTGGTTGCCTGGAGGAGGGCGTCGAGGGCAAGCTCCGGTGTATCGCCGCCCCCGCGGGCGCGCAACTCACTCACCCAGGTTGTGAACTCGGCCGCATCGGCAGTCATGGTCCCATCGGTGTTGTAAACAGATCGGATCTCATCACCAAACGCCACCAGCCCCAGGCGAAAGTCCCGGTGATTGGTGCGCAATTGCTCGGCAAACGCAATGCTGGAGCGGATGGCGCCGTCGATCTCTTCCCCCATGCTACTGGTCGTATCAAAGACAAAGACCACATCAACCGGTCGCTCTTCGCCCTCGCCCGCGAAGTCGACGATCTCGACCGGTTCGCCGTCCTCCGTAACTACAAAGTCGTCCTTGGTCAGCCCAGCTGCCAGACTGCTCGCTTCCGCGTCGATATATAAGACCATCTCCGGGAACTTGCTTGGGTCCACCTGGGTGATGGTGATCGCATCCTGCGCAAAGCCTGCTGTTGCAGTCAGACTCAAGAGCGCAGCAAGACAAACACTCTTCCACAAACCCCACTTCGTTACTCGCTTCACGATACAGCCTCCACCGAACCATCTATCCTGCACCGCGCTACTTTTCAGTAGCAACAACTTTCGCAACCTTCCAACGTCCTTCGTCACGCGCCAATTGATAAAGCACTTCCCACGTGCCTGTCTTCCGCTCGAGGGCACTGCCGTCTCCCGGCGTCAACGCGTACGTCGCAAAGGTGAGTACTTCATCCGTCGTGACAAAGACATACGGATCCTGGGGCGCCACCCTTTCGACTTTGAACGACACGTCCTCAATCTTTGCGTACACCCCTTGTGCGCGCAGCGTGCGGACACTCAACCCCAGCATGTCCAGGGCCTCACCCTGCGCAAAGACCGGCAACTGCGCCAGCACATCGTCACTCAGTGTCAGGAGTGCGGCTTGTTCGCCCGCGCGATAACCCCTGACCACGTCCACCATATCCCTCGTCTGCCAGGTAGACCATCTCGCCTGGACCTCCCCCAGCAGTGGGCTGCCCGACGCAAAAATGGCGATGGGTGTGCCGATGCAGAGCGCACAGAAGAGGGCCAATGACCATAGAAAACCGCTCCGCCGGCCACGTAAGACAGTCATCATGGCGAACACCCCACGCCCAACCCAAAACTCATGGCGCCCCTCCGGGTACCACTGGCAAGGGCGGATCGTCGACCACCGGGTAGGTATCCAGCCGTTGCGCCGTGCTGATATAATCAGCCGCCATCCAACCCAGCGTGCCGTTCGCAATGCGGATGCGCATCCAGGTGGCATCCTGGTTGCGCCCCAGGATGAGCACCTCTTCGCCAGGGTTGACGCCCATGAGCACCGCAAAGTCCGTGCTCGGCCCACTGCGCAGATTGACCATCTCATCCGCATTCACGATGGCGACCATCTGCATGACACCCGCCGCGGGTCTGGCGTCCGGCGCTGCGACGCTCGCGGGCGTCGGCGTTGGCTGTGCAGTCAGCGTGGCGGCGACGGCCCTTTCGACCTGCCGGCGCAGCGCCGTGGCGGTGGCTGCCGCATTCGGGGTGGGCGTGGGCGTCGCCTGACGCGTCGGCGTTGCAGTGGGCGTTGGCGTTGCCCGCGCTGTTGCAGTCGGAGTAGGCGCCGGCGTAGGGATCACTGTCACGCGGACCGGCTCCGGCGCACGCAATGCAGCTTCAAAGGTGGCGAGCGCTTGCGTTGCCATCACATCTGGCGTCGATTGGAGCGGCGCCAGCGCCACCGCAAGGTCGCCGGGAACAATCTCAGCCGTACAGGAAGTAAGCGCAGCAATGGCAAGTAGACCCACAGCAACCAGGCCAAACCACCAGCGCAGCGAGAAAATGGCGTTCATGGCGTCAATAGACCCGCAAAACCAGCAGTTCCGGCGCCACGCCGCGCAGGCGGCGCCGATCCTTTTTGAGGCCGATCTGGATCTTTTGCTTCTGCCCGGCGAGACAGCCAAAGTCCGGCTGCTTGATCTCCAGCCAGGGAACAACCGGATCGACCCGGCCATAGAGGTAGCCGCGCCTGGTTCTGGATGACAAAGGTCAACACCCCGGGCCCCGACCACCAGGGCCACCACCAACGGAGATCCGGACGCCACCCCATGCCCAGCTTGCGCTCAATGACCAGCCAGTTATGTTTGAACCCTGGCGCTCTGGCGCCTAGCACCCGCAGCACCGTCTCAAGGGCGATGTCATCGTGTGGCAACGCACTTGCCTGCTGGACCCTGTCCAACACGATGCTCGGCACCTCACCATTCTTCTGCCGGTGCGAGTTCCGGACTGGTTTGCCAAGATACTCGATGGCGGCCAGCAGTTCCCCGCTGCGCAGCATCCGGATGGCATCCTGCCAGTGCCGGTCGCACCAGTTCACCAACTGCGGGATGGTCTCAAGCCGCGTGCGGGGCGCCGCACTGAGCGCTACCGGTCCGGTCTGATTCACGATGACCTGGAGTTGCACCGTGCTCGCCCCGCCCATCGTGACATGGATCGTCTCACGATGCTGGCCACGCGCATCCATCAGGGTGGGAAAAAGTTCAACGGCCACCTGCCGGCGCTCATTGGGACCAACCGTCAACGACGCAGGCCGGATTTGAAGCCAACGGACCGGCGAATGGAGATTGACCTGCAGCGTGCCTCCACCTGAGTTCTCGATGTTGAGTTGGCGTATCGGGGGCTGCCGATAGGTAACCTTGCCCCAGTCGAGTTGCTTGGGCGTGACAACCAGGTGTTGCGTGCCTTGCTGAACTGGGATCGACGGCGGAGCCGCAGCAGTCAGGGCAACTGCCGGGATCAAGGTGGTCCGGCTGACCGGCGGTCCAGACTGGCCAAGCAAAGCCGCTTGCATCTCCAAGGCACTTTGAAACCGGTCGGCGACATCGAGTTGCATGGACCGCACGATGACATGCTCGATCAGCAGGCTAAGCGACGGATTGTGCTGGCGCGGGGGGATGAGCAATTGCCCGCTCTGGCGCACAGGCGCATCGACCGGTGAGACGCCGGTCAATAGATGGTAAAGGGTCGCCCCAACCGCATAGAGATCAGAAAACCGATCCGTTTTCCCTGACTGCGCATACTGCTCGGGCGGCGAATACCCTGGGCTGATGCCGCGTGCACCGCTCAGCGTCTGGTTGCCACTCCCCCCGATCTTGGCGATACCGAAATCAATCACCTTGATCCGGTTGCCGCCCGGCATCAGCAGAATGTTGCCAGGCTTGATATCGCGGTGAATCACCCCCACATCATGCGCATGGTGCAGCGACGCCAGGAGTTGTATCATCCAGGGAATCACCGTTTGCTCGCTAAAGGGACCCTGGTTTCGCTGCAGCCGTTCGTCGAGCAGTTCCTCAAGTGAGCGCCCTGGGATGTATTCCATCACCGTAAACAGGGACTCGGCCATGGCTCCGGTGTCAGGCTGCGGCGCCTGCTCGACAAACTGGGCATAGAGCCGTACAAAGGTCTCGTCGGTCAGGATCTTCTGGACGGCCACCTCATGGCCGAATTGCATCAACCCTTCTGATGAGAGATCGGTGCATTGCTTGATGGCGTAGGCGTGGCCCTGCCGATCGTGCGCAAGATAGACATAGCCAAAACCCCTGACCCAACACGCGCTCGACGACATAGCGGCCCCGTCGCAGCAGCGCACCCTGCGGCAGCGGCTGCAACTGCGTCATCGTCATGGTCGTCACCACGCGTCACCCCGCACAGTAGAAAGATCCGTGGCGTGCGGTCTCGAGCATGCCATCAACGCATCGCGCAGTTCGGCCACGCGCTGATAACGATCACTGACACGCATTTCCGTCGCCCGTAGGATGATTCGTTCCAACGTGGCGGAAATCTGTGGATTCAGCGTCGTCACCGGTGGATAGCTCCAGAGCGACTGCTCCACATCGTAGTCTGTGAGCAATACATGCAAGGTCACACCCAGCGCAAAAACATCAGAGCGGGCGTCGGTCTGACCATCGCCATATTGTTCCGGCGGTGCAAAACCCGGCGTGCCCATCATCTTTGTGTCCTTCTTCTTACCGGGTTTGTAGAACCGGGCAATGCCAAAATCGATCAGTTTGACCAGACCGGTTGCGGTTTCAACCAGGGCGTTGCTTGGCTTGAGATCGCGGTAGATGATCGGCGGTGTCCGGCTGTGCAAATAGTCAAGGACATCGCACAGTTGCAAGGCAATCGGCAGCACCTGCGCTTCTGTCCGCGGACGGTTGCGCATGAAAGATTCCAGCGTCTCACCTTGCACGTACTCCATCACCAGATACTCCTTGTCCCCCACGGCAAAGTGATCCAGGACCTTCACCAGGTTGGGATGGCTCAGGGTGCGCAGCAGCGACGCCTCACGGCGAAAGTCAGCGACGGCGCCTTGTCTCTCCGTCTGCTCCACCGTGGCGAGATCCATCTCTTTGACCGCCCGAATCGTACCCGGCGCAGTGGTGTCGCCCACTTCATACACGGAACCCATGCCTCCTTTGGCCAGGAGACGCCGGACGGCGTAACGGCCATTCAGGAGCGGCGCGTGGCGTGCCGGACTATGCGAACTCAGCGCGCTCTGCTGCGCCAGTTTGGCATCCGGCAGCACCTGTCGGGGTACTGCCGGATCCAGCGCTGCGCCACAGTGCCGGCAGAATCTCGCCACTCCGCGGTTCTCGTGCCGGCAACGCGGGCAGGTCACGACGAGGTGGCGACCACAGTGTCGACATACCCTGGCCCCACCTCGGTTGTGTTTACCGCACGCAGTGCAGATCAACGCTTCGTTCCTCACCTGCCCTATTGCACCTGGAATGTGGCGACCCACCGGCCCAGCCGGATCTGGTCTCCCGAATGCAACGGTAGCTGCGCTTGCGGTGGCACGCGCTGATTGTTCACGAAGGTGCCATTGGTGCTGTTCAGGTCTTGCAGGAACCATTGGTTGCTCTGCCGGGTTACCTCGGCATGCCGGCGCGAGACGCCGGCAGCATCACCGTCGCTGCGCGTCGTATCAACCTCAGGGAAGATGCCACTCATCGGGTCTTCGCGGCCGATCAGGTAACTGCTCTTGCCGGCTAACACCACGTTTTGCCCGTCGCTGAGGATGATTTGCGCCTGCTCGACAGGCACTGCCGGCGCAAATGCGGTTTGAATTGGCGTTGCAGGTGTATGCGGCGACGTGCGCAGATCTGCCCCGCAGTCGTTACAGAAGGCGTCGCCATTCATCGCAGCGGCGCCGCATACAGGGCAGACCATTCCGTTTGGGGCGTTCACTGCCTCTGGCGCCAGCACCGCACCATTGGTGGCAATGACCAGATTGGCGCCGCAATGGTCACAGAAAACGGCGCCGTCTTCATTTGGGGTGTTACAACTTGGACAGACACTCACGGTATTTACTCCTTCAATTCAAGAAGACCGCTGTGGGTCTTCACCTGGTTTACGCTACTTCATCCAGTCGCTGGGTCAACTTGCGCGTGCCATAATGCAACTTCTTTGTGCCCGCGGCGCTCAGTTGGCCCTGTTGCTCAAGATTGTTGATCTCTTGTTCGGCGGCCTGGGCTAGATCGATCTCGCCAAGTGACAACAGGCGCGTCGCCGCAGTGCGTAACTGGCGCGTCGCCAGGGTCAGGTTGCCGGCCTCCGCCTCGCTCAGCGCACGCGTCTGCAACTTGAAGACCGACACCTTCTCGATGAGATTCATCATGTCCGGGTCCGGCGCCGTGACGCGCGTCGGGTTCTCGGTGAAGGTCACCAGGATATCCTTGCGCACGCGCTCACCCATAGCACCGAGACTCGGCAGGTCATAGGTGACCTCCGCCTGCGCAAGGCGGAATGCACCCTCCCCCTTTGGCAGCACGGCCAGTTCAATCAGAATGGATTGCCCAGTCCCACTCTCCAGTTCGCCGAGTTGGAGCTGTACATCACGCTCCGACAGCATGCGTGCGTCGAGTTTGCTGATTTGCGGCACGATCCGCCACGCCGCCGTTGGGGTGACACCCGCCACGCAGCGAAGCGTCAGGCTGGCATTCGTCGCCACGGTGCCCTGCATCGCCTGCACGGTGTGCTGGAATTCCACTATCACCTGCTCTGGGGCTGCCAGGTGATCGGATTGGCCGCCGCTGTTGGACGCAATTGCGTCCAACAGGTCGGCATTCCATTCGTCGCCTAAGCCGAAGGCGCTGATCGGGATGCCCGCCTGGCCGCACTCGCGGGCCAACTGCCGGCATTCCTCCTCATCGCCATAGGTCTCTCCATCCGTCAGCAGGATCATCCGGCTCACGCGGGTTGGGCCGCTGCCACGCCGGATCTCTTCCAATCCTTTGCGTATCCCCTTCGCCATCGTGGTGCCGCCGCGCTCGACAATTTGGTTGACCTGCGCCTTTAGTTGCGCCAGGTTTGTCAGCGGCTGATTCGGCGCCAACAGGTCGACGTAGTCGTCGAAGAGCACCAGCGACAGGTGATCTTGTGGCTGCATCCGCCCCAGGATCAGCCTGACCGCCTCGCGTACGTTTTGAATCTTTTCGCCCGCCATCGAGCCGCTGCGGTCCAGCACGAACCCCACATTCAAAGGGGCATGTGCGCCGGCGCCCTGGGGTTTCACGTCCAACAGCAGATAGATCTTCTGCGGCGTGAGCAGACTCTGAAATACCGTTCGATTCAACTTTGCTTGCAGGTTTATCTCGCCTGACATCAATCCCTCGCAATCATCTAGTGGGCTGCAGAGTCAGTCCTCTCAGCCATCCAATTTCTCATCTCGTCACCTGAGGCTGGCCACAGTGCCCGCAAAAGCGCGCTCCCGGCCGGATAGTGCGCCCGCACTGCGTGCAAGTGGAATGCGCAGCAGGCAGCGCATCGGCTTGTGTGACTTTAGCGCCACAAAACGCGCAAAATGCATCCCTTGCATCCACCTCATGCCCACAATCAAGGCACTTCATCGGCCCGGCCGCCTGTTCTTTGCGCAGGGTGGCCGCCTGCTTCTGCAGTTCCGTAATCTCATGTGTGGTGGTCTGGATCTGGTGGCAGAGGCTCACCAGTTCCGGTTCGCTGACCCGCCCCTGGGCATACAGTTGCCAGACGGCTTCACCCAGTTGCTCCAAATAGCCCCGGCGTTCCTCTTCTTGCGCCCGCTGCTCGTATTGCCGCGTTGCCGCGCACCAACTTACCGGCCTCAAATGCCGCTCGATCGGCGCCACTCCGTAGATTCTTGATCACGCCACCCATCGCCTTACCTGACCCTGTGCTCATTCCAAGACCGGCCTTCGCTGCGCTTACGCACATCAACCAACGGCACGCACAACGACGACGCTAATGTTGTCTTCACCGCCGGCGCGATTGGCGCGGCTCACCAGTTCGTCGCAGATCACCTGCGGATCGCCGAGATTCAACAGCAGCACATCGGCAATCCCATCGGTACGCAACATTTCCCACAGCCCGTCACTGCAGAGGAGCAACAAATCACCAGGATGCAGCGTCGCGTCAAAGCACTCCACCTCGACGGCATCCGCCGTCCCCAGGCTGCGATAGATCTCATTCCGCCGGGGATGGGTATAGATTTCATCCTCCTCGATCAGCCCCTTCTCCTTGAGCGCAAAAACGTGCGAATGGTCCCTGGTCAACTGGCGCAAACCCTCGCTGCCCCAGAGATACGCCGGCTGTCGCCCACGTTGGCGAGATAGACATGTTCGTTGGCGGCGAGCGCCAGTACGACCGTCGTGCCCATGTTGCTGTCGTTGGTGCAGGCGGTCTCATAGATCTCCTGGTTTGCCTGCTGAATCGCCTGCTCGATGCACCCGACGATGGTCTCAGCTCCGCTAACAGCGCCTTGTGCGGCGGGCAGGCCAAGTGATTGAAACAGCTCGGCGCTGATGACTTCACAGGCGGTGCGGCTCGCGACCTGGCCATCCAGATGGCCGCCCATCCCGTCGGCGACGAGGTAGAGGCCAAGGCTCAGGCTGGCGATGGAATCAGTAATCGCGGCCAACGTCATGGTAAAAATGCTATCTTCATTGGCGCGCCCGGCCCGCCCAGCACCTACATCCGAACGCTGCCCAACTAGGTAGGTGAGACCGTGGGAAGATAAGGCGCCGGCCGCTTCGTTTGGCGAAAACTGGGTGGCTAACTCACCGGCATCAACGCCCGCTTCAGCGTCCAAAACCAGCGCAAACGGTAGCCCCTCCCATTCAACGGCCGCCTCGCCCTCATCCGCAGACTCAAGTTCCACAAGCTGATACAACGGCCAGGGCAACGCCATCATCGATAGCTGGGCGCCGCAGTGGGTGCAAAAGGGTTCTTCTTCCGAGGCGATGGCCACCATGCCGCAGGCAGCGGCAGACGCCGCGATCTTCCACCCGATAGACGTGGCGCCCGTTGTCATCGAATGAGCCGGCTACGACACATGCAAACAAGATTGAGTGCAACCCACGCCAAAGCGACATGCGGCGGCACGTCTATTTACACACACATCTATTGAGAATTTGTGATGATCTGGCGTAGAGTTTGTTAAGGCATCGCCCGACCATCGTGCGGATTGCTGCAAAGCACGGCGCCTATGATATTCGAATTTTTGGATCTGTCGTGCGTGGTGAAGACCGTCCCGATAGTGACATTGATTTGCTGGTCAAACGCGGTGAAAAAGTCAGCCCATGGTTCCCGGCCGGTCTCATATTGGAATTAGAGAAGGAACTGGGTCGCCAGGTGGATATAGTGACCGACGCCGGTCTCAACCCCTTATTGCGCGATCGCGTCCTGAATGAGGCAGTGCCATTGTGAAGAACCGACGACCCAGGCGCGGAGTTAGCGCGGAGAGCGCGGAGAGGAGAAGGACGAAGTCCCCTGAAGGCAAATGCTTACCGCTCACCCCGCCATCCTGTCATCTTCCCTTCCTCCTCCGCGCTCTCCGCACCCCTCCGCGTCTCCGCGTTGATCTTTTCCCCCCGTCTTCCCCTTGGCGGGTGGCTGCGGTCCTTAGCTTGATGCGCATGGGCTACAAGCCGCACCTACGCTAGACCGGCTGGCGATGCTACGGCCAATGTGCGTTCCGGATGGGAGGCCCAGGCGCACGTCGGACTTTAGGTTCTCGGCGTGCGCTTGATCGAGATGGTCAAGCCGTCAAAACCCTGACGCCGGAGAACAGGCACAATGCTCGACACGAGCGCCGGATGGGCGGCGACGGCAGCGTTGTACCGTTTGGCGCCGCTATCCCTGTTGGCATCGAGTACTTCATCCGGTAACGTATTGTCGGCCAGGATCAAACCACCTTCACGCACCAGGGCCACGGCTTGTTGCAGGTAGGCGACATAGCCATCCTTGTCTGCATCGATGAAAACCAGGTCAAACGGCGCCTCCCGCGCCTGCGCCATCGCCGTCAACGTCGCCAATGCCGGCCCGACACGCACCTCAACCTGGGTGTCGAGTCCAGCCTGAGCCAGATTCCGGCGCGCAACTGCGGCATGATGTGCATCGATGTCCAACGAGATCAATGCCCCATCCGCCTGCAGGGCGCGCGCCAGCCAGATCGCGCTATACCCGCCCAGCGTACCGATCTCCAGGATGCGCCGCGCCCCATTCATCAACGCCAGCAGGTAAAGCAATTGCCCGCCGGTGGCAGAGACATTGATCGGCCTCAAGCCTTCCTGTTGCATCGTCGCGCGCGTCGCCTGGAGGACAGGGTCCTCGACCGCAAATAGTTGGCTGATATACTGATCGTAATTCTCCAGACTCTTGTCGGGACCGGTCATTTTGGCTGCTCCGTGGCAATGATCTCACGCACCTGCTTCTGGCACTCTTCGACTGCGCTGCGGACGCGGCGAATGGCGTCATCCTGACCGCGGGCAATGGCGGTATGCAGTCCGCTCCACACGATTCGATTCAGGTGCTCAAGTTCATCTTCCAGAAAACGAATCTCATGTTGCGTGGCGGTTGCAACGCTCTCGCCCGCAAAACGCTTCCAGAAGGCCGCCACCTGCGTGGCATGCGCATCCAGTTCAGCCAGACCGGCTTCGGTCAGTTGGTAGATGCGGCGATCGGCTTCTTGAATTGCATTGACGAGCCCTTGATCCTCTAGATACTGCATGGTTGGATAGACCGTGCCTGGGCTGGGGACATATTTGCCTGCCGTGCGTTCTTCCAGCGCCTTGATGATCTCGTAGCCATGCTTGGGACCATCGCGCAACGCATCGAGCAGGAGATAGCGGGCGTCGCCCCGCCGGGCCCGGTCACGTCCACCGCCTCGTCCGCCCGGCCCACGTCCTCCACTACGCCCTTCGGGCCCGCGCCCACCACCGCGCCCTTCGGGGCCACGCCCACCGCCTCGCCCTTCAAAGTGGCGTCCACGTTCCCCTCGTGTACCCGCTTCATCGTTGGCGCTTTCTAAGCCGCCTGCCTGCCAGTTCATCTTGTAACCACCCTGCCAACCTCTCGGCTGATTGCGATCTTGCATTCTTCCTTCTCGCATAAAATCTTACCTCTTGTGATGATATAGACTCACACCTACCGGCAACGTCTGCTTGCCCTTGACCGGTTTCCCGATCCAGCGTAGATCTAATAATACTATCACGATATATCGTTATATCGCTACCGATAAAATACACGACCAGCCAGCAATTGTCAAGTAGTAATATTGCGATATATCGTTATTTCCGTCCGCAGGGACGCTGAGTCACAGAGAAATGCACGATGGCACTCGAAAATTGCCACAAAGAACACAGAGAGCACAAAGAAACGAACGATAGGCGCGCATTTTCTTTGTGGTCTTTGCGCTCTTTGTGGTCAATGATGCTCTTCACTGCGTCTCTGCGTCCCTGCGGGAGAATTTCTTTCCTCTTCTCTTTGCGTCTTTGCGGCTTGGCGGGAGAATTTCTTTCTACTTCTCTTTGCGTCCCTGGCGGGAGAATTTCTTTCCTCTTCCCTTTGCGTCTTTGCGGCTTGGCGGGAGGGTTTGGTCCCTGGCTTGATGCGCATGGTATTCCGGCTTGACGGCTCCCTTCGGGCTGCGTTACTGTGACGCCATGACCGAACTCAGCGCTACGCAAACCCAACCAACCGAATTTGTCTTTGGACCACTGTCGACCGTAGAGGGCCGTGTCCAACGCGCCCGCTCGTTTAGCGTTGGCCTCCAACTGATCCCCAGCCTGGAACCCCTCGATCCCCTGCCCGGGGAAGCGGTGACGGTCTCCGTACGGGCTGGGCTGGGCGTTGCCATCGAACAGGCTACGCTCTATTTCACCCTGGATGGATCCCTGCCGGTGGTGGGCGGCCCGGGCACTCATCCACTGCCCTTACAGCTTACTCGCCGCGATTGGGACACCTTAACCTGGTCCTACGTCGAAACCTGGTGTGCGACGATCCCGGGGCAACCAGAGCACACGCGCGTGCGCTACCTTATTACGGCGCAATCGGCGACCGGGGAGTTGGTTCCTTGTCCATATCTAAACCTCACGGCGCCCGAAGTGGCCGCCATGCCCAATGCCTTTGATCGCCGCTATTTCCACCGGCTGCTCCGCCAACCCGCGCCACAGGTGTTTGAATATCATGTGGATCGCTTCACCAGCCCGGAATGGTTCCGTGAGGCTGTCATCTATCAGATTTTCGTTGATCGCTTTGCGCCTGATCCAGGTGCGAGCCTGGCAGACACAACAGATCTCTCTGCTATCTTTGGCGGCACACTGCGCGGGATCACGGCGCGGCTGGACTACTTGTGTGACCTTGGCGTCAACTGTCTTTGGCTCACCCCAATTTTCCCTGCGCCCTCGCATCATGGGTACGATCCAACGGACTACTTCACAATCGAGCCGCGACTGGGTTCCCTGGCCGGTTTCCAGGAACTGGTCGCCACCGCCCATCGCCGTGGCATCCGCATCGTCCTCGACTTTGTCGCAAATCACATCTCCCGCCAACATCCCACCTTCCTCGCTGCGCAAGCCGATGCCGCAAGCCCGGCATGCGACTGGTTTTTCTTCCGCGAGCACCCGCACTCGTATGAAGCATTCTACGATGTGCCGGACCAGCCAATCGTGAAACACGGATCACCCTGCGGTGCGCGAGTATCTGATTGAGGCTGCGCAGCACGCACAGCGCCTCGGCTGTGATGGCTTCCGCCTCGACCATGCCCATGGTGCAACTCATGGCTTCTGGTCCGCCTTTCGGACGGCGTTACGCGCGGTCAAACCCGATGCGGCCATCTTTGGCGAGATTACCGACACGCCGGAACTCATGCGGTCATTTACGGGGCGGATGGATGGTGCGTTGGATTTCCCATTGCTGGAACTACTGCGGGGCTTCTTTGTGTTTGGCTCCGTCAAGGCCAGCCAGTTGGACCGGGCCCTCCAACAACATTTCGCCTACTTCGGGTCGGGGTTGGTGTTGCCCAGCTTCCTGGACAACCACGACATGAGTCGTTTTCTTTGGAGTGTCGGTGGCGATAATCGGCGGCTGAAATTGGCCGCGCTCTTCCAATTTACGCTGCCGCAACCGCCGATCCTCTACTATGGGACCGAAGCCGGTCTGAGCCAGCGTCGCGCGCTGGGGCGATTGGAAGAAGCGCGCCTGCCGATGCGCTGGCACGAGGAGCAAGACCTCGACCTACTGGACTTCTACCGGCGCTTGATCCAACTGCGACGCCAGACCCCGGGGGTTTGGTCGGCGCCACACTCAACCATCTACGTCAACGACGAGGATGGAGTCTATGCATTTCGCTGTGCCGGCCGGGTTGTCGTCCTAAACAACCAGACCAGCCCGCGACCCTTACCTTGCCTGACATAGAACTACTCTTGAGCACCGACGGGGGGTCACCCTGAATGGTGATGCACTCGTACTGCCCCCCCTGCCCGCGCCATCCTGCTCACGCCAGAATAATCATGCCCGCAGGTGGTAGGTCAACCCGCACCGTGGCGCGTCCGTCCGCCTGATGCGTCACCGGCAACCACCGGTCCTCGGCAGGCGTCCGCAACTCGTCGTCGCTCCAGTCACTCTGGTAAAGAACCCGCACCATTGAACCGGGTGGGTGCTTGCGCGCCCCCACGGTCACGTCGGCCCCACGGGCAGATCCCCCGTTCGTATTGAGCGCCATCACGACTTCCGTCTGATAATGCACCATGGACCAGGCCATGACCTCACCTGCTGGCGGGATGCGATAGGGATAGCCCAGGAACGCTGTCTCCCGTGGGAACATCCTTCCCCGCCGCAGCGTGCGCCCGACGGCGTCATTGCCATTGCGCAATCTGGCAATGGCGGCAATGCGCAGATAGGTGGGGTGGTCTGGGTTGAAAAAGTGACACCCGCGCGTCCCAAAGGCGCCGAACTCACCGCCAAACATGGCTTCACGGATATAGCGATCCTCGGCGAAGCGTTTGGGTTCGCAACCGTAATCATGATAGTCCTCGGTACCATCCAGCGCCTGTTCGGTGCCGTAATAGATGGAAGACATGCCCGGTGTCGTCAACTGCAATGCCACGGCGTGTGCGGTCTGTAGATAGACCACCGGCTCTGTGCCATGCGCGGCGAAGCGTTCCTTGTGTCCCCGGGACGACATATCATGATCATCGAGTACGGACACGATGAAGCGACCTTGTTGGCGTTCGAGGCCGCCGAAGACACTGTCGTCATACAGGTGGAAGAAGTCGCCAGGCGGCGTCACCCCCTTGGCGACGCCGCTCAGCAGATTGGGATAGGCAATGATGCCCAGCACCGCATCGAGGTTGCCGTGAAACATGTCGATATAAGCGGCAACGATCCCGCCGTCCGTAATCTCACCCGTGATGAAGAAATTGTCTTTGCCAATGGAATCCGCGAATTCGTGGATCGCCGAACAGAATCTACGCGAGGCATCCGCGGACACATGTTTGACCGCATCCGCACGGAAGCCATCGCAATCGCTGAGCGCGATCCAGTATGCATAGACTTGCGCCAGATCCTCAATGACCCCAGGCTTCTCCAAGTCCCAATCCTTCAGGTCGAAAAAGTCGCCGCGCCGGAATTCCACATGCGGACTTTGCGGGTCTTCCCACGCCGCAATGCCCCAGTTCTCGATGGAGCCGCTGCGCGTGTAAAGCTCGAAATCCTGAAATTCCGCCGGCCACACGCCATCGTCGACTGCTTGCGGCTGTGAAATGCTTGTTCCCATGGCGGAGCGCCAGCCATGCACCGGGCGGGGTGGTGAATGGCGAAAGCCGCGCGAATCTTGCGGCTCGCCCGTCTCCTCGTCCCGATAGAACCAGTTGTTGCCGCTGTGGTTGTAGATGACATCCAGAATGACATACATGCCGCGATCGTGGGCGGCGTCCACCAAATCGCGTAGATCCTGGCGCGTGCCAAAGCGGGGATCGATGTCCATATAGTTCTGAATGCCATACCCGTGATAGGTCTGCAGTTCGGCGCGCTGCCGCCAGGGAGGATTGATCCAGAGTGTGGTCACCCCCAGCCCCTGCAAGTAGTCCAATTTGCTCTGAATCCCTTTGATCGTGCCGCCGACAAACCGGTTGCCTGCAGCCATCCAGGCCGCCTTATCCGGTGCGGCGTATTGGCCGGGCTGCCGGTAGTCGAACATCGGGCGGTTCGACTCCTGCCCGTCACTGAACCGGTCTGGCAAGAAGTTGGTAAAAGATCTGGTCGCGCCATTGGCGCGGGCTGGGGAAGACGCGCCCGCGGGGTGAGGCTTGCCTCAGCCAATGTGCGTGGTGCGTTTTCTTCGATCGGCGTATGGGTGGTCATCGGTTCTCCCTAAAATAGTCGGTTTGGTCTGAGGGTCCGGCTATTCTACTTCAACCCGGTTTCCAGCGTTGCATTGGCTACATGCAGTGTTCCATCCACCACGTAGATCGCAAGCGCGTCGCCGGCTTTGGCATACATGCGTGTGTTGAGCGCCGCGCCGTCGACGTAGAGTGTGGCGATGGTGTCATCGACGGCCGGGGGGGGGGGGGGGGGGGGGGGGGGGGGGGGGGGGGGGGGGGGGGGGGGGGGGGGGGGGGGGGGGGGGGGGGGGGGGGTTTCGCCCGGGGGGGGGGTGGTGGTGGGGGGGGGGGGGGGGGGGGGGGGGGGGGGGGCGGGTGGGGGCCGGGGGGGGGGGGGGGCCGGGGGGGGGGGGGGGTTGGGGCTTGGGTGGGTTTGGGGGGGGGGGGGGGGTGGGTTTCTGTGCCCGGCGGGGCGGGGGGCCCTGGGCACCCAGCGACAGATAGCGCCGGCCGTCCGAACGAGCGCGCCGCGAGAGGCGCCCCCAGACACCTTTGTCGCACCCGCGCCCGCGACCCCGCCCCCCCCCCCGCGCGGGGCGCCGGCCCCGGGGCCCGGGGGGGGGGCGCCGGCGCCGCCGGCCTGGCGCGGCGGCGCCGGGAACACACGCCGGGGGCCCCCCACCCCGGAACGGGCTTCCCCCCCGGGCGGGGGGGGGGGGGGGGGGGGGGCCCGGGGGGGCCCCGCGGGCGCCGCCCGGGGGGCCAGTTGCGGCCCGAAAGAAGAACTGCCCGAAGAACGGACACGCCAAACCAGAGCCGCCGGAGAAGCGGCATTCGATGTCCTTTTGGTTCGGGCACTGGTGACGGTCTGAATCATAGCCGCATCTTTGCGCCTGAGCCACTACACCGGGATGCAGTGCCGAGACCCGCGCCGGATGCACCGCATGCAGCATCTATTAATCCGTGTACCGAATGCGGTAGAGCACCCCATCGCGAATGCTCAACACAAAAGGCGCCGCAGGTCCCGAGTCATCTGACAACTCCCGAAAACCAGCGAACTTTTCGGTTGCCGGGCGAGACCAACAGCGCCAATGTTGAGTGAAGAAGTACGCATTGCGATACTCCCCAGGAATGCCCTTCCGCGGTAGAAATCACCGCCCACACGGCAACACGTCGAACATGAGACGGACCTTTGATTCTCCACAACGGCCACAGCGGTGATGCCCACGGCGGCCGTGCCTCGGCGGCCAGCCCAAGCGCCGCCGGCACCACTCCTCCCAATCACTTTCGCCACACACCTATGACGCCGACGGCAAAGGCGATTCCCGCAGCCTGAAATATAGATTTTCGTCGTGCTGTTCGGATTGCCGTCATAAAATGGGTTGTCGCGATACCCTTTCCCGTTCGATGGATCGATTCGCAGAATCTTCTCCGACAAGCTGTTAAGGTCCTGGCCCGAATGTCCCTGAATGCTCACCACCCCTACGGCGACACCGCCGCCCGGGCCAAATTGGTGCGTCGTTGGTGTGCGTGCCTTCGACGACAGTCGCACGGCCGATCCATCCGGACCCCCGCCCGGCGGCATTGGTTTCGCAGCCAATTTGGGCGTAGGTTCCGCCGCGCCGAGAGCAAAAAGTGAGTTGGGGTCAGCACGATTGGTTCCGGGTCAAGATACCCTGACCACGCGCCCCCGAGCGCCCCGGCCTGTTAGCTTCTGCTAGACAACAGAGACAACTTTAGGAAACTCGGATGGAGCGCAATGCCCACCAGGCCGCGATGAGCGCCTGAGACTTCAGCGCTCAGGCATAAATTTTCGCCAGCAGTTTACCCGTTTTGAGGATCTTGCTGTCCTGCTTTCGTGGACAAAGATCCTGCCACGGGCGCGATTGCAACGCAGGCGTCAGCCCTTTTGCCACGTTTCCGCCAAACCGCGGAGCATCCCGCGGCGACCGCCCGGCCGGGGAACAGCAGCAAGAACAGCAGGAGCAGCGAGGGCGCACGGCCCATTCCATTCAGTCAGCGTGCACCCAACAAGTCTGTCAATTTGATCGGCTGTCCAGCATCACTGACGCCGGCGCCCTCTGCCTGTCACGCGGAAATCCGGGCCCGCCGTTATCACTCCGGGCGCCCGTTTCGCGGGCGCGCAAACGACGCGGCGCGCAATACCGCGCGCAGAGCCGCCTTCCGCAACTGTCGCGAGAGGCCGGCTAGGCCGAACCACCCACGCGCGCCCCGGGACCCTACCCTCGAAGCAGTCACTGCGGCGAACCGCCGACTCAACTGATATCCCGCCGCCTGCACCGGCGCACACGAGCTTTCATAATCCCACTGTCGCCCCACGGGACCAAACCGCGGACCGCGCGCCTCCCCCTCCAACCGCGGCGCGACCCGCAGCCCAGCGGCGGCGTACGCACATCGCCGAGTACGGCACCGGGCGGCCGGACACTGCGGGCGCATCGCCCCCCTCCGCAGTACCGCGCCAAACTGTCATACTACCTCCGCTGCGCGATCCCCCGGAGCGAAAATGCGCGCCGTCTCCCAACCCTCAAATGCTCAAACGGCATAGGCTGCCCGGTTCGAGCAGAGTCGGCGTCATGCCCGACGCACGGCGCCAAATCCCCCGCGCTTATTTTGCGAAGTCCGGCCCGGCGGCGCCGTTCGACATTGTGGGCACCGGCCTGCACCCGCGGGGCAAACGAGACGGCCGACTGCTGTGGCGCGACTCTTGGGCGCCCTGGACACATCGGCCGCCACCCTCTTGACCACTCCACAAGTAGTTCGGACGCCCATCCCTGGCCTACTCCCCACCGCAAACCGCCAGCCGCAAGAACGCCTGCAGGGCGCCCTGGCCCCGGGGGGCGGACGCAAACGCCGCGCACGGATCAGAACACAACACCCGCACAAACAACCGGACATCGGCGAGAGGGACTACGCCACGAGCGCACAACCCTCGCGCGCCGGTCCTCACGCGGGCACACAACACAGCCGCGCCGACCACGCCAGACAGCGTGCCGGGATCTCCAGAACCGAGAGACCGCAACAGCGACACCGGGAGGGGCCGCGACGAACCGCGGATCGGTCGGCTCTATGCGCAGCGCGGAAACACGGGAGCGGCGGCAACCGGGAACCGCCACGAGACACAACGACGACAGCCACGGAGCCGATGCGCGCTGTCCTTGCAATCCCGGACGGCAGTGCCGCCCACCACGCGAAGATCGGGACACGAAGCCGACGCACCCTCCACTGCCGGCGGAGCGCGCACGCGACCACCCGCGCGCCGCCGCCGCCGCGCGGCGCCGCGGCCGCGCGGCCCACTCAGCCGCACGACCATCCCACGGCCGCCCCCAAACCCTGGGCACCACCGCCCCCGCACTCGGCCACCGCGCCGCACCCCCGAGTGCCCCTCCCGCCACGGCCAGCCCCCCCGGCCGCCGCGCCGCCGCCCGCCGCGCGCCCCGACGCCCAACGCCAGCGCCGCGCCGCCGCGCGCGCCGCACCTGCGCCGGCGCTATCAGCGCGCGCCGCCGACCGACGCGAGCATCGCTGAACCCGCCCGCTGCATGCTCGTCTGACGCCCTCAAAAGCGCCCAATCCGAGACCAGGCCCCGGCGCCGCGACTCCAAAGCGTGCTGAGATAACGGCCTGCGCGCAACGGCGCAACTCTTCTGACCAGCCCACCAACGCGCGGCCGCCCAAGACTCGGGCGCGCAACGGGCCAGGGCGCAGCGGCGTCCCGGTTGGCTCGTCTGCGCCTTTGCGACAAAGACTCTCCTGCGGACGGTTGCCCACGAAACCCCGGCCACCCACCGGGCAGGAGCGCCTCAGGCGACGCCCCCCCGGCATCCCCACCCGCGCGCGCCGCTTCGCAATCGCGCCCTCAAGGCCGCACGCGCCGCCCGGGAAGCTGGACGAGAAGAAAAGCTGCCGCGCCGCCGCCCGCCGATCGCGCCGCCCCCCCTCGGCGCCACCCACAGCACGGCCCCCCCCCCGCGGCCCCGGCGGACCGCCGCGCCCCCCACGGCCGGCGCGCCACCCGCCCCCGCCCCCCCACACCCCGCCGCACCGCCGCCGCCCCGCCACGCGCCCCCCCCCCCCCCGCCCCAGTTTTGCAGCCGGCTTCCGATGACACTGCGCAGTTTGTCCGCATCCCACGCCAAGTAGACGCTGCCCATTCTGCAGCGCCGGACGCAGATTCCGTAGGCACGCCGGTAGTCGCGCGCAGTGTGATGACTGTGTCAGCTACCCTGCTCCGCGGCCGTGAGCAGTTGTTCAAAATGCGCGGCCTCGTCTGCATCCCGGCACAGTGTGAACGCCTCTTCAAACTGGTCCGACACGATTCGGCGCGCCCTCGTAGATAGGCGCGGCATAAAGTTCAAGCGTGCGCTGTCTCGCCGCATGCTATCCATCAGTGCCGCTGTCTGCGACCACCCGCCCGAAATGCGCCCGGCTGCGAGGCGGGTCTGGCTTGATCAGGTGCGTTACCCACTGCTTGCGACCACTGACCCCTGACTATGCGTAGGTAGCCAAGAGACCGGCACGCACAAGCGACTCCCCGCCGCCCGGGAACCGATCCGGAAACGGAGTTTCTAGTCGTGATCAGTCGCGGACGCCCGCCGAAATCGGAGAATCAGAGCGGCTCCCCGGTTCGTGTCAGGCGCGGTCGAATGCGCCACGTTTCGATGCTTTCGCAGCGCTCGGCAGATTGTGCGGTGCACCCGCAATCGGATCACCGACGGCCCGCGTTCCGCCAGCGACAAGCGGGGCCCGCCGGTGCCCCGCCGCCTGTCCACGGACCGGGGACCAGCCTGTCCAAGGCGTTCGCAAGCTGGTTGTCCCGCCCGCGACACGGCCACCCGGGTTGGCCGCGACGCAGAGCGCGCATCAGCACACAAACGTGCAAGCCCGAACCCCGCCCGCACCGCCGCGCACGGCCGGGACCGGCACCGGCGCACGCCCCGCTTACCAGACTTCACCGTGCGCATCAGGACACCGACGCCTTCAATCGCCTGCCGTCACCAGCGTACGGGCAACAATACACCGGCGCAACAGCGGTTCGTTGATAACGGCGGCATCTAATTTTGTCGCACCGAGGAATCGAGCAAAGCGCAAAAAACCGGTAGCCAGCGCTTCGGCAAAGGCTGTGTCGTCTGCCAGCCGATGATCCTCCAACCAAAAACCGAGCACCACATATGTGCTGGTCGCGCGATCGAACTTACTGTCGAAGCGCGCGACCAGCCGATCACCCCAGAGGACCGGCAGC
The DNA here is from genome assembly GCA_016713335.1 of Candidatus Fredericiella danica. Taxonomy (GTDB): domain Bacteria; phylum Chloroflexota; class Anaerolineae; order Caldilineales; family Caldilineaceae; genus Fredericiella; species Fredericiella danica. Next base: position 5,219 of record JADJPH010000030.1, on the reverse strand, counting down.
GCGTAGTAGCCGAACTTGCGCTGCGGCTCAGGCTTGTAGACCTCCCACGCGTAGTCAAAACCAAACAGGACCTTCGCCCGCCCGCGTGCACTGACAGGATCGAGTGGGGCGAGAAAGACCACCTCGTCCATCGTCGTCGTCCCCAGCGGCATCCATGACTCCGGCACGCGCCCGGCGCTCAAGTCCTCAAGGATGGCGGCGTCGGGTCCGAGCGCGTAGTGCACTGCCTTCCAACCTTCCACCTGCACCTCAATCAGATCGCCATCGACCAGCAGCGCATGGCTGAGCTGCTTTGCCTTGCTAAACGGTATGCCGCGATGGAACGCATCGGCCGTACGGTTCAGCCGCGCAAGACCGGCGAAGCTGACCTCCTTTTGGATCAGAAAGCGATCCGCCGCAGCTTCGTCGCTTTGACAAATGAGATGCGCAGGTGCAACGGCTTCCGCCAATGCATACACGCGCTCAAAGTTTTCGCGGTGGTGTGTCATCACTTCGCCCGTGCGCCATAAATAATACAGTGCAAGGCTACTATCCTTGCGGCCGCGGTAACTCTGCGTGCGGGTACGCGCAGCCTTTTCGAAGTCGCGCTTGCTGACCGTCCACCCGTTCGCGCAAAATGGTGCGCATTTCGTCGATGGCATCCGTGTGGTCGAGACCCATCTTGCAGATGCGCGAATCACAATCCGGTCCACCGTCGCGCTCGCGCTGCATGACCACGCGCCAATGCGGCAGTTCAGCCATGGGCAGGGCAGTCAGCCAACCTCCCCAGTCGAAAAACTGGCGCTGCTGGTACGCCACGGTTTCCCAGAGACCAGGTGCATAATCGATGACGCGGCTGTGCAGCGCGATGTCCTGGCTGCGGGCAATCATTTGCAGCGGGTCGAGCTGCAAATACTCCATCGCGGCCATGGCCGGCGCCGTGCCTTCCATACCGCGCCAGCGTCGCCCCGGCCATAGGCCCTGTTTGCCCAGAATAAAGCGTCGAGCAGTTTCGAGATCGATGGTCAGCATCGCCCAAGCATAGGACACATCGGTTCGGAGAGCAACCTGTGTTGAATCCTGGCGTATAAGGCTACCTTTGGCGGAATCCGGAAGCGTAAAGGGTGGCTGGTGCGCGTTTGAGTAGATGCTGGCAGCGGCCTGTGCGATGAGCTAGAGTAGTCCTGCTTCACGCAGGATCGACTCCGCCTTTCGGTATTCATCCTGACCACCGGACAGCGAACCCGGCAACATGATGATGCGCTTTTGTTCCTTGCCCTGCTCGTCAAAAAACAGATTGAAGTAGCCTCGCGTGGCCGGCGGATGAGGTGGATGTGCTTCAACCGCACGGATGGAACTGCGATTGATCACCATCGTCGCCGAATTGTTGCGGCTGGCGAAGATGTTCCAGAAAAGATAGATGCCAAGAAAGCAGAAAATCAGACCGGGAAATGTGGAGCCTTGAAAGAGCATCCAGATGCCCACTCCCACCATGATGCAGCCCAGCACTGCATAGGTGACCAATGCACGCCCATCGATGTGCCAAAGAGACCAGCTGCCACCGCGCCGCGCACCCTCTCGCTCTAAAACGATCTGCTCCTGCGTGACCCGGCATAAGCCAGTCTTCGTACGAAAGATACGTTCGGTCGCATCTGCCATACTGTTCTTCTCCTCATGGCTGGCGTGTACGTCACCGATTCTGAAGTAGTATAAACGCCCGAGTTATTTCACCACATCTTTCCCATCTACACCGTCTACAATGCAGCAATAATCTCCGCCCATCCTGCAGGACAGTTTCTTGGTGAAATCGTGACGTTCTGCGCACTGTTCAACTCATACGTCCGTGCATAGGTCGCCAGTGTCGGCATCTCGGAATACCAGAATTTCTTGGCACGCATCACCACGATGATCGCGTTGCGCACCATCGCTGCGCGAACCAACCCGAATGAATACTCTTGCGACGGCACATGCACCTTGCCATGCGCAAACTTGGTCGAGTGGTAAGGGAAATATTCCACGCACAGTAGCCCATTCGCCACTCTTTTTTGGCCCTTTGCCTCAATCAACCTACCGAGCCGCTGTTCCCACCAACCCCGACCAGGTACATTAAGGCTTGGCGTCAGCAAATAGAATGGATACGCGCCGCCCTCGTGGCGCAGGTTGTTACGCGATAGCTGATAGAACTCCGCCGACTCGTGCCGTGTTGCGTTCGGATTGAAGCCAGGATTCAATCCCAGCACCACGACCGGCGCCGATGGATTCCCGAGAAAAGGTTCAGGCATCATGCCGAGACGAATCAACGTAGCTTCATCTGCAGTCCGGTTGAACACGACAATCGCATGGTGGTCCCACGGAAGGACATAGGGAGGGCTTTCGGGTAGGTCGAGCCAGGGGTTGTTCATCATGGTCCAATTCTATCGTTTGTGGTCGCCGATAGTCGAGATATCCGCACACGGTTGGTCTACGCCTAAAACCCTACCACCTCCATGAGAATACTGCATCGGCGTTTAGTTGTAATTGGCCTGTAATTGGTCGCGAATGACACAGATCAGAGATCATTGTATGATTGCGATATGACGAACTTTGAACAGCCCTTGCTCCACGAAGTGGCTGAACTACCTGAATCCCGGCGTGCTGACGTATTGGCGTTCGTACGTTATTCGCACTTGAGCCTCATGGATGACGCGGAACTTGAAAGACTCTATGACGCAGCAGTCTCATCGATCCTTGAAACTGCCGCCCGCTACCACGTGACTAAAGCCGATATCGAAGCCGAAATTCGTACTGTGAGAGAAGAACGTGCGAGTCGTACCACGATCGACCTGGACGGTGGTGAAGGGTAGGCGTCGATGAACCCCGGACACGGCGATGCCGATGTCCCTACGATTACCCTGGACGGTGGTGAAGGGTAGGCGTCGATGAACCCCGGACACGGCGATGCCGATGTCCCTACGGTTACCCTGGACGGTGGTGAGGTCGCCTGTTCACCACGAGATACGCAATTCGAGATACGCAATTCGAGATACGCAATACGCCCGGAGCAACCACTATGCGCCTGACTGACTGGATTCAAACCGACCTAACCGAAGTTGACGCGATCCTCAGCGCCATGACGGACGACGAAGCGGATGCGTTGCTCTTTGCCATCCTGGGCGCGCGCCGCATCTTCGTGCTCGGCCTGGGCCGCAGCGGGCTGATTCTGCGCATGTTTGCCATGCGGCTGATGCAACTCGGGCTCGAGGCGCATGTGGTGGGTGACCCCACGACGCCCGCCATCGGTGAAAAGGACCTGCTGATCGCGCTTTCCGGCAGCGGGCGCACCGAAACCGTGGTCAACCTCGCCCGCAAGGCGCGCTACTTCGGGGCACGCGTGCTCGCAATCACCTCCGCCGCGGATACGCCGCTGGCGCAAATCGCCGATGTTGTCGTCCTTGCCCTCAGCGTCGGTCAAGACCGACCCAACCAACCCGACCCGCCTGCCGCTCGCCAACGCCGTGGAACAGGCGACTGCGATCTACCTGGACTGTATCGGCGCCATGCTCGCAGAGCAGCGCCGGCAAGACAACACCGCAATGATGCGCCGCCACGCCAATCTCGAGTAACCGCAGCGCACTTAGGCCGAAAGCGCCTCAAAGTAGGCCCAGGCTTGCAGATCTGGCGGCTCAATGCCCAATTGGGTCATGGTCGTCATCACCTGCGCGCGATGCTCGGTGGCGTGGTTGATTACCTGCGTGAGAATGATGCTCTTCGGGACATCGCGCAGCACGCCATCCCAGTCGATTTCGACGGTGTCACCCGCCTGCACCCTGGGCGCCCACTCAATCAAGCCCTCCCCCGTGAGCCGGAGCGACTCCAGCATCTCGGCAAAGGTCATCGGCGGAGGATTCTCCGGACGGTCAAGCCGCCGGCCCGTGCTGATGCGTGCATAGTAGCCCTGCTCAGCGCGCACGATGTGCTGCAGCGTGTCCCCAATCGAGCCATAAGCGCCAGGAATCGTGGCAGACAATTGCTCGCTGGTTAAGGCCGCACATTGCTCGAACAGCCGGAGGTTTGCCCACAAATTGTGGCGAAACAACAGGATGATAGGATCAGACGGCGTCATCGCTCACTTGTCTTTCGAAAGCACAATTCCTGAATATATGATATCATGAGTTGTATATATGTCGTACATACAACCAGACCATTGCCCTGACGCTACGGAGAACACCATAGTGATACGCAAACTCTTCAAGACTGGAAATAGTATTGTCGTAGCGCTACCAAGAGAGCTGTTAGATGCCCTACGTTTGGCCGATGGAGCAGAGGTTTCTGTGGAACTCGATACGGATCGTGGGCAAATTCTGATTGAGCCAGCCCCAAAATTCGCAGCAATGGATGGTGTAGATGCTGAATTCGCCCGGCAGGTAAGTGAGTTCATTGCAGCCTATCGCCCTGCGCTGGAAGCGCTTGCCAAGTGATATACTTGACTGCGGCCCAAGTGCTCTTCATTCATGCACGATTGATTGCCGAAACGGGGGGCGCCACTGGTATTCGGGACCTGGGTTTGCTCGAAGCTGCCATTGCTCGCCCAAAGGCAACCTTTGACGGCAAGGATCTATATCCTGACCTCGTTGCCAAGGCGGCTGCGCTCATGGCAAGTCTGGTCCGCAACCACCCTTTCATCGATGGTAACAAGCGCGTCGGCGTTGCAGCTGCTGGCATCTTCCTGCAGCAAAATAGGCGCCGCCTCGTGGCAACAAACGCTGAAATTGAAGACCTCGCCCTTTCCGTTGCCAGAGGCGCATTGACAGTTGATCAGATTGCCGAGTGGCTGGGCCAGCACACGGAGATTCTTTAGAGACACGGCGCGAAAAATTTCACTACACAAGGAGCAGAAGATGGAACTCGGTGCATTCTCAATCAGCCTGGCGGTCAAGGATCTGGCGGCATCCAGGGCGTTCTATGAGAAACTCGGTTTCCAGGACTTCGGCGGGTCTGCCGCCGACAACTGGCTCATCCTGAAAAACGGCTCAACTGTCATTGGGCTGTTTCAAGGCATGTTTGAAGGGAATATTCTCACGTTCAACCCTGGCTGGGACGACAACGCACAGCCACTGGCATCCTTCACCGATGTGCGTGAACTGCAGCGCCAACTCAAGGCGCAAGACGTGCAGTTGACTGCAGAGGCTGACGAAACCACCACAGGCCCCGCCTACTTCACCCTGACGGATCCGGATGGCAACCAGATCCTCGTCGATCAA
>JADJPH010000029.1 GCA_016713335.1 Candidatus Fredericiella danica | reverse complement strand
TCCCGTCAGGGTGGTGATCCCGTCCCACCGCCCGTCAGAGCACCATCCCGTCAGGGTGGTGATCCCCTGTCCCATAGGCATCAAGCGAAGGACCAAACCCTCCCGCCAAGCCGCAAAGACGCAAAGGGAAGACAAAAGGAAGTCTCCCGCAGGGACGCAGGGACGCAGTGAAGAGCATCATCGACCACAAAGCGCGCAAAGACCACAAAGAAAATGCGCGCTATCGTGCCGTTCTTTGTGGTCTTTGCGGCAATTTTGAGCTTCCAGCGCGACATTTCTGCGGCTCAGCGTCTCTGCGGGAGATTTTGTCCTTGGCTTGATGCGTATGGGACACGGCGGTGCCTAAAACACTTGACGCCTCAAAACGTGCTATACTGAACTTTATTCACTCACTTAATTTAGTTATCTCATAAACTATGCTGACGATGCGGGCGGGTAGCAAATATCTCATTCGTGAGATCAACCAGGCTCTGGTGCTGGACATCGTACGTTCACACGGCGCCCTGTCGCGTACCGAAATTGCCGTGCAAGCAAACCTGAGCCTGCCTACTGTCTCCGGGATCACCGCGCAGTTGATCGAGATGGGATTGGTCTACGAGCAGTCGACCGGCGCTTCCACCGGCGGCCGGCGGCCCGTACTGGTCGCGTTCAACCCGCGCGCCGGCTACGTGGTCGGCGTGAAACTCACCGAAACAACGGCCATCACCGTCCTCACGGACCTGAGCGCAAGCGTCGTTGCCCACCATCGAGCGCCAATAGTTGCTCATCAACCCGAGGCTATCATCGCTTCGATCGTCCATGCTGTCGACGCCCTTGCCGGCGCAGCCAATGGCGCGCCCATCCTTGGGGTTGGCATGGGCATGGCGAGTGTGGTGGACCGGCGGCGGGAAGTCGTGCGCTTCGCCACCTATTTTGGCTGGCATGAATTGCCGTTGGCGCAGATGCTGGAGGAACGGCTCAATATCCCGGTCGTGGTTGACAATGACGTCAATGCCCTGGCTGTCGCCGAACAATGGTTTGGCGCAGGCCGCGGTGTCACCGATTTTCTGGTCATCAGCCTGGGACGTGGGATTGGGCTTGGCATGATCCTCAACGGTAGGCTCTACCGCGGCGCTGGCGGCGGCGCCGGGGAATTCGGTCACATCAATGTGCAGGCCGACGGCCCTCTGTGTGACTGCGGCAAGCATGGCTGCCTGGAGGCTTACGTTTCCGATCCGGCGCTCGCCCGGCAGGCATCGGCCGCGCTTGGCCGCGAAGTACGTCCCGCCGAGGTCTATCCGTTGGCCGTGCAGGGTGATCCACAGGTCATCGCCATCTATCGGAATGCCGGCCGCATCCTGGGGACTGCGGTGGCAAATCTGGTCAACGTGCTAAATCCGGCGCGCATCATCATTGGGGGCGAGGGTGCGGTCGCCGGTCATTTGATCCTCCCCACCTTTGAGCAAGCGCTGAATGACACCTGCTTCGGGGGGCTGCGCGACGACGTGACGATCGTCACGGAACCCTGGGGCGATGACGGCTGGGCGCGCGGGGCGGCGAGCCTGTTGCTGGGGGAGTTGTTCCAGCCGGTGCTGCATCGGGAGGAGAAGGAGAGGGTGACGCTGACGGGGGCAGAGGTGACGACAGGGAGACAGGGAGACAGGAGACTGGGAGGAGACGAGGGAGACAGGAGAGACTGGGAGAGGGAGACAGGGAGACAGAGATGAAAATGACCACGAGAACTGAGAAACAGCAGCAAGACACAGCAAGTCCTGCGAAGCTGGTTTGCTCTCGTTCTCTGCGAGATCTCTGCGCCTCTGCGTTGGCAGTCTGCGTTGGCTCTTCCCCTTTCCTTCCTGCGAACCTGCTTCCGCCCGGAGGCGCCCTATGGTCGGTGAAAAAGGTTGGCGGAAGACAGGGTGGGTGGCCTTGTTCTTGCTCCCTGGTCTCCTAGGCCTGTCTATTTTCACGATCATCCCAATTTTGGCGTCGCTGGTGCTTACTTTGTATGAGTGGGATCTGCTGACGCCGCCGGTGTTCGTGGTCTGTGCGCTTGGGGATGGCCCTGGCCTCAACGTCGGCTTGCGGGATCGGCGCTGTGCGTACCGTCTTTGGCTTTCCAGTTGTCTCGTCCTGGGTGGCGGTGGCGTTGTTGTGGAGTTGGCTCTTCAACCCGCGCTTTGGTCTGATCAACTATGCGCTCAGCCTGATTGGCATCACCGGTCCCGGCTGGCTGTTTGACCCGGACTGGGCAATGCCGGCCATCATCATCACCAGCGTGTGGAAGGATCTCGGCTTTGTGCTGGTGCTCTTCCTGGCTGGGCTGCAGGCCATCCCCAATGACTACTACGAGGCGGCGGCGTTGGATGGGGCGAACTACTGGGCGCGGTTCCGTCATGTCACTTTGCCGCTGCTGGCGCCCACCACTTTCTTCGTAATCATCATCTCGCTGATCAATTCCTTCCAGGTCTTTGACCAGGTGTGGGTGATGACGGAGGGTGGCCCTGCCGGCGCGACATCGGTGCTGGTCGAGCAGATCGTCCGCCATGCGTTCAGCTATGGCGAGATGGGGTACGCCGCCGCGATTTCGTGGGTGTTGTTTGTCTTGGTGCTGGGCGCAACGCTTGTGCAGTTCCGCGTCCAGAAGATGGGTGCTTTCGATGTCTGAACCGGTGATTGCACAGACTGCACCTGAAACTCGAGGTGGTTCGCCGGCGGCGCGCGGCATTGCGCTGAAGACGATGCGCTATCTGCTGCTTGCCATCGGCGGCGCCGTGATGGTCGTGCCGTTCCTTTGGATGTTGACGACTTCGCTCAAAGCGCCGGGCGCGGCCCTGACCGTACCGCCAGAGATCATCCCCAGCCAGCCCACGCTGGAGAGCTACCGGCGGGTGATGGAGACCGTGCCATTGGCGCGCATGTTTGGCAACAGTCTCGTCGTCACGGTGATCAGTGTGACATCGCAGTTGATCACTTCGCTCATGGCGGCCTATGCCTTTTCGCGCATGCAGTGGCGCGGGCGGAATGCCGTCTTTCTACTCTATCTGGCGACGCTGATGGTGCCGTCGCAGGTGACGATTACGCCACTCTTTATCATGATGCAGCGGATCGGGTGGGTGGACACCTATCAAGGGATCTTTGCACCGGGGTTGGTCAGCGCCTTTGGCACCTTTTTGCTGCGCCAGGCGATGCTCAGTGTGCCACGTGAATATGAAGAGGCGGCGTTTCTCGATGGCGGCAATCATTGGACCGTCTTTCGCCATGTCGTGGTCCCGATGATCGGCCCGGCCATCGCTACGCTTGCCGTCTTTGCTATGATGAGCAGTTGGAACAACTTCCTGTGGCCGCTTTTCATCACGCGCGACGAGCGCCTCATGACGCTGCCGGTGGGCCTGGCGCTGCTGCATGGGCGCTTCACCACCGACTGGAGCATGGTCATGGCCGGCGCCGTGATCAGCATTACGCCGATCATCCTGGCTTATCTGGTTGCCCAGCGCGCGTTTGTTCGCGGCGTTGCGCTGAGCGGTTTGAAATAGCGTTCTGATCCATTAAGAGGAGGTGTGGCGCCTGGTTGCTCGCCCGCTGCAGTACGGAGTGTCTCAAGGCAGTTTGACCGATTTCCGTTTCCATATTTCGTGGAGGTCTCAATGCGTACCGTTCTTTCCTTCTGTTCACTATCCTGGGTTTGGTGTTGGCGCTGGTATTGGCCGGCTGCACCGCCGTCGCACCAGTAGCGCCCGCGGCCACGGGCGGCGAAGCCGCTGCCCCGTCAACGTCCGAGATCACATACTTCACGTTTTCGGCGGCGCCCGACCACATGAAGGACATCGAGGCGATGGTCGCGGCTTTTGAAGCGGCGAATCCGGACATCACCGTCAAAGTGGAGACCGCGCCGTTTGATCAATACTTCACCAAGTTGCAGACGCTGATCGCCGGTGGCACGGCGCCGGACGCCTTCGAACTCAACTATGAGAACTTTGTCTCCTATGCCAGCAAGGGCGTCTTGAGGATTTGACCCCGATGGCGGAAGCGGATCCCGCCGCAGTCGAGAAGTTCTATCCGCTCGCCTACAAGGCGTTCAGCCTGGACGGCAAGCAGTATGGCTTGCCCGAAAGCTTCTCAAACGTCGTACTCTACTACAACAAGGATCTGTTCGACGCCGCCGGTGTAGAGTACCCAACCGCCGACTGGACCTGGCAGGAAGAACTGGATGCCGCCCAGAAGTTGACCAATGCTGAGGCAGGCGTGTGGGGCGAGTTCAGCCCCGTCCAGTTCTGGGAGTTCTACAAGACCGTGGCGCAGAATGGCTGCAGCGTGCTGAGCGCCGACCGCACCGAGGTCACCATCAACCAGCCCGGCTGCGTCGAAGCCCTGACCTGGATGATCGACAAGATCAACACCTATCATATCTCCCCGACCGACGCCGAGATGGCGGGCGTCTCCGACGGCGACCTCTTCAAGCAGGGCAAACTGGCTATGCTGCGCACCGGGATCTGGATGTTCAGCGGTTTTGCCGATGCACCATTCCAATGGGACATCGCGCTGGAGCCGGGCAATACCCAAAAGGCGCACCACTTCTTCTCGAATGGCGTCGCGGTTTCTGCGGACTCCAAGAACCCCGAAGCCGCCTACAAGTGGGCTGAATTCTTCACCGGCAGCCCCGAGGCGGCCAAGATCCGCGTGGCGTCCAGTTGGGAACTGCCTGCGCTCAACGACCAGGCGCTGTTCGACGAGTGGCTGGCCATCGAACCGCCGGCCTCGCGTGAAGTTGTCTTCGCAGGCGCTGGACAGCCTGGTGACGCCGCCGGTGATCGAGAAGCAGAGCCAGATGCAGGATGCGGTGAACCTGCTGCTGGAACAGGCCAAGAGCGGCGCGATCACCCCGCAAGAGGCGCTGGATCAGGCCAAGACGGAGATCGAGGGGCTTTGGGCTGCGATCAGGGACGGATTACGAATTACGAATTACGAATTCGTGATTTGGCGCACACACTGCAGGGTTTGCATCGAAGGATCCGAGATCGTAATTCGTAATTCTTGATTCACAGCCAGATAAACAAAGCACACCGCCCAATGACTAAGACTGCATCCCAAAGCCTGACTATTCTCCATGCACCCCATGGCGCCGGCGCCCATTACTTCGTTGAGATGGAAGAACGCGTCCCGCGCGATCCGGTGGGCGGGGACATGGTGACCATCGGGTTTCTGACGAAACCGGGCAACCGTGGCGCCGAGGTTGCGCTGCACTGGGTGCGCAATGGGAGGCAGCAACCGCCCATCGGCGGCCGCGCCCTGGCGCGTTAGACTGATTTTGACCGCTGGCTGGCCGAAATGGGCGTGGTCGAGGCGGGGACCAGGTCGAGTACTGGTCGTCGCGAGCTGGGCGGTCAGGCTGGAGTCTGCGCATTTCGTTTTTGTGGCGCGCCGGTGGTGCACACTGGCTGCCTGTTCGGCCGTCGAATGCATGGAGGATGGGTTCCGGCTTGCCACGCTCGACAGCCATGGCAACCGCGGGCCATGTTTCGGATTCGGCGGCGTGGCGCTACCGGCGTGATTCAACTGGCGCTGGCCGACACGCCTGTGCCCGACGCTGCGGCGCCCGCAGACCCAACCGTTGAGGTAGCTACCGGCGGCTGTACGATGGCCATCTCCCCAAAGACCGGATTGATCACCTTTCATCCTGGCGGCGACGCACCTGCACTCGCGCTCCGGCTGCGCTGGTTGGAAGAAGGGGACGGCCGGCTGGTCGGTTGCGAACTGACGGGGTCACTGCAGGCGGATGAAGCGCTGGTGGGCTTTGGCGAGCGTTTTAGCGCACTGGATCAGCGTGGGCGGGCGCTCTACTCGGTGGTGTACGAGCAGTACAAAAACCATGGCAACCGGACGTATATTCCCATGCCGTTTTTTCTTTCGAACCAGGGCTATGGCTGTCTGGTCGAAGGAACGGGGTACGTCGCCTATGACCTGGGCCGCACGGTTCCAGACCGCTGGCGCTGCCTCGCGATGTGCGGTCATGCGGCAACAGGTTGCCGTCGATTTCCTGGCAGGCCCGCCGCTCAAGGTGGTGCGTGACCTGACGCGCTGACCGGACGGCCCGATGCACCGCCTCCGGCCTGGGTCTTTGGCCCGTGGATGAGCAGCAACGAGTGGAACAACCAGGCGCGGGTCGAGCACGAAGTTGCCATGACAAGACAGCACGGCATCCCAGCGACTGTGCTCGTGATCGAGGCGTGGAGCGACGAGATTACCTTCTATACCTGGAACGGTGCGCAGTTTACGCCGCGGTCCGGTGACCGGGCGCCGCGGCTGGCCGACTTCACCTACCCTGCGGCTGGTCCCTGGCCCGACCCCAAGCGGATGGTTGACGACCTGCATGCCGCGGGTATCCGGCTGCTGCTCTGGCAGATCCCCGCGTTGAAGCAGGGTGACGAACCCAGTGCTCAGCACGACGCCGACGTCGCCTACGCCATCGAACAGGGGTACGTCATCCGGCGCAAGGATGGGAGCGTGTACCGCAACCCGGCCTTCTGGTTCAATCAGGCGCCGATCCCGGACTTCACGAATCCGGCGGCTGCGGCCTGGTGGTTGTCCAAGCGCGCGTACTTGTTGGACGAGATCGGCGTTGATGGCTTCAAGACCGACGGCGGCGAACATCTGCAGGGCAGCGATATTGTTGCCTTTGACGGAACCACCGGCAGCGAACTGGTCAACGCCTATCCGAATCTCTATGTCGGCGCCTATTACCGGTTTGCGCGGGCCAGGCGCAACGGGGATGCCATCATTTTTAGCCGCGCCGGCTACGCGGGGGCGGGCGCTTTCCCACTCCATTGGGAGGGCGACGAGAATTCATCTTGGGAGGCATTCCGGCGTTCGCTTATCGCCGGGCTCACGGCGGGGCTTGGCGGCATCCTGTTCTGGGGGTGGGACATTGCCGGCTTTAGCCAGGCCCTTCCGACGGCTGAACTCTACCTGCGGGCGACGGCGATGGCGGCCTTCTGCCCGATCATGCAGTATCACAGCGAGTATACGCCGCCGGGGGAGCCATCGAAGGATCGCACGCCCTGGCGTGTGCAGGAGCATAGCGGCGATGAGCGGGGTGATCCCGGGCTATCGCCGCTTTGCCAACATCCGGATGAGCTTGCTGCCTTATTTGCAGAATGAAGCTGCGTACGCTGTGGCGGAGGGCGAACCCATGATGCGCCCGTTGCTGCTCGACTTCCCGGATGATCCCATTGCGTGGCGGGTGGAGGATGCGTACTGCCTGGGGCGGGATTTGCTGGTTTGCCCGGTCGTTGAAGAAGGGGCGACGGTGCGCAGGGTCTACCTGCCGCAGGGAGATTGGCGGGACTTTTGGACCGGAGCGGCGGTGAATGGTGGGCAATGGCATGATGTGCCGGCGCCGTGGGATCGGATTCCGGTCTTTGTGCGTGGAGGGGCGGTCATCCCGCTCAATCTGGGGGAGTGGGGTGAGTTGGGTGACGGTGTTGGGCCAAACCTTGCGGCGGAGGTGCTGACGCTGATGGTGTATCCCGGTGAGCCTGGCGCAGGGGAGATCGTGCTTCGAGATGGGCAGAGTATTAAGTGGCGCACGGCGATTGCTGATGGTGGCGTAGAGGTGACCGTGGTCGGGACGCCGTTGCCGTTGCGGATCAAGATGCCGGGAGGAGTTGGGGAACGTCTGGCGGAGGGGGAGGGTGAGAGGGGAGGTGGAGTGGTAGTAGAGCGCACAAGGAGGAAAAGATCAACGCGGAGAAGCGGAGGTTGCGCGGAGTTCGCGGAGACAGGGAGACAGGGAGACAGGGAGACAGGGAGACAGGGAGACGGGGAGACGGGGAGACAGTCGATTCTTACTTCTCGCATCTCTCTTCTCTTTCCTCTCCGCGTTTCCTCCGCACCCTCTGCGCCTCCGCGTTGGCTTTTGGTGGTGGTGTGAGAGTCGCGTATGATTCGACGCGGAGGGCGGAGCGATGTCCGCATTCCTAGCGACCCACTTTATTTCGCAAGGCAGAAATTGACCTATGAATGATCCCGCCAAAGCACCAGAAGACCTCGATCCCAATAGCATCCTGATCGCGGAATACCAGTACATCGCCCAGACTGCGTTTCAGGCGAACGAAGATCGGTCACGGGTTTCGACCTTTTACCTGGTCTCAGTGGCCAGTTTTATTGCTGCAGTCTTCACGACGCTGGATGACGGCGTGGTGCAGACCAACTTTATCTGGGCCTTCTTCTTTCTGTTCGCCGGTTTGAGCCTGTACGGGTTGTTCACGCTCCTGCAACTCGCACGGCTCCGCAATGCCTGGTATGAGAGTGTTGGCGCCATGAACCGCATCAAAGACTATTACATCCAGCATCCTGGGCTGCCCGACCTCGAAGCGGCGTTTGCCTGGCGTGGCAAGAGTATGCCGCCCAAATTGAAGTTGACCAGCGTCACCTTTCTCAGTGCACTGCAAATTGCGGTGTTGGCCTGCATCATGGCGGGCACGGCGGCCGCATACTGGGCGCTTGCAATGAAGATTGCGTGGCTGCCAGTCGCCGCCGGGATTGGCCTGGCGTTTTTTATCATGCAAATGGTCTTCTTCTGGTGGATGTTACGGACGAAGAAGTAGACCCAGGCTACGCTGGAAAGACCAGCGTCACTGCGGTGAACGCGACGAGGGTGGCGATGGTGGCCAGCGAAAGGGTGTTGACGACATACGCCTGGTCATCTACCGGCGCATTCCGCATGAAGAGTGGAATCACAAACGGTGGCGGCAGCACGAACAGGGTCATGACTGCGGCCTGAATCGTGACATCGCCTGGAAAGAGGCGGCTGACGACCAGCGCGTTGAACAAGATGCCGGCCGTGACCCAAATGGCCAGCCGCACGCCGATCGTGCGCAGCGGCGCCGCCAGGTTGGTGCGCTGCCATTGAATTTCGTAACCGATCACGATCCCGATCAGCGGCGTCGTGACCGCGGCCAGCATCTCCAGTGTCTTAAAGACGGAGGCGGTCAACGACCATCCCGTCAGTGCCGGCATCACCCTGCCGGTTGAAGAGGATCCCCAAAAATGCTCACGATGACCGGGGTCTTGAAGAAGGAGCGCACCGTCGCGCCGAATGACGATGCGCCGCTGTGTTGGCGCTGGACGAAGGGCACGAGCACGAAGAAGACGAAGATCACCTGGCCCAGGTCGACGACGGCGAAGCGGAAGACGTTTTCCGCACCGTAGACTGCGCTAAAGATGGCATAGCCCATCATCCCAGCCTCAAAACCGGTCAGCAGGGGGGGCAGATAGGGTGAACGCGTGCCGGCAAGCGGATGGAGGAAGCGCCCGGCAAACAGCACGGCGCTACAGGCCAGCAAGACGATGGCGACGACGAGCAGATGTTGCGGTTCGAGCGTCACGGACGAGAAGGCGAGGAAGAGCACAGCCGGCAGGGTGACGTTGACGACCAGGCGTTTGATGTCCTGAATGGTGTGCTCCGCCAGAAAGTGCGTGCGCCGGAAGAAGGCGCCGAGGGCGAAGAGCAGGATGACGGGGAGAACCTTTGAGAATGCGTCGATCAGTTGCATGGTGGCGCCTGCGTCGAGGTGTGAGGATGACGGTGCTAATTCCCGGCAGCGGGCGCACTGTTGCTGCCGCACTGCACCCCTATGATAGATCACGGTAGGGGATCTTGCCCAGATTACAGGTGCGCGAGATTCTCGTAAGGTCTGCGGCGCAGGCCATGCTGAATGCTGTCTTTGTTTGGCGACAAAGGTGGTCAATTCATCGGGGGGTATTCATAAGACCGTTATTCTGATGTCGAGCGCCACAGCGCGATCTCGCCGCCGATGAAAAAGCTCAGGTCGGTGTAGATCGGCACGGTGGGCGGGTCGGGGAAGACGCTTGTGGACAGGTCGGGACGCAGCGCGACACAGGCGTGGACCAATGCTCGCGCATAGCCGCGGCGGCGATAGCGGGGCACCGTCGATAGCCCATAAATGCCGACCATCTCCTCGGTGACCTGCGCGATTACACCGGCCGCCACTTCACCGTTGCAGCGCACGATCAGATAGTGCATGTTTGCGTAGTCGAGCGTGGAGATCGGATGCATACTGAACGCTGCACGCCCGGCGAGGGGTTCATCGCTGTCCCCAAAACCCATCCACGACGCCGCTTCAAATTCCGCCAATCCTGCGGCGCTCACGGCGCGTTCCAGGGTGATGCTGTCGGGAAGGCGCAGCGGCGCCACAACGCCAGGCAGGCGCAGATACCAGGGATTCTTGACGACGCGTTCGAAACCTAGATTTGTCAGATCTCGCGTACCCCAGCAGTCATACAGATAGAACTCGTCCCCATGCCAGCCCGTTTGCACGGTCTGTAGCTCCCTGGCCAGTTCCTCCACTGTTGTGTCCCTATCCGTGATCACCGCGCCGAGATAGATTTCGGAACCACCGGGATCACGCCACCACAAGCCTGGCGCACGGTGCGCCGCAACGCCGAAGCCCGCCAGTGAGGACTCCATCCAGGCGCAGAGGTTGCGGGACATGGTTCGTGTTGCGTGTTTCATGATGTGTATATTCTACCCCTAGCAATCACCATAGTTTAGATCTATGATGGATGCGGAAAGGAACCACCCATGCCAATAGATGACATTGCTGCACCCCTTCATGCCCCACCACATTCTCTGGGGCTGGAGTTGCTGGTTGCCGCCAGCCAGTGTACCGATCTCGAACGCTGCCATGATCTGATCAACCAGTTTCTTATGCGCCAGCGAATGCCACCCGCTGACGGCCCCCAGCAGCCGCCCACTGCGCTGCATGCAAGCAGTGATCCCCATATCCAGGACATCTTGCACCAATTTTTGATTGAAGGCACCACGGAGGGAATCTGGTTGGTCGATCGCGACTGGCAAACGACGTATGCGAACCGGGCGCTGGCGCAGATGTTGGGCTGCTCGCCTGCGGAGATGCTTGGCCTTCCCATCGCGCATTTCATGGACGAGGAAGGAATTCAACTTGCGCAAGCGTTGATGGCGCGCCGCGAACAGGGCATCCAGGAGACACACGAGTTCCAATTCGTCAATCGCACGGGCGGCAAGGTTTGGGCCCTGGTTGTTACCATTCCCCTGCTGGATCGAGCGGGCGTGTTCTCCGGGAGTGTGGCGTTGGTGCTTGATGTTACCGAGTCGAAACTCGCTGAACTGACACTGCTAAAACAACAGGCTCTGATGCAGTACGCCGAGCAAGTAGGCAAGATTGGCTCCTGGGAGTGGGACTCTGAGCAGCGGCAAATCACGCTCTCACAGGGGTTTTTACGCATTCATGGCATAGAAGATGTGGGGGCCGCGGACATACATGATCCCTGGGCGTTTGTCGTGGCGGAAGACCGTCCAAACATACAGAAATTGTTGGAGGAGACCAAGCTGGGGGCCGGGCCATTCGTGGTTGAACACCGCTCGGTCCGCCGCAACGATGGTAAAATTTGTCACCTGCGCACGCAAGGCAGTGCCCTCCGCGATGCTGCCGGCAAATATCTCGGTTTTGTCGGAGTGTCGCAAGATGTCACCGACCGCAAACAGGCCGAACAGGAGTTGAAGGAGAGCGAGGAACGGCTTCGATTTGCATTGGATGCAACGAGTGAGGGTGTATGGGATTGGAATATCCAATCGGGTGAAGTGTTCTTCAGTGATCAGTGGCTGCGCCAACTTGGCTACAGCCGTGACAACTTTACTGCGCATATCGACTCCTGGCGCAACATCGTGCATCCCGACGATAGGCCGTTGGTGGAGCGCACACTGCAGGAGTATTTTGACGGACACACGGTCACGTACGAATGCGAGAATCGTTTGCGCACCTGTAGCGGCCCCTATCGTTACAACCTTGACCGGGGCAAGGTGGTCGAATGGAGCTCGGAAGGTAAGCCACTGCGCATGGTGGGCACTGACCTCGACATCACGCAGCGTAAGCAGGCTGAACTTGCCCAGGCGCAACTCGCGGCAATTGTGGAGTCGTCTCACGATGCCATTGTCGGCCAGGATCTTGAGGGCAGGATCACCAGTTGGAATCAGGGCGCCGAGTGTCTATACGGTTACAAGGCTGCTGAGGTGATCGGAGAGGATGTGGTGAGCCTGCTGCCGGCGCAGGGCAAACCGGAGTTGCAAGCGCTGTTTGCCCAGGTCCGAAGCGGCGAGCCGATGAAGAGTATCGACACCATCTGTATCGGCAAAGACGGCAGAGTGCTTGATGTCTCGCTGACTGTGTCACCGGTGAAAGATAACAAGGGCATCGTGATCGGGATTTCGACCAGCGCACGCGACATTGCTGACCGCAAGCGGATCGAGGCAGAGCTGCGGCAGAGCGAACGGCAGTATCGTTTGCTTGCCGAAAATATGTTGGATGTGGTCTGGGTCATGGATGTTGAAAGTGGCAGGTTCACCTACGTGAGTCCATCGGTTGAGCGCCTCCGTGGGTATACGGTCGATGAGGTGCTTTCGCAGACGGCACTTGAGGCAATCACCCGGAATCGCAGGCAGTGCTGATGAAACAAATGGCGATTGAGATTCCACGTTCCTTGCCGGCGAGGAAATTGTGCAAAGACTGAACGAAATCGAACAGCCGCGCCACGACGGCACCACTGTGTGGACCGATGTGGTGGGTCGTTATTATATTGACCCCGAGACTGGCCGTCTATTGGCATATGGCGTGACACGTGATGCAACAGAACGACGGGCCAGAGAGGATGAGATTCGCGAACTGAATGCTACGCTCGAAGCGCGGGTGCGCGAACGGACGGCCCAGCTGGAGGCGGCGATTCTTGAATTGCGCCGGGCCGAGCGGTTGAAAGATGAATTCCTGTCCACGGTGAGTCATGAACTGCGCACCCCGCTCACGGGCGTACTTGGCATGGCCGACGCGTTGGAAATGCAGGTCAGCGGCCAATTGAACGAGCGGCAACTGCGCTACGTGCGTCAAATCCGAGAGAGCGGCGATCGTCTGTTGGCAACCGTCAACAGTATTCTGAGTTACGCTGAATTGCTGGCGGACACGGCCCCAATCCAGGTCGAACCGTGCCGGCTGCTGGAACTTGGCGCCCTCAGTTTGCGTACCGTCCGTGCCCGCACCGAGGCCAGGCAACTGAAGTTGAGCGTCCAGATCGAGCCGGATGATCTGGAGATCCTCAGCGATGCCAATGGCATCATTCAGGTCTTGCAGCGTCTGATCGACAATGCCGTGAAATTCACGCCTGAGCACGGCAGCGTCGGGTTGAAGTTCACGCGGGATCACGAAGTCGTTTACCTGACCGTTTGGGATACCGGCATCGGCATTGAACCTGGCGACCAGGAACGCATCTTCCGGCCGTTTGTGCAGTTGGACGGTGGGCTTGGCCGGCGCTATGAGGGGGTGGGGCTTGGGCTGGCCTATGCGTATCAGATGGTGAGCCGGCTTGGCGGGCAAATCGCGGTGGAGAGTGCGCCCGGCGAGGGCAGCCGGTTTACGGTGACACTGCCGAGTGCGCCAGCCACGGGTGCGGTTGCCCGCCCGGGGTTCCTTGGTACGGCTTGACGCCAGGCTTCCCAGGCATTGCGCTTGCCGCCTGCGGTGTGCATTTGTGCTGAGCGGCGTGAGGTGATTCAGTCACTCGCCAGCGTCAATTGCGGTACGGTCACGTAGAAGCGGCTGCCCTGCCCAATGGCGCTTTCTACACCGATCTGACCACCGCATAATTCTGCCATGCGGCGCGCGAGCACCAGGCCCAGCCCCGTGCCGCCATAGTTGCGCGTTAGGCCAGTGTCCAACTGGACGAATGGCTGAAAAATGCGGGGAATATCGTCCGCGGCAATGCCAATGCCGGTGTCTTGGATGCTGTAGACGACCATCTGTGATTCGCGATCAATCCACGCCTTCAATTCAATTTCCCCGCCTTCGGGCGTGAATTTGACGGCGTTGTTGAGCAGGTTGATGAGAATCTGCTGAACTCGGCGGCGATCATTGACCTGCCCTAGACCGGGGGGGTCAACGCTCGTCCATAATTGTTGTCCCTTACGCTTTGCGACTTCGGCCACCATCTGGATGGATGCCAAGCACACTTCTTCGACGCCAAAGCGTTAGAGATGGAGCGTGAGTTGACCGGCGTCGGTGACGGACATATCAAGCAAGTCATTGATCAGGGCAAGCAAGTGCAGGCCGCTGGATTCAATCCTTTCGGCGCAATACATCTGCTTCTCCGTCAAGTTGCCATAGACCAAGGCCTGCAATGCTTCCGTCATCGCCAGGATGCCGGTGAGCGGTGTACGCAATTCATGACTAACCGTAGCCAGAAAGTCAGTTTTCGCCAACAGGGCGCGTTCGAGTGCATCATTGGAAGCTGCCAGTGCGGAGGTGCGCTCAAGCACGCGCTGTTCCAAGGAATTGTTGAGTCGAATGATCTCCTGTTCTTTTTGAATGCGATCCGTGATGTCTACCAGCGCCAT
This sequence comes from Candidatus Fredericiella danica, assembly GCA_016713335.1. Taxonomy (GTDB): domain Bacteria; phylum Chloroflexota; class Anaerolineae; order Caldilineales; family Caldilineaceae; genus Fredericiella; species Fredericiella danica. The sequence goes on along the minus strand of JADJPH010000029.1, from coordinate 73,344 downwards.
CCGGCAGAGCGCCTGTTCTGGGCTATCGATGCGTATGGCATCGACGCATGGTTCGGATCGGACCCTCTGTGCCGGCGAGCGAAAGCTCGCAAACCTGTCGTAATCGTGGCTGAGCGTGTCTCGAACGAAGGCAAAAAAGCTCGGCACGGTGTCTTTCGCCACAAAACTACCAAAGTTGCGACCAATCAATTGCCCGCGCTCGGTATTCAGCAAGCTGGCGCCGGTGAGATTTACCTCGCAGATCACCCCGGCCTCATCGAGAACGAAGTAGGCGATGGGTGCAAAGTCGTAAAGATCGGCATATTTGCTCAGGCTCTGCTCGAGCTCAACTGCGGTGCGCAAGAGTTCTTCGTTCTGTAGCTCAAGTTCGACCTGATGGACCTGGAGTTCATGCGCAAGGCGCACATAATCGCTGTCCATCGAAGTTGCCCGGTTGTCAAGGTCTTCCGTTCTCAGCCTATCCTCGGCGTTCGATCGTAGTTGTGTTAGGTCGTTGCGGCGGCCACTTATATCACTCATGGTTGCGGACCCCTTCGGCGGACGCTTCTCTGAGCAGACGCACCTCAGTTTCGAGAGCCTTGATGTTTGAGATGTCTTGAATTGTGATCACGACGCCGTCAATCTTGTTCTCTAAGGTGCGGTAGGGCATGATCCGCAAGCCATACCAGTGACCGTCCTGGCTCATGACCTCTCTCGCGGCAAACACCAACGTGCGTAAAACCTCGGTAACGTCTTCGGCCAATGACGGATAGACTAGATTCGACGCGATGTCCGTGATCGGGCGGCCCACATCCCCTGGAATCAGCTTGATCAACTTAGATGCCTGTGTCGTGAAGCGACGCAGATTGAGTTTGTCATCCAGAAAGAGCGTGGCGATATCCGTACTGTTAAGTAGGTTCTTCATGTCGTTATTGGTGTGCGACAGCTCGTCAACCCTAACCACAAGTTCGGCATTGACCGTGTGCAGTTCTTCGTTCAAGGACTGCATCTCTTCCTTCGATGTCGTCAACTCCTCATTTGCGGATTGCAGCTCCTCATTGATCGATTGGAGTTCCTCATTTGCCGAGCGCAATTCCTCCTGCGACGTCTGCATCTCTTCACGCGCAGTTTGGAGTTCCGCGCGTAGTGTGATCATTTCGACATTGGCATCAACATTCATTTCAACGTGGGCGTCGCCGGAAGCCTTTCCGCGCCCTCGGGTTTTGGCGGGCGCCGATGCATCTCTGAAGATGATCAGAAGCGTTCCACGTAGCGCTTCGGGCTCGCGCAGGGGTTGAACAAGGACATCCACGAGTTCAACGTCGCCGTTGGTTTTCACCTTTACGTTGCTTAGCGTGACCATTTGTTGATCCGCTATCCTACGCATAGCGTTGAGTAGTGGGGCGCGCAGACCCTCACGGGCCATGGCAAATATATTCCAATTGGCTTGCCCTGCAGCGGGTTCTAGGTATTTTCCCGTGCGTCCGTTGACATAAAGAATGTCGCCATTGGCATTGGTCAACACTGCAGGTGGGGTAAATGAGTTTAGGAGGATACCCTCAGTTAACGCCTGCAGGTTGGGTGTTGACGGCATCACTTTCTCCTCGCGTGGCATGTTTACCAGTGGGAATACTGGCGTAGCAGATCCACCCGCCTCAAGGCGCACTACATTCGGTTTTCGCCTGTAAAGACGCAATTTGGTGTTGATCGCCTCAAAGAGGTCGGATTGGCTGCCCACGGTTTCGGCAGAGCCCAAAAAAAGATAGCCACCTGGATTTAGGCTGTAGTGAAAGAGCGTAAGCAGACGCTTTTGTGTCTCTGGCGTCAGATAGATCAGCAAATTGCGGCAGACCAGCATATCCAACTTCGTAAACGGCGGCTCCAGGATCACGTTCTGCGGAGCGATCGTGACCATTTGGCGGATTTCGTTGGTGACGCGATAGCTGCCGTCTTCTTCCTTGACAAAGAAACGCTGCTGTCGCTCTGGTGACAGGTCACTGACAGCGGTTGAGGGGTAGGCGCCTTTGCGTGCCTTTTCGATCGCGTCGCGATCCAGGTCCGTCGCGAAAATCTGGAGCGAGCAGGCGCCTGAATGCGCAACGTCGGCCACTACCTCCTTGAAGGCCATGGCCAACGAATAGGCTTCTTCGCCGGTGGAGCACCCGGGCGTCCAAGCTCGAAGTTGGCCGCCCTCGGGCATATTCTCCAAGAGTGGTCGCAACACATGCGACTGTAACGTCGCCCAGGCTTCGGGGTCGCGGAAAGCTTGTCACCCGATCAGGAGTTCCTTGAAGAGGAGGTCTTGCTCCTGCGGGTTTTCCTGCAAATAGCGCACGTAGTGCGCGATGCGATCGAGCTGATGAATTCCCATGCGCCGCTCGACGCGGCGATAGAGTGTGCTTTTCTTATACCAGCTAAAATCGTTGCCTGTACGTGTGCGGAGCAAAATGATGACTTTTGCCAATTCGCTTTGATCCGCCGCACGCAGCACAGGCTCTGACCGCCGTAACCCAGACGCCTGCTTACTGTACGCGACAAGCCGGCTAAACAACTCACCGGGCGGCGCGACAATATCGGCAAGACCGGCATCGATGACACTTCTAGGCATGCTGTCGAATTTGGCAGACGCTGGTTCCTGCACCAGTACAACACCGGATGCATCTTTGATGGCACGCGTCCCCAATGTGCCGTCCGCGCCCATCCCGAGAGAATGACGCCGATGGCTGACTCTCCCTGATCTTTGGCGAGCGCTGAAAAGAAAAAATTGATGGGTAAGCGTAGCACCTGTTGCGCCGTCGGGCCCAACAGGTGAAGTGTTCCGTTCAGGATTGATAAGTCCGTGTTGGGCGGAATCACATACACGCACCCTGGTCGCACGGTCGTCGAGTCTTCCACTTGTGCCACCGGCATCCGGGTGGCATGTTGCAACAACTCCGGCATGATACCCTTACGCGTGGGGTCGAGATGCTGCACGATCACGAAAGCCATCCCGCATGCCGGTGGCACGGGGCTAGAAACAACTCGATTGCTTCCAGTCCACCAGCGGGCGCGCCGATCCCAAATATGGGAAATGGTTTGTTATGTGTAGGCTGCAATGAAGGCCTCGCTGCCGATGGACTGGGAGCCTGACCTGACTGGCGATGGCGGCGTGACTTCGCCATTTAGGTTCACCTGGTGATTCCAGAGGAGCTGTCTACAGTCTAGCACAGTATGTGCGAAGTATCTACGACTGGTGGATGCGGGGGTGTGTTGCAGATTTTGGGAGCATTTGTAGGTGTGCGTGGACACCGGCGGTGCCGTGACCCTACGAGAATCTTCGTTGGTGGCGACGGACACGGCGGTGCCGTGACCCGACGAGAATATTCGTTGGTGGCGACGGACACAAACGGGGTATGATAGGTGGTAGGTTGGCTGTTGGACCGAAACAGACAGCACAGGAGTTCACGATGGGATGGCTTGAGCCACGGAATCAATTGGCCCTCGAATGGCTGCTTGACGCGCAGGATCCCGGGGTCCGTTATCTTGCGTTGCGTGATCTGACGGACTGCGCTGCGGACGCGCCGGAACTGGCGGCGGCACGGGCTGAGGCGCATCGCACGGGACCGATCCGCACCGTGCTAGAACAGATGGATGCCGCTGGGTTCTGGGTGAAGCCAGGGCATGGGTACAATCCAAAATATCGTTCAACGGTCTGGGCGCTCACCTTGCTTGGGCAGTTGGGGGCATCGCTTGCCGAGGACGAACGGATCGGGCGCGCCTGTGCCTATGCGCTGAGCCACACGATGGCCAGCGGTGGGATGTTCTCGACCTCAGGAACCCCCAGCGGCACAATCGATTGCCTTCAAGGCAATCTGTGCGCGGCCCTCTATGAGATCGGTTACGATGACCCGCGTCTGATCGAGGCGACGGACTGGATGGCCCGCACCGTCACCGGTGAAGGCATTGCTCCAAACACCGAGCGCGATGCACCCGTCCGCTATTATCAGTACAAATGTGGTCCTGGGTTTGCCTGCGGGGTCAACGACGGCTTACCGTGCGCCTGGGGGGCGATCAAGGTGATGCTGGCGTTCAGTAAACTCCCCGCCCACTATCGGACGCCACAGGTGGAGCGGGCAATTCAAGCCGGAATTGAGTTTCTGTTCACCGTGGACCCTGCCCTTGCAACCTATCCGTCGCCTGCGCCAAAACCGAATGCGAGTTGGTTCAAGTTTGGGTTCCCGGTCTTTTATGTGACCGATGTCCTGCAGAATGTGGAAGCGTTGACGGCATTGGGCTACGGGCACGACCCACGGCTGGCGCACGCATTGGAGGTAGTTCGCGCCAAGCAGGACGCAGACGGTCGTTGGCGCATGGAATATGAGTACACCAGCAAGACCTGGGTTGATTTCGGGCTAAAAAAGCAGCCCAACAAGTGGGTGACCCTCCGTGCGCTGCGCGCCCTGCGTTTTGCCGAACTTCGGGCTACCCAAACATGATCCCGAAGCAAAACCGCATGCCGGCGTGCGCGGGAATCACCACGCCGGATGCGATAGAGAATAGAGTAGATAATACCGTGTAGAAAACGCAAATCGGGTCATCAATTTGACGGACGTATGGTCGTCTTTTACAATCTCGTGAATTTGGTGCGGGGAGTTGCAACCCACCATTCTCCGCCAAAATGAAGGTGAATTTCGTTGCTACCCTGAACGCCGCACCCATCCGATTCCCAGTTGCGGCAATTGAAAAGTGCAACGATTGGTGTACCTGCTTTGGGTGCGCTATGAAGTACTCGTTTGCTCAATGATGAGAGAAGGAGTTCGTATGCCCGCGTATCGAAACAGATCGATTGCATTGCATTGGCTCGTGCTGGCAAGCCTGTTGGTTTCCAGTCTGGCCGGTGTGATCACCCCCACCCAGGCGGCGCTCGCCGCCGACACGCCAAGCCCCACTTCCGTGACGATCGCCGGTAGTCTGCAGGACGAAGCAGGCTGCGCCGGCGACTGGGATCCGGCGTGCGATGCCTCCAAGTTAGCGTATGACGCCGGCGATGATGTCTGGCAGGCAGGTTTTGCGCTACCTGCCGGCAGTTTCGAGGTATAAAGCCGCCCTGAACAACAGTTGGGGCGAGAACTATGGCGCAAAATGCCCAGCCGAATGGCACAAATATCGCGCTGGGGCTGGCGGATGCCGCAACGGTAAAATTCTACTACGACCACAAGTCCCATTGGGTCGCCGACAATGTCAACAAGATCATCGCCACCGTTCCCGGCAGTTTCCAAAGCGAAATTGGCTGTTCCGGTGACTGGCAGGCGGATTGTCTGCGCTCCTGGCTCCAGGACACAGACGGTGATGGGGTTTATACCTTCAGCACAACCGCGATCCCCGCCGGCAACTACGAAGGCAAGGTTGCGATCAATGAAGGCTGGGACCTAAATTATGGACAGGGCGGCGCGGTAGGCGGCGCCAATTATGCCTTCACCGTCGCCAACAGCGGCGACAAGGTGGACTTCTCCTGGGACAGCACGAGCAAGGTGCTGTCCATCACCGCGGCGGCGCCACCGCCGCCTCCCGCCAGCCCGGTCGCCCTGGTCGGCAGCCTGCAAGATGAAGCCGGCTGCGCTGGAGACTGGGATCCGGCGTGCGCCGCCAGCGAACTGCCGCAGGATGCCACCGACGGGATCTATCAGAAGGCGTTTGACCTGCCGGCCGGCGACTTCGAGTACAAGGTCGCCCTGAACGATTCCTGGGACTTGAACTATGGCGCAGGCGCCGCACAGAATGGCGCCAACATTCCCTTGAGCCTCGCTGCGGCCGCCAATGTCAAGTTCTACTTTGACCCGGTGAGCCATTGGGTGACAAGCAACAAGACCGCTGCGATTGCCACTGCGGTTGGCTCATTCCAGGGCGAAGTGGGCTGTCCTGGCGACTGGCAGCCGGACTGTCTGAAGTCGTGGCTGCAAGATATCGACGGTGACGGCGTTTACGTTTACTCGACGACGGCGTTGCCGGCCGGTGCATGAAGGCAAGGTTGCCATCAACGAGAGCTGGGATGAAAACTACGGCGCCGGCGGCGTCGCGGGTGGTGACAACATCCCCTTCACGGTCGCCAACCCTGGCGACAAGGTGACCTTCACGTGGGACAGCACCTCGAAGATGGTGACCATCCAGGTGGACGCGCTGCCGGATGTTGACCTGGCGGCCATTGTCCAGGCGCCGGTGCGCAACCCGGTGCAGGATGAAGTCTTCTACTTCGTCATGCCCGACCGTTTTGCCAACGGTTCTCCCGCCAATGATCTCGGTGGGCTTAGCGGCGATCGCCTGGTTACAGGCTTTGATCCGACCGACAAAGGTTTCTACCACGGTGGTGACCTGGCCGGGTTGATGAGCAAACTGGAGTACCTCGATCAGTTGGGCGTGACGGCCATCTGGATGACGCCGGTCTTTAAGAATAACCCGGTGCAGGGCAGTGGCGCCGACATCTCGGCCGGCTATCACGGGTACTGGATCACCGACTTCACCCAGTTTGACCCGCACTTTGGCACCAATGCTGAACTACAGGCGTTGATCAGTGCGGCCCATGCCCGTGGTATCAAAGTCTTCTTTGACGTCATCATCAACCACACCGCCGACGTCATTCAGTACGCTGAGAACGACTACAGCTACCGGGCGAAGGCCGACTATCCCTATCGCGATGCCGATGGTCTGCCCTTCGACGACCGTGACTACGCCGGCACGCAGAGCTTCCCCACGCTTGATGCCACGAAGAGTTTCCCCTATACACCGGTGACTCCCGCCGGCCAGGAGAATGTCAAGGTTCCGGCGTGGTTGAACGATCCGACCTTCTATCACAACCGCGGCAACTCGACCTTTGCCGGTGAGAACTCGCTGTACGGCGATTTCTTCGGTCTCGATGACCTCTTTACCGAGCAGCCGGCCGTGGTCGATGGGATGATCAACATCCACAACTTCTGGATTTCGAACTTTGACATCGACGGTTTCCGCATCGACACCGTCAAGCATGTCAACGCCGAGTTCTGGCGCGAGTTCACGCCGGCGGTGTTGGACCACGCCAAGAGTGTTGGCAAGCCCGACTTCTTCATTTTTGGTGAGGTCTTCTCGGGCAATGAGCAACTGCTGAGCTACTACACCACGGATAGTGACATGCCGGCGGTGTTGGACTTCAAATTCCAGGAGCAGGTGCGCAACTATGTGTCGAACCGCAGCAACGCGGCCGACCTGCGCGCCCTCTTTGAAGGCGACGACTGGTTCACCGACGAGGACTCTAACGTCTATGCCCTGCCGACCTTCATCGGCAACCATGACCGTGGTCGCTTCGGCTACTTCCTGAATGCCGACAACAATGCCAGCCTCCCCGATGCCGAGATGCTGGCGCGCACGAAACTGGCGAATGCGATGATGTACTTCGCCCGCGGCGTGCCGGTCACCTACTACGGTGATGAGCAAGGGTTTACCGGTGACGGTGGCGACAAAGATGCGCGGCAAGACATGTTCCCGAGCCAGGTGGCGTCCTATAACGACGACAATCTGATCGGTACGGACATGACCACCGCCGACGACAACTTTGACGCGACCCATCCCCTGTACCAGGCTTTCGCCGACTATGCTGCGATTCGCGCGGCGAACCCTGCCTTGAGCACGGGCGCCCAGGTCCACCGGTATGCGGCGAGCGGTGCAGGCATCTACGCCTTCAGTCGCATGGATCGCACTGAGCAGCTCGAGTATGTGGTTGCCCTGAACAACAGTGCCGCTGCGGCCAATGCAGATGTGCAGACGTTCCATGCGGCAGGCGTGCAGTTCGACCTGATTTATGCGGAAGGTGGCAGCGTCGCCGGAAATCTCGTGACCAACAGCAGTGGCCAACTTCCGCTGAGCGTTCCGGCCATGGGCTTCGTGATCTACAAGGCCACGCAGGCGATCCCCGCCTCTGTCGCCGCACCTGCGATTACCATCAGCAACCTGGCTGCCAATCAAGAGGTGCAGTTGGGTTACCAGAACCTGGACGGCAATGACGTACCGCTCCGCATGGAAGTTGCGGCAACCGTTGCCGGTAACCAATACGCCGAGGTGACGTTCGCCGTGCGGCCGACCGGCAGCACGGATCCGTACACCGTCATCGGCGTCGATGACAATGCACCGTATCGTGTCTTCTACGATGCGTCACAGTGGCCGGCCGGTGCGGAGCTCGACTTCATCGCCGTCGTCAATGATCTGAACGGGCATCTTGGCGGTGCGTCTGTCGGCGGGATCAAACCCAACTACGTGCAGACCACGCCGGCCGTAGACTACAACTATGCGATCGTGCACTACCTGCGCACGGATGGCGACTATGGCAATCCCAGCAGCACCAATTACAACGACTTCTGGGGCCTGCACCTGTGGGGCGACGCAATCGACGCCACCGAGGCGACTGACTGGACCAATGGCAAGCGCTTCTGGGGCGAAGATAGCTATGGTCGTTTTGCCTGGATTAAGCTGCAAGATGCCACGAAGGACGTGAACTTCATCGTCCATCGCGGCGACACGAAGGATGGCAGCAATGCGGATCGCAAGTTCAACCCGGCCGCCGACGGCCCCGAGATCTGGCTGCAGCAGGGTGACCCGAGTTTCTACACGTCGCAGGCGCGGCACAGGGTCTGTGGCAATCCACTACAGCCGGCCCGATGGCGAGTATGCCGGTTGGGGCCTCCATCTCTGGGGCGACGCCATTGCAGATGGGGTTGGCACGTCGTGGGGGAGCCCACGTCCCTTCGATGGCATTGACGCCTTTGGCGCCTACTGGGTCGTGCCGATCAAGGATGCGACTCTGCCGGTCAACTTCATCATCCATAACGGCGATGTAAAAGATCCCGGCCCTGATCAATCCATCGTGCCGCAGGTCAACCCTGCCGCGTTCGTGAAGTCACAGGATGCAACCCTCTATCCGCAGTTGTGCGCCGCAGAAGGCAATGCGGTGATCCACTATCGCCGGGCCGCAGGTGACTACGGCGACTATACCAGCACGGATTACAAGCAGTTCTGGGGATTACACACCTGGAATGCCGCGGCCGACCCGGGTTGGACGACGCCGCACAAGCCGCAGCGCGTCGACGGCTTTGGCGTGGTCTTCAGCGTGCCGGTTGATCAGACCAAGGATTTGGGCTACATCCTGCACAAGGGTGACACCAAGGACCCCGGTTCTGACCAGTTCCTGACGTTCAAGAAGTATGGTTGCGAAGTCTGGCAGCTTGAAGGTGCGGATCCGGAAGCCCTTACATTCTGCCGTTGATCAAGGGCGCCACGACAAAGGCTGACCTCAGCAAGAGCCGTGCACACTGGATCGACGCCAGCACGATCGCCTGGGATGCAGAAACTGCGCCCGCCAACAGCTATCTGCTGCACTACGCAGCCGATGGCGGCATCAAGCTGGCCAACAATGTCGTGACCGGTGGCGCCAGCATCCCGCTGATCTACGATCCATCCGGACTCACCCCCGAGCAGAAGGCGCTCTGGCCGCATCTGGCGGCGTACAAAACCTTCAAGATTCGTGCTCAGGATCAGGGATTGATTTCCACGATTCTGAAGGGGCAGTTTGTCGTGTCGGCTGGCACGGCAGACTTTGCCAAGGACGCAAGCGGCGTGCAACTGCCTGGCGTCCTCGATGATCTGTACACGTATACGGGTCCGCTCGGCGCTACCTTCACCGGTGGCGTTCCCACGGTGCGCGTGTGGGCGCCGACTGCGAAGTCGGTGAACCTGCAGGTCTTTGCCGATGCCACCAGTCCTGCGTTGGCCGTGTTGCCGATGACGGAAGGTGCGGAGGGTGTCTGGAGCGTCACGGGAGACGCTGACTGGAACGGCAAGTACTACTTGTTTGAAGTCGAGGTGTATGTCCCGGCGACAGGCAAAGTGGAGAAGAACCTCGTCACCGATCCCTATTCGTTGGCGCTTGCCACGAACTCGACCCGCTCAATCCTGGTCGATCTGGCAGACCCGGCGACAAAGCCCGCAGGGTGGGGCACGGTTGCCAAGCCACCGCTGGGTGCGCCGGAAGACATCGCACTCTATGAACTGCACGTGCGTGACTTCAGCGTCAACGACCAGAGCGTGCCTGAGGCCGCGCGCGGCACATTCGCAGCGTTCACCTACGATAACTCCGACGGCATGAAGCATCTCAAGTCGCTCCAGGCCGCGGGTCTAACCCATGTGCATCTGCTGCCCGCCTTCGACTTTGCGACTGTGAACGAAGACAAAACGCAGCGTCGAGCCGAATGTGCCCGCTGCGCCCGATTCGGACCTTCAGCAGGCGGCGGTGGAGGCTGCGGCTGCCACGGATGGCTTTAACTGGGGCTACGATCCCTATCACTACACCGTGCCGGAAGGCTCCTACAGCACGAACCCTGACGGCATCACGCGCATCGTGGAGTTCCGCGCGATGGTGCAGGCGCTGCACGAGGCGGGTCTCCGTGTCGTCATGGACGTTGTCTACAACCACACCACGGCGGGCGGTCAGGACCCCAAGTCTGTCCTCGACCGCATTGTGCCCGGCTACTATCAACGTCTCAATCTGGACGGCGTGATCGAGACGAGCACGTGCTGTGCAAACACCGCATCAGAACATGCGATGTTTGAGAAGTTGATGGTCGACTCGCTTGTCACCTGGACCCAGGAATATGGTGTCGACGGCTATCGCTTCGACCTGATGGGTCACCACATGAAGTCGAACATGCTGAAGATTCAGCAGACGCTGGCGGCGATTGACCCCACGGTCTATCTCTACGGTGAAGGCTGGAACTTTGGTGAAGTGGCCAATGATGCCCGTGGCGTCAATGCGACGCAGCTCAACATGGCCGGCACCGGCATCGGTACCTTCAACGATCGCCTGCGCGACGCCGTGCGCGGGGGCGGCCCGTTCGACGGTGGCGATGCTCTGGTGCAGAATCAGGGTGTGGTGAACGGGTTGTGGTATGACCCGAATGCGCTGAACTCCGGCAGCGATGCTGAGAAATCCGAACTGCTCCTGTCTGCAGACCAGATTCGCGTCGGTCTGGCGGGCAACCTGGCCGACTACGAGTTTGTGGATCGCAACGGCGTCCTGGTGAAGGGCTCGCAGGTCGACTACAACGGCAGTCCGGCAGGCTATAACCAGGATCCACAGGAACACATTGTGTACGTCGAAGCGCACGACAATCAGACGCTCTTCGATAACAATGCCTACAAACTGCCGCTGACGACCGCCATGGGTGACCGGGTGCGCGCACAGAATCTTGGCCTTGACTTCACCGTCTTCGCCCAGGGCGTTCCGTTCATCCATGCCGGCGAGGAGTTGATGCGCTCCAAATCAATGGATCGCAACTCGTACAACTCCGGTGATTGGTTCAACAAGGTGGACTGGACTTACGCCGGCAACAACTTCGGCGTCGGTCTGCCGCCGGCAGGGGACAACCAGAGCAACTGGAATCTCATCGGCCCCCGCCTTGCGGATCCGAACTTGAAGCCGGGTAGCAGTGAGATCCAGGCAGTGGCGACGCACCTCCGTGAGATTCTCACGATCCGAAACAGCTCGCCGCTCTTCCGGCTGGCGACCGAAGCCGACGTCATGGCCAGACTCGAGTTCTGGAACACGGGCGCCAGCCAGATACCCGGTCTGATCGTGATGAGCCTGTCCGACAAGGCGCCTGCGCTGGCCGACCTGGATCCGAATGCTGAACAGATCGTCGTATTGTTCAACGCGACGGACGACGCGCAGAACTTCACTGCAGCCGAACTGGTGAATCAGGGCTTCTGGTTGCACCCGGTGCAAGCGCAGAAGCAGGATGCCGTCAGTGGCGCCACCTTCGATCCGCAGTCGGGGACGTTCGCCGTGCCGGCAAGGACGACGGCCGTCTTCGTACAGGGCGAAAAGACGACCATCACGATCGCCAAGGATGCACAGCCGGACAGTGTCCGTAACTTCGGGTTCACCGGTGATCTGGGGAAATTCAAGTTGGATGACCCAGGCGCCGATGATGGCGACAAGTACGGACGTTCGATCACGTTTGCCGTTGCCCCGGGTTCTTATACGGTGCGCGAAGAAGTGCCGAACAAATGGTACTTGACTGGCGTGCACTGCGATGTGGCAAACCGCGCCGCGGTTGACCTGGGCAAGGCCAGTGCGACGATCAAGGTCTATGCTGGCGACAACGTGACCTGCACGTTCGTCAACGGTTACGGCGTCTCTGTCATGACACGCGTCTATCTTGACCGTGATCTTGACGGCATGCCTGGGCAGCGTGAACTGGGGCTGAAGGATTGGAAGGTCAATCTCTACGATGCCCAGAATCAGCGTCTTGCCACGGCGACGACGAACGGCAATGGCAAGACGAACTACTGGTTCCTGCCGCCGGGTAAGTACAAGGTGTGCGCAGAAGTCAAGCGAGACTGGTACAACACGCAGCCCGGGGTGATGGATCCGGCGTTGACCAATCAGGCCTGCTATGCCGTGACCGCGGCGCCGGGTTCGCTCTATGAAGCGTACTTCGGGATGGCGAGCCAGTTGCCGCCGCGTATTCGCAGCGCAGCCATATCCGATGGGATGCGGCTGCTGAAGAACCCGTGGCTCGATAATCAGGGACGAGGGCGAGTTGCCCTGGGTCGATCCGGATGCCGGTGAGCCACTTGAGTTTTCGACGCTTTTCTTGCCCTCAATGGGCAAGTAGGCGGCGTAACGGCAAAGCGTAATCATGCAACAAACAAGCAGGCCAACCACCAGGTTGGCCTGCTTGTTTTTGTTGCATTGTTTCTTCGATTCCAGCGTTTACGTTGCTGCTTTTGCTGCCGCGGACCGTACTTCCTGTAGTAGTTCGGCGGCGCCGACCGGCTTTGCCAGATATGCATCAGCGCCGGACGCAAGGCAGCGTTCGCGGTCGCCAACGAGCGCCAGCGCCTAAGTGCAACGATCCGTGTGGTAGACACCGCCACATCGGGGCGCTGTCGGATGTGCCAATCGCCTCCAGCCCGTCCATTCCCGGCATTTGGATATCCATCAGAATCAGCACCGGGCGCAATGTATCCAGGATCGAGAGCGCTTCCTGTGCGTTGCGTGCGGTGACGACTGCGTAACCTTGTGCAAACAGCAAATCTGCGACGAATCTGAGCGTGACTTCGCTGTCATCCACGACCAGCACAGTCCCGTTTTGCGGCCGGACCGGTGATTCCTGTGGCGTGGATGATGCCGCGATCTGGTCTGGCGCGTGTTGAAGGTCAGTGAGGGAGACCGGCTTGCGCAGAAACGCCGCTGCGCCCATGACGTCGGCGCGGTTGCGCTCGTCCGCCACGGTCACGACCACCACGGGATGGTGGCGGTGGCGGGGTTCGACTTGAGTTTTGACAAGATCTCCCAGCCAGACCCGTCGGGTAAAAAGAGGTCCAGCAAGACGACGTCGGGCATTTGCTGCGCAATCAAGTCAACCGCCCGCGTGCCAGGCGAAGCAAGGTGACATCGAGGATGCCGAGAATCCGCAGGTAGTTGGCGAGGTGTTCGGCGGTGATCGCCGAGTCTTCAAGCATCACAATGCGCCGCATTCTTCCCTGCTGAAGCGACGGCGCACTCTGCACGGCACTCGAGGGAGCGGGCGACGTGATCAGCGGAATGCGCACCGTAAACCGACTTCCTTTGCCTGGGCTGCTATCGACTACAACGCTGCCGCCGTGTAATTCGGTGAAGCGGCGCACCAATGCCAACCCCAGCCCTGTTCCTGCGTATTGCCTTGCGAGTCCGGAATCGATCTGGACAAAGGGTTGAAAGAGTCTGTGAATGTCATCCGCATGAATGCCGATCCCAGTGTCCCAGACCGTGAAAATCAACACGCGTTGCTGTCGATCACAGACCACGTTTAACCCCAGTTCACCACCGTCTCCTGTGAATTTGACGGCATTGCTGAGCAGATTGACGATCACCTGGCGCAAGCGCCGTTCATCGCCGAGAAACTCGACATGTGAACACTCATTCACCAAGGAAAACTTCTGATGCTTTGCCTGTGCCAGTTGCTCAACCATCTGAATGCTGCGATCACAGAGGACGTCCATTTGAATCGCGTCTGCAACCAACTCAAGTTTGCCGGCCTCAACTTTGGCTAGATCGAGAATATCCGTAATCAGGTCGAGCAGATGGCGTCCGCTCTGTTCGATGGTATCGATGGCCCGCAACTGGCGTTCGTTTAGGGCGCCATAGACGGTCAGCCCGAGCGCTTCGGCCATTCCAAGGATACCAGTAAGCGGTGTGCGCAGTTCATGGCTCATGTTGGCAAGGAACTGATCTTTCAGACGTGCGGCTTCGACCAGGGCAGCGTTGGCCGCGCGCAGTTCTTCTGTATGCTGGCGCAGCGACTCTTCCATGGTTCGTCGCTCCGTTACATCATGAAAACCGGCCATCATGCACGGTTCTGTGCCCAGCACAATCGTCTGACAGGTGACAACCACCCAAATGTGTTCGCCGTTGTTGCGGACGATGCGCCACTCACGCCCGATGGACGCTTGATCCCACGGTCCTGCCAGGAGGAATTGCAGTAGATCTTTGGGGAATGGAGCCATGCGGCCGATCATGGCCGGTAGCGATGCCGCCAACAGTTGGCCGAGGGCAGGGTTCGCGTAGCGAATCGTGCCGTCAATACGTGAGATAGTTGCCAGTGGCACTGGAGAAGCCTCAAAGAGCGCCCGCAGCCGCGCTTCACTTTGCTGCAGTTCACGTTCGGCCTGGTAGCGAGCCGTGACATCGATCATGACCGTGCGGCAAAAACGGTTGCCGTCTTCCCAGGCAGCAATACTCTCTAATAGCACGTTGCGTGTGACGCCGTTGCGCGCGCGCAAGGTGACTTCGCAAGTTTGGCGATCGGTATTGGCGAACACGGCCTGTAGATGACGAAAAAATTCCCCGTACGTCCCGGATTCGAGATAGGAGACAAGGGGCCGGTTGGTGATCATCTGCAGTTCGCCGCCCAGCAATTCGGCGCCCTTCAGATTGAGATCCTGGATAATGCCCTGATCATCCAGGTGCAAATACGCCACGGGCGCAAGCCGATAGAGGTCGAAGTACTTCCGCTGCATCGTTTCCAAATCGACCTGCGTCCGGCGGAGTTCGTCGTTTTGCAATTCAAGTTCGATCTGGTGCACACGGAGTTCATGCAGGATCGCTTCCAGGTCTGCGTCCTGCCGCAATTCGCTGGCGGTGTAGCGTTCCTGCATGACTGCTTCGGCTTTGTTTCGGATCGTCGAGCTCATACGTCGTCTTCGAAGGCGAATCTACACTTATGACATGGAAGATAACGGTGGCGCCGGCTGGAGCAAGCTCACAAATTCGAGGTAGCTTTGCGTTTCGCTGTGGAAATCTTGCTGCAGTGACCAGCGCGAATGCAAATGTAGGCGACGACCATCTCGGCCCACGTGAACCACATCCCCTTCCCAATGTCCGGTCCCTAAAAATCTGGACATGATTGCATCTCTTGGTTCGGGCAACTCGATCCGAAGTAGTTCGTAGACATTGCGACCGATGGCCTCCTCTTGTGAGTAGCCATAGTAGCGTTCGGCCGCTTTGCCCCAGTCCGTGATCCGGTCCAGCACATCGCG
This sequence comes from Candidatus Fredericiella danica, assembly GCA_016713335.1. Classification (GTDB taxonomy): domain Bacteria; phylum Chloroflexota; class Anaerolineae; order Caldilineales; family Caldilineaceae; genus Fredericiella; species Fredericiella danica. Next base: position 57,786 of record JADJPH010000029.1, on the reverse strand, counting down.
GATGAAGATGACGTCCGTGCTTTGGTCGAGGATATCTTGCTTCTGCAGGGCCGTGTTGGCCGCTGTGAAGTGATCTGTAAGGTCGCGGCCGGATCTGAGCAGGAGATCGCGCCCGGAATCTGGGTTGTGCAGCCGGGTGTTGTCCCAGGCAAACCACCGTTCGCTGCCATCGCGCGCCAGCAACCTGCTTTCGTGATGGTCCCAGTTTTCGCCGCGACTGTTCATGACTCGGAAGAAATCTGCCCGTTCACGCTGGCGTTCAGTGGCGATGACACATGTTTCGAACCAGTCAACCCCAATCAGCTCGTGGACTTCGTAGCCAAGGAGCTGCGCCCCAAGCACATTGATGAAGTCTACGCGGCCTGTCCCATCGAGCACGACCACGAGTGAGCCAATGGCATCAAGATAGCGTCTTGCCTGTTCAAAATCGCGGAGCAGCGCTTCCGTGTGATTGAGCTGGGTCGTATCGACTAACGTCAAGACGACACCACCCATCTGGCCGGTGTGTGTACGGTACGGTAGCACCTTCAACTGGTACCATCGGTCCGTGCGCGACTGCACCTGCATCTCTTCGACCTTGAGGGTGTCGCGCACCTGCAACGCCAGTGCCGGTAGATTCACCTCTTTCAGACCCGTCGTAATATGCTCGAATGGCCGGCCGATATCCTGCTCCAACACATTGATCACGGCTTGTGCGGCCGGGGTGAATCGGCGCAACCGGAGATTCGCATCCAGGAAAATGGTGCCAATGTCGGTGCTGCGCAGCAGATTGGCCATGTCATCGTTCAGATTGGTTAATTCTTGAATCTTGAATTGGAGTTCCGTATTGACCGTAATCAGCTCTTCATTGACCGACTGCAATTCCTCATTGGTGCTCTGCAACTCCTCATTCGCCGCCATCAACTCCTCATTGGTGGCCTGCAACTCTTCGTTGGCGGTTTCCAGTTCCTCGATCGTGGCCTGGAGGTTCTCGCGGGTGTACTGTAGCTCCTGCTCCAAATTGGAAATGCGCTGCTGCGTCATCCCACTGATGTCGTAATGGTCTTCGGTCGCCGGCGTCACGTCGTGATCTTGCGAAGGTGTGAAGATGACGAGGAAGAGCTGCCGCCGGTTTGCCTTTTCCCAGAAGACGCGCGTGGACAGATCGAAGTGGTGAACGCCGTCAATGGTCGGAATGCCGATTCGCCGGTAGACGACCGCTTCGCCGCCATGAGCGGTCCGGTGCAGGGCGGTGCTCAGGGGTAGGGCCACCTCCGGGCGCGCCATCTTCAGGATATTGAAGTCCACTTGGAAGCCGCGTGGCACCGTGAGGTAGCGGTCGAGCTCGCCAAAGGCATGGATCACGAGTTGGTTATCATCCACGACGACGCACGGTGGCAGCACCTGATCGACGAGGCTGCGCAGCACGTATCGACAGAGCGCCACTCTTCGCCCGGTCGCACCTGGCGAGCCATCGGCGCCGGCATGGTTTGCACCTCACCCTCGCCACCCGCAGCGGTATTTGTTTGCGAACGGGCTCCACCCCTGGAACCGAAACACCTTCCAGCGGACATTCTCAATGGAGTAGGCGCTGCCGGTTTCGCCGAGGCTTTCACTGCTCCCAAGAAACAGGTAGCCACCTGGGTTCAGTGAGAATTGGAATGTGGAGAGCACCTTGCGTTGCAGGCTTGGTTGCAGGTAGATCAGCATGTTGCGGCATGAAATCAAGTCCATGCGCGAAAAGGGCGGGTCCTTGATGACATTCTGGTAGGCGAACACCACCATGCTGCGCAGTTGCCTGAGCACTTCAAAGGTATCCCCGCGCTTCAAAAAATAGTCTTGCAGCCGGTTCGTCGTGATGTCGGCGAGGGCGCTTTCCGGATAGATCCCGCGACTTGCCGTCTCCAGCGCCTCACGATCGATATCGGTTGCAAAGATCTTGACCTCACGGTATTGACCGGATTGCTCCATGTACTCGCGACAGAGAATTGCCAGTGAATAGGCCTCTTCGCCGGTTGAGCAACCCGGCACCCAAATGCGGATCGGGCTCTGGCGACTTTTGCTTGCGAACAATGCCGGGATGGCCTCGACCGCAAGATAGTCAAACGCCTCGGCGTCACGGAAAAATCGGGTGACCCCGATCAGGAACTCCTTGAAAAGAACGCGCGTCTCCTCCGGGGAGTACTGTAGGTACTTTACATAATTAGAAAGGGTGTCGATGTTGTTGACGGTCATGCGCCGTTCGATCCGGCGCAGTACGGTGTTGGGCTTATAGTCCGTAAAGTCGACGCCCGTTCGATCCCGCAGAATGGCGAAGAGTTTTTCGATCTGCACTTCGCTTTCAGGGGCGGCCGCGTGCGGAACACCTTCTGGCAGCACGTGAGGATGGCGGATGTAACTCAGCAGGTTCGCGGGCATTGCTTCGGGCGGCAGTACATAATCCACCAATTGCGTAGCAATCGCGCTCCGGGGCATGCCGTCGAAGCGGGCGGTGTCGTCCTGCGCCATCACGAGCCCGCCAGCTTCCTTGATGGCCCGAATGCCACGGGCGCCGTCGCTGCCGGTGCCGGAGAGGATGATCCCCACGGCGTGCTCACCCTGATCACGGGCCAATGATTCCAGAAAGATATCGATCGGTAGATTGAGTCCGCGTTCCTTAGGATGGTCGAGCAAGTACAGCTTGCCCTGGAAGAGGATCATGTTCTTGCGGCGTGGAATCAGGTAGACCGGATTCCGCTGCACTTCCGTGCCATCCTCCGCTTCATACACCGGCATGGTGGTGTATTTGGAGAGCAGTTCCACCATGTGGCTGCGGAAGTCAGGGGACAGATGTTGGATAACAACATAGGCCAGGCTGTTCCCTTCAGGTACGTTGCTAAAGAAGCGTTCTAGCGCTTCAAGCCCACCTGCCGAGGCCCCGATACCGACAATATAGTGCTCTTCCGATGCGTCCATTGGCACCACAGGATTAACCCCTTGCACAGCGTCACGTGGCGAGAAGGTAGCTAACGACTTCGTAACTATAGCATGTAAAGTTCGAAAATAAAAGCGCGATTTGAGTAGGTTATTGTCGGGATTGTATTGATTTCGCGTAATGCTTCGCCCTTCGGTGGCCATGCTCTTCCGCGGCGCCGTTTACTCAATTTGGGATACCGAGCACCTGGGCAATTTCGCTCCAGCACTGCCTTTTCGGTGTCGCTGACGGCAACTGCACCCCAGCCCAGAAAGTTGCCACCCTCTTTGCCGGCCTCCGACGTGGTGACGGCGATGTTCATCAGCCAATGCTTGTAGCCGCTGGCCTCTGCGGGTGTGCTTTTGGCGTCCAGAATGGCAACCGCCTGGCGCAGCGTGTCCAGTGCCTGCGCCTCTGCGCCTGGCGCCTCCGCCAGTTTAGCGTAGTCGGGGAACTTCTGGCCCGATTCGGCGCGCTGCTGCAGGGCGAACTGGACGGATCCGATCAATGTGTTGGTCAGGTATTCTTCGCGGTGTTCGAGAATGTAGCTGGCGGCGGCAAAGCCTTCGCTTGCCGTTTCCGCTTTGCGCCCGAGGCTGGCGGCGGAGACTGCAATCCCGGCTGCCTCCAGGCTGCGCAGGAGAACCTGTTGTTCTTCTTGACTGTAATCGGCGAGAACTGTCATTGCTCAACTCCTCAGTTTTCCATCGATGACCCAATGAGTACACTACGCGTTCACATTTTAATCGGTGCATGGCGCGCGATCAAACACACCAGCAATCATCAGGTATGCGACGTAACTGCTTGATTTGGCTGCGTCGCGCCTTGTTTTCGAGGCGATGCTGTTTTGATGAGCGGGACGGGCGGGTGGCGCGGCGGATTTTGGGCGCGGTGGTCGCGGCCAATACGAGCGCATGCAGCCGGCCCATCGCATCGGCGCGGTTGAGTTCCTGGCTGCGATGCTGTTGCGCTTTGATCACGATGATCCCTTCACTCGTGATATGGTGGTCACCGCTCCGCAGGAGGCGCGCCTTGACATCTGGCGGCAGCGACGATGCCGGAACATTGAAACGCAAGGACACCGCGCTGGAGACTTTGTTCACGTTTTGACCACCGGCGCCCTGGGCGCGCATGGCCTGAAGCTCGATTTCTTCATCCGGAATCGACAAGGTGTCTGTGATCTGCATGCTGCGACCGATCTTTCTGCTCGCCCGTGTGCAAAATTGTCCGGCCCATTTTGGCAGTTCGCGTCTTCATGGGCACCCATACTATAATTCAGAATGCGTGGAACATTGCAGCGTGACCGCAGCGATATAAGACAAGGAATGCACCATGGACTGGCTAAATCTCAGTGGGTTCCAATTTGATTGGCTCAGCTTCGTCTTGGGCGCCCTGACGGGTTGGCTCATCGAGTGGTTGATCGACTTTTTCTATTGGCGACGCAAGCGCAATCGCTGGGAAGACACGGAAGCTGCGCTGCGCGGTGAACTCAATACGACGCAGGGCATGGTGGGTGACCTGCGTCTACAGATCGCCAGGGATCAAGATGTTGCACGGCAACTTGCTGCCACGCGCACGCTTCTTGATGCCCGTGTTACCGATGTCACGCAACTGCAGACTGCCGTGGAGAATAGCAATAACCAGATTGTGGCGCTTGAAGGTCAACTCGACCAGTCTACTGCCGAACGTGAACTGCTGGCCGATCGCCACTATGCTGCGCTGGCGGCGGTGCAGGCTGAACTCGACACGCTCCGCACGCGGCTAGACCAGGTGACGATCGAAAAGCAGGAATTGGAGGATGAGGTTGCTGATCTGAAGTCTCGGAATATGGAGATGGAGCTCAGCGGTGCGACACGCGCAGTTGAACTGGCGGCGCTGTCGCAGTTGTAGCGCAAGCAAGTGCAGAACAGGGTGACGATCTGACCATCATCGAGGGGATCGGGCCAAAGATCGAAGAACTGCTGAATCAGAATGAGATTCGCACCTTTGAACGGCTAGCGGACACCAAGGTTGACGATTTGACGGTGATTCTGCGCGCCGGCGGCAGCCAGTTTAACGCTGCTGACCCGGAGACCTGGCGACAGGCAACGCGCCTGGCCGCCAATCGTGATTGGACCCGGTTAGATGCCTTGAAAGCGCAGTTGGTGGGTGGTGTCCGCAAACCTGCTGAGACCGGCGCTGAAGAGGCGACACGCAATCAGACGGTCGAGATTGCTGCCGATGATCTGACGATCATCGAAGGGATCGGGCCAAAGATCGAGGAACTCCTCAATCAAAATGAGATTCGCACGTTTGCCCAATTGGCCGAAACCCCGGTGGAGGATTTGACCGCTATGCTGCGCGCAGGCGGCAGCCAGTTCAATGCCGCTGACCCGGAGACCTGGCCGCGGCAGGCGCGCCTGGCCGCCAATCGCGACTGGACCCGACTGGGCGCGTTGAAAGCGCAACTGGTGGGTGGCGTGCGGCGTGGTGCGGTGGAAGAGGAATCCACGCGGGCGCCGGCGGTCGTCGAAACGCCCGATGACTTGACGCTTGTCGAGGGAATTGGACCCAAGATCGAAGAATTGCTCAACAAATATGGGATTCGCACGTTTGAGCAATTGGCCGCAAGCGATGTGGCGGAGTTGACGGCAATTCTGCGCACGGGCGGCAACCAGTTCAATACGGCCGACCCGGAGACGTGGCCGCGGCAGGCGCAGTTGGCGGTGAAGGGTGATTGGGCCGAGTTGGAAGCGCTTAAGGCGCAGTTGGTGGAGGGGGTGCGCCGGCCGGCAATGGAGGAAGAACCCTTGCGCACAGCGCCAGTTTCCGACACCCCGGATGATTTGACCATCATCGAGGGCATTGGACCGAAGCTTGCAGAATTGCTTGACGAAAATGGCATCCACACCTTTGCGCGCCTGGCCCGGACCGATGTGTTGCGCCTCCGCATCATCCTAGATTCGGGCGGGTCAAAGTTCAAACAGGCAGACCCATCATCATGGCCGGAACAGGCCGCGCTTGCAGCTGCCGGAGAATGGGGCAAACTACGGGATCCAGGCGCAGCTTCACGGCGGCCGGTACCAGGGTTGATCCGACGCAATCGCCCCGGAAGGATGATCTGACATGGAAGAAAGTAATCGATTAGGCACCAGGTATTTCGACCTGTTCAAATCGATCGTTGCCATCGCCCTGCTGACGGTTTTCGTTGTTACCCTGTTGCAGGGACGCGCTTTGCTCTATGAACTGCAATCGCGTGCCGTGACTGTATTGAATTCCCCTCAGAGCGCGCCGGGCGAGTTAAACACACTCCTCAGCGGCCGCGGTTTGCCGGGGGCAACCATTGAGGTGTTGGCCGGTGAAACGCAGGTGGGGACAACGGTCATCGGCGCTGATGGCACCTGGAGCTTGCCGGTTCCGTTGCCGCCGGGTGACGTGCAACTGCGCGCCCGGACGATCGATGCGGCTGGCGCCACACTGAGTGAGTCGGAGGTTGTGACGTGGAACGTGCCCGCACCAGCACCTTCGGCCTCTACGGCAACACCGCTGACGATGACGGGTCCGCAGATTGGTGCAGACGGCGTTGTCACCCTTGCGGGTGTGGGTGAGCCGGGTGCAACCGTGGAACTGTTGGCGGGCGATGTTGCGTTAGGCGCCGCACCCATTGGCGCCGACGGGGCATGGTCATTGTCGGCACGGCTGGAACCGGGAGACTATCAGTTGGTGGTGCGGGAAGTCGACGCAGCCGGCACGGTGCTGACGCAACGCCCGGATTGGCGATTACAGTACCGGCGGCGACGACTGAAATTGCGGCGCCGCTGACGCTGCAAACGCCCGCAGTTGATGCGGCCGGCAACGTCACGCTCGCCGGACAAGGTGCTCCCGCTGCGGCAATAGAAGCGCTGGTGAATGGGCAATCCGTGCAGACCGCCAGTGTCGATGCGACAGGCGCCTGGCTGCTGCAATTCAAGCTTGAGCCAGGTGAGTATCAACTTCAGGTGCGGAGTGCCGCCACGACCGGTGGTGACGTCACGGTTTCAGAACCGGTGACGATTACGGTGGCCGCGCCCACGGGGCTGCTCCAACTCAATCCGCCCCAGGTAGGCGCGGATGGGGTTCTGACGGTCACGGGCAACAGTGCCCCGGGGGCAGTGGTCGAGATTCTCGCCGGCGATCAGACGCTGGGTGAAGCCGCCGCTGACGACACTGGTGCGTGGATCCTGATCGCACCGCTTGCCACTGGTGTAACGACAGTACGGGCACGCGTTGCGGGTATTGACGGCGTCGAGGTGAACGAAACTGCCCCATTGCGCGTGACAGGCGCTCTGGCTTCTGCTTTGGCCGGCGCGACCGCTGTGCCTGTGGCGGCAGAGACTGTGACCACCACTGCGGTTGTGACCGGTCCCACTGGACTGGCCGCAAGCCTGGCGACCACAGCCGACGTCACGACCACAGCCGACGGCACAGCCACAGCCGGCGTCACGACCACAGCCGACGTTACGACCACAGCCGACATTACGACCACAGCCCGGCGTCACGACCACAACCGGCGTCACGGCCACGGCCGACGTCACGACCACCGCCGGCGTCACGACCACAGCCGGCGTCACGACCACAGCCGGCGTCACGACCACCGGCGTCACACCGGCGTCACGACCAGCCGACATCGCCGCAGCCGGCGTCACGACCACAGCCGGCGTCACGGCCACGGCCGGCGTCCACGACCGACGTCACGACCACAGCCGACATTACGACGACAGCCGACGTCACGACCACGGCCCGGCGTCACAGCGACGGCCGGCGTCACGACCACGCCGACGTCACGGCGACAGCAGGCGTCGCGGCCACAGCCGGCGTCACGACCACAGCCGGCGTCACAGCGACGGCCAGCGGTCACGACCACAGCAGGCGTCACGACCAGCAGGCGTCGCGGCCACAGCCGGCGTCACGCCACAGCCGGTGTCGCAGCAACGGCCGGCGTCACGACCACAGAAGATGTCACGCCCACAGCAGACGTCGCAGACCACAACCGGCGTCACGGCGACGGCAAGTGTGACGGCGACTGCCCGTGGGGAAGCTGCCACCGGCGTTGCTACCACCGGCGTTGCTACCACCGGTGATGTGACCACCACCGCTGGTTTGTCGCCGACGACGGGCATTGGCGCCGTCGCGGGTGTGACAAAGACCGCCGAGACCACTCGCTCGTCAGTGTCGATTTCTGGCACGGCCCCCGCACTTGAAGGCAATCTGATCCTTGGCGCGCCTGAAATTGCGGCAGATGGCGCAGTGACGGTGACCGGCGCCGGTGCACCGGGTGCCGCAGTCGAAATTTTGGTTGACGACGAGCCGGTCGGCTCTGCATTGGTGGATGATGCCGGGACGTGGTTGCTCACGATTCAGCAGGCCCTGGCGCTCATGCGGTTTCCGCACAGATTGTGGGGGAAAGGGGTGTGACGGTCACCGTAGCGTCACCCATTTCTTTGACCGTGCCCGCCGTGGTTGCTGCGCCGGCTGTGACCGTGACGCAGCCGGTGGCGGTCGCTGCACTGGCGGTTGACAAACCCATCGTCGGCGCAAATGGGTTTATCACGGTGACCGGCGCCGGTGACCCAGGTGAACAGGTGGAAGTGCTAGAGGGTGGAAAGATCATCGGTGTCGCGACCCCATCCGATGATGGTATCTGGCAACTTGTCTACAGGGTGGACGAGAACGGCCAATATGGGTTTGCAGTCCAGCAACGCGACAATGTGACAACGCGCACCGAACCGGTGACGATCAACGTCGTGAATATCCCGGTTGCCCCGGCCGCCGTGACCGCAGGTGCAGCCGTCACGCCAACTGTGATCAGCGTAGCGGATGCGGCAACGGCGTCTGTGGAAGTGGAAACCAGTGTACCCGCAGGCGCCCAAACGGTGGCAGACTCGCTCGGCGGCAGTGAATACGTAGTTGAATCGGGTGACACCCTGACCAGCATTGCCGATGAGTATTTGGGCAATCCGGTGCTATATACAGAGATCGTCGCGGCAACCAATGCGATGGCTGCAGTGGATTCGTCCTTCAAAACGATCACGAATCCGAATCTGATCACGGTCGGCGATAGGTTGTGGATTCCAACGCCCGGCAAATAGTCGGGGCTGCCCCGTGCGCAATCGCTCACCGTCGGGCCTAAGTTCTCGCTTCGGGATCAAAGAGCCGCCGATGCTCTTGAATTGCGTAGCGATCGGTCATGCCGGCCAGATAGTCGCAGATCAGTCGTTGCAGGTTGCTTTCTTCTGGATCAATTTGGGACTGCACCTCGCCAGGCAACTGGCGAGGATTTTTTGTATACGCCTCAAAGAGATCGGTGAGAATTCTTTTCGCCTTCTCGGCCATACGCGACACGCGATAGTGGAAGTAAAACTTCTGGTAGAGTTGGCGGCGTAACACCCTGAGATTGATTGCCATCTCTTCTGAGAAATGGGCCACGTCGTAGGGGAGACTCCGCAGATCCGCCAACGTTTCGATCCCGGTGCGTTCAATTTCCGCTGCGGTTGTTTCGATGGCATCGGTCACAAACAGGTCAATCAACTGGCGTATGAAGTGACGTCGCTGCTTTGTCGACCGCAATTCGGCCGTGTCCAGGTGCAGTCGGGCGAGCGTCGCATGCACGGCCGGCACCTCCAGAAAGTCATCGGGATCGATGATGCCACTGCGCAACCCATCGTCAAGGTCACTGGTGTTGTAGGCGATCTCATCTGCAAGGAAGCTAAGTTGTGATTCCAGGCTGGCACGTTCTTCTGGGTGATAGCCCTCCGCGTCTGTCGCTTCCCAGCTGTCCTCGTGCTTGAGGATAGCTTCCAGCACCTCATAGGTCAGGTTGAGTCCGGGAAATTCCGCATACCTGCGCTCCAACTCGGTGACAATTCTGAATGCCTGCCGTTGGTGCCCAAAACCGCCGCGATGTTCCATGAGGTGATTGAGTGTACTTTCGCCGACATGGCCAAAGGCAGGGTGTCCGAGGTCGTGCACCAGGCAGATTGCCTCCGTGAGATCCTCATTGCAGCCAAGACAGCGTGCCAGGTTACGCCCAAGTTGCGCAACTTCAATCGTGTGCGTCAACCGATTGCGGTAGTGATCTCCTTCTGAGTAGACAAACACCTGTGTCTTATATTCGAGACGCCGGAACGCGGTGGTGTGGATAATGCGATCGCGATCGCGTTGGTAGTCGAGGCGAAAGCGATGCTTCTCCTCGCAGTACCGGCGTCCGCGACTGATGCGATTCGTGCACGCATAGGGCGCAAGCGCCGTGGTTTCGCGCTCTTCAAGCATTTCTCGCATTCGCAGCACCATAAGCTTTACCTCCCGTTCTGATTGCGAATTGTCCCCAGGCGGGCAACTGTCTATTGGATTGTGTACACGCGTGTGGAGGCTCGTCATGCGGGCGCTCCCTGTTGCAAGAGCGCGCCCTCCGGCAGCCGCATATAGAGGACGGGCAGGAAGGCGTCCTCGCGTCGTTGTGCGAGCAGGGTGCTGCGGGCCTGGTTTGCCGCCAGATCGACCAGGCCATGTTGCAGCAGGTTTGTATAGAACGCGGCCGTAAACGCACGGGCTGACTGGGGCGTGATCGCGCCCCGCATGGCGATGACGGCAGCGGCGCCACTGCGCACCATCTCCACTGCTGTTGAGTGAAGCGCCGTGGCCTGGGTCATCGTCGCGGTATGACAACTATCAAGCACAATGAGTCTCAAGGAAGACGCGGGGTTGTTTACCACTCGGCCAATCATCGCTGCAAATTCCTCACCGGCGACGATCAGCGCCCGCCGATCGTCCGCTTCGAGGAGTAGCCCGCTGTGGTGGCCATCATGCACGCCATGGGCGACAAGGTGCAGAATGTGTGCACCTTGTCGCAGGCGTGCCCTAGGGCGGACAACGTGCACGGCCCCTCAAGACGCTCTAGCAATGTGCCCGGCCGGTGAATTGTTGAGTCCAGGATATGCCATTCTTCGGCGGCGTCAATCGGCGCCACGGTGGAATCCGACAGACCGGTGGGTGTCGCAAATGCTGCCACGATGCGAATTGGGCGCTTGTCGATTGCGGTGCGTGGCCGGCCTGAAAACGCAAGATACCGAGAGAAGGCGGTGGCGTCCGATGCCGCCACCGGCATCAAGTCGTCATCAATCGGTGCGAGCATTGCTTCCCACGGTAGCGCGTGTAGTTCCGTGGCATCCAGGCGCAACCGGATTCGCAAGGGGTGTCGCCTTCGCATGCGGTCTTCCAGGCCGCCAAGAGTGTGGGCGAGTTACATAACCACAGAAACAAAGCATCAACCCCTGTTCGCATTGCCAGGTCGGGAAACGCAGCCACCGCACGTCCCTGGAAGTGCCGGGTCCCATTGATCGTGAATTCGACTGGGTATGCGCCATCCTGCAAGACCCCGACACGGATGTCGAGTTGGTCACCACGGCCGCGTCTGGGGGGGAGTGCACCGGCTGAACTGACAGTGAGCCGGCGCAGGAGTTGTGCGCGCCATGCGCCATCTTCGGTGAGCAGTTCGACCAGATCGATCCTGTTGTCAGGATGTCTGGTGGGCGCCCTCTGGCTGCTGCAGACCGTCAGCACCGCAGAACGCTCCTTGCGGGCATGACGTGTTGCAGAATCCGGCGCCAGACTCACAACGACTTCGATCTCACTATCATCGGTCATCAGCAGGCGGCTTGTCATGAGGTCCAAGCGCTTCACGGTGCTGACTCCGCTCGTGTCAGCGAAGAGCTCGAAGACGTAGTCAGCAATCGCCGGTGGATTCAGGGTGATGACTGTTTCATGGTACACCTGCTTGTAGAGTTCAGGATACTCCAGTTGCCGGCCACAACTCGGGCAAAGCAATGGCTCGGTGGAAACCTGCACCCTGCCGTCACAATTGTTGCCAAGCAAGTCCAGGTAGTCATCGTCTTCCGGATTGACGCAGAGCACATAGTCGAACGTGCTCAACTGCACCAGGCCGGCAGCCGCCATCCCCTGCGCCAGGTGGATGGCGTCAGTCTCAGTGGCTGCAAGATGTACGCCATCTTGCAGGACATGTGCAAGCGTTTGGTTAGAACGCAGCAGGTGTGGCAGCGATACCATAGGTCTGTTTCAGATGCTCCTCAAACTGGGGGCGCGTGCGCCGTGCCGTCTGGGCGCTCGTATACTGAACGTGGATGCCGCCCGTGGTGCGCAGGAGCCGAAGTTTGAATTGGTGCGGTGCTGTGTCACCGTGTGTGGCCCGAAATGATACGGACAATGACCTGATGTTATCCAGGTCGGACAGCAGCTCGATCCCGCAGTCGGAAAACGCCGTCAGGGCGCGGTTGAGCGACCGGCCATCCTGGCTGCGTAGGGTCAGTGCTGGGCTACCTGCGATTGGCGCCTGGCGCAATTGCACTTCAGTCAACTCCAGGGCCGATGTGCTGTCAGATTGCAGGCGATCCACAAGGCGCCTGACTACTGCGTCGGGATTGATAACCGCACTGTCGACGTAGACGACCGGTTGCCCTAGCAGTTTTGACGCGATTGTTTCGCCGATTTTGGCGCCGATGCGGCGCGTGGAATGGGCTTCGAGTTGTGCCAGATCAGGCGAGAACTTGAGGACCAACAGCTCTGCCTCATCCGTGAAAGCAGTTGAGTCCAGTTCGTGGATACCCACCTCACGCAGCACCCGGTTTGCGAAGACGAGGAAACCTGCATCGGGTTCCTGAAGCACGCGCAAACATAAGCTTCGCCCTCCACCACCGGAATTTGCTTCGAATTCATGCAATGCCGCATCGACGGTGGCGCGGTTGAAAGAGGAGGCGAGTGCATCGGATGGACGCTGCGCACCGCCGTCTGCGTCGTCAGGTGGCAGGGCGAGCGAGTATCGTGCAAAACTGCAGCGTTCGGCCCGTTCATAGAGCGCAATCAGCGTCAGGTCATCGGGATCCTGACCATAGGCTGCCAATGCATAGGCTAGTCGAAGACCGCGTGGCGTAAAACCGGCGCCCTCGATTGCCGCGATTGCATCCACTCTGAGCAGCAACCGCCCGGCGGCCGCCACCGAGTCATGGCGGCGATTTTGTAGAAGTTCCATGATCAGCAAGAGTGTACGTGACCAGGGGGCGGTGTGGCGCTGGCGCATCTCGCGCGCCAGCAGTGCGCTAAGCGCCGCCGCCGTCGCTGCGTTTGTTTCGATCCCACACCAGCAGCATAGGGCGCGGATCATGACTGATCCGTGGCGCTCCAGAGTCCCAGCGATTGTAGTCTTCGTCATTCAGTCGGACCTCGACGATGCGCTCATACCAGACCCCAGCGTTGTTCCAAAACGCCGGCGCGGGTTTGCGATCCTGCCCGGTGCAGGCAGGACCCGCACAAAGTCCTGAATCTTGGCTAACTCATCTGGGGTGATGCCACCCATGTGTCACTCGCAATTCGTTCCAAATGCCGGTGTAATTCAACCATTGCATACGTATCGAGACCGCAGTACTCCTTGAGGTTTGCCGCCATCTGTGCGCGTTGCTCCTCGTTGCGTTCGACCACCATCGCCCGCCAAACTGCCTGCGCCTGGTCGCCCTTTCTCACTGCGAGGGGGGCATAGCTTAGCGTGGGGACGAGCGCCGGTAGAACATGTTTGATGGAGGTGGAACCCTCAAAGGCCGGGCTTTGATAATCTGTCCGGAAAATTTCCCATTGATCCCACAACCGCTCCACGATGGCGCACAGGTCGGCGGAGTATTCGGGAAACGCTTCGGAGAGGCGCAGCAGGATCGTGCGTTCGAAGGCGGCATAGTAGACTACGACTGAGCCGCTTTGTCCCAGATCCTTCAGCAGTGCGGTAATCAGTGGCCGGCGCGGATCTGCCTCATCCATGTGCAGGTACTCGACGTGCGCGAGGCTGCCATCTTCGTGGAGAATGTGGCAGCTATACTGAAAAGGAAACGCCTGGTAAGGATGTAAGCCGGCGTGGCGGGGAATCGCGGGTCCGTCGGTCTCGAAGTCAAAGAAGTAGATTGGGTAAGCCAACGTCCGCAATCTTGCGCGGATCGCGGGAGCATCAATCCGCGCCTGTCCCCCCACCATTATATTTACATAATTTTTCTGTTGCGGCGTAAGCGGCAACTCTGGCGGCAGTTCGGTCAGGTGAAGCTTGCCACGGTTCGCCAGTTGCGCCTTCACAGACCAATCAAGTTTCGGAATCGAATAAATGGATGGCGTCGGGATTTCCGCCCAACAATGCTCATGAAAGGCGCATGGATGGGGCTGTTTGCAGTGCGCACCGACGGCGACCGCAGGCTCGGCGTCGGCTTCGAGCGTCGCGCGCAGCGTCGCCAGATGTGACTCGAGCGCTGCCATAGCGCAGGCGACCTCGGCCGTCAGGTCATCAATGAGAAAGAGGTTTGTAAGATCGGGATAACAACAGCCCTTTGCATTGATGTACATCAGTTTCGTCGCAGCAATTTCGCACCCTGCCTGTTCGACCACATAGCGCTGGATGGCCAGGTCGTCGATATGTTCAGGGTGGACGTCTGTTGACGATTTCACTTCGATCAGATCCCAGCGCCCATCAGGTTTGCACACGAGGATGTCACACCGCACCAACAGGTCCTCGTGGGCGAATGTTGCTTCATAGATCACGGTGACACCGTTGCGGATGGCCCGCCGGGTAGCGGCAATGGCGCGGGCGCCGGTTTGATGAATCAGCAGGCCACCGGGAAATCGCAGGCGTGCTTCGGCGCCGACAAGCTGGCCCTGGGCAAGTTGCTCGCGCACAGCGGTTGACAGTGGAGGGGCGAGTTCGGGGCGGCGCAATTCCAGCCAGATCCGGCGCCTGCATTGGATTCCGCTGACATAGCGTGATTTCGTGATGGTCATGATCCGTGTCCCCCAACGTTGCGTGTGATGTAGGACCCTGACGGCAGAGCGGGATACGCGAGGTCATACCGGGCCATCTCTTCAACCAGGTCGGCTTTTGAAGCTGACTTCGGCTTCCAGGCCCGAATATCGATCACAGTGATGAGATACTGGTGGGTCAACCCGCGTTCGGCGGCCTGCGCCTCAAGCAGTTTCACGGAGTTGTCGTAATCAGCGGCCTCCAGAAACACCGGCACGTAGATGCCAAAAGTTGCCTTTTCGGCAAGCAGGTAAAGGGGGAGCTGGATCCCGACCCCGTCTTGAAGCTTTGAGCTATTGAAGAGTTTAACCTCAATGAGACAGCGCAACTGGCGGCCGAGCGAGAATTTGAAGTCGAGGTAACCGCGCCCGGTGAGCGGCTCGCGATTCAAATCAATGTTGAGTGGCTCGCATAGGGGGCGTAACCAGTGCTTCAGGGCGATTTGCACCTCTTCTTCGCTGCGGAGCGAAGTTTTACCGGCCCCAAGGTTATTGACGAGCAATTTGTGCCCATCATCTTGTTCGATGAGGCGTCTGACCTCACCCATGACACGCAACACGGCGGAGTAGAACTCGCCTTCGCTCTGTACTGTTGATGCCGGCGTCGGAAGTGGGCGCGCTGCGCTGATACCCAGCTCGCGCACGAAAGTTGAGATGTTCTCTTCTTGAATGCGGGCAGAGTGGGGCTGAACCGCGGCGCCGGCGGGGAGTGTGTCGCGATTCTCAAACAGCCAGCGGCGCAAGAATTCGTTACCGACCATCCAGTTGTCGCCGGCTCTGACCAGGTGACCCAATTCCAGCAATTCGCGCAGTTGCCGTTGTAGATTTGCGGCTTCCTGCGGCGTCATCATGGATGCCAGTTGGTCTTCGGTGATGGTCGAACTGTCGGCGGTGATGCTGAGAATGCGCTGGCCGAGTGGTTCCATGTGGTCAAAATCGATCCTGAAGTAGGCATCGAGCAGATGATCGATCTCCAGATCCGTGCTTTCCACCGGGCGCAAGCCCCCAGATCGTGGCCCGGTGGCGACAAATAGGCGTTCGCAGAGCAGTTGGACCAGGTATGGATGCCGGTTCGTATGGCGAATGATGTCGGCCAACGTGGTCGGCTCGACCTCGATCTGAAAATTGGACTGCGTCTGCCTGGTCAGTGAAACCGCGCCGTCGCTGCTAAAGGGGCGTAGGTTAATCTGCTGGAAGCCAAAGAGAAAAGGACTGGTGATCCAATCGACGGCAGCGCTGTTGAGTTGTCTGAGATATTGCGTGGAGGCCAGGATGGTGCGCATGTCGCCTTCCTGCAGGGTCTTCCGCAGGCGCGCAAGATACGCCGGCTCGTGCAGGGCGATGTTGACCAATACTTCGCTCTCATCGATTAGAAGGAGTAGTTGCCGGTCGTGCTCGGCGACCGCGCGGCTGATCGTTCGCAATCCGGCCACAGCGTCCAGGCCATAGTACCGGCTCATATCGACGCCCGGCGTGCGAAGCGCTCTGCGGCATCTTCCAACGTGATCTGGAGTTCTGCCGACATATCCTCAGGGGTCAGGCAGCCCTGGATATCCCAAAAGAGCGGCACCCAGGTGGAATCTGGCGTAGCCGTGAGGTATTCGATGTGGCGCAGGAGCGAGGTCTTGCCCATGCGGCGCGCACCGACCAGCCAGTAGGCATTGTCCTGGGCGGTGAGCAACTGCTGAATGAGGGATTGGCGTGCATAGTGTTCGTGCTTACGCACCCAGCGGCCGACGATATAAGGAGTAGGCGAGGCGCGATGGCCGTCAGCTTCAGTGCTCAAACGTTAGCATGCTTTCGACGAAGCGGCGATGTTGCTAGCAATTTGCCTTATTTTATGACAACCTGACGCAACTGTCAACTGTTTTGCAAAGTTGCTTGCGGGTTCGTAAGCTTCTTCAGTGGAAACTGCTGCGGTTTTGGTCTTTCACCGGGGTGGGATGGCGCGCAGCGGGAAAAAGAAACGACCCATTCTACCAGGAATGGGTCGTATTTCAGACAAAAAAAGGAGGCTAGTACGTCCCCCGAAGCCGGGTTTTGGGACCCGGCACGCACTAGCCTCTGGAAAGTATTATGGCACACGTCGCCGTGTGTGTCAAGATCGCCAACGGAAAAAATCATTCATTTTCAGTGACGGCGCCACCGGCGAGATAACTGGCAACGAGGAGGTCCTCGTTGATCGGCCATCGTCTGGATCCCAGTACAGCAGGCGCCCATCCCACCCGTCCGATACTTCTGGATCGGCCGGCGTTGCTTGCGCCAGTGTTGGAATCCAAGCAAGCGGCACCGAAAGGATGCGACCATCCTGTAGGTGAATATGCATGTAGGTCATATCAAACGTCAGTTTCCTGGCGCGTGCATCGACGGGCAGGGTGTAGGCGCTCCGAGGATAGATAACCTTATAAGCTTGCGCGCTATCGATCATGTTTGTTCTCCGCTTACTTCGCCGCCGAGGGCAAATTCACGCGCTCTGCGTTCGCAATCAGCGTGTGTGTGAGCGGCAGCGAGCCACCGTTCCAGGCGGCCTTGGACCTGGCGGTGAGCACGGTCGGGTCGCGTAGATTCTTGTTCACACGGATCGCATAGGATAATCTAGCCGGCGCACCGTCCTTCAAGGCGCCGACCGTGAAGACCAGTTCCCCGGCCGGTGTCAGTTCCACGACACCCTGACTCGTTTTTGCAGTTCCCGTGACATAGGCCGTACCTGCCGGCAACGTGCTGGTAACCACGACCCCTTGCGCGGTTGCGTGCATGTTCACCAAATCCGTGTAGAGGGTTGCGGTCTGCCCCGCATTGGGCAACGAATTGCTGGCGGATGTCGCAGAACTTGAGAGATCCGCAGCCAGTTCGCACTGGGGCGTCTGACCGTTGCCGATGCCGACAAAGAAACCGGTGGCGGTGCTGCCCGCCACGCAGACGGTGACGCCGTTGCGCCCGGTAAAGGTTTCACCCGTTCGCCACATGGCGCCTTCGTCATTGACATCGCCATTGCCGTCCGCGTCAATCACATGCGCAGGTTCACTGCGCGTCTTGTCGACCTCATGGATGACGATCGCTTCTCCAGGCAGCAGGCCGCGATAGTCATATCCCGCAATCCGGCGCGCCTCCACGGTGTAGAAGTGGTCTGCATCCTCCAATGGAATCTGGGCCAGCAGGTAGCCGTTTGACTTTGGCTGCGCAAGGCGCATCAGTTCCACCAACTTTGCCGTGCCGGACGGGATCACGACCTTGCGCCCGTCCGGAATCCAACTGATCAACTCCTTGTGGTAGCCCATGGTGTGTTGGCTGGGACATCCGTAAACCGGTTCGGGGCTGCAGACGCCGAACGCGCCACTCATGACATCCCACCGTGAATCATATACCTGCCCATAGGGGCCGGAGGAATGGGGCAGGCCAAAGCCGTGCCCCATTTCATGGGCGAGCAGTGAAACGGGCACTTCACGCACATTACCTGCACCGGCGCCGATTTCGACCGGAATCCAGGCGGCGCGGATGTAACGTCCCGGCCCATCGCGCTTTAGATACATGCTGCCGCCAAAGGCCCAGATGGTGCCGGTTAATTTGTCCGCAGGCAGCGGGAGCAGGATGACGACGCCGTCGTAGGGGGAGAAATCGATCTGAGGATCGGCGGCGTTGAGGCAATCGTCCGTGGCGCGTGTCATGTTCAGGCGGTATCCGCCGCGATAGGCTTCGGCATAGTAGTTGCCCGCGTTTGGCATCCGCAGCCAGCCAAGCGGGCGGCTGCCCAGAATATTGGCGACGTCGCCGGAAAGTTCGCGCCAGTAGTGGTCAAGCCCACCATAGGCGTTCCCAAGCATCCCCGATAGAATGCATCTGGCGTCGGGTGGCTGACGGCGGAGTCGGGCGCTGCGCAGAGCAGCACCAACCAGGGGTGGCTGCCGCGCACAGGGGCACTGACTTCTGCCGGTTGCGTGATAAGATATTGAACAGCGCCAGTGGCGCCTTCGTTCGTGCCAGTTTTCAGGGTGACTTCGACGCGTTGGCCTTGCAGGTCCAGGAGGGAACGCTGGCTTAAGGCTAAGATTGACTCCAGGTCAACGGGCACAACGCGGCCATCATCGGTGACAACGGCGCCTTCAACGGTGGATGCACGCAACGCGCCATCCTCGTATGCGTCGCCCCATTGCAAAATGAGTGTTCCGCTCAGCGTCGTTGTGAGCTCGCTTTGCGCCACCGTAGGGGCGGGAACAAGCAACAGCGCCAATAAGAGCACGAGTGTACCAGCATGACGGACCATCAAGCATCCTCCGGTTGAGAGTGAGCGACAACAGATGGCTACAGCATAGTGGAGCCATCCGCTCATGGCAACCGGCAGGTGTCCGACGATTCGCAGGCTATTTGTCGCCGCGTGACGCGAGCTTGTCCTGGATTGGCGTCGTTGGGAGGAGCGCAAGTGCTGCATCATGCCAATACGCCTGACCTGGTTAAGGCATAAGAAGGATTGGAACCATGCCGGTCATTGGGATCGAAATCGGTGGTACAAAACTGCAGGTTGGGGTTGGCGAGGCAACGGGGACGTTGGTTTGCCTGGTGCGGCGGGCGGTTGAACCGGCACGTGGGGCTTCTGGTATCCGCCGCATGCTGGTTGAGATGGTGGCGCAGGCGCTGGCTGAGGCCGGGGTTGACCGGCGCGAAGTGGGTGGGATCGGGATCGGTTTTGGCGGTCCCTATGACTGCACGCATGAGCGCGTGGTGCGTTCCTTTCAAATCGAGGGGTGGACAGGTTTCCCGCTGCGCCAGTGGGCCGAGGAACAATGGGGCGCGCCGGTCATGGTCCGCAACGATGCGGCCGTCGCCGGGCTGGGGGAGGCATTGCGCGGTGCCGGGCATGGCTGTCGTCGCGTCTTCTATCTAGGTCAGGGCATTGGCGCCGCCGAGATTGGTCACACGTGGGCGCCGGACCCTGAGAGTGGGCAACTGATGGAATTGGAGCAAATCTGCTCTGGGTGGTCGATCGGCCGGCGCGCACGCAAGGTGGTCGAGCCGGCATCTCGGATGGCGGTGCTTGCCGGTTCAGTGGATGCCATCGATGCCGCCGTGGTCTATGCGGCGGCAGAGCAGGGCGACGTCATGGCCCAAAGCCTGCTGCGAGTAACGGCAGAGACCCTTGGTTTTGCACGCGGCAACATGGCGACCCTGCTACATCCGGAATTGATTGTGATTGGAGGAGGGGTCTCCAAGATGGGGGCGCTGTTGTGGGAGCCGTTGCGCGAGGCGACGCTGCGCCGGGTGATGGCGCCGTTTGCGGCCGGTGTGAGGATTGAGCCGGCGCTGCTGGGCGACGCGGTGGTAGTGGTGGGGGGGTGTTGTTTGGCGGATCAGCCTTTCCTCCCCGTCTCTGTGCCTTGAGACAAAGAGACAAAGAGACAAAGAGACAAGGAGACAAGGAGACAAGGAGACAAGGAGACAAGAGACAGGAGACAGGGAGACAGGGACAGGGAGGGGGGAAGGAGAGGAGGGAGAGGGGGGAGGGGGATGGGAGGTGGGTGGGTGGGTAGGGGTTTGGTGGTGGGGGTGGTGTGGGTGGTTGGTGGCTGGTTTGCTGGTGGTGTGGGGGGGGGGGGGGAGCTGGTGCAGCCCGCTGCGGGGGTTGATGGTGGTCGGGGAAACGCGGGTGGCGGCGTGGTGGCGGTGAGTGGGGTGAAGGCCGCGGCACGATGCCGCAGGTTATCACGATGCCGCAGGTGCTGCGCTTTGGTGTGACCCCCACGATCACGTTGAATGTGGGGGAGGCGGTGGTGCTGGCGTGGGATGCGCTTGGCGACTCGGCTGAAATATGCCCGATAGCGGGTCAGCCGGTCATGGGCGCTTGCGTATCGACGCCATAAAGTGGGACGACGGTGCTCACGACATCCGAGGCAATGCTGACGTACGACAGCCTGGGGCTGCGGGTTGCCGTGGGCGACGCGCTTACATGGGCAACGCAGGCCGTCGCCTTCCAGTGCCAGAACCTGCGCACCTGGTTTTTCACCCCGCCACCGGCGCGCTGCCCAGCGGCGGACGCGGTTGCGTCGACGGCAACGACCCAACCCTTTGAGCACGGGTTCATGGTCTGGTTTGAAGCGTCGAACACCTACTACGTCTTCTATGATGGTGGTGGGGCCGACTATCCGTCGCCCGTTGTCCAGATCGCCATGGGACCGCTGGATACGGCGCAGGCGGCGATCACACCTTCACCGGTAGAAACACCGCCCGCTGGCATGAGCGCGCCGGCGGGAGATTTCGGCCGCTTGTGGCGCGGGGAGGTTGCGGGTGTCGCCGGCGTCGCCGGTGGGCTTGGTTGGGCAACCGGGCCGGAGACTACCTACCAGAGCGACTATCAATGTGAGATGAGCGGCATGATGCACGGTTGGACCTGTTACTTACTTGGCCCAGATGGAGACGTGCTGCGCTTGTGGCCGGATTCTACCGCCCAGGTGCATATTCTTTGGGCACCCGTACAATGATCAACTCCTGCATCCTTTGTTACAATTGCAGTTGTGGTGCACGCGTGCCGCTGACCTGCGGTGCTGCTGCGCCAGCCGTATGATTGACAACCGGCGAATCGTGTGACCTGAGGGGGCAGTGATGGCAACTTATCGGCAATCCGTTTCGTGGTGGTGTTTCGTGCCGGCGCTGATGACGCCCGTTGAGTTCGTCAAGGCGGTCGCAGAAATCGGGTATGAAGCGCCGCCCCCCTCTTCCCCCCCCCGCCCCCGGGGGGGGGGGGGGCGGCCGGGAAGTTTTGGGGGCCCTTGGTGGGGTTGGGGCCGGCCGGGGGGGGGCCGGTGCTTTTTCCGACCGGGCCGCCCCGCCCCCCCCCTTCTCCCTGCCTCGCGGCGGTGCCGGGCGGGGGCCCGCCGCCTGTTCTTTAAGGTGAGGTGAAAGATGAAGCAGACATTTGCCCCGCGGCGTGAACTTGGTCAGACCGGATTCATGGCCTCAGTCCTCGGCATCGGTGACCTGGCAGACCGTCAGCTACCGTTGGCAACGTGCGTAGCCACAGTCCGCCGCGCAATCGACGCGGGGTTAAACGTGATCGACACCGCGCCCGGTTACGAGGACGGCTATTCAGAGACGATCGTCGGTGAGGCCATCAAGGGCGTGCGCGAACAGTTGTTCGTCGTCGACAAGATCGACGATCTGGAGGCGCCGGTTGAGGCGCAGATTGATGCGTCGCTGCGCCGTCTGCAAGTGGCGTATACGGATGCGTTTGTCTTCCATGCGCTTTCATCGATGGAGGTGTATCGCCGTCTTGCAATGCCGGGCGGCGGTTTTGACCAGGTGGCTGCCTGTATTCAGGCGGGGAAGACCCGGTTCCGCGGCATCTCCTCGCACAACCCGGGAGTGCTGGACGCCGCGATCCGGGCCGGGTTATGTGACATTGTGATGTTTCCGGTGGGGCCGTTTGTCGATCTGCGCTATGTGACAGAGATCCTTCCACTGGCAAAAGCAAGGGGGGTGGGCACGATCTGTTTCAAGACCTTTGGCGCCGGCAAACTGCTGGGTGATACGTCAGGTTACAATCAGCCTCTGCAACAGCGACCCCGCGGCAAACTATCGTCTGGTGGCGCCGACGGGGTGGCCGCGGTGCTGCCGCGCCTGAGCGTGGCCGAGTGCGTGCATTACACCATGACGCTCGACCCCGACGTGGTGTTGTTGGGTCTCAGCTTTCCGAATGAACAAGACGCAGCCTTTGCCGCCGCCGGTTCGTTCAAACCGTTGGCAGACGCGCAGATGGCGGACATCCGCCTGCGCGCGTACATCGCGCCAGGAAAAGGGGCCATGCTGGTGGAATCCGGATCCTGCGGCATGAGCACTCGGGCGTCGCGGCGCTGTTTCCCCGAAATCATCTAGAAATCTACGTCACGTTACCGCGAAAATTACACATCTTGACCGTTGTCCCCGGCACTTACGCGCCCTATCATGAAGGCTGCGCGCCATTGTTGATCACGCTGCGATTGTCTACGCGCCTGGAATCGCAATGCCAAAGGTGGCTTGCGATCGACCCTGTTTCGAACCAGGAACTCTTGCAACTAGAGGAGAGTGCGTATGGAACGCCCGATAGCGCTTCGATTCGTTGCATTATTTGCGGCAATTCTGCTGCTGGCCGGGACATCATCCAGTGCGTTCGCTGCCGAGATTGCCAACCATCCGACGAGCGCTGAGCGGGGTCTCCTCGCGCAGGGTGACCCAGTGGCGCCTCCTGATCCGGCAACTGGAATTGGCGCCGCGGGTGCGTCCTCGCTCCTGACTGAAGTGGCTGCCGGCGGCAAGCACACCTGTGCAAGAATTGGCGGTGATCTTCGTTGCTGGGGCGACAATCGCTATGGCCAACTCGGGGATGGCACCACAGTCGATCGCGTGACGCCAGTGGCTTTGGTGGGCATTGATAGCCATGCCGGCGGACTGGTGGCTGGCGATTATCATACCTGTGCTATCCAAACGAATAGCACGGTAGCGTGTTGGGGCGACAATCGCTACGGTCAGTTGGGTGATGGTACGGCGACTTCACGGGCATTTCCTGCGCCCGTTGCCGGTCTTGTCGACGTGACGGCGCTGTCATCCGGCGATCTGCACACCTGTGCGTTGACAGGCGCGGGGGCGATTCTGTGCTGGGGCTACAATCGATACGGACAACTGGGGAATGGGGGGACGCTGACCCAGCGCACACCAATTGTTGTGGTTGCCAGTGGCGCACACGCCCTTGCGGCCGGGGGTTCGCACACGTGCGCGCTGTTTTCAGACGGCGCTGCCTTCTGTTGGGGCCTCAACGATCGCGGGCAACTTGGTGATGGGACGAACATCGATCACTGGACGCCGGTGGAAGCGATTGGTCCTTTTCTCGATGCGGTGCATGTTGCCGCAGGGTGGGGGCACACGTGCGCACTGAGTGCAACTGGTGGCGCCATGTGCTGGGGTGACAATTTATCGGGACAACTTGGCGATGGCACTCGCACCGATCAGTGGCTGCCCATTGCGGTTTCGGGTTTGAGCAGCGGAGCGCAGCAGGTGGCGGGTGGCGACTATCACACCTGTACACGCACCAGTGTGGGTGGCGTCCATTGCTGGGGCTACAACGGTCATGGTGAAATCGGCGACGGCACCTGGGATACTCGCCTGACGCCAGTCGCCGTGAGCGCGCTGGATCAGGGTGTGACCGACATTGCGACGGGAGACTACCATAGTTGCGCGGTTGCCGTCGTCGGTGGTTTGTGGTGCTGGGGGTTGAATGACAACGGGCAACTCGGCGATGGCACCATGAGCAACCGGCGCAGTCCTGTGGCCGTGGCCTGGCCACCGCCATCGATCCCACCGGTGAACGGAACCGTCACGGATGGGGTGGGAAATCCAATTCCTGGCGTACAGGTTGACCTGATGGATGGCGCCGGGGCCATCAGCACCTATCACACGGGGGCGACCGGTCAGTTCGCATTCCCCGTAGAGGACGTCGGGACGTACACAGTCAGTGTTGCAAGTCCGGTCTACGGCTTTGCCCTCCCTTCGGTGGCGATCACCGTGCCGCACGAGGCGCCTGTTGTGTTTATCGGCGCATTGGATCCAGGTTTTGCGCCTGTGCTGTTCGTGGCGGGTATGACAGGGAGTGCGCTGGTGCAAGCGGGTTCGGCGACGGATTTGTGGCCCGGGCAGGTGTGGGATGCGGCGCCAAATCCATTGAGCAATCGGCTTGGTGAACGGCAGGCGATTCTGGCGCCTGACGTGATTCGAGCGGCGGACCTTCCGGAGCCGTTGCCCGATCAAACCCTGTATGCGCCGCTATTGGGAAGATTGGCGGAAGGGCGCATTGAATATGTTAGCGCAGGCGACCCGCAGCGGCGCACCGTGGAGGGGTGCGATATTGGGCAAGCGCAGAACGGCCCCACGCTCTTTGTATTCCCATATGATTGGCGCCTAAGCAACCTGACAACTGCCGCGTCGTTGCGCGATTACGTGGGCTGCATCCACAAATTCTACCCGGACGTTCCAATCAATGTGGTTGCCCACGGGATGGGGGGATATGCCGCCCGCTACTATATTGTCCAGGCAAGTCCCAATTCCCGTGTGAAGCAACTGATCACGATCGCTACGCCCTGGCTTGGCGCCCCGAGGTTTTTCGACGCACTGGAGTCAGGCCTGATTGGGCTGCAAGATGCCTTGCGTGCGCCGGAAACCATGCGCACGCTCCTGGAAGCATATCCCGGGCTGCATGAACTCCTGCCCGGCGCCACCTATTTCGACTATGCCGCAGCGTCGGGCGAGCCGCCTCTGCTGGTGGAAGAAAGTTGGGATATCAACGCCCGCGACGGCAACACACAGACATTGACTTACCTTGACTTCATCGACCTTGCCAACACACGGTATCCAAAGATCGCCCCCTGTGGCGGTGACTCGGTCTGTGACGTGGGGGACAACAACGCAGCATTTCACGCGTTGCCAGGTCAAGATAGTTGGGTGGGAGATAGCGGAGACATTGCGTATCACTATATTTTCGGTGTCCGCAGTGCGAAGGACACCTTTGCCGGTTACCGCGCCCGCTCAGTTGTACTGTGCTCACCGTTGGGCTGTACAAATACGGAACGGTTGGCACCGGTAACGACGCGCGGTGACCTGGCAACGCCGTTGATCAGTGCGCAGCGCGCGGCGTTGGGACAGTATCCGGATGGCGCCAACATTGCGTTGCATGCAGTCGTTGCGACGACCCAGGCCGAGGATGCGAGCGCCGGTTATCAAGGTCTAGTGCAATCTGAATCGGTCATTTCCTTGACGGTGGATCTCGTGAATGGTGTGCCTGCGGGGTTGGCGGCGCGTGATGCGATCACGGTGCCGCCGGCAGCACCGGCTTTCTTTGTTGCGGTCACCGGCGTAGGCGAAGCGTTGATCACAAACGGTGACGGCAAGCAGACGGGCGCGGCCTCGCATGACCTCTTTGTGCGGCAGGCGGATGAGGTGACCTACCTACCGGCAAGCACGGCCAACTTTCTGGCAATCATGCCGATCACCGGTGTCTTCACGATCACCTTCCAGAGCGGCAGCGAACCCATGCACATCGATGTGGTGCGGCAGGGGGAGGGCGCTGCGGACTATGCAATTCGCTGGCGCGATGTCAGTGTGGCGCCGGCGACGGCGCTTGCTTTGCATATCCCGTATACGGGCGTGGAGTCTTTGCTCTACGACTTCGATGGTGACGGCGTCCCAGAGACGCCGATGCCCACAATCCCGTTGGTGATCGAAGGTCCTGCCGCAGCCGACGATGAGCCGCCGATTGTGACCACCACCATCGATGCCGTGTACAACTTGACCATCCTTGCGGCGGATCCGGCTGGGGTCAGCGGCATCTTCTACTCGTTTGACGGCGTCAGTTTCAGCCCGTACACGGTCACGGTTTCGGCTCCGTTAACGGCAACGGAAGCCTATGCGTTTGCCGAAGATACGCTTGGTAATCGTTCCTCCTTCCACCGTCAACTGCTCCGCGTCGCGCAGGCGCCGCTCATTCTATCTGAGCCGATCACGACGACGGTGGTGGGCCAGCCTTACCTCTATAATGTGACAGCCACCGGCGTACCGCAACCCAGCTACGCACTGCTTGCCTTTCCTGAGGGGATGAGCATAGATCCTGCCACAGGGCAGATTCAGTGGGTGCCGGAGATGCCGGGCGAGTACTACGTGACCGTCACTGCGGCGAATTTGGTCGAGCCGGCTGCGTACCAGACCTGGAAAATCATCGTGGATGCGCTGCCGGAGCCGAAACCGGTCGAGATGTATTTGCCGCTATTGAAGCGATAGGGGATCTCTTCGTCGGCGCCATGTATCGGAGGCGAATCAGTATATCGTGGCGAATGCACCTGATGTGACCGTGTCAATAGCCGTGGGGACCCTTCACCTGCCCTAGGGGTAATAGCAGCGAGTTGTTATGCAGTAACGAGACGCATCTGATAGGCGCTGCACGGCCTGGGCGCGGCCGCTAACCTGCAGCTTTTCGTAGATTGCCGTCACATGCCGGCGGACGGTGTTAGAGGAAATGCCCAGGTCGCGACCGATCTCTTTGTCCGTCTTGCCTGCGGCAAGGAGGCGGAGCACCTGCATCTCACGATCCGTGAGTTCGGAACGTGAAGTGTTCGGTGTGTTGGTCATCGCCGGCACTGCACCACAGACACCTTGAATCAAATGGACGAGGCGATCACGTGAGTACGACTTTGTGACAGCCGCATTCGCGCCGACGTCGAGTGCTTCGTCTACAAGATTTTCGTAATTCGTCGGCGATTATTTTCACTTCAGGGGAGTTTTGTCGCACTTCCTCGATGAGCCGCAGACCCATCCGCGAGTTGCCATGCCATTTGAGATCGAGCAGGAGCACATTGGGCTTCAACTCACTTACTACAGAGGCAACCTTCGTGGCGATGTCCGCTTCGCCGACAACATCGATCCCCTGGACGTCGCGGAGCAGCGCCTTGACGCCGGCCAGATCAATCGACTGATCGTCCGCAATGACCAGGCGGATTTGTTTTAGCTTAGAGTCGGCCATTTCTCAAATTCCTGTGGTAGTGATAGATCGACGCAAAGCCGTACTGTCGTCCCCAAACTCACGTGCGAATCGACGGTGAGCGCGGCGCGTCCATTAAGGTCGCCGGCGCGCTGGCGCATGGCATAGATACCCAGCGCCCCCGGCCGGATCGAGTCTGGATCAAATCCGCAGCCATTGTCCGTGATGGCCAGTTCGACTTGCTCGTCTCGATCGACCAACGAAACATGGATAACGCCATCGGGCTGATTGCGGATGCCGTGACGTATCGCGTTGACAACCGCTTCCTGTGCGATGCGATAGATCGTGTGCTCGACGCTTGGCTCAAGGCGCCGGACAAGATTCGAATTAAACTCAATGGGGGAGCCATGCTTGACGTGCTTATGGATGAAATTGTCGACCGCTGCGGTCAGCCCTTCCTCGGCCAATACAGGATCGATCAAATCCTGCATGATGTAAAGCAATTGGTCATTGACGAATTTTGCCTGTTCAAAAGTTTTGGTGACGTCTTTGAGCAGCATGCGCACATCTCGCTTAGCCCCAGAGACCAGTTTGCCTGGCGTTTCGAGCAGTGCTTGGAGCCGAAACTGCGCCAATTGAAGCTCCACGAGTACTGTGGAGCCATGAAGCCCGCGAAGGTCATGCAGATCATCGCGGATGCGGGCGCGTTCGTCGGTCCGGCTTTGGCGATCGGCGTCGCTGATGCGCAGTGCTGATTCAATGGCTGGTGCACCGATCGCTGCAAGGAGCCCAGCGCGTTCGATTTCTTCCGGTTTGAAGCGACGGCGGTTGTTTAGGGAATCTATCCCAAGACTGCCGCGACACAACCATCAATAATCAGCGGCACCAACAGAATTGATGCGATGCCCTGGATCCGGAACAGCCCATGGTCACCTGCCAGTCTGGGATCATGCTGCGCATCTTCGACGGCAATCGGTTTTTGATCGGCGCACATTTGCTCAACTGCCGGATTTGATGCCAGGTCAATTACTGGATAATTGATGTGGTTGGCGACCTGATAGGAACTGTGCGACCCCGGCGCCTCCATTTTCTTTACCTGAAGCGTACGGTCCCAATGTTTTCTTCGGGTTCATACAAAACTATCCCACTTTGGTCGGCGTTGAGTGCACTACAGGCGTAGAAGCAAATCTTGTTGAGTACATCCTGGAGATTGCTGACCGAGCGCCCTGTCTCGTCGGCGAGGCGGAGAAGAATGCCAAACTGGTGAAGCTGGATCGCAGTTTCGATGGCCATTGCCACCATGGTGCCGATCGAGACCATGACCTCGGCTTCGTCGTTGTTGAAGCCTGAAGAATCAGGCCCGCCATCGGGCGCCAGTTTGTTGATGAGGCGCAGCACCCCAATGTTGCCCCGATTCCCCGCAATGGCACCGCCAAAACGTGGCGGACGGTGTGTGACGGAGCTTTGGGAGTACCTGGCGAGATTGCCCGGCAGAATTGGCTATTCCGCGCGACGTTATTCTCGACAAGACACGCTTCTTCCGTGACATACGCGAGTCCAGTGATGCTCTGCCCGGGTTGGTAAACCTCATCGGCAAACCATGTGGGCTCAATCCCGGCATCTGCCTTGCGTTTTAGTTGATCGCCGCGCAACAGGAAGATGCTTGCCACTTCCACATGGAATTCGGCTCTGACCTGTTCCACCGTATAGGCCAGAATTTGTCGTTCGTCGCGCTGATTCGGCAGTCCCGCCGCAAAAGTGCGGAGCATCGACATGCGATTGACAAGTTTCTTAGACTGCTGCACTTGCAATTGGAGGAATCGGGCGCTTCCTACGATCACGGCAATGTAGTCGAGCACGGAGAGGATCAGTGCTTGTTCAAGGTAGGTGAACTCGGTTGTATTCGAACGGTAGAACGTGGCGACGGCGATCCGGCCGTCAATCGGATCGGAACGCTGATCGCACATTGAATGTCGCACTGCCGCGCAAATTCGAGTGTCTTGAGAACATCAGCCACCCGTCGCGGCGACCATGACTCCAGCGCTGGACGTGTCGGGTGCGGTAAGCGCTGACGACAATGCTGTGATCATCCAGGGTGAGCTGCTGTTGTGGCGCAGCGTCGCTTCGTGCCGCGCAACCGCACGCGTGAAAGAGTTGTAGGGTTACTTCACCGCCACGTTGTTGGTCACTGAACCGCAAAGTGGCGGCGCAGCAATCAAGCGCGGTGCTTAGCTGTTCAACGATATTTCTGATCGCATCTTCATAACCGTCTTCTGGGCGTGAGTATACCTCAGCAATCGTGGCATTTAGCCCCAGTAGATGGGTATTGAATGCTTCGAGACCCGGGTTTGCTTCGCGCGTCAGCATCCGGCGTATCCAGTCCGCCCGCTCAAGATAGTCGCGGAGTCCTTGCTCAAACTCTTGGATGCGTGGACGGGCTTGTAACGGTAGACCACGCGTCAGTTGCCTGGCTTGTTTCACCAGCTTTCACGATCACGGTCAAGTGCGGCGTCACCGACGTTTCGTAGCCGGCGATGAACAAGATATGCCACGCCAATGATCGTGATGACAAAGCTGCGGGGTAGAAAATCGCGGCTGGCCCACGAAAATACTTCGGAATGGGAAGGGATCATCGCAAACTGCGCTGCATTCAAGGCAATGACCCAGGCCGCGACCAATACAGTCACCTGTAGTGAAAAGTATTCAACTGTAAGCAGCAGGGGCAGGATATTTAAGTAGTAGATGTCCGATTGTGGATCCTGAGTTAAGACGTAAGCACCGGAATAAACGAGCAGATCCAGTAGAATTTGCGCCCGCTTGCTCTCCACGGAGACGAATGCGCGACGGTTGTTGACCAGCAAGAAGAGGAAATAGAGTGCAAACGCAATTCCACAGAATACCAGGGCCAGTTCAAGCGGGTCATAGTTGCCCTCCGCCAGGTGATATGTCTCAAACCACAGGCGCCAACTGATACCAAGGTACGCAGGTAGCCGCAAACAGGCAACGATCACGAGTACGGAGTCATCACCGCGCGGTGCTAAGCTGACCGAATCTAGAAGTTGCTTACTCTTTTCGACAATCTCCGTCATCGTGGCTCGACTGGATGGCATTTACAGCAACTCCCGGGGTGAATGGCGACCAACGACACTATCATAGACCACGCGTTGTACTTCTGTCACTAGTCATTTCTGACCAGCGCAACTAATCGATCTCGACCATACGACAAGGTCTACTTGCCAGCTTTCTGTGATCAACTGGCGTCCACCTCCTCTATATGTCTATGCAGAATTGGTTAGCCAGTATG
Organism: Candidatus Fredericiella danica; assembly: GCA_016713335.1. GTDB lineage: Bacteria > Chloroflexota > Anaerolineae > Caldilineales > Caldilineaceae > Fredericiella > Fredericiella danica. The sequence goes on along the minus strand of JADJPH010000029.1, from coordinate 27,210 downwards.
GCAATTAGTGGTTATGGAATCAAGATCGGATTGGGGCTATAACAGAACTGCGGATACCAAGTTCACCAATTCCCTGGAGGTGTGTATGGACGGCGCATTTGTGTTGTTCGGTGGGGTCATCATGTTGCTGTTGTTGGTTGTTTTGGCGGTCTCGTCAGGGGGGCCGCCCGCACCCAGCCCATCGCTCATTGTGATGCCTGCGATGCCACCAGTGGAGAGTGGTGGCAATGGCGGGGGGTGGCTGCTCGGCGTGCTGCTTCTTTCGCTTGTCGCAGTTGTACTACTGAACGGTTAAGTTCCACGGTCACCCCGGCTACGGGGTGACCGTAAAGTAGAAGTGCGTTGATTCGGGGCCGAAGGCGTAGGTGCCGATGGTGCGCACCCACCACTCGTAACGGGTCCCCGGCTTCAGGTCTAGATCCAGCACTGTTTCCAACCTGCCGGCAACACCGCTCTCGAAGGCGCTGCTGCCGACCGCGCGTACATACCACCGGTAACCCCGCGCAGGGACGATGAGGCTCCACCCAATCGTCACCGGCGCCGGCGCATAGGCATTGTCTGCCGGTTTTAGCGGCGACGGCGGTGAGATCATGCGGCCGTCACTGCCCGTTGTAAATGACCGCACCTTGCTGTCGGGTCCGGATACACCGCCACACACCAGCCGCCCAAACCAATAGTACGTCGTACCCGGTTCGAGGTTTTCGGGCAATTGGACCTGGCGCGTTGTCACCGGTCCTAAATAGTAGTTTGCCGGCTGCCCTGTGCGTTCCGGATTGGTGAAGAGCAAGAGCTCGACCTTGTCTGCTCCCGTCGCATTGGTGACTGACCAATTCAACGTTGGGATCAGGTTCGTGAGCGCGGCGCCATCCTCAGGCAGCACCAATGTAACCGTATTTGGACAATAGGGGCGCATGAGCGTGGGCAGGTAGAGACTGTCAACCGGCGGCGCCGGTTGGTCCTGGCCGTGGGCGGACGATCCCGGTAGCAGTGCTAGCAGCAGCAAGAGCGCGCATGCTGCGCACCATCCGGTGAACCGATTTGGCGAGAATTGAACGTACGCACGATCCAGTATCATTTGCTACACAGCCTCCCACCTGACAGCATAGCAAACTCATGGATCAAAAACATTGCCCATCCGACGTAACGGATGCGCGGCAAACGATGGTACGCAGCCGCACCTGTATCGGCTGAATGGCGTTCCGGCTGCTATTTGACCACGCGGTCCAGCCGCTGCTGCAACACCTGGTACGGCTGCGCGCCGACGATCTGGTCGGCCACCTGCCCGCGGACAAAAATATAGAGCGCCGGTATGCTCATGATGCCGTACTGTTGGCTCGTCATTGGATTTTCATCCACATTCAGCTTGCCGACTACGGCACGGCCCTGGTATTCACGGGCCAGGCGCTCGACATGTGGCGCCACCATCCGGCAGGGACCACACCAGGGCGCCCAGAAGTCAACCAGCACCGGCAGACTGCCCTGAATGGTCTTCTGAAAGTTTGCATCGGTCAGGACCAGTGGTTCGCCGTTCGTTGTGGGCGGTGGCGGCGGTGCAACGGCCGGGCGCGGTGCGCCATTGACCAGGTGCGCGAGCCAGGCCCCGGCCCGGTTCAACTCGCCTGCCGTCAACTCCGCTTCGCGCTTACTCCCCTGCAGCACCAGGATGGCCGGAATCCGGCTGGGTGCAAAACGCGCAACCAGCGTGCGTTCTGCGCCGGCATCGACTTTGGCCACAATCGCTTTACCGGCATATTGCCCTGCCAGTGTGTCGAGTTGTGCCTCCACCTCAGGCGGTAATGGTTGGGTTCGCTGCCAAAAGACGAGCAACAGGGGAACGCCTGCGGCGAGAACCCGGTCGATGCTATGTTCGTTGGTGTGGATAACAGTCGAGATCGGCATTGGCGTGCTCCGTGGTAAGATCGAATTGGGTGAAAGATGCTCCTCGCATGCCGCTGAAAAGGAGCGCTCTGGTCATCAAGTCTTAGGGGAATTATACCATGACGGCGCAAATGCCGGCCGGCAAACCAGTTGCGTTGACGTGCCTGCACTGCAATGCGAGCCTCCTGATCGAAACTGACATCGAACGTCTTGCGTGTGGCGCCTGTGGCACAGAGTTCACTATCACGCCGGGGCGGCGTTGTCGCGCTGCGTCGCAGCGCGACGCCTGCGCCACCGCTTACCGACGAGGCCAGGCAAGCGCTTGTGGAGCGGGTGCAGCGCGAGATCGTGGCGGAAGAGACGGCGACCGCACGCCTGTTGGAGGCGCACCAGGCCGAATTGCAGACGCTGGAAGCTGGCTCACCGGTGAAGGGATTGTTTTTGCTCGCCCTGGCGCTGGGGGCAATGGCGGTTGCATTGGCCGTGAAAGGCGGCGCCGTCTTACCCGTGCTGGCGTTGGTCTTGGGTGCGGCGGCGGGCTGGCTCGCATTCTATGCGGTGCGTACCCTGAATACGATGGGAATGAAGCGCCAGCATCTCGTCGTGCGTTTCAACCAGGCCATTGCAGTACGTAAGCACCAACGCGACGCACTGGATGCTGCGCTCAAGCAGGCTGCGACGCCGGATGCTGACGAAATGCCTCAAAGGTGATAAAATCCCCAAACCGAGTGGGCCATCCTGAAAGATGGGGTTGATATACGTCATGCCGGGTATTGTTGGGTATTGGGGAAACATCGAAAAGCCGCACGGCGAGGCATTGCTTGCACGTATGCTTGCTGCGTTAAGGGTGAACGAGCGGCAGGCGAACGAAGTTTGGGCAGACAATGGGATTGGATTGGGGCGCCTCTATCTGGACAGCCAGCGCCAAAACCGGCAACCGGTTTGGAATGCGTCCGCCACTTTGTGCATCGTGTTTGACGGTGAGTTGTTTGAGGACGAGGAAGAGCGCAGAGTGCGGTGTGCGCAGTATCCTGGGGCCGATGGGGCTGCGCAATATGTGCTCAGTCTGTTTGAGGCGACCGGCGCCAACTGCATTGAACAACTGAATGGTAGTTTTGTCGGTGCAATCTGGGATCTACCCAGTGCAACACTCACGCTCTTCAACGACCGCATCGGCTCGCGGCCACTCTATTTTGTTCGTGCTGGCGACCGGACGCTCTTCGCATCAGGGCTGCGGGCCATTCTGGCTGATGCAAACGTGCCGAGACGTCTGGATCGGGTGGCGATTGCCCAGCTGCTGTCCTATGAGTATGCGCTGCAGCAACGGTCGCTACTTGAAGGGGTGGAGTTGCTGCCCCCGGCTACGGTCATGCAACTTGGTCCTGAGGGCGTTGCCGCCAAACGCTATTGGCGCCCTGTCTTCAAGGCAGTGATGCCCTACCGTGACCGCATAGAGGAGTTGGACCGGCTCTACGCTGCGCTTGTGCGCGCCATGGAACGCCAACGGGTCACCCTGACCGGTGCAGGGATCAATTTGAGCGGCGGTCTGGACTCACGTATGGTCCTTGCACTGCTCTGCAAAGACCAACGCTGTTCGGATTTGCGGACATACACGTTCGGCGTTCCGGGTTGCGATGATGAGCGTGTGGCAAAGCGGTTGGCGCAGACTGCCGGCGCCCAGCATCAGTTTCTAGAGTTGAAGCCAGACTTCTTGTTGGCCAGAGCCGAAACAGGTGTCCGCATTACCGATGGGATGAAAGGTTGTACACATCTACAATCAGTCGCCTTTGCACAACAGCAGGCGCAGTCCATTTCCACAATCTATACCGGATACCTTCTCGATGCCCTCAGCACGCCGGATGTCACGCGTGATTGCATTGGTAGGTTTTCAGATGAAGAGGCCCTGGCGCTTCTACATCGCCAAATTTGGCGGTTATTCCCAGATGTAGCGCCGAACACGATGTTCACCGATGAATTCTGGACCGCCGCGAAACCGGAATTCACAGAATCGTTCCGCGCAGCAGCGTTGGAGGCCAAGGATCAGAATTTCGCCACGTGGCACAATAGTTTTGAACTGCAACAGCGCCAGCGCCGTTTCACGCAACTTGGCAATGTCCTGCTGCGTGAATACATGACCTGTCGCACGCCGTTTACAGATCGCGAACTGATCGAAACGACAGTGGATGTGTCATTGGGGATGCGGATTGATCGGTTCTGGGTGCTGCAGATTTTCGCCACCTATGCCCGCGTCTATGGGAAAGTGCCTTGGGAACAGACAGGGCTACCATTGGTTGAAGGAATGCACTCCCTGGCGATCCGAGTTGAACATCAGTCGCGATGGTACTTGCGCAACATTGGCGCGAACTGGGTGCAGCCCATCCAGGCACGCCCTTATCAGCAATACGAATCGTGGATGCGTGCAGCACTCCGGCCGTGGATTGAAGACTTGCTGCTAAGTCCGCGTTCATTGGGGCGGGGCATCTTGCGCCCTGCGTTCCAGCGCGAGTTGATCAGGGCGCATATGGCAGGCGCCAACCATGCCAAGGAAATCGGCATGCTGCTCAGTATTGAGCTCTGGCTGCGCGCATACGTTGACTAGCGACGGACTTGTTTTCGATGTTTGGCCCCTGCAGCGGGCCAGCCCCGGAGCGTGACCATGTCCTATGATCTGGAGCAACGCCGGCGCCGAGAGCAGCTTGAGGAGATGCGCCGGGCAGAGCAGAACGACAACCTGCTGGCATGTGGCGTCATTGCGGTTTTAGCCGCGGTGGCCGGCGCCGCGTTCATGTTGGCGCTGGTGGCAATGGGTATGCTGGCCTTCTTTTTGACTGGGCCCACCGTGGCCTCCGTTGCTGCCGCGCCGACGCCGCCTGTGGCATCACCCACCGCCATCATTGCCCTGCCGGCCCTCGAAAGTGGAGCAACGGTCACGGCGTCCCTCAACCGTAGACGTGGCTGCAACAGCGTCGGAGACGATCGCGCCGGTCAATTCCGAACCCGAACCGACGCCGCTGCCGGCCACCGCATGGCCGCCGGATGCACAGGCGACCCCCTTGCCGACCTTTCCGCCGGCGCCCCCGCCACCTGCCTGGGATGCGGCGCCAGAAGCAACTGCACCTCCCATGCCGCAAATCACGCCCTTTGTAGATCCCATGGCGGCAACTGCGGCTGCACAGGCGACGGCGGCTAATCTGGCGCCGACCCCAACGCTGAGCCCGCCTTCACCGGCAACCCTCCCCGCCACGAGTACGGCTGCTGCGCCGGTGGCGCAGAACCTCATTGACAATCGTGGTCTGCCCTATCAATTGGAAGGTCCACCGCAATTGGTGGGTAGCCAACTACTTTCGCTTGACGCAGGTGGGCTGCTACAGATCGAAGGCACCGTCACGAATGCTGGCGGGGAGACCTATAGCCTGGTGAAAGCGAACATCACTTTTTTTGACGGTGAGGGACAGGTGATCCATGTCGCAACAGGCGAGGTGCAGAAAACGCCATTTGGACCGGGCGATGTGGCGACCTTTGCCGCGGCCTCATCAGCCAACACGGCGGACGTATCGACCTACTACGTGAAGCTTGAGGTTGAGCAATAGTTGGCGCACAAAGAACGCAAAAAACCGGTTGCGCTGCAATTCGTCAGGTCGCTGGCGTAAACAGCAGACGCTGGGTTGCGGCTGATGCAAAGTCGCACCGCAACCCAGCCCAGCAGAAAGCGAAGGGTGCTAGTTCAGGTTTGCTTCCCAGCGCTGGCGGAGCTTGAATAGCGCCGGTGCGTCGTCTAACACCTTCATCTTGCCCATCAACATATCTTCCGGCACGGCGCCTTCCACATGGATGACATCGTTGACCACTGTTCTGGGCACACCATAAACCTGGTATCGATTCGCCAACTGCGGAAACTCGGTGGCTTCGACCATGGAGGCGTTCACCTTATCGCTGGCGAGCGCGAGCCGATGGGCCAGGAGCACCGCGCGTGGGCAGTATGGGCAGGTAGGCGTCACGAAGACCTGGATGTCGATTGGCCCTGGGAGTGCGTCGAGTTCTTGGAGCGTCTGCGCATTGAGCCCCAGGTCACCGGTGCTGACGAGGCGGATATCTTCAATCAGCGTACTAAATTCGTAGCCCGAGGGAATCCCGTAGAGTCGCACGCCACGGTTGGTGACCGGGGCATCGGTGCGCACGACGGCGATCGCGGGAATTTTGTCGATGCCATACTGCGCCGCAACTGCGGCGTCGGCGACAAAGTCAAACGTTTCGACGGATAGTTTAGGCGAGAGCGATGCGACTTCTTCCATCAGCTCGCGTGTGTCCTCGCACATTTCGCATTCGCGCTCACCTCCCTTGCCTTGTCAAAAGACGACCAATTTTACGGGTGCATCCAGGTTTGCGAACACGTCACGAACCTGCGCTTGAATGTCGTTACTTAGGAATGCCATAATCAGATCTCCTTATCAGTTGATGTCACTGGGTACGCCTTGTGTGGCGTCCCCTTCAGTCCGTTTTGATTACTTTGCCCAGTCGACGGCCAACTGTTTGCGGCCATGCAACTGTTTTTCCACTGCCATTGCGGCAACGGCGCCTTCTGCCGCAGCCACCACCGCCTGTTTGACGTGATTGCAGAGGACGTCACCGACGGCGAAGACGCCGGGCAGAGGGGTCCGGTATTCGGCATCGACGACCAGACAACCGGTTTCACTGACTTGCAATTGCCCCTGCAGAAAGTCCGTAATGGGGCGACCGCCCTGTAGGTAAATGAACACGCCACTGACCGGTAGGGTCTGCTCGCCCTGGTGGCGGGTCGCGAAGCGGATGTTTTCGACGCGGCCATCACCTTCTACTGCCCGCAATGCTGCGCCAGGGTGCACGATGGCGCCTGGCTTGCTGGCGAATTCATGCACCAGTTCAGCCGGCGCTTTCAGTTCTGGGGTCGGCGAAAGCAGGTGCACTTGTTTGGCAAAGCGGGTGAGGAAGAGTGCTTCCTCGACGGCCTCGTCGCTGTTACCGGCGACGGCGACGGTTTGACCCTTAAAGAAGGCGGCGTCACAGGTGGCGCAGTAAGAGACGCCCCGGCCGAGCAATTCGTCTTCGCCGGGCACGCGCTGGCCGCGGCCCATTGAGCCGGTGCTGATGATCACGGCGCGTGCGGTGAAGACACCGCTGTTGCCAAAGACGGTCTTGGTTTCGGCCATCAGATCGACGCTTTGCACCTTGTCTTGCAGGAAGGTGGCTCCGAACGACTCAGCCTGCTGGCGCATGCGTTGTAGGAGGTCGGCGCCGCTGATGTCACCCAGGATGCCTGGATAATTGGCGATCTTGTGGGTGATGCCGAGGGCGCCGCTGCCGAGGCCTTTGTCGATCACGAGGGTGCGCAGTTCGGCGCGTGCGGTATAGAGTGCGGCGGTGGCGCCGGCGGGACCGCCGCCGATGATGATGACGTCGTAGTTGGCGCCGGGTTGTTCAAGTCCACTATTTGAAAGATTTAGGTTCATAGGATTGCCTCCGCAAGGTTTGATGCAGGGGTGGGGCGGAGGTTACAAAGGTGCAGGAATTGGGAAAGTGTCAAAATTCACAAGTGCGCCGGCTTGACTGTACTCAATTATTCAATTATTATATTGAATATGGAAAAGAGTCCTGGACGGCGTTACAAGGATGAGTTGTTTTCGCAGTTCGCTCGGATTGGCAAGGCGCTGGGCAGCCCGCAACGCCTCGAATTCCTGGACCTGCTGGCGCACGCCGAATGGAGTGTTGAGGCGCTTGCGCATGAAACACAGCAATCTGTCGCCAACACCTCGCGGCACCTACAGATATTGCGTAGCGCCAGGCTGGTGGAGACACGCCGGCAGGGTGTGACCATTTTCTACCGCGTCGCCGATCCGTCTGTGCTGCAACTCTGGTATGCCATGCGGGATCTTGGCTCGCTGCGCCTGGCCGAAGTCGACAAACTCATCAACGCATACCTATACAACCGGAATGCCATGGAAGCGGTGAGTTGCACCGAACTTGAAGCCCGGCTCCGCGCTGACACTACGCTCGTGCTGGATGTACGGACGGCGCAGGAGTTTGATGCCGGGCACATTGTGGGGGCGAGGTCTATCCCATTGTCGGAACTTGCCTCGCGGCTCGCGGAATTGCCAAAGACCACGGAGATCATTGCCTATTGTCGCGGCCCTTTTTGCGTACTTGCGGCGGAGGCGGTGGCGCAACTGCAGGCATCCGGTTTTCAGGCGCGCCGGCTTGAGGGTGGCTTTCCTGAATGGCAAAACGAAGGTCTACCGGTGACCGTACATTGAAGACAAGGTGAGCGCTTATATTGAACGCATAAACGCGCAGGCAGCACGAGATACGAGATACGTAATTTATTGAATCGACCCCTCCCTGGACTGTCCCTCTCGCACGATTCTTCGAAAAAGCGAGTCTAAGACGGCGCATCGCGGGGCCTGATACCCTCACATGAGGAGCAGGCAATGAAAAGAAAGTCATACTGGATTATCGGCTTGATTGTTGTGTTGGCCGTGATCATCGTCCCGATCATCTTCTTCTGGCCGCGCACGCAGGCGGCTTCCCGCAATCCGTGGGACTCCGTGCCCACGCATGCCACCCACACCGACCACAAAGACATCATCAGCGGGCCATTTGACTCGCCCCAGGCGGTGACGCAGGCATGTCTGGAGTGCCACGAGGAGTCGGCGTCCCAGGTGATGCATACGACACATTGGACCTGGGAGAGCCAGCCTGTTGATGTTGCGTGGCGGGACGAGCCTGTCACCATCGGCAAGAAAAATCAGATCAACAATTTCTGCATTGGCATTCAAGGCAACGAACAGAAGTGCACCTCCTGCCATGCCGGTTATGGTTGGGAGGATGCCACCTTTGATTTTTCGGAGCCGACCAATGTCGACTGTCTCGCCTGTCACGCGGATACCGCGGTGTATGCGAAAGGTGACTATGGCTATCCTGCAGAGGGATTGACCTTGTCGCTGCCGCACAGAGCGTCCGCGAGCCGACGCGCGAGAACTGCGGCAAATGCCATTTTGACGGCGGTGGCGGTAACAACGTGAAACATGGCGACCTGGATGAGAGCCTGCGCTTTCCATCCGAGGAGTTGGATGTGCATATGGGTGAGCACAACTTCTTATGCACCGACTGTCATCAAACCACCGACCATGCCATCAAGGGCAAATTGGTGGCCGACAACGTCACCGTCGATCCAAAGGAACAAGTTGCCTGCACCGATTGTCATGCGCCGGATCTGCACGAGGACGAGCGAATCAACAAACATGTGGATAGCGTCGCGTGCCAGACCTGTCATATTCCTGCGATTGCAACCAAGGATCCGACTAAGGTTTACTGGGATTGGTCCACTGCCGGGCAGGACATTCCCGATGACCACTATTCGTATCTGAAGATCAAGGGGTCTTTTGTCTATGACACCAACGTACAACCTACCTATGCGTGGACCAATGGCGACCTGGCATATCGCTATCTGCTAGGCGACAAAATCGACGCCACCAAACCTGTTGTCCTTGATCAGCCGGCAGGGGATATCAATGATCCCAATGCCAAGATCATGCCTTTCAAAATTCACGTCGCGAATCAGCCCTACGACTCGGTGAACAATACGCTGTTGCAGCCGATTACCGCGGGTGAGGGTGGTTTCTGGCAGGACTTCGACTGGGATCAGGCGTTCCGTCTGGCTGAGCCAATCACCGGTGTGCCCTACAGCGGCAACTATGATTTCACCGAGACGTGGATGTACTGGCCCACGACGCACATGGTGCAGCCGGCGGAAAATGCGCTACAGTGCGACGACTGTCACAGCACCGCTGGCACGAGCGATCCAGGCCGGATGGACTGGAAGGCGCTTGGCTACCCGGGCGACCCCATGGAATGGGGCGGGCGTTTTGATCAGCAATAGGCAGCGGCCATCAGTCACAAAGTGAAAGCGCATATTGGACGGTCATATGAGTCACAAACCTAATGGTATTTCACGAGGCAGACGTTGGCCTGTCATGCTGCTGGTGGTCGGAGTTGCGCTTGTCGCCGTCGCCGGGATGGGGAGTGCTTCTGCCTCACCAGCAGTCCAGGCAACCACGCCCGCGCAAGCATTTCATCCAACTTTTCGCGTGCTCGATGCAGACGGCAAGAACGTACTTGAAAGCGGTCTGCCCATGTCCACGATGCAGACCTGTGGCGTCTGTCACGACACAGAGTATATCGAGCAACATAGCTTTCATGCCGATTTAGGGCTCTCTGACTTTTCGGATGCCTCCCTTGAATTGGCGCGACCGTGGGACCAGAGTCGCGGGATGTTCGGGAAGTGGGACCCGCTCACCTACCGGTATCTTTCGCCAACGGACTCCGATCAAATCGATCTGACGACGGTTGACTGGCTCAAGCTGTATGGTGCGCGTATTCCCGGAGGTGGTCCGGCTACGACTGCGCGAGATGGCACCCCGCTTACGGAGTTGGCAGCCAGCGCCGAGAATCCGGAGACCAGTTTTGTCGATCCGGTGACGGGGGAGTTGGCGGTTTGGGACTGGAAGAAGTCAGGCACGGTAGAGATGGATTGTGTGCTGTGCCATACGGTGATGCCTGATACCGCTGCCCGTACAGAAGCGATCCAGACCGGCGATTTTGGGTGGGCAACCACCGCCTCACTGCTAACAACCGGCATCGTGACAAAGACCGATGCGGGGTATACGTGGGTGGAGAGCGCCTTCGACGAAAATGGAGAGTTGAAATCCGGGATGCTTCAGATTCAGGATCCCTCGAATGAAAACTGCTCGCAATGTCATGGGGTCGTTCATACCGATGCGCAAACACCGTTGCTCTTGGATGCGTGCGACCAAAGTATGCCGCAGACTGCAACAACCGGGCAGGTGATTGCCTCGCAGAAGATCAATGAGTCGGCGATCAACCCAGGGATAAGGGCAGTCTGGCGCGCTCCTGGGATATCCATGCCGAACGCGGTCTCAAGTGTACAGACTGCCACTATGCGCTGAACAACCCGATTCACGCACAGGAATCCGCGAATGAAACGCTGGAACACCTGACCTATGATCCGCGCAAGTTGGAGATTGGTGAGTATCTGCAGTACCCAAATCACAATCTTGCCCGCGGACAAAGCGCCCAGTTCACTATAGAACCAGAACTGAAGGGCAGTATGCGGCGCTGTGAATCCTGCCACAATGCGGCGGAGACGCATGCGGACTGGCTGCCATATGCTGAACGCCACATGGACGTAATGGCCTGTGAGAGTTGCCATGTGGCACAGATGTACGCGCCTGCCTTGCAGAGTGTAGACTGGACGGTTCTCGATCAGACCGGCAGTGCGGTGACGGAGTGTCGAGGCATTACCGGCACGGACACCATCACTGGGCTCGTGACGGGCTTCCAGCCGGTCTTGATGCAGCGTCAGAATATCGATGGCGAGTCGCAATTAGCGCCCTACAACCTGATTTCGTCCTGGTATTGGCTTGCCGACGACGCAAGCGGTGCACCCGCGCCCATCCCGCTGGAGGTGTTGAAAGCGGTATACCTCGAGAATGATGCATTTGCACCTGATGTCGTCGCTGCCTTTGATGTAAATGCCGACAAAGTGATTGATGCCACGGAATTGAAGATTGACACTCCTGAAAAGGAAGCCTTCATTGCCGGGCGATTGGGGGCTTTGGGCTACGCCAATCCGCGGATCGATGGCCAGGTGCAGCCATATAGTATCAATCATAGCGTTGCGCGCGGCGATTGGGCGACACGTGAGTGCCAGGCGTGCCACACGGAAGCGTCCGCTGTAACGCTGCCGATGCAGTTGACGTCCAATCCACCGGGCGGGGTTACGCCCAAGTTCGTCAGTGACAACAATGTTTCGGCAAGCGGCGCGCTGTTCAATGATGGTGGGGCGCTCTACTACGAGCCGGTCGCTGAGAATGAAGACATCTACGTCTTTGGGCGCAATCGCGTCTCGTGGGTCGATTGGCTGGGGGCGCTGGCATTTGTGGGGACATTGTTGGCGGTTGGTGTTCACGCAACGATGCGTTTCTACATTGCGTTGCTCCGGCCGCAGCATGAGCCCAAGCTGAAGCGCGTCTATATGTATCCGGCATACGAGCGCTTCTGGCATTGGTTGCAGACGGCTACGATCATCTTGCTGTTGTTTACGGGCCTTGTCATCCACAGGCCGGATATGTTTGGGATTTTCTCGTTCCGGCACATGGTGACGATGCACAACGTATTGGCGGTGATTCTGGTGGCCAATGCGGCGCTGTCGCTCTTCTGGCATCTTGCAGGCGGACAGATCCGGCAATACATTCCTCGGCCTTATGGTTTCTTTGATCAGGCCATCGAACAGAGCAAGTTCTATCTCTGGGGCATCTTCAAGGGCGAACCGCACCCGCACGTTAAAACGCGACGGGAACATCTGAACCCCTTGCAGCAGGTCACTTACTTTGGGATTCTGAATGTGCTGCTGCCCCTGCAGATCGTGACAGGCGCCCTGATGTGGGGTGCACAGCAGATGCCCACCATGGCGGAAAAGGTGGTGGGGTTGACCGAGCTTGCGCCGCTGCACTCGCTTGCCGCCTGGGTGTTTGCCACCTTTATCGTCGCCCACGTTTATCTAACCACCACTGGTCATGAGCCAATGGCAGGCATCAAAGCCATGGTGACCGGCTGGGATGAGGTTGAAGTACCGGCCAGTAGCCGTCCGACCGACAAAACGGAACCGCAAGGCGATTCATCGTTGCGTCCTGCGTACCCATCAACATTAACGGAGGTGTCCGAATGACAGCTCAAGTAAGTGCGCCTGCACCAGCGCAGACGAAAGGTTCTGCCCTAAAGGCATTCTTCTTCCATCGGCCGGAGCGCAAGTACATCAATGCGTATTTAGGTGGTGCACTGCTCGGTTTGGTGCTCTTCACGTCGTTCTTTCTGACGGGCAATGGTCTCGGCGCTTCTGGCGGCCTGAACCGCATCATCGTGTACTTTCAAGATATGGTCGCACCGGAACACGTGGATCGCGTCGCCTATTTGCTGAAACTTGCCGGCGGCGAGAAAAACGCGCTTGACGACTGGATCGTGCCGATGATTTTCGGTACGCTCATCGGCGGTTTCGTCGCCGGATGGTGGTTTGGACGCCTGAAAGTTGTGACGAACAAGGGCCCCCAAATCTCGGTGCGAACGCGCTGGGCGCTGGCGTTTGTCGGCGGTGGGATCATGGGCTATGGCGCACGGATGGCGCGCGGTTGCACGTCGGGCCAGGCGTTATCCGGGGGCGCAGTGCTCTCTGTCGGCTCCTGGGCATTTATGTTCGCGGTCTTTGCCGGGGCCTATGCACTGGCCTACTTTGTCCGTAAGCTTTGGAATTGAGGCGCGGAGGATTCTATGCCTTTCCCACTCCCACTCGAAGCGTTGGTCGGCAAGCCACTCATGTATCTGATCTTTGGCTTGATTGGATTTGGTTTCGGTTTTGTGTTGGAAATCTCGGGTTTCGGTAACTCCAAGAAGCTTGCCGCCCAGTTTTACTTCAAGGACATGACCGTACTTAAAGTGATGTTCACCGCGATCATCGTCGCGATGGTGTTGATCTTTACGATGGTCGGCCTGGGCGTCCTGGATTTTAACCAGGTTTGGGTCAATCCCACTTACCTGTGGCCCGGCATTGTGGGCGGGTTGATCATGGGTGTCGGCTTTGTGATCGGCGGCTTCTGCCCCGGCACTTCCCTTGTGGCTGCATCGACCTTTAAGGTTGATGGGGTCTTCTTCGTGCTCGGTGGGCTCTTCGGTATTTTTCTCTTTGGCGAGACCGAGCAGTACTTCGATACCTGGTGGAACAGCAGCTATTACGGGCGGTTGACGATCATGGATTGGCTGGGGCTTTCCACCGGTGTCGTCGTTGTGGCCGTGGTGCTGATGGCGCTCTTCATGTTCTGGGCAGGAGAGAAGTTGGAACACCGGTTTGGCGGCGTCGATCAGAAAAGGGCGCCGAAGTGGCGCTATGCCGGCGCCGGTGTGCTGCTGGCCGCAGCGGTTGGTGTCTTGCTCATTGGGCAACCGACCACAGAGTCGAAATGGCAGCGGGTGGCGACGGTCAAGGATGCTGCGCTTGTGAATCGCGAGGTGCAGATACATCCAGGTGAGTTGTTGGCGAGTCTCGGCGACGATGCGTTGCGCGTTGTCGTGCTGGATGTCCGACCTGAGAGCGAATACAACCTCTTCCACATTCAGGGCGCACAAAACGCTCCGCTAGACCAATTGCCGTCATTCATCCCCGAGCTGCATGCGAAACAAGCGGCCAACACGGTGTTTGTGACCGTCGGCAACGATGAAGAGGCGGCAACCAATGCGTGGAAGTTGTTGACGGCGGAAAGTGTGCCCAATGTCTATATCCTCGAAGGTGGCATCAACAACTGGCTTGCCACATTCGAAGCCGAAGGGAGTGAAATCCAGGCAACGCCGACGCCGATGCCCGGCAATGATACCCTGAAATATGTGTTTGCGTCGGCGTTAGGTGACCGCTACGCTGCCGCCGCTCCCAGCCCCCATGAGTGGGAGCTGGAGTATACGCCCAAGATCAAGCTGCAGATTCAGCGTGATAAGAGCGGCGGCGGTTGCGGCTGATCGAAATCGGACCTGGCCTAACGATGGCCTTTCGCATAAGCACCGTGCGTTGGCACAGCATGCCGGCCCTTCGACTGAGGGGCCGGTTTTGCTATCACCAGGAAGAGGAGGATTAAGGTCATACACAGTGCAGATGTCAGGCACCACATGCAAGTGGCGCCAATCACAAAAGGTTCCAGATAGGTCAGATAGATCGAGAAAAGGACGCCGAATAGCGCCATCAGGAGCAAGCCTGTGGCCGCAATCGGGCGCAGTCTGTCATTCCCCCACCGCATTGCTGCCCAAACGATCAGGATTGCGCCGTAGCCCAGGATGCCGAGTACGCCGATGGGAATCAAGCCAAAGAGCGTGGCATATTCGCTCTGCTGCACGGTGTTGCAATCACCGACCGGGCCGCAAATGGCAGACGTGTGCGTCGTCTCTATGAATGCCATGTAGACCGAGACAAACAACCCGATCAGCCCTAGCACCGGCACCGCCCAAAGTCTCCAGCCCCGTGTTGAACCGGCGACAAGCGTTCCTGCGCCGACAGACCACACGCGCGCCTGCACGATGCGGTAAATCGCAAAGATCGCGACGGCAATCATGCCAACCAAGAAGAGAATGGCAAGCGCATTGCCGGCGGGATCACGCCTGAGTTTGTCAATCACGCTGTCGGATGTTGCCGCTGCCAAGGGAAGCGCCAACTGCGGGCCGGTGCTATCGGGTGCAGTGGCGTCGATGCCGTCGGGTGCAGTGGCGTCGGTGCCGTCGGGTGCAGTGGCGCCGGTGCCGTCGGGTGCAGTGGCGCCGGTGCCGTCGGGTGCAGTGGCGCCGGTGCCGTCGGGCGCAGTGGCGCCGGTCTCCGCGGCCGTTGCTGCGGGTGTTGCCGCAGTGGGCGCGGCTTCTGGCGCCAAAGCATCTTCAAGTCCAGGAATGTCGGGCCACAAAATGCCGCTGGCGGCAAGCCCCTGCTCGATCAAGCCGGGAAGTTGGTCCGGAATCTCCTCTGAGCCGACAAGTACGGTCGTGCCGATGATCAGTGTTGGCACGCCAAGCCGGTCTTCAGGGATTGCAAAGCGGCTGATAGCCGCCTGATAGAGTGCCTGCCCGTCGGCCGTTGTAACGTCGACCCCGGCAATCAGGAGTTGATCCCCATATTTTTCGGCGAGCGGGGTAAGGACTTCAGTGATCACCACGTGGCAATGGGGACATGTTGGCGAATAAAAGAGCACTGCGCGCCACTGTCCCCTGGGCGGTTGCACTTGCCGCCTGCGAGGATGCAATGACAAGCAACGCCAGTGCGATCAACCATTTCCAGGATCTCATTGTTGATTCCTCCTCCCATGAAAGATTCCAGATCGATAGCTTTACGCTAGCAAGACAACTCCCTGAATGCATCCGGCATTCAGGGAGTTGTTATCCTGTCCAGTAGTATAGGTTTACCCGGAGAAGACGGGTCCTTATTTGCGGCCGCGCCCTGTCCACAACGGGCGCCCAGCGTCGTCACGGAGATCGTAAGTGATCCCATCCACAATGATGGATTTGATGGCAAAACCGGCGGATTTGTCGGTTCCGCCGACCACCGTCACAGTTTGCCCATCGGCCAATTCAAGACCGATCTGATTGACGAAGCTCAGGTTGCCCAATTGTGCTGCGATCTCCTGCCCGTCGGCAGTCGTCAGCACGAAATTTGGCGCTGCGTACTTGCTGACCGTCCCGGTCAGCGTCTGCCACGCGCCAAAGTTGTTCTGGGGCGCTGCGGCGATGGCCGCAGCGCGGGGTGGCGTGGTGCTGGTAGCCTGATTCTGCATTTGGCGTTGGCCGCGGCCCTGCATCTGGGGCATCACCTGACCCTGCGCCTGGTCTTGGGGCTGGGCTTGGGGCTGGGTCTGACCCTGGCGTTGTTGCTGTTGAGTGGTGGCCGGAGGTGTTGCCGGAGGTGTTGCCGCTGGCGTCTGAGGGGTAGTCGAATTGCTTGGGACCGCTTCGCCGGCTGCCACAGCGACGCCATCCGCTTCGGCCGTCGTCGTAGTCTGGGCAAACACCACGTTGTATAGGCTAAAAGCCCCTGCCGCAAGCAACACGGCAGCCAAAACCGCAACAGTTATCTTTTTCAGCATTGTAAACGCTCGCTTTCTTTGAACTTCGTCCAATGTGCGGTGGCCACTTGCGGCCACCCGGTGGAATCTCCTCTCCCCAGTGTGCGGTGCAGTTGTGAAGAAATGATGAAGCAACTACGCGAAAGCTGTGAAGTTACGGACTGAACGCCCTCTTCATTGTTTCCACATACTCGACACATAAAAATCTCAAAGGCGGCAAGTAAAGTGCGTTGCGTAGCCAGTGACTCGAGCCGAGCGTTCAAAGGTGATTCGTGAGGCGACGCACGAACTGGCTACAGAGAACAACAAGCACGAATCACCGGTAGAAGAGAGAGAGAAACGTCACTATGTCAGAGCCACAAACACAGGCGCCGGAGACGTTCTGGGGGCGCATCAGTTATACATTTGGTTCAAACGGCCTGCCCCAGGACGACCGTGGCCGTATGCGCCTCGTAGTCGATAATCTGGTTCTACACCTTCACCCGACCAAGGTGCCCGTACGTACGCTGCGCTTCACCTATACATGGGGCCTTGGGGGCTTGTCGGCGCTGTTGGTGATGGTGTTGGTGGTCACGGGGATCTTCCTTGAGCTGAACTACACGCCCGATCCGGAGCAGGCCTACCTGAGCATCCTTGCGCTAAAGAATGACACGTTGTTCGGCGCCCTGCTGCGCAATGTGCATCACTGGTCGGCGAACCTGCTCGTGGTGACCGGCGTGTTGCATCTTCTGCGCGTCTTCTTTACGGGCGGGCATCGCCTGCCGCGGGCCAACAACTGGATCTATGGGGTGGGGATGTTGATACTCATCGTTGGCGCAAACTTCACCGGGTATCTGTTGCCCTGGGACCACCTCGCCTTCTGGGCAGTGACGGTGGGGATGAGTATCGTCTCCTATGTGCCGGTGATTGGTGAGGGTCTGAGCCGGCTCCTGCTTGGCGGACCCGAAGTCTCGGCGGCAACGCTGCTCAATTTCTATGCGCTGCATATCAGCTTCATCCCCTCGGGATGGTGATCCTCATGTCGCTTCACTTCTGGCGTGTGCGGAAGGATGGCGGCTTGACCATGCCGAAGGGTGTGGACGAGCAGGGTGAGCCGAAGTCCGAACGCGTGACGACGATCCCACACCTGGTGCGCCGGGAGGCCGTTTTTGCCGTGGCCGCATTGGCGATGCTCCTGGTCTGGTCGATGTTGGTCCCGGCGCCGCTGGAGGAGATTGCCGACCCGTTCCACAGCCCGAATCCGGCCAAGGCCCCCTGGTACTTCATGGGCATTCAGGAACTGTTGCTGCACTTTCACCCTCTCGTTGGCGCCGTGATTATCCCAGGCCTGGCGATCGGGGCACTGGTTCTGCTGCCGTTCTACGACGCCTCTTTGAGTAGCATCGGCGTCTACTTTCGGTCCCGGCGTGGGCGTGCCTTGAGTTGGTTTGCGGCCATCCTGGCCGTGATCCTGACACCCGCCTGGGTTGTCCTTGACGAGTATTTCATCGACTGGGCGGCGTGGCTGCCGGGCTGGTCGACGCTGATTTCCAACGGTGTTGTACCGCTTGCCGCCCTCTTGCTTGGCCTTCTGTTGCTGGACGAATTGATCCATCGCGTTCTGCGGGCCAACACGGAGGAGCGCGTGCTTGCGATGTTTGTATTCTTGCTGGCTGCGTTGGCTGTGCTGACGCTGATTGGCATCTTCTTCCGTGGGGCCGGCATGGCCCTCACCTGGCCGTGGCCGTTACCACTGCAATAGTGCGATCACTCAGGGGCGCATGTGCCTGTTGGCTGGAGCACATTGGCTCACAACGCAGCATTGATGTTGGCAGAAAGACCGGTAATTAGGAGGACTGAATCATGAAAACGATGACACGTCGTGACTTATTGAAGACAACCTGGGCCGCATTTGGCGTGCTGGCGGCGGCTGAACTTGGCGGATTCTCGTTTGCGTATATGCAGCCGCGGCTTGCCGAAGGCGCCTTTGGCAGTATCGTTGTGGCGGGGGCAGTGGACGACTTCCCACCGGGATCAATGACGCATATTTCGAATGGCAGGTTTTATCTTGCACGGTTGGAGGATGGCGGCTTCCTGGCGCTGTATCAGCGGTGCACGCATCTGGGGTGCACTGTGGCCTGGGAAACGGACAAGACGGCGTTTGTGTGTCCATGCCACAATTCTCGGTTTGACCAGGATGGGCAGGTGCACAATCCGCCGGCGCCACGACCCCTCGATCTGTTTCCTGTCACGATCGAGGGTGGAGCGGTACGCGTCGACACAAGCAGGCCCCTACAACGCGAGCAGGTTGATCTGAGTCAGGCGGTGTACGCATGAAACGGCTCCATCTTTCTACCCATTGTATTGAACTGCTCATTGGCGTCACGGCCACGGCAGCCATAGCCTTTTCACTCATGGTGTACGCACTGCTTGAACCGGCGCGCATTGCGTCTGCGCAGGCAGATCAACTGGCATATGTGTTGGACGATGCGATGACGCTCTACGCTGAGAATTGCATTGCGTGTCACGGCGCCGGTGGTGAAGGTGTCGGCGCCATGCCCGCGCTCGCGGCAGAGGGCTTGCAGAGCAGCGATGCGACCATGTTGACTGCTGCCATTGCTTTGGGGCGAGCGGGGACGGCGATGCCCGCCTGGAGTCAGACGGCAGCCGGTCCATTGAATGATTACCAGGTTGGTGAGCTGGTGACGCTGATCCAGTCCGGAGAGTGGCAGATGACGGCGCAACGCGTCGCCGATCTCGGGCTGGAGCCGCCGGCCATGGCGAGCGCCGCACCGGATCCAGAACAGTTGCAGCAACTCATCGCACTTCCCGGCGGTGAGCAATACGTCACCTCCCTGACCCTGTACGCCGAGAATTGCGTTGCCTGCCACGGCGCGGATGCAGAAGGTACAGGCATTGCCCCGGCGCTGAATACCGAGGCGGTGCGTGCGCAGGAACAGGTTGCTATCGAAGCCACCATCGCCACCGGCGTTGCCGGCACGTTGATGGCGGGTTGGGAGAACCAACTCACGCCGGATGAGATCGCAAGTCTGGCATCGCTTATCAAAACGTGGGACACGCTGCCGGAGAACAGTGCCATTGCGCAGAGTACGCCGTTTACTGTGACCCCGGAGCTACTGGCGCTGGGCGCCACGACCTACGCTGCGTCGTGCACCTTCTGCCACGGGCCGGATGGTCAGGGCACCCCGCGGGCGCCGGCGCTCAACGTCCAGAGCGTATTGACCAACACCAACGATGCGGCCCTGCAGCAAATCATCACGATGGGTGTATCCGGCACGCGGATGGCGGGGTGGGGTGATCTGCTAAGCGAAGAGCAGATCCAGGCAATGGTGGCATTCATCCGGGCATGGGAGCCGACGGCGCCCGACGTTGCGGTGCCGCTCTTTGGCAATCCATGGTTGCAGGGGTGACAGCCGCAGCCGAGATTTTGTTACTTCATTAATTTGACTGATGAAGGACGCGTTTGAAACCCCTATAATGCTTTAAGAAGCCATGCCGTCAACCGTGCATGGCTTAAACCATGATATGTGTGCGAACAGAGAGTCTCAGTCACCACCAGGCAAGGAGGCTTCTATGTCGAACGACAATCCCACGGTCGAAGCAGTTCATTCCACTCGTTGGCCGACGCTCCAGTTTTTCGTCATCCTTGTGTTGGTGGCGGGTGGGCTCTCCACTCTACTGTCATCACTTGGTTGTGGCGGTATCACTCCGATCCGATACGGGACGACCACGGGATCGTCCTCGTCACAACCAGCAACGATTCAAGTAGCTGCCGTTGGCGAATTTCTGAAAGTCGATGCAAGCACCAGATACAGACCCGGCGATCGGATTGACGTGACCATGCAACATAGCGGTAGGGTTGAGCAGTTTTCGTGGACTCCACCCAATGGCGCCACAAATGTTCGATTTCTCGACGTTCAACCGGCCACCGGTGGTCCGCCCTTCAATTTCAACAACATCGACGCTGCGACAGCCGCTAGAGGGATTCACGTTGCCTATGATGCGCCTCCCCAGGAGGCTTCTTTCGAAGGTGTGACATTCCTTGAGTCGTCGCAGATGAATTTGCCCGATGGATCACGCTATGTTACTACTGCAAATCATCTCTATACCGATGCGCCGCCAGACGTCCAGGTGGAGGCCGGCGAACGACCCATGGTGGCGCCGGGTGCGGCGCCCTTGATGACGCCGGCATGGCGTGTCAATCGGTTTATCGATCCGCCGAATGTTGCGATGAGCACCGCTGTTTGCCAGCAGTATGTGACCGTCGGGCAGTCGGCCAATATCTTTGTGGCAATCCGCGTGCCCACGCCTGCCCCAAGCGACACTGATCTCTGGCCAATCCTTCCGCTGATTTCCGGCATGGTCAGCACCCCCACGCTGTCATTCATCGGTGCAGCGGGTCAGTTCAAGACACCGCTCATTGTGCAACCGGCAGCGATGCAATGGGCCCAGGCAATGCTGCCCACGCAGACCGGGCAGACGTGGTTGGCGCTTGGGATCGATCCGAACGCAGCGTTGGACTGTCCTGAAGATTACGACATGCCGGCGGGCCGATGGTCATTTTTCCTCGAGATGATGCTTGACCTGAGCGAGCAGCCCGACGCATGCTTTGGCTGCGAGTTGCCCACGTATCTGTGTTATCGCGGTGTTGGCGTTGGTCAGGCGGCGCAGATTGGCAGACCCAGCGCACGGGTTGACCACCACTCCAGAGGGGTTCACCTGCCTTGGTCCCAGTGAAACCCTATTGGCAGATGGCAATGAGTGGCTGCTAGATGCAACCACGGCGATGGTCAACATCACGGCGACGTATCCAATTACTGTGCATTACTTCGTTGTCAACAACACGAGTGCGACCCAACCGTTTACGCTCAGCCTCAACTCGAATCTGACCGGTGCAGTCTGGACAAAGCACCCGAGCAAAGCATCCGCCTTGGACGAACCTGACCTGACCAAAACGATTGGCGACCAGCTTGATGCGGTCGTTGGTGGGTACGGTGAGCCTGGCAACCACATTTGGCTATTGGCAAACGCACCTGCTAACGCCAGTGGTCAATACAGCGTTAGTTTGGCGCTTTCAAACCCGGCATTGTCACCGGCCACAAGTCGTGGCACGACGGTGCTTTGGATCGGTGACACGCCCTTCCTGCCCTGGCTGAGCCGGCCGTGGCGATCACAAAGACGGCGACGCCAAGCCCAGTCGCGCCCGGTGCGCTGCTGACTTATTCACTCTGGGTGATGAATACGGGATCAACGCCGATTCACGACCTTGTCATCCAGGATGCCGTTCCGGTCAGCACAACATTCCACGCGTGCGGCGGCGCCGATGAATGTCAAAATGTAAGCGGGGCCGTGCGCTGGAAGCTGGCCAACCTGGGCGCGGGACTGATGCGTGTGGTGACGCTGGTGGTGCAGGTGGACGCCGATGCGCCGGCCGGTGGGCTGATCCGCAACTTCGGCTATCAGGTGTCGACACGCGAAGGGGTGGTCGCAATCGGTGATGCGCTTGAGACCGCGCTCACCGGCGGCGGCGGCGCTTCGCTGTACCTGCCGGCCATGCGCAAATAGGTTTGCCAGGCCATGTTTCCAACTGTTGTGGTCGGCGCCTGGCAGGTAGGCGTCTATCCCGTTGTCTATGCATTGGCATTTGTGATCGCGGCAGCAGTCGCCTATGTGCGGCTGCTGCCGCTACCGATCCCGCGCCGTGAGCTAGAGTCGTTTATTTTATGGTGTCTTGCCGGCGCGGTGGCGGGTCTTGTGGTGGGTCCGGTATGGAGCGCGGTATCCGGTTTCGTGCAGCCTGCGGCGCCGGATGCGCATCCTGAGCCGATGCGCATCTACTTTGTGGGCGCCGGACTACTGCTTGCCGGTCTGCTCTATGCGCGGCTGCGACATTTCCCATTTCTGCTGGCGGCGGATCGTGCCTGCTGCGTCTTTGCGCTGGGCTATGCGATCGCGCGGATTGGCTGCTTTGCGGCGGGGTGTTGTGGTGGCAAGCCGACCGACGCGTTCTGGGGAATGTACATGCCGGATGAGGCTGGTGTGTGGGCGGTGCGTTATCCAACGCAGATAATGAGCGGGGTGCTGCAGCTCGCGACTTTTGTGGGGCTATTCCTTTATGATTGGCAGCGTGGGCGCTGGCGGAAGGGGAGGAACTACCCATTTGTCGGATTTGTATTCCTTCTGGCGGTCATGCTCGTTGCGGGTGAGCGGTTTCTGGTCGAGTTCTTTCGTGCGGACAGCGTGGCGGTCTGGGGAGCGCTGAGTGTGATCCATCTGGGGATGGTGGGGATCATGGGGGTGGCTGCGTTGGGGATGGTGGTGGGGATGCGGGGCCGTAGGTCATATTGAAGACCATGTCGGTCAGCCACCGCTTGAATGACGCGTTGTCCATGAACTGCTTGAACAATTCGGTGTCATCTTTCAGCACGCCCGTCATGACACGCTCGAGCGCCCGATCGTGTTCGATGCGGGCATTTTGCTTGTCATTGTGCTTTCGCGCATTTTGATAGGCGCTGTCGGCTGCCACGCGCGATGGAATGTCCTGCGTGATCAGCCGGTGTACGCGATCCTGTCCGACCAGGTGATCGCCCCAAATTGATCGTTGAAGGTCTTGACGATGTTGGAGAGCCGATCCAACTCCGGTTCAACCTGGTAACCACCGCCTTCCAGTTGGCACCGGTGCAATTTCCGCATCGGCGTCGGGCAGCACGATCTGCAGCGCAGCCTGCTTTTCGGCGCGATAGCTTTCCATGTCGATCGTTTCCAGGATGCCCTTGGATAGGTCTTTTCTCGACAGGGGGCCGGCAACTTGGGGATCAGGAAGTTCAGCAAGATCGAGAGCTTCTCCCACTCCAGCATTGGTATAGGGTTGGATCGCCGCCAGGAAGCTATAGGTGCGCACGAAGGCTTTGGCTTTGCCCTTGAAGTCCACCTGTTCGTCTTCGTCGAGACTCTCCTTGTAAACCGCCACGCAGACATCCAGGATCGGGTCGAGTCGATCCCGATCGACGCCGCCAGATAGAGGGTGACAAACTCATCGACCTGTGGGTCGCTGTACACCTGGTAGCCGTCAAGCGCCGCCTTCAAGTCGTGGAGTTTGTTGGGGTCCGTTTCCTCTGCCAGGATGGTCGTGCGATAGTAATCGGCGAACGCGGCCTTGATCGTGTCGGTGTCATTCATGAAATCGAGGACGAACACGTCGTGCTTCTGGGGGTGGGCGCGACTGAGGCGTGAGAGTCTGCACGGCCTTGATCCCAGTGGGAGGATTTTGTCCACATACATTGTATGGAGCAGGGTTCATCGTAGCCGGTCTGGAACTTGTCGGCGCAGATGAGAAAACGGTAGGGATCTGCCTGGATCTTTTCCGCGATCAGGTTGGACGGAAAGCCGTTGAGTGATGCTTCCGTAACCTTCATCCCGCCGTACTCATGCTCGCCGGAAAACGCGACGATCGCCTGATATGGGCTTTTGCTTTGCAGGAGATAATCGCGAAAGGCGTGAAAGTACTGGATCGCGTTCGATGCCGCTGGTCACTACCATCGCGTGCCTGCCCGCCGATCTTGTTCAGTGCAATCACGTGGTCATGGAAGTGATCCACCATGATCTCGGCCTTGAGGCCGATGGCATGCTCGTGACTCTCGACGTAGCGCCGTAATTTCTTCCGCGCCCGGCGTGTGTCGAACTCAGGATCGCCTGCAATGGTCTTCACCAACCGATAGTAACTGGTCACCGGCGTGTAGTGCTCCAGCACATCTAAAATGAAGCCCTCCTGGATCGCCTGTTTCATCGTGTAGCTGTGGAAAGGGCGATGCCGTACGGCGCCATCCGGTTGCGGCTCCGGTTCGCCGAAGATCTCCAACGTCTTATTTTTGGGCGTCGCGGTGAAGGCAAAGTAGCTGGCGTTTGGCAGCAGTTTGCGCGCTGCCATGGCACGGTTGACCGCATCCTCGATGGTTTCATCGTCCTCACCGGCCCCGGCGGTTGAGAGTGCAGCGTTTAGCGCTGCGGAGGTGCGGCCTCCCTGACTCGAATGCGCCTCATCAATGATGATTGCAAAGCGGCGACCGCGGTGTTCGTTGCCGATGGCGTCCAGAATGAAGGGGAACTTCTGCACGGTCGTGATGATGATCTTCTTTGCCTTCTGCGATGTACTTGCGCAGGTCACTGGATTGTTCGGCGTGGCCCACGGTTGCACCGACCTGGGCGAAGTTCCGGATCGTGTCACGGATCTGCTGGTCGAGAATGCGTCGATCGGTGACCACAAGGATCGAGTCGAAGACCTTTGCGTCTGCTTCTAGCGCCGGCGACTCGGGTGCAAGCGTGATCAATTGGTGCGCCAGCCACGCAATCGAATTGGACTTGCCGCTGCCGGCTGAGTGCTGGATCAGATAGCGCCGACCGGCGCCGTGGCGACTGGCGTCGGCAAGGAGACTGCGGACCACGTCCCACTGATGATAGCGCGGCCAGATTTGTGTGGCCTGCTTCTTGCTGGTCTTTTCCGCTTTGGTTTCAACGATTTGCGCATAATTTTCTAAAATGTTGGTGAGTCCGGATGGGGTGAGGGCGCGCTTCCACAGATAGTCGGTCTTGATGCCGTGTGGATTGGGCGGATTGCCGGCCCCGTCGTTCCACCCCAGATTGAAGGGCAGGAACCAGGAACCTTTGCCCCTGAGATGGGTGCAGAAGCGCACCTCCTGGTCGTCGACGGCGAAGTGAACGACGCAGCGGCCGAACTCGAAGAGCTTTTTCGCGGGGCTACGGTCCAGTTTGTATTGCTGGATGGCGTCGGCAAACGGTCTGTTTCGTGAGACTATTTTTTAGTTCGAAGGTGGCCACGGGCAGCCCATTGATGAAGAGCGCCAGGTCAAGCGCCAATTGCGTTTCGTCGCGGCTGTAGCGGAGCTGGCGCGTGACGGAGAAGCGGTTCTGCCCGTAGCGGTGCACGGCGAGGGCGTTGTTGGGGGATGGCGCACCGTAGAAAAGCTCGATCTGGTGCTGCCCGTGTTTGATCCCGTTGCGCAGCACGGCGATAGTTCCCCGCCGGGTGATTTCGCCTTGCAGCCGCGCCAGAAAGGTGCGGCGGGTAGGGTTGTCATCGTCGAGCGCAAGCGCCGCGGCGAGCTTGGGTTGGGTGGTGGTCAGAAACGCACGCAGTTGGACGAGATCGACGCAGTAGGCGCGATCGTAGTCGTGCCAATCGCCCAGCAGCCAGCCCGACCCGCCGTAGAGCACGATGGGTTCGCCGGTGGCAATGGCGGGGCGGTGCGAACCGGTTCACCGGTCAGCGCGGCGACGATCAGACTCTCAAGACCTGCTTCGGTGGTGTCGGTCTTCCCTGGTGCACTCACAAGGTTTGGAATGTCACAGCTTGTCACAGTTCGGTGTCATAGCTTGTCACAGCTCGGTGTCACAGTTCAAAGGCAAGCACGTAGCTTCGATTGGGATCAGTTGCGATGCTGCCGCTTTCGGCAATCAACTGTTTCGAAATCAGCTCCCGTAGATCGCGCTGCAAACTGCGGCGGGCGACTGGCGGGCAGAGTCGTTCAAAATCCTGGATAGTCATGGATCCCTGGGTAGCCAGGTAATGCAACGCCGCTTGCTGGCGTGGGTTCAGAGAATACTCCAGAACGATGGCATCAAGTTGGATCGACTGCGTGCTCTTCGCTTTGAGTTCGGCCAGTTGGGTCGCCAGCCCGGTCACGAAGTACTCCAGCCACCCTGTGAGATCAAGATCTCGTTCGCGCACAGCCTGGAGTGCGGCGTAGAAGGCGGGCCGATCGCGATCGTAGTATTCACTGATCGTGAAGAGGCGTTTGAAGTCATCGCCGGCGCGATAAAGGCAAAGGGTCGAGAGCAGGCGCGAGGTGCGACCGTTGCCATCGAGAAAGGGATGGATATGCACCAGTTGAAATTGGGCGATGCCGCTGACCAGGATCGGGTGAATCTCGCCTGGGTCATTCAGCCATGCGACAAGGTCATGCATCAGCGGTGGCACGTCGCTGGGTGGCGGCGGGGTGTAGAGAATAGCGCCGGTGACCGAGTTGGCGACGCTAATTCTGAACGCGACGGTATTCGCCGGGGCGGGGCGGATCCTCGCACGCCGGAGACCAATTGTCCTGGTGAATTGCGCGCAGAAGCCCTTCTGTAATCGGTGCGCCAGAAGTCAGGTAGGTGGAGACGAGGTCAAAAGCCGTGCGATAGTTGAGTAACTCGCGGACGTCGTCGATATCGGCGTCGGGCACGGCATGGCCGGTAAGCAGTAGGGTCGCCTGTTCGAGCGTCAGCTGTGTGCCTTCGATGTGGGTGGTGTGGTGTGCTTCGCGTTGGAGCGCCTGTTCGCTCATCTGTTGGACCCAGGCGGCGGAGAGTTGGGCGGCTTCGAGAAAGCCGCGGGCGCGTTCGATGCTGGCGAGACCTTGCGTGATGCGGTTCGTAATGGTGAAGTGCGGGTTCATGCGTCTGCTTCCTCGGCAGCGGCTTCCCCTTCATTTTCGATGGCTTCGTCTACCTCGTCAAGCGCATCGTATTCTTCGAACGGTTCATCGGCTGCTGGCTCCTGCGGCAGGTTGGCTGGCCGCGGCCGCGCGCACGTCGAGTTTGCCGGTGACGACGTCTGGGATCAGGCGGGTGCGGTATTCGC
>JADJPH010000028.1 GCA_016713335.1 Candidatus Fredericiella danica | reverse complement strand
TCCACAAGCACCTGCCCGGTTCTGCCACCGGGCGGCCGGTGCACGTGCCGCCGGTCGGTCACGATCACGGACGCGGCGCGCTCGCCACGGGCGCCGGAATGATAGGCGGCTAATTGGGCGGCCGCCGTCACTGTGTCAGGATCAGGCGTCCGACCGGCAGCTTTGACCACCACATGCGCACCCGGCACGCCCCGCGCATGCAGCCATACATCTCCTGGCCGCGCCAAGGAAAAGGTGACCAGCTCATTTTGCCGCGCATTGCGCCCAACCAGGATCTCAAATCCTCGCTCCGAGCGGAAGCGGAGCGGGGCCACTCTTCTGCCGCTGACCCCGGCCTGGCCGGAACGCTCTCGCGATTCCTGCACAAAGCCTGCTGCGTAAAGTTCGTCGCGCGCCTGCAATCTCTGGCTGATTCGTAGCACCTTCTAGATCGGCGCAAGTTGCTCCACAAACTCGAGATCGCGGCGCAGTTGCTCCCGGCGCTGAGGGATCCAGCGCGCCGCGCGTTCACACTTGGCTGCGCGGGCAAACCACTGATCCGCCTGCTCAAAGGGGGTCTTACGCGGGTCGAGTTCAATCAGCAGCGACGCTTCATCCAGCGGCACCACCAGCGTCTGCTGACCAGGTTCAACCTGGCTGCTAAAGGCCAACAACCACTCCGCATTGGTGCGCAGGCGTGCTGCCTCACCGGGTGCGGGTTCGTCGCCGGCCAACGCCGCGAGTTGGCGTTCAATGCGCTGCCGCGCTTTGCGCACAAGGGCAGCCACGGCGCGACGCTGCCCGGCGTAGGCGTCGGCCACTTTGGCCGGTTCGCGCGTCGCCAGGCCTGCCACAAACGTTTCTAGCGCCGTACTCAAGTCGCCGGCCGGCTCAAAACTACTCAGAAAGTGAAGCTCGTACGGCGCGAAACCCTCAATGGATGCACCACGGCGGGCGATGCCGGGATGCCAACCACCTTGCTGGGTGGGGAGCCACAGCGATTGGATGGCCTCTGCCAACGCCAGCAAGTTGGCGCCTTCCGCCGCGGCTTCTGCATCACCGGTAGTACGCCAGGCAAGCTCGCGTGCGGCCGTCGGGCTGAGTCCCGCCAGGTGCTCGACCAGCACTTTCCAGAGCCGGCCGGGTGAATGTACGATCGACTCCAACGTCGTGTAATAATCGTCGGCGCCATGGTCGAGCGGCGCCAGTTTCGCGGGCGCCGGCGGCAGCGCATAGACTGCACCCGGCAGCAAGGCCCGTTGCCCCTCCTGCTGCGGCGCCACGCGCCGTAACGCGTCCAGAATACGGCCATCGTGCCGCATCAGCAGGAGATTGCTTTGCCTGCCGAGGAGCTCCACCACCAGCGTCGTCGCGCCACTTTCGCGATGCTCAAAGTTCAGGTACAGCACGCGCTCCCAGTACACAGGCTGCACAATCGAAATTAAAAGTGCATCTCTAGCATATTTCCGCAACAACAATAGCACCGGTGTCTCATGTTCGACCCCGCGCCGCAATTTGTAAGACACGACCTGAAGGCGCGGCAGCGGCGAATTGACCGTGATCAGCAGTTGGCGCCGGGCGCCATTTGCATAGATTTCGAAGCCCAGGCTCTGTGCGTCAGGCATCACCACCTGCTGCACGCGCCCCGGGCAGAGCATCCTCTGCAATTCTTGAGCCATACATGCCGTACACAGCGCATCAAAATGCATGGGCATTGAGTCCTGTCGTATCACAATAGTCGCTGCTCGAAAGCATACCATACCCCCGCCCCTTCGAGCGGAGCACAAGCGCGCGACCGACGCGTGACGGTGGAGTACCATACCATTGTGTCTCCCAGTCTCTTTGGCTCCCAGTCTCTTTGGCTCCCGGTCTCTTTGGCTCCCAGTCTCTTTGGCTCCCAGTCTCTTTGTCTCCCAGTCTCTTTGTCTCCCAGTCTCAAGAACGGGGCCAATGAATAAATAGTTGACAACTGACCCCGCATTGAATAGAATATTGTTAAGCCGGGTCGGTGGCGGAATGGCAGACGCAGCGGACTTAAAATCCGCCGAGGCAACTCTTGTGGGTTCGAATCCCACCCGACCTACTGTGGGATGTCAGCCGGATTCTGTCACCACAGAAGACACCCCTCAACTATGCAACTTTGACGCAGACGCGCCATCGAAGCTTTGCTGATGGGGGAACTAAACATGCGGGGAACAACACCACTCTGGGCGCGGTTGCTTTTCTTGGCTGCCGCCGCCATCTTAGCCCTGTGCACCGGCCGGCCAGCGCAAGCACAGGGCCGCGTCCACGTCGTCGCCGGGGGCGAAAACCTCTCCTCAATCGCCCAACACTACGGCCTTTCACTGCAGGAACTGGCAGCCTACAACGGCATCGCCAATCCCAATCTCGTCTTTTCTGGCCAACGGCTTGAAATCCCCGGCCTCACCGCCGCACCTTCCGCCATGGCGCCTGCCACCAGTGAAACCTTACCCGGCGACAGCGGCTATTACACCGTGGTGCGGGGCGATACGCTCTCGGCCATTGCCAAACAGTTTGGCATGAGCACAGGCGATCTGCTGCGCCTCAACAACATCAGCAACGCCAGTATGATCTGGGTCGGCCAACAGCTCCGGGTCTCTGCGCGCGCGGCCGCGGTGGAAGCATCTGGTCCTGAGGTCAATGCCCTGGCACCCTCCGTCGCCAGCGGCATCTATGTGGTCAGGTCTGGCGACACCCTTGCCGCCATCGCCGCCGCCAACGACAGTACCGTCCAGCAACTGCTCGTGGCAAATGGGCTGCCAAGCGCCAACTATATCTACCCCGGCCAGCGCCTGCGGCTAAAACCGGATGCCGCCGCCACCGCGCTAAACCTGGTGGCAGCCCCGGCTGAGGGCAAACGCTGGATTGAGGTCAATCTGACCGATCAGACGCTAACCGCCTGGCAGGGCGATGTGGCCGTCCTCCGCACCTACATCAGCAGCGGCAAAAGTGAAACCCCAACCGTGACCGGTCGCTTCACGATTGACCGCAAATACAAGGCGCAGCGGATGACGGGGCCCGGCTATGACCTACCGAACGTTCCCTGGGTGATGTACTTCTATAGTGCCTACGCCATCCATGGCGCGTACTGGCGCAATGCGTTTGGCGTGCCCGGCAGCCATGGTTGCGTCAACATGAGCGTGTCAGAAGCAGGGATGCTCTACGAGTGGGCTGCGATGGGCACCGAAGTCTACGTCCATTACTGATTGCCAGACGCTAGGGCTTTCGCAACGGGGCGTTTGCGCGGCGCCAATCCGCAAACGCCCCGTTTTCGTTTACCTATTATGGGCGTGCGCCCGACCGGATTGGGACGGCAGCCTGAACTGGTGTGCGAAATTGTCAGTTTCTACTCCAATCGCGTAATTGAACAGTTCGCTATGTTCAGCTACAATAGGATCGATTTGTGGCAATGACGATAGTCGCCTTGCTTCTGCGGCGCATTGACCGGAACAAACAGCCGCCGGATTAACAACGAAGAAAAGATTGAGGAGTACATTTCGTGTCGAATCACGGGCGCTGGCAACGCAGTGGATTACAATTCGCGCGTCGCTGGCTTTTGCTTTGCATCTTTGCTCTCTCTATTGTCGCCAATCCAGGTCTCGCCCATGCAACTGAAGGCGATGATCGGGGCGCAGCAGACATCCCAGCCGTTGCGATTGCACCCCCA
Source organism: Candidatus Fredericiella danica (assembly GCA_016713335.1). Taxonomy (GTDB): domain Bacteria; phylum Chloroflexota; class Anaerolineae; order Caldilineales; family Caldilineaceae; genus Fredericiella; species Fredericiella danica. The sequence continues at coordinate 70,290 of JADJPH010000028.1, read as the reverse complement.
CTCCCGGGCGGGACGATTGAGGCGTCGTTGATGCGCCCCGTGCAGCGACCGCCGCTTCCCTTCAACGCCGCTCAAATTGGACCTCAGATCAAGCGCACCTTTGGTGATGACATCGAACGGCGCACGACCGCCTTCTTTGCAACGGGACCGCTGGATCTTTCCCACCTGACACCAGTCAAGGTCCCCCCAGGATGACGACAGATGGATCCGGGTGGATCTCAGCGAACAGGTCGTCGTTGCCTATGAGGGGAATAAACCAGTCCGCGGGTTCGTCATCTCGTCGGGATTGGACAATACGCCCACTGTCACCGGCGAGTTTCGCATCAAGACAAAAGTCAAATCGCAGACAATGAGCGGTGGCACAGGCGCTTACTACTATAGCCTTCCCAATGTGAAATGGGTGCAGTACTTCTATCAGGAATATGCCTTTCACGGCTCGTACTGGCACAATGACTTCGGTATGCCCAAAAGCCACGGCTGCATCAACATGACAAATGCCGACGCCAAATGGCTGTTCGATTGGGCTGGACCCACCTGGGATGGTAAGACCACCTGGTTCCCGAGCACCAAAGATAATCTGGGCACCCTGGTGATTATTACTGAGTGACCCGGCGGTGCACCATGCTCGCTGCCAAATGAAGACCGATCGACGACGCCGGTGAGTTCACCGGCGTTTTTGATCTCACGCAGACATGAGGTGAACAACGGCGGCCGTTGAGTTTGCAATCGTCCTCGCCACCACCATGTCGCTCTCGTCAAAGTCGGGATCGTTGGGGAGCGCGATGGCGTAAATTGCACCGATCGCCTGCTCCCCAATGGCTAGTGGTGCAAGGAGCGCCCGGCCAACCTCGTTGTAGTAGAGATCCTCTGGCGAGGCCGTCACTTGATCCGGGTTCAAAAACAGCGCCTGGCCTGCCTCAATTGTCCACATGGCGAGCCGGTAGAGTGAGGGCGGTAGACTCAAAACCTCCTCACTGGGCGCTGGGTTGGAAATCACGCACAAACCAACCATGGGTGGTAAGCGCCATGGGTGATCGGCAGACACTCAAAGCGCTGTGGCAACCGATCTCGCAGCAGGAGCAGAAAGGCGTGCTCAGCCCGCAGCAGATCGGCAACGTTGCGCACGACCGTATTCAGCAGCCTCTCCAGCGAATCCTGACCGCTGAGTGATTTGGCAAATAGCTGTAGCCCGACCAGTTGATCCGCGCGATTCTGTAGTTCAAGACGAGTCTGCGCACTGTGCACCGCAGAAGCCGCCATCTCCAATTTCCAGAAGTTCTGCACACAAGACCGGGTCATGAAAGCCGCCGATTTCGGGACGGCCAAGGATCATGGCGCCAAAAGCGACACCATTGCGCCGCAAAGGCACGATCATCATCGCACCTTCACGCTCTAGCCAGGGAAACTCGTCTGGTTTTGGCCGCCCGGCCGTTTGCATGTCGTCGATAATGAGATAATCCGGTTCGTCAGAATCAAGGCGACGAACCAGGGCATGGGCCAGTTCACCCCAAAGCGGAAGCGGGCATTGCTTCCCCAGATAACGTCTTGGATCCACGACCCCGCGCATCTCTTCATAATAATACGGGCCAAGTTCCGTCTCACCCAGGAGAATGACGATGAAACTGTACCGGCGTTGCCAGATTGTATCAACGATCAAGGTCAACACTTCCTGTACGGTCAGAATTTGACGCATCTGGCGCGTTGTATCGTAGAGAAAATTAATGCGATCAAACCACCGGCGCAGGTCTTGCACGAGGTCCAAGGCTTCTGCCCAACGGGCTTCGCGCTTTTGCCTGGCGCCATCCGCGGCCCCCGGTTCGCCATATTCGCTCGCCAGCATGGGGTCCTCGGTCGCATGTGCGGCGCGCACCATCGTCTCGAGTTGGACAAGTCGCTCGGATACGGCGACGAACGGCGATAGCGGCAATGTGCGACTCACAGAACTCACCTATTCACTATCAACAAACTGTTGTATAATCGTACTAAGATTAAGCAAAACTGTAAACTGACAGCGCAACCTACAGTCGTTCTCTTCTACTGGTTGATATAGCCCGCCATGGTCATGTCTGTTGACGAACTACTCGATGCACCTACTTTAGGCACCCTACAACCGCTACGCATCCTGCTGGTCGACGACGAACCAACGACTTTGCAACTCGTTCGCCGCCTATTACAGGCAGATGGGCACGAAATCTTTGAAGCAGTCGACGGTGAGCAGGCAATCACGCTGTTCGAAAAGGTCCACCCGGATCTCGTCTTGCTGGATGTCGTGATTCCCAAGAAAGATGGCCTCGAAGTCCTTACGGCCATTCGTCAGCGCGACCGCATGGCGGGCGTGATCATGGTCAGCGCGTTAAGCTCCGAACAACTTGCCGTAAAGTCAATGTTGGGTGGTGCAGACGACTATGTTGGCAAGCCGTTCAGGCTCAAAGCCATCCGCATGAGCATCCGGCAGGTCATGGAAAAGGTGCGCCTCCGCCGGCACAATGCAACCCTGCAGGCCGAACTGGTCGCCGCAAACCAACGTCTGCGCAAATACATGTCCGAACCCTTGGTGCACAGTTTACTAAAAAGTCCCACTGCCCCCGAACTGGGCGGCGAGCGCGAAGTAATTACGGTCTTGTTTCTGGACTTTGCCGACTTCACCTCGATGGCCGAACAAATGCTTCCGGACAATGTTGTGCATATCTTGAATGACTACTACTCGTTGCTCACCAGCGTTGTCACCGATGCCGGCGGTTACCTCGACAAGATCATGGGGGATGGCTTTATGGTGCTCTTCAATGCACCCATGACATTCGTCGACCATGCCACGCGCGCAGCCAACGCGGCCGCAGCAATGCGCCGGCTGGTGGTGCAAGCGAATCATCACCGCGCCCAGCGGTTGTCGGTTCGGATCGGCATCCATACCGGCGAAGCCGTCGTCGGCAATATTGGCACCTCGGCGCTGATGAATTACACCGCCATCGGCGCCACGGTGAACACCGCCAAGCGCATCGAGGAAGCCTGCAAGCCGGACGAGATCCTGATCAGTGGTGAGGCTTTCGAACTGATGGATCAATCCTTTCTGCAAGCGCAGGGCATCTGCCTGGTGCCAGGAGGCGCACGCCAATTCAAAGGGCGCAGCACGCCCATGGTGGTCTATTCGTTGGAAGAGACCGTGCATCGCGGCCCAATCTCATAGCCCATCAGAGTCCTCCCGTTTTGAGCGCCCAACCACCCTCCCATTCCCCTCACGACAACGCGTTGGCCACCGCCTGCTGGACTTTGCTGTCAAACGGCATAAAGGCATGAAACGGCGACCAGACCTTCTTGGCACGGCCAACCGGCAAGATCGAACTGGTCGTGGGCACGATCGTCAGATCAGTGGGCGACCAGATCGAAGTAAACTCGACCTGTTCCAGCGGCGCCAGGTCTGAATTCAAGTCCTGCAGGAATGCACTACCAGGACGCATCTGTTGGGCGCCAATCTTCGGCCAGGCATGGCCGGCATAGGTTCCGCGATGCGGCGTGGCAATCGTCACAAAGCGGCGCACCCGCGCCACCCCGCCCAATCGCTGCATGTAATACCGGTGAATCAGCCCACCCATGCTGAAACCGCACAGATTGATCGGAGCCTCGCTGCCAAATTCAGCGTAAATCAGATCCGCCATCATTTGAGCCATCTCCTCGATCGGCAGCGATCCATTGCTGGGTTGAGGCGACGCAATGAAACCCTGAATCCCCGTTTCACGCAAATGATTGCGAAGGCTCATCATGGTCCGCTCTGAGTCCATCCACCCGGGAACAAGGACGACCGGGATCGCCTTCGCCTGGGAACGTGTCATCCTGCCGTTAGCAGCGTTGTTTTGCTTGATACCCATAGTTCTTCGCTAGCACCTCTATCGAGACAATTCAGGGAACCACATGCACACTCTTGCGTTCGCCGGCGCCACGGTCACGGTGACGGTGCGAGAATTCTTAATGGACACGTTTTTTTCATCCACGAAGCCGGCGCAGCCGGCGCTCATTGCATAATCGCCGGCAAAAAGCAGACCGTCTGACTGCGATGGATTCCATTGGACAACACCCGCAGGATCGGTTACCTGTACCGGATAGTGAAACCTCGTGTACTTGTCCATTATCCTGACTGCGACGCCGGTTAATGGCAAATTACCCGCATCCCTCAGTTTGACCGTAAGTGTAACGGGAGTCGCCGCCAGCTTGATGGCAGCCGCCACATCCAACCAACCATACCCAAAGACGTTGTTGGGTGAACCACCGGACGACTCGCACTCAGCCGAAGGCGCCGGTCGTGCACTCCGGATCAAGATCTGTTCTGTGCGGTCGATGTCGCCGCGCAGCACCGGCACGGCTGACCATAGCAGGGCAACCGCACCTGCTACATGCGGTGACGCCATACTGGTGCCGCTCATCCAGTTGTCAATCCCATCAGCGGGTCCGATCGAACGCACACTCACACCGGGGGCGGAGATATCAGGCTTCAACCGGTTGCTCCCGTCTGCCGTTACCGGCCCCCGGCTGCTAAAGTCCGCAATCGAGCCGGATGAGTCATGTGCGCCGACGGTGAAGGAAGCATCATACAGCCCGATCGGATTGGCAATTGTGCTACAGGCGCCGCCCCACCCTTCGTTGCCTGCCGACGCCGCCACAAAAATGCCGCCGGCACGCACATTCTCCACCACCTGCCGCAGGGTGTCGACATCACACCCTTCGGATGGTGGGCATCCCCATGAATTGTTGATCACATGGGGCGCCCTGGTCACATCACCGTCTGTTTGGGGATCGCCGCCCTGCGGATAGGGGGCAAAAAAGAACTCAAAACAGGTTGTGTAACTGGCGGGGGTGCCAAATCCATCTTGCATGTTGCGACAGCCGATCCATTTTGCGTCCGGCGCCATCCCCAGGAGGGTATCGCCCATTGCCGTCGCATCGCCCACCATCGTGCCAGTGGTGTGAGAGCCATGCGTTGGTGGAAACCCATCGATAGCGTCGTCGCATGGCACCTGTGGGTCTTATGGGCATTCGGCGTCTGCCGCGGTGCGCCCCCACGCATCCAGCCAATTGAACGGATGGGTCACGGTCATCGCTGTGCTATCCCAGCCGCGGTAGGCTTGCTTGATGGCCGCGTGATCCCACATCACGCCTGTATCTTGCGATGCCACCACGATGCCCGCACCGCGAAAAACCTTGCGCCCACACATCGTCGGCATTGGTGAACTGCAGCCCATAGGGCAATGCAGCCGTTGCCTGCGCCGCTGCCGGCGCCAATGTCCGCCACCGCGGGGCTACAGCGGCATACTGCTGGGCAACCCGGGGGTTGAGTTCCAACCGCGCTACATCGGTTCGCCGGCGCAGTGCTTCAGCCAGGGCAGCATCACCCTTGACTTCAACCATGTTGGCGAGATAGAACGCATGATATTCAACCCCTTGTGCGTCAAGCCAGGCGCGCAAGGGGGCCTGTGTGCGGCGCTGTCTCGGTCAGCGAAGCATAAAGCGCAGTGCGCCTGGCCAACGCACCAGATTCACCCGTGGCGGGGACGGCCAATACGGCCTGTGTGTCCACCTGCTCATTAAGCACGACGAGGAACGACACGGCGCTGGCGCCTTCGGCAAGTTTTTCCGCCAGCGCCGCGCTGACGGGTGCGTACGGTGACCTGGGTTCCGGCGTCTGCGCCGCAACGGGTCTAAGAGGCTGTCCAACCATCAGGGCAGCCAGCAGCAGGACGGCAAGGCAAAGATCTCTGCCCCAACGCAAGACGCCTGGCGTTTTCCGGTTCATGGTTTACTCCGATCTTGCAAGACGCGATTCTCTCACGATTCCCTCACTATTATCCATCGTTGCGGCCCCTGCGTTTCCGTCGGAAACAACGATAAAAGATCGAACAATCGCACGATTATTGACAATTGCACTACCCGGTTGTATTTTCCGGTCAGCCCCCAATCGCTCTCTGTGATCATTCTATCAAACAACCCAGCAACGGGAGTACCCCAGATGAGTGAACTACATGTAGGCGCACCGGCGCCAGACTTCACAGCCACAACGGATAGCGGCGCCACGCTCCGCCTGAGCGATCTGCGCGGCAAACGCGTGGTGCTCTACTTCTATCCCAAAGATGATACACCCGGCTGCACGACCCAGGCATGCGGTTTCCGCGACAACTATGCCGTGATCGAAGAAAAGAACGCCGTCGTCCTTGGTGTCAGCCCAGACGGGCAGAAATCACCAGAAGTTCAAAACCAAGTTCAACCTGCCCTTCACCTTGCTCGTCGACGAAGAGCATGCAATTGCCGAAGCCTACGGCGTCTGGGTGGAGAAAAGCATGTACGGCAAGAAGTACATGGGCGTCGAACGCAGCCACTTCGTCATCGACGAGCATGGTAACCTTGCGCAAACGGCCATCAAGGTCAAGCCGGAGCAAAGTGTGGCGGAGGCACTTTCTGCGCTTGACTAGACCGCAAGCCGCAGCCCACGTCCGCAATTAACCGCAAACCCGGCAAAGAAAAAGCCACTGCATCGATGGATGCAGTGGCAACTTTGCGATTTATAACCCAACCAATTGGTACCAGACTACGCGCCGGTGTTCAGCGGCGGGCGAAACTTGTAGCCGTAGATGATCTGCCCTTCTGGGCCTTCTTCCCTCAGCTTACGCGTCACCATTTCGACCCGCATCCCGATCCGGACCTCACCAAAATCGACGTCGGTCAGTTGCGCCGTGATCATGGGGCCTTCGTCGAGTTTGACCAATGCGATGGCATACGGCTTCTGTTCCTCAAACTCACGAGGCGCGTTATACATGATGCTGAAGCTATAAACCTCGCCGCGCCCGCTGAATGGCTGCGCATCACTGCCTGGCCGGCCGGCGCTTAATTGGCCCGTCATCAATCGTCTCCAACCACTGCCGGCATCGCCTGCTGTGCACTTACTGTTGGGAAGGCGAAATTCACCGCTAATACAGGCTGTGACTCCTGCGCCGCCCCGTGCATCGGCCGATGACAATGGGGGCAAACGCCACGCGGCGGGAAGACTGCCTGCTGGCAGTGCATGCAAACGTCGCCGTGCAAGCTATATCGTTGTTTCTTGGTTCGCCAATGATTTGGAATTGCCATAAGTCGTTCACCTCGAACGAGTCAACTCAATACGGATTACGTGCCACCGATTCCTGTCAGAGCCGATTGATCGACTCCGACGGACGCAATGAGCATCACTCAACCCATGCGATCCTATGGCACCTAGCGTAACCGTAATGCACTCTCAATTCCTATCTTCCCGCCCGGCACGCCAGGTTGATAGGTTTTGATAGTAAATCTGAGAGCCGTCAGTGAACTGAATGCGTGATGATGGTGGCGCCGCTGCCGCCGATGTTTTGCGCCATCGCCAGGCGGGCATCTTTGATCTGGTTCGCCCCCGCGCTGCCCGTGAGTTGCTGCACGGCCTCGACGATCTGATAGACGCCCGTTGCGCCCACCGGATGCCCGCGGCTCTTGAGTCCGCCCATCGTACTGATGGGAATGCGGCCGTGGAGACCGATCTCGCTGTCGTGGGCCATACGCCAACCCTCGCCGCGCCGGGCAAAGCCGGTAGCTTCCAGGCTCAGCGCGCTCATGATGGTGAAGGCGTCATGCACTTCGAACAGATCAAGATCTTCAGGCGTGACCTTGGCCTGGTGATATGCCTTCTGGCTGCTGATGTACGCAGCCTCCAGGAAGAGCGGATCCTTCCGGTCATGCACGGCCAGAGTGTCGTTTGCGCTCGCACTGGCAAGAATATGAACTGCCCCGCGGTGATGACCGGTTGCGAACTCACTGACCCAATCGGTGGGCACAAGCACCACGGCCGCCGCCCCATCGCAAACCGGACTGCTGTCCATCATATTGATCGGTGTAGAAATCAGCGGTGCGCGCATGTAATCCTGCAGCCCGATCTCGTCCTGAAACATCGCATTGGGGTTGTTGGCGCCGTTGCGGTGTGCGTTGATGCTGAAGCCGGCAAAGGCGTCAAGCGGCACATCATACTCATACATGTACCGCTGCATGATCAGCGCATTAAGCCCCACAAAGCTGACGCCGTGCAGCGCCTCATACTCTGCGTCGGCCGCCGTCGCCAGTCCGGCCGTGGTATCTTTGCCAACCGTGTCGGTCATCTTTTCGATGCCGGCGACGATCACGATATCGTGAAAACCGCTGGCGACCGCCATTGTACCGACACGCACCGCAGCGCGCCCACTGGCGCACGCCGCCTCCACCTTGGCAGCCTCAATGCCGCGCAGCCCGCAAAAGTCGGCCACCAGCGTGCCCATGTGCTCCTGATCCAGGAGCGCACCGCTGAGCATATTCCCCAAAAACAGCGCATCTGCGCGATCAACACCCGCGTCGGCCATAGCCGCCGAAATGGCCTGATAGGCGAGTTGCCGCGCCGAAAGATCCCACAATTCGCCAACCGGCGTTTGGCCGATGCCGATAATAGAGACAGAACGCATGGATCCCCAGAGTATTGCGTATTTCGTGTTGCGTTTCACGTGTTTGTATCACGTGTCTTGTTCCCTGCAAGGTCACACAGGTGCCACAGCCCGTCCAACTGCAGACAGAACCCTCCAATCATACAGGATGATCGGTATCAATACCTATCAGACTTCATTCACCACATCTATCACGTATCACTTCAAAATATAGTACGTTGCGCGTTTGGTCCCAATGCGTAGGAGCAGATTCTTTTCAACGAGATCTGCCAAATCGCGCCGGATGGTTTCGGGATGTACGTCCGGGGTAAGCGCTTGAAGGTCGCTGTTCGTGATCCGACCGTGTTCGCGAATGTAGGCGAGCGCCGCTTCTTGCCGCTCGTTGAGCACGTCATGCGCCCAACGCTGTTGTTGTGGTTGCGGGCTGACTAAATCCGCACTGGCAGACTGCAGCGTCACCCGGAAGCCGGCGGCAAGTTCTTCAAAACGCGCGCGGGCTGGCCTGCCTCTTGCATCGTAGCGATCATTCGATCGATGCCATACCCTAAACGCTCGATATAACCCAGGTCACTCAGCACCGAAACGATCGCCTCGTTCCGGCTATAACGCTCATCTTTCAAGTTCTCCAAAGTAACATGCCCTGGCAGGCGGCCAGGGCTATAGACCTCAAGCCGATCGCTAAACATGAGGAGGCGAACCCCCTCCCCCCGAATGCTGTAATCGCGATGCGCAATCGCATTCACAATGGCCTCGCGCACAACCGGCATTGGGTACTCGGTGGTCTCTTCTCGCGCCAGCCCACGGATCCGCATGCCGCGCCGCATGTTGCTCACCACAAATGCCTCAGCCTGCTTTGATTTGGTCGGCGAGTGGGCCGCCAAGGTCTTGACGGACAAACTCATCCCCCATGACAACGCCGGCATAACGCACACAAATGATTTCCGCACTGCGCACAAAGCGCTGCGGATCCCGCCCAAACAACAAGACGCCGGCAATGGTAGGCGCCGGCTCGTCTGCGGGCAACCCATCGACCGCCAACCTGGTCACACATCCGCGACTCACGAGCGCTTCTAAGGCATCGTCGTCAGGCGGAAAGCCAATCTGGTCCAGATACCGCGCAATTCTTGCCTGCTCCAGGTCGGTGAGCACCGCTCCCGGCGGCGGCTGTCCCTCAAAGCCGCTCTCGCTGCGGTCAACCAGCAAACGGCGCAGTTCCGCCGTCGTCAGCGGCCGGTTTTTTGCGCCCGTCCGCGTCCAGTAGACGCCTTTCAGGCTGTAGACATGGGGCAGGCCTGCGGGGACCTGCACAACGACGATTGTCGAACCATCCACTATGACCACCTGCGGACTGGGTAGAATCAGCGGCGGTTCGGCCGCCAACCCAGCATCGATGACCGCATCGCGCAACACCTGCGGTTCACCACCGCTTTGCGGCTGGCCGCGACCATTCACACCGAGCACAACAACACCGCCGTCGGCATTTGCCAATGCAGCCAGTGTTTCCGCAATGACCTGGCGGCTCGCCTTCGCCGGCAAAAGCGCGTTTCGCTGGCCTTGGCCCGCGCCAAGGATTGTATGAAGTTCTTCGTCGGTGAGTTGGTTTCGCAGTCGAAAACTCATGGCGGCGGCCCGGCAATGCGAATTGGCATCCCGATGATCGTCTGGCAGTCCTCCGCAGCGCTGGTTACATCAGCCCCGTAGATGATTTGCATCTGATCGGTCGTGGCCACGGTGCCGTCCTGCCCCGCCTGCTGATTTGGCGCCACATGCTGCAAGACAAAGATGAGACGCCGGGGCGTATCAGCGCCCCCCATTGGTCGGATCTGGACGCACACCGGAGTCGTAATGGCCATATCCGGGGTCGTGATGGCCGATTCTGGGGTAGTGAACTGCACAGTCGACGGCACCGTCACGGTGAACGGCGTCACCAGTTCGTCGACCAGCGTGGGCACGGCGCCGCCCGCCGGATTTGTAAACGTCACCAGGTCGACCAGGGCGCCAAGTTGGCCTGCGATACTCGGCGCCAGCAGTTGCTGCCGCACGGAATTGAACTGTCGTGGCTCGAAGCTGCCGCTGTCAGGATTATACGGCTGTACAAACGCCTGGACCACACCCTCGGGATAATAGGGTGGCGCTCCCGGCGGGCCACTGCAGAAAGTGATGCCTAATGGGGTGGACTCATAGGTGATCGGTTGTTGAAACAGCGGTTGTGTGGATGGCAATGGCGCGGCCGGCATGCGCGTGAACAGTTCTGCCTCGCACATAAAATTCCGCTGCAATGAACCGCTCAGTCGTGTAAGCCCCACTGCGGTCAGCACCGAACCGTTATCGTTAGCGCCGCGATTAATCCGCACAATATTATAGGGCGCCGATATCTGTGCAAGCCCATAGCCTAACGTTTGGTTCTGCCACCAAACCGTCGAAATGACGCCTGATCCGCCAAAAATAATCAATTCGTTGTTGCCCGTTGCCGGCGCGGCCGTAGCAGTGGCCGTCGGCGCAGGGGCGGCGGTGGGACTGATCTGTGCAGTCGTGGCCACATCGGACGCCGGCACAGGAATCGCAGTGGCATCGGGAACGGCGGCCGCAACCACAGTGGCTGCCTCCGTTGCCGCGGCTGCCGCCAGCGCACTGGGTTGTGTGCGCACCACCGGATTAAGCGTAATCGAACCCGGCTGCGTTCCTGGTAAAGCCATAAAGCCCACCGGCCCTGCGCCAGGCCAATATTAGGCTCAAGGCGGTAGGGTACATAGGTGCCGGACGGTTGGTTTTGCGGCACGATCGGGGCGGTGCTTTGCGCAGGTTGCAGCCCGGTCTGCCAGTCGTAGATCACGGCGCCAACCTGCCCATTGTCGTAGGTGAAGAATAAAATGTATTCCGCCGTCGAATCGCCATCGATGTTAACCTCAAGCCACGGTTGCTGATCCGAGAACAGACCGCTGCGCCCGAAGTTCATCGGTTCCCAGTTGGAGGGCAACGTATTCAGCAGTTGCGGCCCATCACTTGGGGTGGACCCCTGATTGCCGCGGCACCCTGCAAGCAAGAGCGCCGGCAATAGCAGAAATAGTACGATGGCAATAGGCTTGCGCAAGGACGTGGTCGTGCCGGCCAGGGTAATGTTATTCACTGCAATGAGTCCCATCGTGTGCTGCAAACCTGATGTCCTGGCATTTTAGCGCAGCGACAACCGTTCGCCAAAGGGCCGCACAGTGGGTATAATGGAAGCATATGGCGCAACGACCGTCACCGCCCGCCGCCGACCGTGCTTTCTGGTCACAAGCGCTCAGACCAGGCCTGGGCCTTAAGCGATGGACTCTGCTGGGCGTGATTGGGGTTGCCCTCATCGGCCTCGCACTGACCGTCTTCGGCCGCATGCTGATCAGCCACGCAACGCTCGCCCCGCTTGCTTATTGGGGCACCCTCCTGTTCATGCCACCACTGGCGCGAGGCGCAGTATTGGCCATTGCCGGGCTTGCGCTCGCCCTGTTCAGTATCTATCGCGTACGCACCATCATCGTCACCGACCTTTGGCCAGACCTCCAGACACCGGAAAATCGCGAACTGCTCAACGCCGTCATGCGCCGTTACCAGCGGCGCCTTGGTCCCCGCATCGTGGCCATCGGTGGCGGAACCGGCATGCCGCAATTGTTGCGCGGCCTACGCAAATACACGGACAACATTACCGCCATTGTCACCGTAGCGGACGATGGCGGGAGTAGCGGACGGCTCCGCCGCACCATGGGCATGCTCCCGCCGGGCGACTTCCGCAACAACATCGCCGCACTGAGTGATTCAGAAGGGTTGATGACCCGGCTGTTTCAGTATCGCTTTGCCGAGAGTGACTTTGGCGAACCGGAACGCAGCAGTGAATTGGCGGGACACAGTTTTGGCAACCTGTTCATCACGACGATGGCGGCAGTGACCGGCAGCTTTGAAGCAGGCATTGCAGAAAGCAGCAAGGTGCTGCGTGTGCGCGGCCGTGTTTTGCCAAGTACGCTCGAAAACGTCACCCTGTGTGGAGAAGTGCATCGGACGTTGTCAGATGGCGGCGATGAATGGGTCATCGTCGAAGGCGAAAGCAATCTCCCGCATGCAGGCGGCAAGATCATGCGCGTTTTTCTCAAGCCTGAGCAGCCGCGTGCCTATCCTGAAGCAATCCGCGCAATTCTTCAGGCAGACCTGATCGTGGCCGGGCCGGGCAGCTTTTATACGAGCATCATTCCCAATCTGCTAGTGCTTTCCGTCCGCGATGCGATCTGCGCTTCACCCGCGCCCCGGATCTACATCTGCAACGTGGCAACGCAAGACGGCGAAACGGATCACTTCAGCGTCGAAGACCATATGCGGAAACTCCAGGAACACGCAGAAGGCGCGTTTCCTATTGTGCTGGCGAATGATAATTTCGACCCATTGACCCGCCCATCTGAACACGCAGAATGGGTTGCCCTGCCCCATAATCGGGACGAACTCGACTTCCAACTCTTCACGGGCGATGTCGTCGACAACCGCCGTCCCTGGCGCCACGACTCCGAGAAACTGGCCGCCAGGGTGATGGACGTCTACGCTGCTTGTCGTGCGGCTGCACCCGAACACGGCGCAAAAAAAGACGCCTCAAAAATAGCGCTGGGCTAAACTACCCTTTTTCCACCTACTTATGGTAGAATTCACACTTGGTGATTGAACGCTTTATGCTGTCTGTTTTTTGGCTCCTCTCTGTGAGTTACGATAGAAAATATTCGCTGTTTCAACAAAAGGAGTGACAAATGGCTGTTAAGGTTGGCATCAATGGTTTTGGCCGCATCGGCCGCCAGGTAACCAAGGCGCTGTTCGAAAATTATCGGGGCAAGTTTGATCTGGTCGCGGTTAACGACCTGAGCAACACCAACACGAATGCGCACCTGTTCAAGTACGACAGCAACTACGGTGTTTTCCCAGGCACGGTTGAAGCCAAAGACGGCGATCTCGTGATCGACGGCGACCGCATCAAGGTGCTGGCGGAAAAGGATCCAAGCAAGCTGCCGTGGAAGGACCTGGGCGTCGATATCGTGATCGAGAGCACCGGTATCTTCACCGACCGCGCCAAGGCCGAACTGCACTTGATCGCCGGCGCCAAGAAGGTCATCATCAGCGCACGCGCCCGTGCGGCCGCCATGAGCATCATCCCGACGACGACCGGCGCCGCCAAGGCTGTCAGCCTGGTGATTCCGGAACTCAAGGGCAAGTTCGACGGCTACGCCATGCGCGTCCCGACGTCCACCGTCTCCGTGGTCGACCTGACCGCCATCGTCGAGAAGAGCATCACGAAGGAAGAACTCTTCGCTGCCTACGATGCCGCCGCCGCCGGCCCGATGAAGGGGTTCCTCAAGGTGGTACGCGACCCGCTGGTCAGCATCGACTTCAAGGGCGACCCGTACAGCAGCTCGGTCGACCATGAATTCACCAATGTCTATGGCAAAATGGTCAAGATCGTGACCTGGTACGACAACGAATGGGGCTATAGCAACCGCGTTGCCGACCTGGTCGACTTCATGGCCAAGAAGGGTCTCTAGTTCGCATTTGGGCTGGAAGCTGGCTTTCACCCCGCTGCCCTTGCGGCAGGCAGGTGAAATCGAGATTTCCAACCGGGTAAATGACCCATGATCGAGGACGCGTGAAACGTGTAGCGGGTGAATCTCTGCTCACGTTTCACGTTTCTTGTTTTTTGCCCCAGAATTGCTCCAAAAAAGGTCAGACATCATGAATAAGAAAACGATCAAGGACGTCGACTGGCAGGGCAAGAAGGCGCTTGTCCGCGTCGACTTCAATGTGCCGCAAGACAAGGCCACCGGCGCCATCACCGACGACGCCCGCATCCGCGCCGCCCTGCCCACGATCCAGTACCTCCTGGACCATGGCGCAGCCGTCATTCTGATGAGCCATCTGGGCCGCCCCAAGGATGGCCCGGATCCCAAGTACAGCATGAAGGTCACCGCCGATCACCTGGCAACGTTAATCAGCGCCCCGGTGAAATTCGTGGGCGTCACGACCGGACCGGAAGCGGAAGCTGCGGCTGCCGCCCTCAAACCCGGCGAAGTGCTGGTGCTGGAAAACACCCGCTTCGACAAGCGTGAAACCAAGAACGACGAAGGCATGTCCAAGGAACTGGCGAAACTCGGCGACGTCTATGTCAACGATGCGTTCGGCAGCGCCCACCGCGCCCACGCCAGCACCGAGGGTGTCGCCCGCTATCTGCCCGCAGTGGCCGGCTTCCTGATGGAAAAGGAACTGGCATATCTGGGCAGTGCGCTCGACAATCCGGTGCACCCATTTATTGCCATCCTGGGCGGCGCCAAAATCAGCGACAAGATCGGCGTCATCTCAAACCTGCTGACGAAGGTCGACGCGATCCTGATCGGCGGCGGCATGGCCAACACCTTCCTCGCCGCGCAAGGGTACGGGATGGGCAAGAGCCTGGTCGAAGCGGAAGCACTTGAAACCGCCAAGGAACTCATGGCCAAGGGCGGCGACAAGATTCAACTGCCGGTTGACCTGCGTGTTGCCAACGAGTTCGCGGCCGGCGCCGAGGACAAAATTGTCCCTGTCAATGAAGTGCCCGCCGACTGGATGGCGCTCGATATTGGCCCTGCCACGATTGCCCACTATGCCAATCGGTTGGCCGGCGCCAAGACCGTGGTTTGGAACGGCCCGATGGGTGTCTTTGAATTTCCGAAGTTCGCCGTTGGCACCTTCAAGATCGCCGATATCCTGGGCGGGCTCAAGGATGCGACGACGATCATCGGCGGCGGCGACAGCGCGGCGGCGATCCGTGATGCGGGTCTCGAAGACAAGATGTCGCACGTCAGCACCGGCGGCGGCGCCAGCCTGGAATTCCTGGAAGGCATCGAACTGCCCGGCGTTGCGGCACTTAACAACAAGTAGGCGCCGGTCGGCGCCCCGTTCGCACACAACAACGGTACGCTTATGAACTTCTTTGCGCGGTTCTTCAACACCATCAAGGGGCAGGCGCCTTCCGGCAGTGATCGATACCTACCGATCTACGTGTACAGCAACCGCTGTCGCGAGCCGATTGTGGGCCAACTCGATATGATGAACGAGATCAGTCTGGCCGACGAAGGCGGCTATTACGGCCGCAAAGTGCTGCACACGTCGGGGAAGCAGCGCTGTTTCTCCCAGGTCGAGGTCGAGCTCTGGCTGGACACCAAGAAACGCGTGACGCGCTACGAGGTGCAGGGTGGGCGCTGGCTTACCGCCGCAGAATACGCCCAGGCGCTTGAGGAGCAGAACGCCGAAGAAGTGGAAGCGTCACCCGCAGAAGACACAAGCGAAACTGAATCATTACCGAAATAGATCTGGAGCAATGCGAAATGCGAAAGCCTATGATGGCCGGCAACTGGAAGATGAACAAAACCATCGATGAAGCCGTTGCCCTGGCCCAAGATATCAAGCATGCGGTCAACGACATCAATAGCGTCGACCGCGTCGTCTGCCCGCCCTTCGTTGACCTGCCCGCCGTGGCGGAAGTGCTGAAAGGCAGCAACATTGCCACGGGCGCCCAGAACATGCACTGGGCGGCCAACGGCGCCTACACCGGTGAAGTGAGCCCAAGCATGCTCAAGGGGCTCGCCACCTACGTCATCCTTGGCCACAGCGAACGCCGCCAATACTTCGCTGAGACCGATGAAACGGTCAACAAGAAGACCAAAGCCGCTCTGGAAGCGGGGCTGACCCCGATCGTCTGCATCGGTGAGTCGCTCGAACAAAACGAACGCGGCGAGACGCAGTCGTTCGTGAGCGGTCAGGTGCGCGGCGCACTCGACGGGATCAGCGCCGAGCAGGTGCAACAACTCGTGCTGGCGTACGAACCGATCTGGGCGATCGGCACCGGCCGCGCCGCAACCGCACAACAGGCCAACGACATCTGCGGCGGCGTCGTGCGCGCCACTGTGGCAGAACTGTACGGCAAAGCAGTTGCCGAAAACGTGCGCGTCCTCTACGGTGGCAGCACCAATGACAAGAACATCCGCGAAATCATGGCGCAGCCTGACATCGACGGCGCCCTGATCGGCGGCGCGGCCCTCAAAGTCGAAAGCTACGCCGAGATGGTCCGTGGCACGGCAGAAGTGTACGCGTAGTACGCGTAGAACGTAGTGCATATTGCGTATCTCGTATCACGTATTGCGTATTGCATGTGTCGTGTCGACACGGCGAGCGAATGACTACGTGATACGAGATACGCAACACGAAACACGCATCTTCCCTTTGACCGAATCGCGCGTCTCTGCTATCCTGCCGATTCGCCGGTTACGGCAGCAGTGCAAACACGATCGTGCTTCTGATCGTGCGTTCGATAGACATCGGTAGAGGCATGAAGCGTTCCGCACTTCAAACAATCTGGTTGCCGATCTTTGCTGCCATTGGTTTCTTTGCACTTACCTTCCCCGTGTGGCGCTGGCTCTGGTCGGAATGGATGTCAAATGAGTATTACAGTCATGGCATCCTCATTCTGCCGGTCGCCCTCTTCCTGGCGGTGCAAAGGATTCGCAACGACCCCCGGTTGAATTATGGATCCGGTGCAGGCGCCCTGTTTGGTTTGCTGTTGTTGCTCGGTGCGGGCGCCCTCTACGTCTTCTTCCTCCAGAACAAGGCATACTATCTGGCATCCTTCGCCATGATCGGCATCCTCGCGGGTCTACTGTGGATCCTGGGTGGCACATCCTTTATTCGTGGTTTGATCTTTCCGGTGCTCTTTCTGACGCTGATGGTGCCGTTGCCTGCAGTGGATCGCGTCACGCTCCCCTGGCTTTGTTCACAGGCGTTTGCGCCGGTGGACTGGTGCAGGTGCTTGGGCTGGATGTCCTGATCGTTGGCAATGCTGTGTCGCTGCCAAACGCCGATCTGGTGATTGGCGCCCAATGCAGCGGGGTCAACTCGCTCATCGCCCTGGTGGCGCTGACTGTGCTCGTTGCTTACCTGTTCAATGGCCCCACCTGGTCAAAAATCGTGCTTGTCCTGCTCGCGATTCCGCTCGCGATTCTTGGCAATATTCTCCGGGTGGCGACACTACTGTATGTTGCACGCGCATGGGGGGCGGACGCAGCCTTCACGTACTATCATGACTATTCGGGCATCTTCTCTTGCTGTTGATGTACCCGTTGACAAGAGCGCTCCGCTTTGGCCAGCTACGATATGAAGTAATCTGATGTCATCAAAAACCACGGCGATAAGTCTGATCGCCATCGTCCTTCTATTTTTTGGTGCGGCGATCGTCCTGGCGCCCCAGTACCTTTCCTCACGCAGTGACCAGCAAACGCTGCAGGCTAGCGATGAGTACACCTATATTTCTGACCTGGACTTTTGGCAGCGGACACCGCGCGAACGGCTCGTCGCCGCCACCGCGCGGTTTGATCTGGATCACAGTCTGGAAGACATCCCGCTGCAGGTCGGCGACTGGCACGGCGAAAATGCGCCCGAGACCAATCAAGAAGTCATGATCCTGCTTGAGCCGGAGCAATACGTTCAGCGTCTCTATACCGACAGCCAAGACCGTGAGCTCTGGCTGACCATGATCGGCGGGCGTAGTTCACAGCCGTTCCATGCCCCCGATATCTGCTACGATGCCGACGGATGGCAGTATGATCTTGGATCCCACGCCACCACCCTGCCAGATGGCGGTGAACTTTATGGACTGTGGCTCGATGCGACAAAGCAGGATGATGCGGGCGGGCCGCCGTGGGAGCATGTCGTCTACTATTTCTACCTGTTTCCCAATGAACAGCGCGATCAATCAGACGGTATTGTCCTGTTCAAGCTGACATCCGGAAAGTACGGCAGCTTAGAAGAGACGTTGGCGATGCAAGCGGAATTCGTCCGGCAATTCTTCTCAGCCTCGCGCCCCTCACAATCGCCTGCCGCCACCGCCCAAAGGTAGAAAATGGTGGATCCCCGGTTTCTTCTGATGCATAGGCGTATCCGGCGACTGGGCTGGCTTTGCTGCGCGGTCGCCGTTTTCGCCGCGTGCAATGCACCCGCAAAACCAACAGGTGGTTCATGTACGTTGGATCTTCCGCACGGCGCCAGCGACGAGATCGCGATTCAAGCCGTGCTGCGCGGTGAAGGCGAACTGATGGTAGCCCAGGAGATCGACCAACTGATGGTGCTGTGGGACGATGGCGCCTACGTGTCCGACGGGAAACACACGCCAGACGACACCACCGACGATCAGTTCTGGCGCGACAAGGATGCAATCCGCCACCGCTACGTGCGCACAGTCTTCCCCGGCGCCCCCAAGACGGCCACGCCGGCGGATCTCAAGATCGCCATCACCGGAGACCATGCAGTGGTTATCGCAACGACGCAGATCGGTGGCGAAATTGCACCGGCGGGCGATCGCTGGACGCTGGCCCGCCACGACGGTTGTTGGTACATCGAAAGCCTTACTTATAACCTCGAACCACAGTAACAGCAGGCGCCACGGCGCTCCTAGCCCATGAGTTTTGCTGACACCGCCCCAATCCTCATTGCCTTTGCCTGCGCACTCCTGGCGCTTTCGTGGCTGAGCCGGCAAATCAGCATCCGGACGCAGCGCGTGACGTACTTCATCACCCTCTCGCTGGATTTTGCGACCCTGGCCATCTTCTTGTTGTTCCTGCCCGGCATCATTGCCCACGAATCTGCACACTGGCTCATGGCGCGCCTGGTCGGGCTCAAAGTGAGCAAGTTCCGGGTCTGGCCCAAACGCCAGGGTGACCACATTGGTCTTGGCAGTGTGAATGTTGACCGCGGCGATGCGTGGCGCGAGAGTTTGGTGGGGGTGGCGCCGTTGCTGCTCGGCACCCTTCTGCTCGCGCTGATCGGCGCCCAGGTCTTTCAGGCGGAACGGTTTGTGACCGTATTGGACAGTGGTCAGGTGACCGGTATCGTGGGCGTCTTTTTCCAGGCGCTGGGCAGCGCTGATGGGCTAATCTGGGCCTATCTCGTCTTCACGATTGGCAACAGCATGATGCCAAGCCAGAGCGATCGGGAACCTTTGAAAACCGTACTGCTCTATCTGGCGTTCTTTGCAATCGTCTACTTTGTGGTCGGGCTGCCGGGGGACTTCTTCGGCGCATTGCTGGCCTGGGCCACGCCGCTGTTTGCCATCATCGTCGGAGCGTTAATTTTCGTGCTTCTGCTTGACCTGATCGTATTGGCTTTTCTCTATCCGCTCGAACTGCTTCTGGAACGGCGCGGCGCACTCCAACGGCATGACCCGCGAAAATAGAAAAAGCCTGGATGCTTTACGCATCCAGGCTTTTGATCACGAGACCAGCGCTCGCATTTGAATCTAGCGGGGCAGCGACGCCATTCCTGGCGTTTAGACGCCCAGCGCTTAGCTCAAGTGCGGCTGAATCTTGCTCATCAACTGCTGCTTTTGCTGGTAGCCGACGATGCGGGCCACCTGTTTGCCGTCCTTGAACAGCAACAGTGTCGGAATGCTCATGACCCCAAAGGCCATAGCCGTGTTCTGATTGTGGTCCACATCGAGCTTGCCGATGGTCAGCTTGCCATCGAGATCGGTGGCCAGTTCCTCAAGCACCGGGGCAATCATCTTGCAGGGACCACACCATTCAGCCCAGAAGTCCACCAGGACCGGGCCGGCGGCATTCACAACCAGTTCGTCAAAATCCTTATCCGTTACCTTAATTGGCTTCGCCATCGTCAGTCTCCTTTACAATTCGATCACGCATGCACAGGTCATGCCACTTTCTACTCTATCACGCAGGACAATCAATGTCCGTGTTTTCCACTACAGAAAATATAGTACCCCTCAAAAAGGTTTTGTCAAAATCCATTTGTGCGAGACGTACAAACGACGACAACGGATTTAGGACCGGAACGGACCCTCCCAACCGTAGCTGCGGCTTGTAGCCGCAGAACGTGCCGGCGAATCCAGGTAACCATGAAGGATGCTCGATCTCAACCATCCTCGCCACGAAGATCGCAAGGTGCCGGCAAGTTCAACCGAATCCGTTCCTGTCCTAAATCCGTTGAAGGGTTTCCGGATGCTCCCGCGGAGACGCCTCACCGGCAACCTAACGAGCCGGCCAACGCCACTCGCCATGAAAAACCAGAGATCGGGGCGTGGGATGACGTTACATTTGCAGCAGTTCAGTACTGGTAACGTTGTATCTCTTGATCTCGGGGGGACCTGCGAGCACATTACCGAGCGCAGCGCCGAGCGCCTTCAAATGCTCGGTGCCCATGTGATGGGCCAAAGCAGCCTCGTCAGCATACTCTTCAAGCATCATGAACGTATTTGGTTCGCCCACGGCTTGAACCAATTCATAGCGACTAACCCCGTCTTCTTGTAGGGTAGCCTCGACAGCTTTATTGATCTCCTCGATAAACCATGCCTGCTTGTCTGGTTGTATGGTCACTTTTCCGATGATGACAATCATGGTGCACGTGTCCCCTTTGTACATATGAATAGGTCTTGATTGGCGCCGTTGAACAACTTCTTTGGTTGGTTGTTCTTAGCGGGCGGTGGGAGCTGAAGTGGAGAGTATATCCGAAGCGAGAACTTATGCGAAACCCAATAATCTGGGGCCTGGGTGCCTTTCACTTGCTGATTGCGTTGCTTTCTCCTCTCCTCCGCGCTCTCCGCGCCAACTCCGCTTCTCGTTGATATTTTGCTCTCCGTCCGCCGCGTTGATCTTTCCGCCCTCACCCTCCTCGCCTCACTTTCCAGCCACTCCCCATCCGCATCGCACGCTTCAAGGGTGCGACGCTACGACAAACCTACGGTAAAATGGCGGTAAACGTAGATCAAGCTGAAGTCCACAGCGTCGTGCAACAGGAAGAGAAAGTGACGAACCGGGTATGAAAGCAAATAGCAATCCCGATGCGCAATCCGCAGCGCAACAAATCGACGCCATTATCGAAAATACGCCTGATTGGCGGGGTCAAAAATTGGCCCACTTGCGCGCAGTGATCAAACAGGCAGATCCTGAGGTGGTGGAAGAGGTAAAATGGAAAAAGCCTTCCAAACCGGAAGGCGTCCCCGTCTGGTCGCATGCCGGAATTCTCTGCGTAGCCGACACCCTGAAGAAGGCAGTGCGCCTCACCTTCCCCAAGGGCGCGCAAATGGCAGATCCACAGCACCTGTTCAACACCCGCCTCGATAGCAACACCGTGCGCGCCGTTGACTTCTTCGAAACCGGCACAGTCGACGACGCAGCGCTAAAGGCGCTGATTCTCGAAGCCATAGGCTTAACGCGCACAAGAAGCCAAAAGCAAAATGAACTTGTGATTCGTATCTCGTTGCTCGTATCACGTAGCCGGCGCCAGGATGCTTGAATTACGGATGGCATAGCCATCATGCTAAGGACCCAATCACCCGCAGGGACGCTGAGCCGCAGGGAAATGTGCGCTGGAAGCTCGAAAATAACCGCAAAGAACACAGAGAGCACAAAGAAAAGAACGATGGGCGCGCATATTCTTTGTGCTCTTTGCGCTCTTTGTGGTCAATGATCACTTCGCTGCGCCTGCGTCCCTGCGGGAGATTTCTTCCTCCTCCTTTGCGGCTTTGCGGGAGATTTCCTCCTCCTTTGCGGCTTTGCGGCTATTAAGAAACACGCGGTTACAGCACTTAAATTGCATCCGCCGCAGGAGTTTCTTTCCGCTTGAGCGCCCCGCAGGACCAGAAACAAGGGCCTTTTCGTAAGTTTCTTTTGTCAAGTTGGGGGCACCGTCCCCCTCGGGCCTTGGCGGGAGTCTCCTCTTCCTTGCATCCCTTGCGTTGCGCTTTCCCCATTGACGCACCCTCGCAATGAGACTATGATCAGAACATCAGCGAACTGCTGCGCCGCCAAGCGGAGCAGACAGAACTGTCCGCTCGGCGGCGTGATCCAGCAGGGGGCGATGCTCCGGGTCTGGGCCATGCAGGGCGACGCAGGTTCAGGTGTGGGTTTGGGAGAAATATCTGGAACAATACCCAAGTTATAGGACAACATGTGCTAAGCAAACATGAGATGGAGGGTACCCCGATGAAGCGCATTTTGACTCCGCATGCCAGAAAAATCCTGTTACTGTGTTCAACGTTTGCAGCCGTTGCACTTGTCATGTTCGATACGGCAAAGGCCGAAAACATTGTTGTCACGACCACTGCCGACAATGGGCCGGGATCGTTGAGACAAGCGATTCTAGATGCCAATGCATCGCCAGAAGATGACGTCATCACAGTGGCTGCGCAAGGAACGATTTTACTTGCCAGTCCACTGCCGCCGATATCGTCAAGTGTGACCGTCATAGGCCCAGGAACCGATTTGTTGGCGATCAGTGGTTCGTACTTGTATCGCGTGTTTGAGATCGAAAGTAGTACGACGGTGACACTCACCAACCTAACCATCAAGAACGGCAAGACACCTGTTGGTGAAGGCGGCGCAGGAATCAAAAGCACAGGCAATATCCACCTCTTCGATCTCGACATCCAGGGCAATTTTGCCGTTCATGACGGAGCTGGAGTCTATCTTGAAAGTGGAACAGCAGAGATAAGTCATTCCCGAGTGTATAGCAATATATCAGCTTCAGGCGCTGGTATTCATGCCGCGAACAGTATTGTACAGATAACCGATTCCGAATTCGCCTCCAATGGCGGCAGCGCAATCAGCAGTTACTTGACGACCCTGAGCATGAGCAACACAGCTATTTCCGCAAACCTCGGCTCAGGTATCCTCAGTCAAGACGGAGTACTCAATGTTGACAATTCCCAGATTACCGGCAATTTCGATAGTGGTCTCTTGATCGATGGAAGTACATTTAGCATCCAGAATTCGTTCATTGCCGACAACCACGCAAATCGAGGTGGTGGGATTGAACTCCCGCGGCACTGGTACAATCACCAATACGACGATCATTAGCAATGTTGCAGAGGTTGATGGTGGAGGTATGAGAATTGATGACCTCACGGCGAAAGTGCGAATCGTAGACAGCCAGATCGCCTACAATCACGCTTCTATTGGTGGAGGCATTCATGTTGGGCAGGCGGAACTTGTCGTGCAAGGCACGCAGATCGTGAGTAACACAGCCGGCGAAACCGGCGGGGCGATCTATGCGGAATCATTCCCTAATACCGTTGTGACTGACAGCTGCATAGTCCACAATTCCGACGCGGCTGTTACCGCTTACGTTGATGAATCTGCTATCCTGGCACCCAACAACTGGTGGGGGATGGACGATGGCCCAGGCGGAACTGGCCCGGGCTTTGGGGATACGG
The DNA here is from genome assembly GCA_016713335.1 of Candidatus Fredericiella danica. Lineage (GTDB taxonomy): Bacteria > Chloroflexota > Anaerolineae > Caldilineales > Caldilineaceae > Fredericiella > Fredericiella danica. Next base: position 46,578 of record JADJPH010000028.1, on the reverse strand, counting down.
TTGAAGGTTCAGTCGTATACTCGGATTTCAAGACCACTCCTCCTGCCGGATGCCCTCGTCTAGTCCCAGATCTCCATATTTCAAAAGTTGTGAGACCTGATTTTGCGTTGCCAGGGCAGGTAATTGCCTATACGATTGTTCTTTCGAACGCTGGAACCGGCGCCGACAGAAATGTATCGATAACTGATAGCCTTCCTGCGCAAATTCGATTTTTTCTCTGGAGGGAAGAACCACCACCAGGCACAACGGTCACTGATAACAGCATCGCATGGAGCGGGTCGCTTGCGGCCCAACAGAACGCTACCTTTGTGTTTGAGATCGGGAACACGGGTTCGTACGCAAGAAGTGTCACGAACACGGTCAGTTTTATCGGCAGCGAGCAGACAGGCAGTGCATCTGCCGGTCTGGCGTTGACCACTGATCCGTACTTCAGACATGATGCGCGCCCAAAGGTGGCACCATCGCAATTCCAGTATCGAACTGGAGAACAGGTGCGCGTGGTCATCAGTGGTGTTTGGCCGCATCGGTGCGTACCGGAGCCGACCTTACAAGAGTACATCCATAACCCCGATCCATCAGTGGAATTACCGATACACGTATATTATTCAATTGATGATGGCTTTCGCATGGAGCTTTGGATGAAAGAACTCGTGAAGCTTCGCAAGGAATACGAAAAAGCTATCGCCCAAGGTAAAGGTGACGAATTTTATGCGAAGACTTGCGGTGACACGGAAACGAGCTGGTCATATACGTTCGTTGGTAACGATATTCCTTCTGCATTGTATGACGTCGTGATCGTGATGGATTGGGAAGAATGGAATCCGCTGAACCAATATCCGCAATGGTATTGTTATAGTCCAAACCACTACTATTGTTATAGGTCGACGCATCCCAATGTGTTTGTTGTTGGCGAACTCGTGAACCTGCCCGCGATCAGGAAATGATCCATCGACGTCGATGAACAGCAATCATCCGGCCAGGCACGGCCCCTGCTTTGCCTGGCCGGCGCCATCACTTCCCCCACACGATCCTCAACCTATTGACAATTTGTGTTCCCAACTTTGAAATGCCCCCACCCCCGCGCTTGTTCCCCTTCCTCCCCTCTGCGTGGTAGACTATCCCATAGGCAGATTAGTCCCGGCATGAACACAACACAGGTGAGAAAATGAACCGAATTCAAGAACGGTATGGGTTAGGCCAAAGCGTATGGCTGGACTATATCGAGCGAAGCCTGATCAAGTCCGGTGGTTTGCGCAAACTGGTGGAAAGCGGCGTTGCCGGCGTCACCTCAAACCCGACAATCTTTCAACAGGCTATCACCAAGAGCGATGCCTACGCCGCTGAGTTATCTGAACTCGTCGTCACAACATCCGACCCCAAGACACTCTTCGAAAGCCTGGCGGTCGCCGACATCAAGGCCGCAGCCGACGTACTGCGCCCGGTCTATGATGCGCAAGGGGGCCATGACGGCTTTGTGAGCCTCGAAGTCGCCCCGGATCTGGCGTTTGACACCGAGGCCACGGTCGCCGAAGGTCTCCGCCTCCACGCCGCGGTTGACCGCCCCAACTTGATGATCAAGGTGCCGGCCACGCGCCCGGGGCTTCCGGCCATCCGTCGCCTGCTGGCCGCCGGCGTCAACATCAACGTGACCTTGATCTTCAGCCTCGAACGGTACGCCGAGGTCAAAGAAGCCTTTATGGCCGGTCTCGAAGACAGGCTTGCAGCGGGCAAACCGATCGACAAGATCGCCTCCGTCGCCAGCTTCTTTGTAAGCCGCGTCGACGTCAACATCGACGCACGGTTGGCGCAGATCGCACAGGCCAACCCCGCCCAGGCTGCCGCCGCCACTGCACTCCAGGGCAAGATCGCGATTGCCAACAGCAAACTCGCCTATGCGCAGTTTCAAGAAAAATTCCAGGGAGAACGGTGGGATCGCCTCGCCGTTGCCGGCGCACGGGTCCAGCGCCCGCTTTGGGCAAGCACCAGCACCAAGAATCCGGCCTACCCCGACCTCATCTATGTCGATACGCTGATCGGACCACACACTGTCAACACAATGCCACCGGGCACGGTGGATGCGTTCCTCGACCACGGCGTGCCCAAGCGCACCGTCGACCAGGATGTGGGCGTGGCTACCGCCGAGCTGGCGGCATTGGCTGCGCTGGGCATCTCGCTCAACGCAGTCACCGACGAACTCGAAGCGGACGGCGTCAAGAAGTTTGCCGATTCCTTCGTGCAGTTGCTGGCGGCAATCGAAGACAAACGCAAGGAACTGATTTCAGCCTGACCCCGCGACGAACACCAAAACACCCGGAAGGCATGGTGCTTTCTGGGTGTTTTTTACCCCATCGATCCTAAAGCAGAGCCTCCCCGCCAAGCCGCAAAGAGGGAAGGAAGAATATCTCCCGCAGGGACGCAAGGAGGAGTCCCCGGTCAAGCCACGCCAACGGCGTCCGCACCGCCGCGTGCGCTCGCATCGCTTCCGAGATCCCCGGCAATTGGCGCTCGGCAACAGCTAGCGTCGCCTCGGGCACAACTTCTCTGCCACTTGGCCCCGGCGCCGGCAGGGTCCCGCCAATGGTCAGCACGAGATCCATTTCCTCGTCATCTGACCAGCGCCGCAGCAGATCCTCGACTACATAGCGTTGCATCGGCGCATTCTGCTCAAGAAGCACCGTGCACCCAGGTGCACCGTTGTGCAGTAACCGGCGCACCGCCGCGCTAGCCTGCTCGTCATAGATTGGGATGCAGAGAATGGCTGTTTTGATCATAGACTACCAAACACAAAAAGCGCAGCTCAGCATCGAACCATAAAGTTCGGCACTGATCTGCGCTTCTTTTCTGATTACCGCGTACCCAGCCTGAAATTAGCGCTTGGTGTATTGCGGGGCCTTGCGTGCGCGCTTGAGACCGGCTTTCTTGCGTTCCTTTGCGCGTGCATCACGCGCCAGCAAACCGGCCGACTTCAGCACAGGGCGCAGATTCGGATCATACAGCGATAGGGCACGGGCGAGACCCATGCGCAGCGCTGCAGCCTGCCCCGACTCGCCGCCACCCTTCACCTTGACGCTAACATTGAGCGAGCCTTCGGTGCCGGTCAAAACGAGCGGTTGGCGCAAAATCATCTGATCCAGGTCGCGCCCAAAATACTCATTGACGGGCTTGTCATTCACAATGATTTCACCCGTGCCAGGATAGAGGCGCACACGTGCAGAGGCTTCCTTGCGGCGACCAACTGCTTCGGTATACTCAGTCATTCGACTTTCTCCGTCTTTCCAATCTCTTCTTCACCAACCCTCTCGCATCCCCAGCACTTACGGACGGAGACCGAGATCGGTAGATCACTTATGCGGCTGTTTCCAGCACCTTCGGCTGCTGCGCCTGATGAGGATGCGCTGGGCCTTTGTAAATGCGCAGCTTCTTCATCTGCGCGCGGCCCAACTTGGTCTTCGGCATCATGCCGCGCACCGCTTCAAACAACACGCGGTCCGGGAAGACTTGCAGTTGTTCGCGCATGCTCCGGCTGTGCAGACCACCCGGATAGGTTGAGTGGCGATAGTAGCGCACGGTGTCCAGCTTATCGCCGGTGACGACGATGCGCTCGCAGTTGGTGACAATCACAAAGTCGCCGTTATCCACGTTCGGAGTAAAAGACGGCTTGTGCTTTCCACGCAGAACGGTGGCAATCTCAGTTGCCAATCTGCCTAACGTTTTGCCGGCGGCGTCGACGACGTACCATTCACGGCTTTCCTGGGCTTCTTCGGCGCCAAGACTAATGGTCTTCACGCTGTGGTCTCCTTTCTGATGCGTAAACCGTTCCATCGCGCCTGAGTTGCTGGCTGTGCCAGACTCCCAGGTTTGATGCTTCCGCTTTACGCCCTTTCCATTTCTTCAAACAATGCACCCAGCACACCCGGGTACGTCACTTTTTCCAACACAAGCCCTTGCGGCGGCGCAGGCGGTGCTGATTCTTGGCTGCTGCAAGCGGCTAGCGCTCGCTCAACATCAGCTACTTTCCACTCACCACGCCCAACCGCCAGGAGCGTTCCAACCAGACGTCTGACCATCGTGCGTAAAAACGCATTGGCTGCAATCGTGAACACAAGCTTGCGGCCAGGATATCGGCTCAACGCCGGCAATGAATCCTCAACCACCTGCCACTCTGCCGTTCGCACCAACCGGACGGTGCTTTCGCCTTTGGTTGGTTTGCCGAAGGTGGCAAAGTCGTGTTCCCCGATCAGGTATGTCGCTGCCTCATTCATCGCGGCCACGTTAATCGGTCGCGTCTCAAACAGTGCATACCGATCCGTCAACGGCCAACGATGCAGTGCGGTCCTGACGTCCGGTGATGAATAATTCCACACCGTGTAACGATAAGTCCGTTCGACAGCGCTGAATCGCGGGTGAAACCCTGCCGGCGCCTCACAGACACCTCGGACCGCTACATCATACGGCAGGTGAACGTTCCATGCCCGCTGCAAACTATCCAGCCCGTGCAACCATGTCACCCAGACCGAGACCACTTGACCGCTGGCATGAACCCCTGTGTCCGTACGCCCTGCGCAAGCTACCCGGCTGTCACGCTGAACAAACTGATCCAGCGCCGCTTCCAACACCCCCTGGACCGAAGGCCCGTGCGGTTGGTACTGAAAGCCTTGATAGTCAGCGCCGTCGTAGCTTACCAGTGCGCCCACGTAGTGGCGGCCTTGGTTCACGTCACCGGCCTCGCAGCAGCATTAAGCCGCCTGGCTGTCCACCAACTCGAGTAGCACCATGTCCGCACCGTCGCCATGACGTTGGCCAAGTTTGACCATGCGTGTATAGCCACCGTTGCGCGTGGCATAGCGCGGTGCAAAAACATCAAAAACCTTCTTGGCCACGGTCTGGTCATTCAGATAGGCCACAACCTGGCGTTGGGCATGTACGCGGTTGCCCTCTGCGGCCGCGCTGCGTTTCGCCTTCGTGATTAGCTTTTCGGCATCACCACGAATGGACCGAGCTTTGGCTTCCGTCGTAACAATCCGCTCATGCAGATAAAGCTCACGCACCAGGTTGCGAAATAGGGCCTTGCGTTGGGCTGTATTGCGCCCCAGGTGGCGTCCGGCTACTCGATGTCGCATAACTTCACTCTCCCATACTGGCACACAGGCAATCCTGTGCGCTGGACGAGGATCCCTCGTCGCTGCCTACTCTTCGTCCGCCCCATCCAACTCGCTGGCAGTCTTGTAGTTGCCGCTCATGTAAGCGCTCAAGTCCACACCAGGCACCGTCAGATAGTTCTTATCACGTAGTTTTTCAACCAGCTCATCCAACGACTTCTTACCGAAGTTGCGGATGGCGAGCATTTCATCTTCGCCCTTTTCCATGCGCTTCAAAATCTCGCCAACCTTTGTGATGCCGGCGCGTTTGAGGCAGTTGTAGGCGCGTACCGTCAGTTCGAGTTCCTCGATCGGTGCATCGTAGACACGGGAAGGAATGCCTTCGGCGGCTTCTTCCTTCTTCTCAACCACGACTGTCTCCGCCCCTGCCAACAGGGTCAGATGCTGCACGAGGATATTGGCGGCTTTGCGCAATGCGTCGTCGGGTGACAACGTGCCGTCCGTCCAGATTTCCAGGTTAAGTTTGTCGTAGTCGGTCTGCTGACCAATGCGCGTGCGCTCGACACGATAGGCAGCCTTGCGGACCGGGCTATAGATCGCATCCACCGGAATCTCACCCAGCGGCAACCGGCCCCGTTCTTCAGCCGGACTATACCCCCGACCAGGGCGCACTTCCATTTCGATATCCAAATCGATGTCGTTCGAATCCGCAGTCAACAAATACTGATCCGGATTGACAATCTCTACCTCAGGCGGCGTGATGATGTCACCGGCGGTTACCGGACCTTCACTGCTCACCTCAACATGAATGCGCACTGGTTCCTCGGAACGTGAGCGCAGACGAATCTGCTTCACATTGAGAATCAGCCGCGTCATGTCCTCGCGAACATGTGGAACTGGCGAGAACTCGTGATGGATGCCGCTGACGCGGATCGATGTAATCGCAGCGCCCTGTAAGCTGGACAGCAGTACACGGCGGAGCGCGTTGCCAAGGGTGATGCCATAGCCGCTTTCCAGCGGGCTAATCACGAAATGGCCGTAGTTCTGAGAACTCGCCTCGACCTCTATCTTGGGCAATACCATGTTTAGCAAGGCCGTACCTCCCAGAATTGCTAATAGCTATAATGGCAATTAGCCATTCATTATCGGCTGTAGTACTCGACGATCAGCTGTTCATTCAGCGGGATCTCGACGTCCTCACGGCTCGGATTACCTACAACTTCGGCGCTCATGCCGGCCAGATCCAACTTGAGCCAGGTCGGCACTTTGCCGGCGCTCTGAAGCAGTTGGGAGCGATCCTTGAAGTAGGTCTTGCTCTGCGCAGACGAACGCACCTTGATCACGTCGCCGACCGCCACCTGAAACGAGGGGATGTCGGTCTTGCGACCGTTGACCTCGATGTGCCCGTGGCGAACCAGTTGGCGCGCCTGAGCACGGCTGTCCGCCAGGCCCAGCCGATAGACGGTGTTGTCCAGACGACGCTCAAGCATCGCCAACAAATTCACGCCCGTCATCCCGGTGCTGCGGCTCGCTTCTTCAAAGTAGCGCCGGAACTGCCGTTCCATCACGCCATAAATGCGGCGCGCTTTCTGCTTCTCGCGCAACTGCGTACCATAATCCGACGTCTTGCGCCGGAAGGTTTGCTTCTTGCCATGCATGCCTGGTGGCGTGCCGCGACGATCCACAGCACATTTAGGCGAAAGGCACCGCTCACCCTTTAGGAAAAGCTTGACGCTTTCGCGGCGACAAAGCTTGCAAACCGAATCTGTATATCGTGCCATTTTTCCTCCGTGTCACCTTGCAGCGTCAAGCACACGCTTGCGCCAAAACAGGTGGCGCATTCACGCCACCTGTCTGTTACCTATCAACTCAACCACCATACACACACATCATTGGCATCCAACATTTCCCTGATTCGCCAGTCCGCACGGCCAGACGAACAGAGTGATTGAACCTAGACGCGCCGCTTCTTGGGCGGACGAACCCCGTTGTGGGGGATCGGCGTGATGTCCGTGATCGAGCGAATGATCAGACCGGCCGAGTAAATCGAGCGAATCGAACTTTCACGCCCCGGGCCAGGTCCTTTAACAAACACATCTACCTCGCGCATATTGAAATCGTTGCGCGCATTCTGAGCAGCCGCCTGCGCCGCCAACTGGCCTGCAAAAGGCGTTGACTTACGACTCCCCTTGAAGCCGGCACTGCCGCTGCTGGCCCACGTCAGTGTGTTGCCCTGGACATCCGTCACCGTCACGATCGTGTTATTAAACGATGCGTGAATGTGAACCTGCCCAACGGGCACGCTCTTCTTCTCTTTGCGTGCGGTGCGGCGGTCGCGGCGGGTGCGTTGCGGTCGAGCCATCGTAATTCTCCCGAAATCTTCAATCGCTATCTCGCTGCAACACAGCTAATGCACTGCCCAGATCGTGCCGGGCAACCACTACCAGGTTGCAGCGAGGGTTATCGCTTACTTGCGCGGCGCCTTCTTCTTACCGGCCACCGTGCGGCGGACGCCGCGACGAGTGCGGGCGTTGGTCCGTGTCCGCTGACCACGCGACGGCAGATTCCGGCGATGGCGCATCCCACGATACGAACCAATCTCAATCAGACGCTTGATATTCATGTTGACTTCACGGCGCAAGTCACCTTCGACCAGATAGTTGCGGTCGATATAGTCGCGCAGCCGGGTCAACTCGGCCTCATCCAAATCTTTTACCCGCTTGCTCGGGTTAATCGTGGTCGCATCCAGAATCTTTTCACTGGTGGTCTTCCCAATGCCGAAAATATACGTCAAGGAAATGACAACCCGCTTGTCTCTTGGAATGTCAACACCCGCAATACGTGCCATGAAGAAAACTCCTTACCTGCGCTCTGGTTACCCCTGACGCTGCTTGTGCTTCGGATTCTTGCAGATAACGTACAGCACACCGCGCCGGCGCACCATTTTGCAGTTCTCGCAGATTCGCTTTACCGAAGGTCGAACTTTCATGATGCTACCTCCATTATCACGTATTCCGTATTCCGTAATTCGTATCCCCTCTAGCACCTGGCTATCGGCAATACACGATACGTGATACGCAATACGATGTACTTTCATCTCCAACCAAATACCCAGCCATTAAGCTGGGACACTTGGCGCAACTTCCTTAATGTATCACAACTTCAGGGCAGCGTCAAAATTTCCGGCCCGTTATTGGTAATTGCTACTGTGTGCTCAAAGTGAGCCGTCAGGCTGCCATCCTTGCTCACCACGGTCCAATTGTCCTTGAGCGTCCGCGTCTGCCAGGTGCCCGCCTGCACCATAGGCTCAATAGCCAGGACGTAGCCCGACTTCAGCACGTACTGGCCGTCACTGTCGTCACTTGCATAGTTGAGCACCTGGGGCGGCTCATGCATCTGGCGCCCGACACCATGCCCCGTGTACTCACGTACGATGTACATGTCATGGTCTTCTACGTAACGCTGCACCGCGCGACTGATATCGATGACCTTCTTTCCGGCCACCGCATTGGCGATCCCCTGATAGAGGCTCTCCTCAGTCACTTGCATCAACTGCTTCGCCTCATCGCTGATCGCGCCAACGCCATAGGTCCAGGCGCTATCCCCGATGAAACCACGATACCGGACGCCGATGTCAATACTGATGATGTCCCCATCCTTCAGAATGCGATCCGCCTTCGGAATCCCATGCACAAGTTCATGGTTGATGCTGGCGCAGATATTGCCGGGAAAACCGCGATAGCCGAGGAAGCACGATGTGGCGTTGTATTTCGCCATCGTATCCACTGCCAGCCGATCCAGGTCCAGCGTGCTGACACCCGGCCGGATCGCCTCGCGCATGGCGGCGTGAACACGCGCAACGATTCGCCCCGCCTCACGCATGAGTTGGATCTCGCGTGGGCTCTTGACGATCGGCTCCTGGCGCTGCCGCTGTGGAACCGGTTGCGTGCTTGATTGGCTGCGTAGCGTACGCGCGCCAGAACGTTTGAATATGTTCATTTCAGCTTAATCAGGCTGCGCAGGGCGGCCTGGACGAGTTCGATCGTCTCGCCACCGTTGACTTCACGCAGCAGGCCTTTGGCGTAATAATAGCCGATCAGGGGCGCCGTCTGCTTGTAATAGACAAGCAGGCGATTGCGCACCGTCGCTTCTTGATCGTCGTCCCGCTGGTAGAGTTCGCCGTTATCTTTGTCACAGCGCCCTTCGACCTTCGGCGGGTTCAAGATGATATGATAGACCGAACCGCAGGCGCGGCACGACCGGCGCCCGGTGATCCGGTAGACAGTCTCCTCGTCATCAATCACAATGACGGGCGCAACCGCAACCCCGCCAAATGGCGCCACCAACCGATCAAAGGCGTCGGCCTGCGCCAGCGTCCGCGGAAACCCATCCATAATCGCGCCCCTGGCGGCATCAGGCTGCGCCAGCCTGTCTTCCACCATCCGGATGGTGACGTCATCGGGCACCAATGCGCCCTTGTCCATATAACTCTTGGCCAACTTGCCAAGCTCGGTTTCGTTCTTCAGGTTGTACCGGAAGATATCACCGGTTGACACCTGTGGGAGTCCCGTAGCCTGCTCCAGCAGTTTCGCCTGTGTTCCCTTACCTGCGCCTGGGGCGCCGAGCAGAACCACATAGGTACGCTTGTCGGTCATGACTGCATCCTGTTTTCCGTCTGGCGATTGGTTGATAAGAACTTGAGAGATCGGCGCAATTCCGCCAATCTCTCAAGTCTCTACTTTCTCAGTTGTCCAATCTCAGCCGGTTCCCGTCAGGTTACCGGATGAAGCCCTCATAGTTGCGCATCATCAACTGCGCTTCGATCTGCTTCAGTGTGTCCAAGACCACGCCGACCACGATCAACAACCCTGAACTGCTGATGATCAGCGAGTTGTAACCGGTGACCAGCGTCGTATTGGCGCCGAACAGTGCATCGGCAATCGTACTGACCAGGAAGGGCAGCACCGCGATCAGACCCAGGAAGAGCGCACCGACCAGCGTAATGCGCTGGAGTACACCATTCAGGTAAGCTTCTGTTCTCGGCCCCGGGCGAATGCCGGGAATGAAACCACCCTGCTTCTGCAGTGTATCGGGCAAATTCTGCTGGCGGAACATCACATCCGTGTAGAAGTATGTGAAGACCACGGTCAGCAGGAAGTAAAGCAGCCAGTACACGAAGTTGCTCGGATTGAAAAACTGGTAGATCGATGAGGCGATCGCACCACCCCAGTTTGGCTGGCTGACGAAATAGCTTGCCAGCGTGCTGGGCAGAATCAGCAAGCTCTGGGCGAAGATCAGCGGAATCATACCCGCCGTGTTGACGCGCAACGGCACGTAAGTGCTCTGCCCGCCCACCATCATCATCCGGTTGCCGCGCATGGTGCGCACGCTTGCCGTATTGTACGGGGATCCGCCGTTGGCCTTCCTGCACCCACACGATGACGCCAACCATAATGACCGTGACGATCATAAAGACGACCAACAACGCCGGTGTGCGCCATAGCAGATTCAATTGGTAGGGGATGTTCGCAACAATGCCGGAGAAGATGATCAGCGAAACACCGTTGCCAATACCCTGTTCGGTAATCTGCTGACCCAGCCAGACACCGGCCATGGTGCCAGCCGTCATACCGATGATCAACGTGAGCGTAGGCACCAGGTCGCCCCCGGTGAAGCCCCACGTCGGCAACACCTGCAAGGAGCTGCTCTGGCTGGCCAGTAGCGTGCCTTGGGCGATTGCCTGGAGGACGGCAAGCGGGATGGTCAGCCACAACGTGTACTGATTGATCCGCGAGCGACCGGATTCGCCTTCTTTGCTGAGTTCCTCAAGCGCGGGGATGATCGGGATGAGCAACTGCAGAATAATGGAGGCCGTGATGTACGGGTAGACGCCCAACGCCATTACACCCATACGCGACAACCCACCACCGCTGAAGAAGTTCAACAGATTCAGCAGGATGTTGTCGTTCTGAGAGAAAATCTGCGCCAGGGCGGCTTGATCGACACCCGGCAGCGGAATATTCGCTGCAAGACGATACAGACAAATTAGACCAAAAGTAATGAGCAATTTCTGCCGCAGGTCTGGTAGGCGGAAAGCATTGCGCACAGCGTCAAGCATGCACGGGTTCCTTTCTGAGGGCAGAGAGCTTGTGGAGTGCGAAGTGTCGTGTACGACTTGTGAACCCCGGCGTCAAAACACCGGCATTCACAAGTCGACCTTCATTATCCACAAATGACTCGCAGTGAACTACGACCGTGGTCGATTCTTATTGACGACAACGGGCACAACTTCGACTGCTCCGCCGGCGGCTTCGATCTTCTGCTTCGCCGCGGCGCTAATCCGATTGGCCTTCACGGTGAGCGGTTTGGTCACTTCACCGCGTGCGAGTACGACGATCGGGTCGGAAGCGTTGCCCAACAAACCGGCAGCCGCCAGCGACTCGGCATCAACGGCGCTTTGCGCCTCGAAGAGGCGTTCAAGCTGATCCAGATTCACCGCCACGTACTCAACTTTGAAGCGGTTGTTAAAGCCGCGCAATTTGGGCAGGCGCTTGGTCAGCGGCAACTGGCCGCCCTCAAAGTTACCACGCACACCACCACCCGTGCGCGAATTCTGGCCCTTCTGGCCGCGGCCACTGGTCTTACCCTTGCCTGAACCAGTGCCACGACCTACTCGCTTGCGCTTTTGTGTTGCACCCTCGGCGGGACGCAGGTCATGCAGTTCCATCGAATTGATTCCCTTCACTTATTCGCTTACTTCAACCAGGTGGGACACGCTATTGATCATGCCACGGATCGCCGAGTTATCCGGCTTTTCCACGACCTGGTTCATCCGGCTCAACCCAAGCGCCTTCACAGTCCGCTTCTGGTCGATGTTGTAGCCGATCGGGCTACGCACCAACTTGATCTTGAGGGTTTTCGCCGCTGCCTGATTAGCCACGAGTTTCCTCCTGATACCAGAACGGCGCCAGATGCCGCTGATCGACACCGCGGTTGGCGGCCTCAATTCGGTAGTCCTGCAACTGCTTCAGCGCGTGAAAGGTTGCCTGCACGACGTTGAGGATGTTGCTACTCCCCAGCGACTTGCTCAAGATATCGCTGATGCCGGCGGCTTCCACTACTGCACGGACGCCACCGCCGGCGATGACGCCGGTGCCGGGGCTGGCCGGGCGCAGCAGGACGATGCCGGCGCCAAACTTGGCCTCAATCGTGTGCGGAATGGTGCCGTTCAGACGGGGCACGACGATCAGACGCTTCTTGGCACGCTCCGATGCCTTGCGGATAGCATCCGGCACTTCGCGTGCCTTGCCGATGCCGATCCCCACACGGCCATTCTTGTCACCTACAACGACCACCGCGCGGAAGGCGAAACGACGTCCACCCTTCACGACCTTGGCGGTGCGGGCAAGATGAACGACGCGTTCTTCAAATTCTGGGCGCTCGCGCTCCTCGCGTTCTTTCTCGCGATCCTTACCTCGGCGCCGGCGCTCTCGCTGTTCTCGCTCTGCCATGCTTCATTCTCCTCGTTAGAAGACCAGGCCGGCATCCCGGCTGCTATCGGCCAAAGCCTTGACGCGCCCGTGGTATGGATAGCCACCGCGATCGAAGACCACTGCTTTGATTCCCTTTGCCAGCGCGCGTTCGGCGACTACTTTGCCGACGGCTTTGGCCTGCTCGGTCTTGCTGAGTGGGGCCAACTGGCCGCGCAACTCTTTATCGACCGTCGATGCCGACACCAGCGTATTCCCGCTGACATCATCAATCACCTGGGCATAGATGTTGTCCAGGCTGCGATAGACGTTCAAACGTGGGCGATCCGCCGTACCGTTGACTTTCTTTCGCACCCGCTCATGCCGGCGCTTGCGCGCAACTTCGCGACTCACGGTTGTCATGATTTACCGTCCCTTATTTCTTCCCGACCTTGCCGGCCTTGCCTGCCTTCTGGCGTACATACTCGCCAGAGTAGCGGATGCCCTTACCCTTATAGGGTTCTGGTGGGCGCGTGCGGCGAATGGTTGCCGCCAACTCACCAATCTGAGCCTTGTCAATGCCACTGATGACGAACGAGCGGCCATCCTTCTCTACCGCGAAGGAAATGTCATCCGTCGGCGGTTTGAATTCCACGGTGTGGCTCTTGCCGACAGAAAGCACCAGATTGCTGCCCCTTTGTTCCGCCTTGTAGCCCACGCCAACAATTTCCAGCTTGCGTGTAAAACCGGTCGTTACGCCCGTGACCATGTTCGCAATCAACGCACGCGCCAAACCATGTTGGGCGCGATGGTCGCGCTGGTCGGTCGGCCGCGTCACCTTGACCTCGTTGTCCTCCACTGCGATCTGCAGGTCGGGGTCGAACTGCTGCGTCAGGGTGCCCTTGGGACCACTGATAGTCACCAGGTTGCCCTTATCTACCTTCACAGTCACCTTATTGGGCACTGCTACCGGCATCTTACCGATACGTGACATCGTTCCCTCCCGCCTACCAAACGTTGCAAAGGATTTCGCCGCCCAGTTTGGAGCGACGAGCCTTGCGACCGGTCATCAACCCCTTCGGCGTCGACAGGATGTTGATCCCAAGACCGCTGCGCACCCACGGAATGTCCGCCGCGCCGCTATAGAAACGACGCCCAGGCTTGCTCACGCGCTCGAGGCCCGTGATCACAGGACGGCCCTGTGGGGTGTACTTCAACCGGAGCACAAGCCGACCCTGCGGCTTCTCTTCCGTCACGGAATAGGCTTCGATAAAGCCTTCATCCTGAAGAATTTGGGCGATGCTTACCTTGATCTTGGAGGTCGGCATCACCACTTGTTTTTGCTTCACCATGGAAGCATTGCGAATGCGTGTCAGCATGTCAGCAATTGGATCGTTGACCATCGTTTTCTCCTCCGGTCGCTCTTGCAACTTCTAATCAACAAGTAAGGAAGTTGTAGTCAGCCACCGAGCATAAGAGTTACCCTACCAGCTTGACTTGACGACGCCGGGCAAATTGCCCTTGAGCGCTTCGTGGCGGAAGCAGATGCGGCAAAGGCCGAAGCGACGCATGTAACCGCGCGAGCGGCCACAGACGTTGCAGCGATTGCGCACTCGCACAGCGTACTTCCGATTGCCCTCACGGGCGACCATTGATTTCTTGGCCACGCTTATACCTCTCTTGTTACCGCTTGAACGGCATGTTCATCAGCGCCAGCAACCGCCGCGCTTCCTCATCGCTCTTGGCCGACGTCACGATCGTCACTTCCATCCCGCGGATCTTGTCAACCTTGTCGTAGTTGATTTCGGGGAAAACCAACTGTTCGCGCAGCCCCAGGCTATAGTTGCCACGGCCGTCGAACGCGTCGGTCGACACACCTTGGAAGTCACGTTGGCGTGGAAGCACCACATTGATCAGGCGATCGAGGAAGTCCCACATGCGGGCGCCGCGCAGCGTCACCTTGACGCCGATTGGCATGCCCTCGCGCAACTTATAGGTGGCGATGGATTTCTTGGCTTTTGTGATCACGGCTTTTTGCCCCGTCATAATCGCCATATCGCCCGCTGCGGCTTCCAACGCCTTACTATTCTGCAACGCCTCGCCAAGACCGATGTTCACCGAAATCTTCTTGATTCTCGGCACTTCCATCACGTTGCGATAGTTGAATTCCTTCATCATCGCCACTACAAGTTCTTCGTTGTAGCGGGTCTTCAGCCGGGGAACCGGTCGCGGCTCAGCCTTGGTTTCAACCTTGGTCTCAGCCGGGGTTTCGGCCTTAGGCTCAACCTTTGTTTCGACCTTCTTCTCAGCTTTCTTGTCAGCCATTTTTACTCTCCTCGCCCGCAGCCGTCGATTTTATCCGACGAAAGTTCAGGCAGAACTCGTTGATAATCTGTGCGCAGGTTCGCTCACGTCGAGCAGACAGCAAGCACAGCCATGCTACTTCTTCGGCTTCGGCAGCGCCTGGGCGCCCTTGCGTTCGACCCGTTCCTTGAGGCCATCGCGGTCGACCTGGTAGGTCACTCGCGTCGGCTTGCCGCCTGGACCCACCAGCATCACATTGCTGATGTGGATCGGGGCTTCCTTCTCGATGCGCCCGGTCTGTGTGCCCACACGCCCGGTGGGGCGCTGATGGCGGATGACCAGATTCGCACCTGCCACAATCACGTAAACGCGGTCGGGATCGTACGTGCCATCTTCATTCTTCCGGCGAATGACACGCTGCACTTCGCCGCGATGCCCTTTATCGTTGCCGGAGATCACTTCGACAGTGTCACCCTTGACAATCTTGACTCTCATCGTTTCGCCTTTTCCTTTAAAGCACTTCTGGCGCCAACGAGACGATCTTCATGTAGCCGCCATCACGCAGTTCACGTGCCACTGGACCAAAGATGCGCGTGCCGCGCGGATTCTTATGGTCGTCAATGATGACAGCCGCATTCTCATCGAAGCGAATGTAACTGCCATCCGCCCGGCGCACAGGTCGCGTCGTGCGTACAATCACGGCACGCACCACTTCACCCTTCTTGACGCTGCCGGTCGGGCTGGCAGATTTCACCGTGGCTACGATGATGTCGCCAATCGCAGCATAACGGCGGGTGCTGCCGCCCTTGACCCGGATGGTCAAGAGCTCCTTCGCCCCCGTATTGTCGGCTACCTTGAGCCGGCTTTCCTGTTGAATCATCGTGAATTCTCCTCAGGTCACCCGGACCGGTGCTAGACGTTCGCTTCGTCCACAATGATGGCCCGCTCGAGGATTTCCTCCACGAAGAACTTCTTGTCCTTGCTGATGGGGCGGCATTCGCGAATGCGCACGACGTCACCAATCTTGGCCGAGTTGTCTTCGTTGTGGGCCTTGTATTTCTTGTTGACCTTGATCACCTTGCCGTACAACGGGTGACGGGTGGTGCGTTCGACGGTCACAACCACGGTCTTTTCCATCTTATCGCTGGTGACCGTACCGACCAGCGCTCTGCGTTGCTCGCGCATTCTCCGTCTCCTTAATTGCCCGCCAATTCACGCTGCCGCAGATAGGTGTGAATCCGGGCAATATTCTTCCGCACCTCACGCATGCGGGCCGGATTCTTCAGTTGGCCTGTCGCACGCTGGAAGCGCAGATTGAAGAGCTCCTGATGAGCGTCTTCCAGTTTGTTGTTCAGTTCATCAACTGTGGCCTGGGCCAGGTCTTCTTTCTTCTTTGCCATCATGCACCTCCTCAGTTGCCGTGTTCTTCACGGGTAATGAACTGTGTCCGCATCGGCAACTTGGCAGCCGCCAGCCGGAAGGCTTCGCGCGCCTGGTCTTCGCGGATCCCCGCAATTTCCAACATCACGCGGCCAGGACGGACTGGAGCGACCCAATGATCGACGCTACCTTTACCGGAACCCATGCGCGTTTCGGCAGCTCGCTTGGTCACCGGCCTGCTCGGGAAGATGCGAATCCAGATCTTTCCACCGCGGCGCACGTAGCGCACAATGGCGCGGCGGGCGGCTTCGATCTGGCGGCTTGTCACATAGTGACCTTCCAACGACTGCAGGCCATAAGTGCCAAACGCCACCGAGTTGCCACGATAGGCTTTGCCCTTGAGGCGCCCACGCTGCAGCTTGCGGTATTTCACACGCTTTGGCATCAACATAGTCTTGTCTCCGTTATCTCTTTCGATACGTTTTCCGCCGGGTCATTTTCATGCTTACGCTTCCCGACGGAACTATATCGACCTAACTCATTCTGTAGCGGCGCGCCCGGCTCGTGCAGAACTGACTTTCACCGCCAAAAAACCATTCTACTTTTCGGCCACCAGATACTTGGCGTGGTACTCCTCACCCGGCAGCACCTCACCCACATAGATCCAGACCTTGATCCCGATCACGCCAAAGGTCGTGTTGGCTTCCGCCGTACCGTAATCAATATCGGCACGCAATGTATGCCGCGGAATCTGGCCTTCACGCACCGTGTCAACACGGCCCATGTCGCTACCACCCAACCGGCCCGACACCGTAATCATGATGCCCCTTGCCGCCGGCCTTGAGCGTCTTGACAGTGGACTGCTTCATCGCGCGCTTCCAACTGATGCGGCGCTCCAACTGCTCGGCGACGCTTTCCGCCACCAGCCGTGCATTCAGTTCGGGCTTGGTGATCTCGCGCACGTCGATCTTCACCTTCTTGCCCGTGAGCTTCTGCAGCTCGGTGCGCAGCTTGTTGACGCTCTCGCCCTTCTTGCCGATGATCACGCCCGGCCGCGCCGTGTCGATGATCACATGCACCTGATTGGGCTGGCGCTCGATGTCCACGTTGCTGACGCTCGCCTTGGCCAGGTCATGGAACACCAACTTGCGAATCTGACGGTCTTCGGCCAACTGGTTCGTATACTGCCTGCCAGCAGCGAACCAGCGGCTCTTGTGCTCTTTGATGATCCCCAGGCGAAAGCCGATGGGATTTACCTTGCGACCCAAGTGTACCTCCTCCTATTTGCTACCGGCTGGCTTGCTGGCAGTCCTGGTGCTCGCGGCCTTACCTGTAGTTGCAGGCTTGGACTCTACCAGGATGCGCTCTTCCAATACCACAGTCACGTGAGACGAACGGCGCAACCATGGCTTGAACCGGCCACGCGCCCCAAACCGGCGCCACTTACGAATCGGCGCATCATTGGCGTAGATTTGCGCAATATACATATCCTTCGCATCGAGACCGAAGTTCTCGACGGCGTTGGCCAACGCGCTGGCGATGGTCTTCGAAACCACCCGCGCCGCATGCTGCGGCATATAGCCGAGGACGGCAATCGCTTCCTCGGCATCACGGCCGCGCATCTCATCCAATACCAGGCGCGTCTTCTGCGCACTGATCCCGGTAAATTTGGTCGTTGCTTGCACTTGCATGGTGCTTTAGGTCCTTTTCCCCACAGCCCGCCTACTTAGCTCCACCTGGTCGAGGTGGAGGCCCAGCAGCCTTGGTGGACTTTTCGGCCCGCACGTGGCCACGGAAGAAACGCGTCGGGGCGAATTCGCCCAGCTTGTGACCGACCATATTCTCGCTGATGTAGACCGGTACATGACGCCTGCCGTCATGAACGGCAATCGTGTGACCGACAAACTGCGGGAAGATGGTGGAGGCGCGCGACCAGGTCTTCACAACCTTGCGCTCGCCCTTGCGATTCATCTCTTCGATGCGCTTCAGCAGCTTCGGGCTGATGAACGGCCCTTTTTTCAGTGAACGTGACATATTTCACTCCTATCCTTTACGACTTGCCGCCGCGGCGCACGATGAACTTGTTGGTTCGCTTGTTCACGCGCGTCTTCTTACCCAGAGCCGGCTTGCCCCATTGGGTCTTCGGCGCCTTCATCCCGATCGGCGAGCGGCCTTCACCACCACCATGTGGATGCGAGCCTGGGTCCATCGCCACACCACGCGTCGTGGAGCGAATCCCAAGCCAACGCTTGCGCCCCGCCTTGCCCAGATTGACGTTCGAATGATCCGAGTTAGACACGGCCCCAATCGTCGCCAGACTATTCACGTCAATGTAGCGAACTTCGCCCGAAGGCAAACGCACCTGCGCCATCGTGCCCTCTTTGGCCAGCAACTGCGCTGACAGCCCGGCAGCACGCACCAATTGACCACCACGCCCGGGATATAGCTCGATGTTGTGAACCATCGTACCAAGCGGGATATGACGAATCGGCAGGGCATTGCCAATGCGGATGTCGGCCTGCGGCCCAGACATCACGACATCGCTCACCTTCAAACCCTCTGGCGCCAGGATATAACGGCGCTCACCGTCATCGTAGCAGACCAACGCGATGCGACCGCTGCGATTCGGGTCGTACTCAATGGTCTCAACCCGGCCCTTAACTCCAAAGTTGTCACGCCGGAAGTCGATCACGCGGTAGCGGCGCTTGTGCCCACCACCCCGGTGGCGCGTCGTGATCACACCCTGGCTATTGCGCCCGGCCTGCTTGCGCAGTGGCGCCAGCAGCGGGCGATAAGGCTCAGAGGTTGTGATCTCTGCAAACGTCGAGACGCTCATCCCGCGGCGTCCCGGCGAAGTCGGTCGATAAATCTTAATTGCCATGATTCAACATCTCCCCGTTATACGCCCTCGAACATCTGGATGCGATCGCCGGGCTTTAGGGTCACAATTGCTTTCTTCCATTTCGGGTGCCGGATACGGATGCTCTTCTGGCTGCGCCGCGTGGTCTTCACCGGCACCACCATAATGTTCACGTCCATCACGGTAACATCGAAAGCCTTCTCGACCGCCTGCTTGACCAGGATTTTGTTGGCGCGCATGTCAACCTCAAAGGTGACCTTGTTAAATTCGTCGGTGGCGATCATCGTCTTTTCAGTGACGACCGGCCGCCTCAAAACGTCGTAGAGATTCATTGTTACGCCTCCGATTCCTCTGCGACGGCCATATCGGCGCTCAACCACGCCTCGATGGCTGACAGAGCATCCTGCGTCAACAGCACCGTGTCGTGGCTCATCAGGTCGCGCACGTTAATGTAGCCGCACAACAGTGGCTTGACGTCCGGCAAATTGCCGGCGCTCTTCCAGACGCCCAGGGTCTTCTCTGAAGTCACCAACAAGACGGACTTGTCAGCGACCCCCAGCGAAGAGAGCATGTTGACCACAGTCTTCGTCTTGGGCTGCTCAATTGCCAGCTTGTCAAGAATGACAATCTGGTCGCCGGCGGCCTTGACCGACAGCGCACTGCGCAATGCACTGCGCTGCATCTTCTTGGGCAGCGCCTTCGTGTATTTGCGCGGCGTCGGTCCAAAAACCGTACCACCACCCACCCAGTTCGGCGCACGCGTCGAACCCTGGCGGGCGCGTCCGGTGCCTTTTTGGCGCCACGGCTTCTTGCCACCACCACGGACTTCGCCGCGCGTCTTGGTGTCGTGGGTGCCGTGACGGGCATTCGACAACTGGCGCAGCAACGCCTGGTGCATCACCGTTGTATTGACTGGGGCCGCAAAGACGACGTCGTTCAACTCAACTTCGCCGACTTGCGCTCCGCTCATGTTCTTGATAGGTACACGCATGATCATTGACTCCTTGTGTGCGTCCGTGAATTACTTCTTCTTAGCCTTCACGGCTTCGCGCACGACCACCAAACTGCCGCGAGAACCAGGGATTGCGCCCCGCACTGCGATCAGATTGCGTTCCGGATCGACGAGCGCGACCTTCAGGTTCTGCACCGTCGTGCGTGCATCGCCCATATGGCCGGGACCGCGCATACCGGGATAGGTGTGCCCTGGCGTTGTGCCTGCGCCGCGCGAACCGGGGGTGCGATGGCGATCAGACTGACCATGCGTCTTGGGACCGCCGGCGAAACCATAACGCTTCACAGCGCCGGCAAACCCGCGACCTTTCGACGTGCCGACTACGTCCACCAGCTCACCTTCCTGGAAGACATCAGCCTTGACGACATCGCCAATCTTGAACTCGGGCGTTGCCTTATACCGAAACTCGCGCAGATGGCGCAAATTGGGTACGCCAGCCTGCTTCAAATGGCCGCGCTCACCCTTGCTCAACTTCCGCTCCGCCACCTCTTCAAAGCCAAGCTGCACGGCATTGTACTCGTCCGAGTCTGCAGTCTTGACCTGAGTGACGTAGCAGGGTCCGGCCTCGATGATCGTGACCGGTATGACGGCGCCGCTCTTGTCAAAGAGCTGCGTCATCCCTACTTTCTTACCAATGATTCCTCGCATGTGCTCCTCCTGGGACTGTCGGTTGGCAGTGGTAAGTCACCAAGCCGCATCATCCCGAATGAATTGACGATCGGGCTTTGCCACCCGCTTTTGATGGCAAAGGCGCCGCCTTTGCAGCACCTCACCAATCCCATGGGGTTTGGCAATCCCAATGCGCAATCCGCCGTTACAGCTTAATCTCGATGTCCACGCCCGCCGGCAAATTCAACCGAGTCAAATTCTCGATCGTCTTGCTGCCCGGGTCCACTACGTCGATCAACCGCTTGTGCGTGCGGATCTCGAACTGTTCGCGGCTGTCCTTGTCAATAAACGGCGAGCGCATCACCGTAAACTTCTCGATGCTCGTCGGCAGTGGCACTGGGCCAACCACCTGGGCACCGGTCTGTTCAGCGGCGTCGACGATTTGGCGGACAGACGCATCCAGCACACGATGATCGTACGCTTTGAGTTTGATGCGAATTTTCTGCTTGGCCATTTCCCATCTCTTTCAACACACTACAAACAGTAAACGATGGCGGGCGCTGCGCCTGCCACCGTCTACCGCATAGACACTACTTGATGATGCTGGTGATGACGCCAGCACCGACCGTGCGCCCACCTTCGCGAATGGCGAAGCGGCTGCCCGTCTCCAACGCAATCGGCGAAATCAACTTCACCACCATCTGCACACTGTCGCCGGGCATCACCATCTCCATCCCCGCCGGCAGTTCGATCTCGCCCGTGATGTCCATCGTCCGCATGTAAAACTGCGGCCGGTACCCCTTGAAGAACGGCGTGTGGCGACCACCCTCTTCCTTCTTCAACACGTACGTTCGACGTGAACTCCGTGTGCGGCGTGATGCTCCCAGGCTTGGCCAACACCTGCCCACGCTCAATGTCGATCCGCTCGATGCCGCGCAACAGACACCCAACGTTGTCGCCCGCAATCCCCTGGTCCAACAGCTTGCGGAACATTTCCACACCCGTCACCACGGTCTTCCGCGTCGGCGCCAACCCGACGATCTCGACTTCTTCCATCGGCTTGATCATCCCGCCTCGATCCGCCCCGTCACCACCGTCCCACGCCCCTTGATGCTAAACACATCTTCGATCGGCATCAGGAACGGCTTGTCCGTCTCGCGCACCGGCGTCGGGATGTACTCGTCCACCACCCGCATCAACTCCCAAATGCACGCATACTCCGGCGCATCCGGATCCTTGCTCGTCGACTCCAACACGTTCAACGCCGAACCACGCACCACCGGAATGTCGTCCCCAGGGAAATTGTAGCTCGTCAGCAGTTCCCGCAGCTCCATCTCCACCAGCTCCAGCAACTCCTCGTCGTCCATCATGTCGACCTTGTTCAGAAACACCACCATCGCCGGCACTTCCACCTGCCGCGCCAGCAAGATGTGCTCCCGCGTCTGCGGCATCGGCCCGTCCGGCGCCGCCACCACCAGAATCGCACCGTCCATCTGCGCCGCACCCGTAATCATGTTCTTAATATAGTCCGCATGACCCGGGCAATCCACGTGCGCATAGTGCCGCGTCGCCGTCTGATACTCCACGTGCGCAATCGCAATCGTGATCCCACGCGCCTTCTCTTCCGGCGCATTGTCGATCGAATCAAACGCCCGATAGTCCGCCCACCCCTTCAGCGCCAGCACCTTCGTGATCGACGCCGTCAATGACGTCTTCCCATGATCGATGTGACCAATCGTACCAACGTTGACGTGCGGCTTCGTGCGCTCAAACTTCGCCTTGGACATGATCGATAACTCCTCATGAATCGGGGCGCCACGCACGGGTCGCCCATAGCCAGTAAATCAAACGTGTTTGGCACAACTGCACCGCCGATGAACTGCCGGCGGTGCAGAGTGAATGCGATATCAAGGCAGATAGGCAGCGCCTATCGCCACAAGTTGGTTAGTATAGCGTAAGGGGTAGGGTCGAGCAAATTGGAGGCTTGACAAAATCCAATCAGTTGTTTTGCCGTGTACGCAAAACCACCATACGGCTTAACCTCCACCCAAGACAACGGCCCAGGACAATCGCCTGGGCCGGATTACGTCACTTGCTGCCATCAGTCAAAGCAGATCAGCCCTGACCACGTAGCACTTTCTCGGCAATCGACTGGCTCACCGGCATATACTTCTCAAATTGCATCGAGAAACTGCCACGCCCGCTGGTCATCGAGCGCAAGTCGGTTGCGTAACCGAACATTTCGTTCAGCGGCACCAATGCCCGCACCGCCTGCACGCCACCGGAGCGGGAATCCATCCCCTCAACCATCCCGCGGCGGCTGGAAAAATCACCCACTGCGTCACCGACATATTCGTCCGGGACGACAGTCTCGACCTTCATCATTGGTTCTAGGAGGATGGGACCGGCCTTCTGGCAACCATCTTTGAATGCCATACTGCCGGCGATCTTGAACGCCATTTCACTGGAGTCCACCTCATGGTAGGAACCGTCCACCAGCGCGACTTTGATGTCGACAACCGGGTATCCGGCCAGCACACCACTCTCCATCGCCTCAACAACGCCCTTTTGCACGGGTGCAATATACTCACGCGGCACGACGCCACCGACGATTTTGTCTTCAAAGACAAAGCCGCCACCGGCCTCGTTCGGTTCCATCTGCAGCCACACGTGGCCGTACTGGCCACGACCACCGGACTGGCGAACAAACCGGCCTTCAATCTTGACAGGACGGGTGATGGTTTCGCGGTACGCAACCTGCGGACGACCAACGTTGCACTGGACCCGGAACTCCCGCTTGAGCCGGTCTACAATGATATCCAGATGAAGTTCACCCATCCCGGAGATCACGGTCTGACCGGTCTGGTCGTCGTACTGCACGCGGAAGGTTGGATCTTCCTCGGCGAGTTTGATCAAGGCTTCGGTCAGCTTATCCTGGTCACCCTTCGACTTCGGCTCCACAGCAATCTTGATGACCGGTTCCGGGAACTCGATGGTTTCGAGCACGATCGGGTGCTTGGCATCGCTGAGCGTCTCGCCGGTGAAGGACTCTTTCGGTCCCACAATCGCCGCGATATCCCCCGCACCGATTTCCTTTACATCTTCACGCTTGTCTGCGTGCATGCGCACGATGCGTCCGATGCGCTCGCGGCGCCCCCGATTTGTGTTGATCACAGTTTCGCCGGAGATCAACTTACCGGCATAGACGCGTACATAGGCCAACCGCCCCACAAACGGATCGGTCACGATCTTGAAGACCAACCCGGTGAATGGCTCGCTGTCACGCGCCGCACGTTCGATCTCTGCGCCGGTGTCAGGGTTGGTGCCGACCACTGGTGGGATGTCATTGGGGCTTGGCAGATAACGAACCGTCGCATCGAGTAGCGGCTGCACGCCCTTGTTGCGGAGCGCCGTACCACACAGCACCGGGACCACATCGCCACGGATGGTGGCTTTACGTAGCGCACGGTAAAGGTCGTCCTTACCGATTTCTTCACCTTCCAGGAACTTCATCGTCAGTTCATCGTCGGTTTCGGCCACGCGTTCGATCATGGTTTCCCGCGCTGCTTCCACTGCCGCAAGCATGTCAGCGGGAATCTCGGCTATGGTTGGATTGGCGCCCATCTCATCACTGAAAATCAGCGCCTGCATCTCGATCAGGTCGACCATGCCCTTGAAGGAGTCTTCAACGCCAATCGGCAATTGAACGGGCAGCGGATTCGCGCCAAGGCGTTCGATGATCATGCTGATCGTGCGCTCAAAACTGGCGCCGACACGATCCATCTTGTTGACGAAGGCAATGCGTGGCACACCGTAGCGATCCGCCTGGCGCCACACCGTCTCAGATTGCGGCTCAACACCGGCAACCGCGTCAAAGACAACGACGCCACCATCCAGGACACGCAGCGACCGCTGCACTTCCGCGGTGAAGTCGATGTGGCCAGGGGTGTCAATAATATTGATCTGGCACTCCTCGCCGGTGATGCGGTCAGTCCAGTCGGTCGTGATGGCAGCGGCGGTGATCGTAATGCCGCGCTCCCGTTCCTGCACCATCCAGTCCGTGACCGTCGTGCCTTCATGCACCTCGCCCACGCGGTGGATGCGCCCCGAATAAAACAGAATTCGCTCGGTCGTCGTCGTCTTGCCGGCATCGATGTGGGCAATGATGCCGATGTTCCGCATTCGCTCAATTGGATAGTTCGCCATGTCTATGCTCCTGTTCCATTCCGCACAGATGACCGTCACCCTTGGCGACGGTCACCTTTGACACAAAATGATGCGGCGCCGGTGACCCACAGTTCGCATCCGCTTTCCACACCGATACCAACTTCAAAGACGAAGTCAGATGATCGCGGGGAGCGGAATATGTGGGTTAAGGGCGCCGCACCAGTACTTTAAATACTTGGCGTTTCGGCTTAGTACCTGAAATGCGCAAACGCCTGATTGGCTTCGGCCATCTTGTGCGTGTCATCACGCTTCTTGATGGTAGAGCCTTCGTTGCGTGCCGCATCCATCAACTCGCCTGCCAGCCGCGCGGCCATATCACGACCACTGCGCTTGCGCGAATTCTCAATAAGCCAGCGCATCGCCAGCGCCTGCTTGCGCTCTGGGCTGGGCTCAATCGGAATCTGATAGGTGGCGCCACCGACGCGGGGGGCTTCACCTCGATCTGCGGCGTGGCATTCTTCATGGCCTCTTCAAAGACCTCGATGCCCGGTCGCTTCGTCTTTTCTTCAACAATTTGAAACGCATCGTACACGATGCTGGCGGCAATGCTCTTCTTGCCGCGTTCCATCACGTTGTTGATGAACTTGGCAACAACAAGGTTGTTATAGCGGGGATCCGGCAATATTTTCCGCTTTTCCGCAGTATTTCTTCGCATAATTCCTACCTATCCCTTATTTGCCCTTACCGCGCTTGGTGCCATACTTGCTGCGACCGCGCTTGCGCTTGTCCACACCCTGACTGTCCAGGGCGCCGCGCACGATATGATAGCGCACGCCGGGGAGATCTTTTACACGACCACCGCGGACCAATACGACACTGTGTTCCTGCAGGTTGTGTCCTTCACCTGGGATATAGGCAGTCACTTCGACGCCATTCGTCAAACGCACGCGTGCCACCTTGCGCAGCGCGGAATTCGGCTTCTTTGGCGTGGTCGTCCGAACCTGAGTGCACACGCCACGCTTCTGGGGGTTGCCCTTCTGCATGCGGCGCATCCGGCCCGTGAGCGTATTCTTGGTGAAGCGCAGCGCGGGCGCTTTTTCCTTCTTTGCAACTTCGGCCCGCCCCTTGCGGACCAACTGATTTATGGTCGGCAAATCTTCCTCCACTTTCAAATTCGTTTTCAGACAACAGCCAACGCCAACGGTTGGCCGCAGATGACTGTACCATCGTGGGCGTCTGGCGCTAGACACACCAATACACCCGAAAACGGGCGTGCAAACCCACGAAACAAGAGAATAGCACGACGGCGATGCAACGGTCAAATTGGCGGGGCTTGATCTGGCGCAAAGTCCTCTGAATCCGCACCAGAGACCTTTACCGGCTCAACAACTGCGGCAAAAACACTCTCGGACAGGCGCCTGGCGTCAATTGTCAGCACAACCCGCTCACGGTTGCGCAACATCATTTCCGCGGGGGAATGCGCGCCATCTGCCACTTTCCAATGAGCTTGGTATCGAAGCCGCCCTGAACAAAAAGACCAATGCTCCCTCCGCCACCCAACCAGCGCTGATAAGTGCGAAACGCGCGCACGTCCGGCGTCACGTGGAGCATCCCACCATCGCCGGGAATGACGGTCCCCGGTTTGAATGTGTAGGTCAGACCTGCTCCACCAGACAGTTCCCAGCCCGTGATGTCGACGGCAGCTTGCCCGCAATTCATCAGGGTGATCGCCGTATTGCTGAGGCGTTGGCCCGGCAGATAGGGACCAAAGTGGATGTTTTCGTCCCGCTGGCGCAGCGGCAACAGGGCGCCATACGCACCAGTCCCCCATCTGGAGCGTGACGGCGCCACTCAATTTGCTGCCGGAGTAAACTCGAATTGAATGACGAAATCGGCTTGTCGGTAGCGGCAACGTTTGCACCGGTCCAACGGGTTGAATCAAGGAGCGCCTCTGGCTCAACTTCTGCCAGCAACTGCCCCGCATATTCCGCCAGCCAGCCACCGCCTGGCGTGGCAAACCGCTCGTCCACCAGCGAGCGGAGACGTCGCAAATACATCGCGCGCAAGTCGTCGCTCCGGATCACGGCATCGATCAGCCCATTGGGACGATCGGTTGTGCTGCGCCGTAGTACGGATGTCCGGCGCCTGCTGGATAGGTCCACCCATCAAACAGCACATGGTCCTTGTCCTGAGGGAAGATCGACCATTCACCGGTCCCAGGCCAGAGCCGCTCGTCGCTCTCTCCCGGAATGGCAGCCAGATCCTGATAGAGATCGTAGTTGTGCCAAAGCGTGTCAAAGTCATCCAGGAGGGTGCGGGTGGCCATGTAATTGATCAGCCAGGCACGTTCACATGGTCGAAAACGTAGGCAGCTGTCTTGGCTCGACCATCGACTGGGTCAAACAGGTGCTGGTTCAGACCCAAAATCAACTTGCGCAGCGCTGGGCGCCGGTCGATCCAATCCGGGCGCCGTTGCCGCGCCCCCGTTGCCGGGTCTGAAAAGCCGCCCAACGTGAGGGCGTTCTCATACATTTTGAAGTGTGCGCCGGCTAGATCAAGCTGATTGCGCGCTAAAAAGTCACCGTTGGCATCCTCTACGAAGTTGGCAACACTAAAAAAATGACCATTCAGTTCGAGACGAATCGGAAAACTGAGTGGCGCCGGATTCTGGGTTTCGCGATAGGTTTCGAAACCGATCGGTTTGCCGGATATAGGATTCATCTTCGCCGGTTGTCGCAATGTCAATTATGTCAAAACGCCCCGATGCAACCCCGAATCCACCCACGACTTCGTCGCCATGCAGCGCAAACTCGTGATCCCGATTGAACGCAAACGACAACCCCTTTTGCTAAAGACCAATGTGCCGGCGCCGCGTAACCGGATCGAAACGTTATCGTATAACTTCCCGGAATAGAAGACCGTGACCGCGGCGCCTGGATCAATGAATGACCAGGCCGGAAGCCCGCTCTGGATCACAACGTCATACCCCGCGCGATACCATTCCCAGCCGTACACTGGATCTTCCTGGATGTACCAGTACAGCACGGGAAGGTTGCTGTTTCCTCGACCTGCGCGGAACCAACGACAGTTCCTTCATAGGCTGGGCAACGGATCACATCCGGATCCGCCAGTGTGGCTTTGGCAGGTACATGGATTTCGGGAAGCCACACTTGCGTCAGCCGCCACGATGGTCGATATGGCAGGGCCGGCCGTCTGCAGGGCAGTGGCCAGCGGCTTTCAGCCACAGCGTAGTCACGCTCACTGCCGGTGGCGGTCACGTAATAGCGCACAAGGGCGCCCGGACTTTGTGTGACGGTTGGAATCTCCGCCGAGTAATTGTTGTCGCCATGCCAATTCATCATTGCGGTCAATTCGGGACCAAACCCGAAGCGGTAGTGGAGCATGACCGCGGTAACCGGATCCACCTGAGCAAGGGTCGCGGTCACAAGTAGATTCTGCTGCGCAGACAGGGGGTCCGGATTTGCCCGCACCGCAAGGATGGACGGCCCATGATAGATGGGATTGGCAGCGCCGGGTGTCGCAATCCGCAAGTAACTCGCCTCGGACAGTACTTCGTCGCCGGTCTCTGCAGCAAACCGTTCATACCCGAACGCCACGCCGGTGTATTGCACCGGGTACTCGGGCGCAAAACTGGAGACGATTGTGCCGGCGGGGGACACCAGCGCCAGATACTCACCCTCGCGGCGCAACGAAAAATTGGTGTGCAGCCACAACGGATTGTCCCGCCGGTCCTTCCCGGATGCCATCACCACCAGATAGCCGTATGGTCTGACACGCGTCCCAGCCGGGAACCGCCACCGGTCAAGTTCATCGCTACGGTCGGTTAGATACCACCCCGAGAGATCTGCAGCAGTTGCGCCAGGATTCTGGATCTCGATCCAGTCAACGACAGCGCCATCTTCATCGCGCAGGGCGTCACTCCCGGCGGTGTCATTGGGCGCGGCCATAAACTCGCTGATGCTGACACCAGGCGCGCCGGCGCTCAGGATCAAACGATCCTCAGTGGCTGCCTGTGATGAGGTGCTCCAAGAGTCTGGCGTCAATTCAGGGGCGCCAGATCCGAGAAGAAGCAGGGTAGCTACAACCACAGCGTTGAGTTCACGCCACGGTTTTCCGATCATATTGCATCCTGTCGGTGGGCAAGGATTTGCTTTAGGACTAGATCATCATATCGATGGTGCAACCATCCAAGGTCGCATAGTGCTTGAGCAGATCGGCCGTCAGGCACGAATGGATCGGGACCACTGCAAGCAGATCCCCGACTTGCAGTCGCCCCAATACTTCGGCGTAAGCCGCCGGCTCCGCCTGCACAATCCCATGCTCTTGCGAAAGTGACCTCAACCAGGCGCCCTCGATCGGAGCGCCCCAGCCGGATTCCGTGAACAGCGCAACCCGCCCAAACTCCAACGTGCCATCGGGCGGGTCAGAAAGTCCTTGGACAGGTGCACTGCCCCGCCGTAGAGGACGACTTCATGGCGGTCGGGATACTTGCCCACGACCGGGCACGCCGCGACCACGGCAACATCATCAAACCCGCACGAACCAACCTGCACCTGCGTCCAGTCGTAGAACACGAAGTTGCCCGGCCGCAATTCGTCGGCGCCGGGGGCTCATCCAGCACACTGCAGGCCGGCGTATCACCAACCGAAAGTTCCAGACCCAGAAACCCATACTCCATCAACCAATGCGCATGCGCTCCAGGCGCGTCATCGCCAGCCCGTAACGAGCGCGAATATCCGCCGCCGAGCGCAAAGCATAGGTGCCACCGTCATGCGCCAGCAAGCCTTGCAGCGCCATCTTCTCACTGCGCTGGGCTGCGCTGGCCACCGCATATAGGGTGGACCCGTCATCCCAACGGACGCCACTCCTCCCATAGCCGGTGTCGGCCTCGATCCAGACGCCGACCGGGACAGACAAATGGGCGTCCAGAAAATCCACTGTCTCCACCGAGTCCACCAGTAGATGCAGCCTGACCTGCGCTGCCAATTGGTTGATCGTCACGATTTCACGTACATTCGCCGGAAAGGCAATGGTGATGTCTGTCCAGCCATGCGCGGCGAAATAGACCGCCATCCGCACGGACGAAACCGTGATTGCATGGACGCCCACCTCGCGAAACCACTCGCCGATGGTCGCAGATTGATGCGTCTTGAAATGCGGTCGAAATTTGACCCCGTGCCGCTGCGCCTTTGCCGCCATGCGTTCGATGTTGTGGCGCGCCTTTGCTTCATCCAATACGAGTGTGGGGCGTTCGATCGTCGCCGTCCAATCCGCTTTCATTGACCACCTTGTTGCGGGTCTGAGTCGCTTCTGAATAGAGAAATAGGGTGAAGCCTGTTGCCTAAAGGATAGGAAGACACCCTACGGTGATAGCCGCTCAATGCCCCATTCACCATCAGGACGGCGTGTGTAGCGCAGACGATCATGCAGGCGGTGTTGCCCACCTTGCCAAAACTCAATGCTGTCGGGAATCACCCGGTAGCCACCCCAGTACGGCGGCCGGTCCGGCGATTGGTCGGCGTATTCCGCCTGAAGTTCCGCCAACTTCTGTTCTAAATAAGCCCGATCCGATATGACCGAACTCTGCTGCGACACCCAGGCGCCCAACCGCGCCCCCAGAGGCCGGTTGTGATAATACTCGTCCGACTCAGTCGCGGGCAGCTTCTCGACCCGCCCCTCGATGCGCACCTGGCGCTCAAGTTCGCCCCACCAAAACGTCAGCGCCGCCACTGGATTAGCGCCCAATTCCCGCCCCTTGCGGCTGTCGTAGTTGGTGACAAAGACGAACCCCCTGGCGTCATAGGCTTTCAGCAGCACAATTCGGGCGGAAGGAACGCCATTGGGCGTCGCCGTGGCCAATGCCATTGCATTCGGTTCGCTCAGACCACTTGCCAGCGCAACTTCCAGCCATTGGCCGAAGACTACCAAAGGATCCGGGTCGACGTCATGCTCGTCCAGGCGCCCGCGCTCATACTCCTTGCGCACTTCCTGCATTGTTGGGTTCACAACCGCTCCTCGTCCATCATTGATCACACTTCGCGCGTTCAGCGCTCCACACTACTTCTTCAGGGACGGTAGGAACATCTCCTGCCCCACCTCGGTCGCACCGATGTCACACACGATCGCAATCGGCCGGATCACCTCACGCTGGTCATGGCCGGGGCACCCATTATTATCACCCTGATTGATTGCCGTACTGTTCTTTGTGGGGAGATAGGAGAAGGTTGGACCACCATTGGCCTGCAGCGGTCCTAGCAGTGGATCAGTGTTCACCTGATCGCCGGTTGAGCCAGGGTTAAAGCATGAAAAATCGCTGATGATGTTGTGCCCCGCTGAGGTTGCATGCGTGGCCTGCGCTGCGTCACAGTTCAGCGTCAGCGACTGCCCATCATCTGCGTAGTTGGTCGCCACAATCGTATTCTTGATTGTAAACGTCGCACCATTGTTAAAGACGCCGCCACTGTTCGCCCGGTTGCGATAGATCGTACCGTTTAGCACCGAGACCGACCCGCCCTCCAAATACATCCCACCACCCTGCGCCGCGTCGCCGCTGTTCTCACGCCCTGCCAGATTGTCGGTGACGGTCGTGTTGGTGATCGCGACGGTCGTGTTCTTGAGGTAGAGACCGCCGCCCAGCGAGCCTGCAGTGTTGCGGCGAATCAACACACGCCGCAACACCAACGAACCACTCTCGCTGGCAATCGCCCCACCGGCGCCGTTCGGGACAAGAATACCGGCGTTGTTGGCGATGTTGTTGGAGAAGTTCGTCCCCACGATCGTAACGACGCCGCCATCATTGTAGATCGCGCCTCCCTCATCATCCGCTTGATTACCATTAAAACTTGAAAAGTTGACCGCCAACGTACCCCTGTTATAGATGGCGCCACCGTCATTCCCGCCACCGTCAGCCACGCTGTTGTAGATATCAACGCCGCGCAGCGTCACCTTGCCGCCGGTGGCATTGAAAATGGCGCCCCCGTTGCTGAAATTGCCGCGCGCCAGCTGGATATCCTGAAGCGTAAGATTGCCACCCCCCAACACCAGAAAGATCTGGTTCAGGTCACGACCGTCGAGCGTCACAGAATCGCCGCCGTCAATTGTGGTGGTGGCACTCACTACCCAGGTGCTGACTTCAATCGTTTTGGGTGCGGCGCCACAGGCAAAGGTGACTTTGCCGCCTCCGGCAGCCGCGACCTGAAACGTCGCGTCGGTGCAACTGCCCGGCGTGCCGTCACCCACCACGCCGGCAGCATGCGCAGACTGCGGCCAAAATGCAAACCCGGCCACAGCAATCATCATGAGACTGCCCCAACCGACTACTCGCGCCAGATGTTGCCTTGCGTTCATCACTGTTCTCCTCGGAGATAGTCCGACCGGTGACCACCGGCCACACAGGGTTGCGCCAGGTCTTTGCCGCGGGATGCCAGAGCCGGCTCAGCGGGCGGGCGAATCACCCCAGCGCCGATCTATCTCGCCAACGCCACGTTTCATGGCCAACAACAAGGCATCCTGATCGACCGGCAGCGAGAAACACCGCACCCCGACTGCATTCGTGATCGCATTCGTGATCGCCGGGCTGATCGGGATCGAACTCACTTCTCCGACACCCTTCGCCCCATAGGGTCCTTCCGCAGTCGCATGCTCCACAATGAAGTTGCGCATCTCCGGCATGTGTTTGATGCCCGGCATCTTGTACTGGCCCAGATGCTCCGTCCAGGGGATGCCGTTCTCCTCTACATAGTGCTCGGTCAGCGCATTACCGATGCCCATCACAATGCCACCCTCAATTTGGCCGCTAAGGCTGAGCAGATTGATCGTCCGGCCGACATCGTGCGCCGAAACCACGCGCTCCACCTGCACTTCACCCGTGTCAAGGTCAACACTGACGAGCGCGGCGTGCACGGCAAAGCTAAAGGCAAAGTGCATGTCACCGCCCGTGCCAAGCGGCTGCGTCTTTGGCGCCCAATACTCATAGCGCAGCCGGGGTTCCTGCCCCTCTGCAATCAATGCCTGGACGGCATCGGCAAAGGCAATGGAACGGGAGATGCGTTGAGGAGATTGGAGATTGGAGATTGGGGATTGGAGAGTGCCGGCGCCCGATCTCGAATCTCCAATCTCTAATCTCTGATCTCCATTCCCAACCTTCGCGAGGCGCCCCTCATCGACGTATGCCAGTCCTTCATGAAATGCGATCGTCTCGGGCGGTACGTCGAATTTTTCGGCCAATACCCCTTGAATCCGTTCACGCATGGTCCGGGCCGCGAGCCGGGCTGCGTTGCCGCTCAGGTAAGTCTGCCGGCTGGCCGTGGTTGGCCCGCCATCCGGCGACAGGTCGGTGTCCATCACCAGGACGTCGACGGCATTGAACGGCAGCCCCAGTTCTTCCGCCGTACAGGCGGCCAACACGCCGATCAGGTTCTGCCCCATCTCCGCGCTGCTCGTCCGGATCGCGGCCGTCCCATTCGGGAACACCTCGACCTCGGCCTCCGCCTTGTCCGGCGCACCGCCACCCAACCCCGTGTTCTTATACCCTGCCGCAAAGCCCCAGGCCAACATCTTGGACCCGACGCGCACCGGCTTGAACAACGAGCCGGCCGGCCGTACCACCCCCAGGGAGGCGCCCCCAAAGCTCCGGGTGCGCCCACCAGCGTTCGATTTCATCCTCGACCTGGTCGATACAATCCATCATACCGACGCTGTCTTTCAATACCTGCCCGGTGGCGGTCGTTACACCCACCTGCATGCCGTTGATGCGCCGCAGTTCCACCGGGTCAATCCCCAACGTAGCCGCCAGAATGTCCATGTTGCTTTCAACGGCAAACGCCGACTGCGTGACGCCAAAACCGCGAAACGCGCCGCAGGGGCGCATTGTTGGTGTACATCGCATAACAGTCGATCTGCGCGCTGTCCATCACATAGGGACCGGTGGCATGTGTGGTCGCCCGCGTCATCACCTTCTCGCCAAGGCTTGCATAGGCGCCGCTGTCCCCATACAGTTCGGCCTGCACTGCGGTCAGCCTGCCATCACGTTTGGCGCCTGTCTTGATCCGGATCAGCGTGGCATGACGCTTTGGATGGAAGCGCAGACTCTCCGCGCGATCATACAAAATCTTGACCGGGCGCCCTGTCACCGTCGCCGCCAGCGCAGCATGCACCTGTCCGGCGATATCTTCCTTGCCGCCAAAGCCGCCGCCCATGACCGTACCCTTGATCCGCACTGCATCTTCAGGCAGACCGAGACAGCGCGCCACCTGATGGCGGTCAGCGTAAGGAATCTGGCTCCCCACATAGATGGTCAGCTTGTCGTGCTGCCCATACTGCGGGTCATCCCATCCTGCCGGCACCGCCACCGAACACTCCGGCTCCAGAAAAGCGTGCTCCGTGCGCGGGGTGCGATAGGTGCGCTCGATGATGACATCGGCATCGGCAAACCCTTTGTCGATATCACCATGACGGACTTTGATATGCTTAAGCAGGTTGCCGGTTGGGCGGTCCGGGTGCAGCACCGGCGCCTCCGGTGACCGCGCCGCCACCGGGTCTGTGACCGCCGGTAGCACTTCGTACGCTACCTGGATATGCGCCAGGGCGTCGTGCGCCTGTTCCGGGGTGTCTGCCACAACCAGTGCGATCGGGTCACCCACATAGCGGGCGGGATAGGCGCCGCCGGCAAACGCAGGCCAATCGTATTCCACAAGACCGTGGCGCAATTCACCGGGCACATCGGCGTATGTCAGCACCGCATGGACCCCAGGCAGGGCAAGCGCCGCAGAGGCGTCAATCTTGAGAATGCGCGCATGGGGGTGCGCGCTGCGCAAAGTGGCGCCATGGAGCATATCCTGAAAGAGATAGTCGTCAGCATAGCGGGCGTGGCCGGTCACCTTATCCACGGCATCCGGTCGCGGGAGCGCCTGCCCGATCTGCTCCAGTGGCGCAATGGCATCCGGCAGGTCAGGCAAGGGCAGTACACCTGTTCGCATCTTCTCCGCGGCTGCCTTCACCGAAGAGACGATCGCGGTATACCCGGTGCACCGGCAGTAGGTATCCTTGAGGCAGTGCTTGATCTCGTCGTCGGTCGGTTCCAGCGTCCGGTCCAGCAAGGTCTTCGACTGCATGATAAAACCCGGCGTGCAGTAGCCGCACTGCGTGGCGCCATGACAGACGAACGCCTGCTGGAGTGGATGCAAATGCGCCAGTTCGTCACCATTTGTGCCCGCCGCCGGGTGCTCCTGCACCCATTGTTGCGCCACACCTTCAATGGTGAGTACGTCGGCGCCCTGGGCCTTGAGGGCAGGGAAGATACAAGAGTCAATACTGCGACCGTTGACGATAACGGTGCACGCACCGCACTCCGCCTCGTTGCAGCCAAGTTTCGTGCCGGTCAGCCCCAGGTCGTAGCGCAGGACTTCAGCCAGAAACCGGTTGGCGGGGATTTCAAGCGTATGGGAGACACCGTTGACGGTCAGGGTCAATGCAGCCATTTCATTTCCTCTCAACTAGAAGTCACGTCGAGCGCGTTCAATCGACCGGCTTAAGACACGCTGCAGCAGCACGGCCACCATCTCATGCCGGTACTCTTTGCTCGCCCGATGCTTGCTGGTGCGAAGTTCCGCTTGCTCCTGGGCGGCCAATACGGCTCGCTCAATCAAAGCGTCATCGAGCGCTACGGCATCCTGCAAAATCTGTTCGGCCGCGGTCGCGCGGAATGGAATCGGACCGGCAGGGCCAATTGCCAACGTCGCCGCAGCCACGCGCAAGCCTCCATCCCCCAGAGTCAGGTTGGCCGCCGCGCCAAGAATCGGCAGCGCGACGCCCTGTGGGCGCATGATCCGGTCAAATGCACTTGCCTGTCCCAGGTGGCGCGTGTGAAATCGAAACGCAGTCACCATCTGATTGTCGCCAAGGTTATTTTTTCCCGGCCCCGCAAAAATAGAGAGGAGCGGTTGCCAGACAGCGTTCACAAGGTTCCCGTCAAACGTGCTCACCTGAACTTCGGCATTGAGCGCGAGCAGACCGATGGTGCCATCTGCCGCGGGCAGGGCGTGTGCCACATTCCCGCCGATGGTGCCGACGTTGCGCACCTGGGGCCCCCCCACCACGCCGCAACTCTCGGTAAGGGCTGTGCCATGTTCCCGCACAAGCGGGTTCGATTCGATTTCCGCATGCGTCACTGCTGCACCGATGACCACGTGGTCCTCTGCTTCCACGATTTGGTGCAGTGCGCCAATCGTCGTCACATCCACCAGGGCCATGACCGGCGCATGGTTGCCATGCTGCATATCCAGCACCAGGTCGGTGCCGCCCGCAACGAACAGCGCATCGTGCCCATAGCGGGAGCGGATGGCTAAAGCTTCGGCGACCGTGGTCGGGGTGAAATATTCCTTCCAGAGTGGCATAGAGACCGTACTACTTTCTGGTGGTAGAGACGGGAGAATGACATTGGTGGGAAGAGTATAGCAAAGGGAAGGTGGATTATCAACGACGCTTGGGGAAGCACGCCAACTACCAGACCGCCAGTTGATTCAGACGATGCCGGCGCACGCGCCAGTCGGGCATGAGCGCATCGAGCAATCGGTAAAAGCCGGGACCGTGATTGTGGTGGCAGAGGTGGCAGAGTTCGTGCACGATGACGTAGTCCACCAGGTCAATCGGCGCCTGGATCAACCGGAGATTCAGCGTGATGGCGCCGGCGGTTGTGCAACTCCCCCAGCGCGAGGTCATCGCGCGAATCCGAATCGTCTTGAACGGGATGGCTGGGTTCGGTACCAGCGGCAGCCAAACCAAAATACGTGAAGTAAAGACGCGCTGCGCCTCGTGCCTGTACCAATGCGCCAACATCGTCTGGATACGGCCTGGCTCAATCGGCGCACCGATGTGAATCTCAATTCGCCCTTCGGCCAATTGCACCAGCTCGGGCCTGTGCTCGGTCACATCCAATACGTAGGGCGCGCCCAGGTAGTAGTGCGTCTCACCGTGGGCGTAGACAGGATGGCGCGGTTTTGGGAGATCCCCGATGCGCTTCAGATGCTTCCGGATCCAGGCGCTCCGTGTGCGCACGATTTCATCGACCTGAGCAAGGCTGCTCCCTTTGGGTGCGGCGACAAGGACACGGCCGTCAAGGCGCACGCTGATGCCGAAAGTCTTGCGGGGACGGAATGCGACTTCGTATGCGAACCCATCGCTTCCTTCCAGCGTACGCGTCACCGTTGCGCGCCTAGCAGTGGCCATACAGCATTGATTCCAGCGTCTTGCGCACCGCGGGCCATTCATGGCCAAGCATGCGATACCAGGCCGTGTCCCGATTCTGGCCCTTGATGATCATGTGCTGCTCCTGGATCCCCTCAAACTGGAATCCCATCCGAAGGGCGGAACGCCGGGAGCGCTCATTCCGGCTGTCACACTTCCACTCGACGCGACGATAACCAAGTTCAAAGGCGTGGACCAACATCAAGTAGGTCGATTCTAGGTTCGCCTGCGTCCGCTGGACAATGGGGCTGTACCAGATCCCCCCCAGCTCGATACGCAGGAACGACGGGACGTTGCTCATCAGCGTCACCACACCAACCGGATGCCCGCTTGCCTGATCGACTACACAAAGCAGTAACCGATCCGCACCGTTGATCTGTTCGGTTAGATAGGACCGGAAGGTGTCCAGGTTTGCATACGGCGAATAGAAAAGGTAGCTCCAGATCAACGCTTCAGGATCGTAGGCAGGATACTGCCGGTCATCAATTGAAATCGGTGCGCCATTGGACACCGCAAAGAGCGCGGCGGCATCCCGATCGACGTCGACCGGGGTCAGTTTCACTGACCGGCCGGTCAAGATAACCGGCGCCGGCTTGAGGGGCAGGGTCTTGGTCAGGGCCAGAGTTTCGGCAGGCAGAGTGTTGGTCACAGTTCAAGCCTCGCTTCCATCAGGGCGTCTCGCTCAACAGAAAATCGGCGATCAGACTGTGCACGATCTGCTCGACCTGCGAGTGATCGTCGGTAAACACCGGTGCATCCGCCGGTAGCGTGGCGGCGCGCACCTGCCCAGTCGCTCGACCGGCAAAAGCGACGAATTCAGGCGGCAGGCTTGCCGGCAATGCGGCAACTTGTTGTGAAAATCCTTCCAACGTCGTGGGCTGCCTCGTGGCGACAACAAGCGAATTTGCGAGCACCCCAGGTGGGCCAGGCTCATCCACGACATAGACGCTGGGAAATACCTGCTGCAGCGTCGCGGCCATGGCTTCCACCAGGGCAAAATTGCCCGGCGTGCGCCCCACATTGATGGCGACTACCCCATCCTCACTCAGATGCGCTTTCACCAACTCGAAAAACTCAACGGTCGTCAGGTGAAAGGGAATATACGGCGGCCGGTAGGCA
Source organism: Candidatus Fredericiella danica (assembly GCA_016713335.1). Classification (GTDB taxonomy): domain Bacteria; phylum Chloroflexota; class Anaerolineae; order Caldilineales; family Caldilineaceae; genus Fredericiella; species Fredericiella danica. Next base: position 8,295 of record JADJPH010000028.1, on the reverse strand, counting down.
TCGACTGCGATCAGGTCGAACTTCGTCGTTGCCGGTTGCTGCAGCAGCCAGCGCCGCCCGTCGGCGGCAACGGTCGAATAGTTTGGCCAATTCGCATCAAAATAGCTTCTGGCGACTTCCAAAATCTGTGGATCCAACTCCACGCCCGTGATGGGGATCTCCCCATAAATGCTGGTGAATAACCCGGCAGCAGTGCCAGCGGCCGCACCGATGAAAAGGAGATTGGAGATTGGAGATTGGAGATTGGAGATTGGAGACTGGGCAGACGTAACCTCTGATCTCCAATCTCCAGTCTCCAATCTCCAATCTCCCTCCCCAAACAGCGGCGCGAGCAAAAAGTAATCCCATATCCCGTTGCTCAGCACCGCGCCGGGGTGGTAGACGGAGTGGATGCCAATGCCATCGTTCAGTTTCAGGTGGCGCTCGGTGCCCCACTGGCGCACGGCGATGTAGTTGAAGGCGCTCTCGTCTTCATAGATGATCGGTCCCGTGCGCCCATCATCCCAGGCTGCGCGTACACCGGCCGGCTGGGCAAAAAAGGCAACGATCAAGACGCCAACAAAGACCGTTGCAGGAATCCAACGGTAAGACTGTCTGGGGGCGGTTAAGGTAATCACGGCGAGCAGCAAGAGCGCCAGCAAGTAAAAGGTCCACCGCGCCAAAGGTCGGAATCAGCCACAGCACCGGCAGGAATGCCCCAACCAGGCTTCCGGCGGTGGCAATCGCAGAGAAACGCCCGGCGATATGGCCGGTCTTGTTCAGGTCAGAAACCGAAAGGCGCACTGCCCAGGGGGTCGCCACACCTAGTAGCACCGCAGGCAGGGCAAAGAGCAGCGCCACCGCCACCAGTGCGCCCGCCAACAGTCCCGGTGCAAAGTCGGCCAGGCCGACGGCCGCCAGGCGGAGCACGGGCTGGCTGAGGAGTGGGACCATCGCTACGCCCACGGCGGCCACGGTCAACGTCAGGTCAAGTTCACGGCGCCTGGGATAACGGTCGGCAAGCACACCGCCAAGCCACGCCCCCGCGGTAAGCGACAGCAAAATCAGCCCGATCAGTGCGGCCCAAACGAGTTGGCTGTTCCCAAACGCAGGTTCCAACAGGCGGGAGGCGCTCAGTTCGACGCCCAGCGTGACCAGACCGGTGGTAAAGACGAGGAAGTAAAGCGCACGCATGGGGGTGGAGTATACCATAGCTCCGGATTTGCCATTCCTTACGCGGCGATCTAGACTCAAGCCAACCTTTAATCCGCCGACCCCGGCGTCGAACGGCATTTACTCGCCCTTCCACCGATGGTCTCGCCTGAAAGACAATCGCAGTTGACTGCGTTCTGGGTTACGCTTTGGGTAATCACCGCCATCCTCGTCTGCTTTGAACAGATTCGATACGCGAAGCTAAATTATCCCAAGTCCTTGTCATGGCGGCTTGGCCTATTCGCATCGGGATTTTGGGTGGGTGTGTTACCCGTCTTGGCAGTGGCGTCTAGTGACAACGATTTAAGGCACATCCCAATCATCTTCTGCGCAGTTGGTGTGGGCGGCGGCATTCTTAATAGTATTTTATTGCCATACAATATGCAGGGTTGGTATCCAAAACAACGCCCATAGCTTTGGGTTTGGAGACGGCAATGTGTAATGCGGATTCTTGGCTTCTCGGACCCGGGCGGTACCCTGACCCACTGGTCTACAAAGTCCTTCAGATACGGCGATATCGTATGACTTGGGTGTGTTACCCCCACATCTAGTCTGGTACATTCTCGACACTGAAGTGCGCCAAAAACCACGAAAGTGATGCAATTTCTCGTGCAGTGGCCCTCTTCGGGAACAGCTTACCTTGGTGGTTGCATACTTCATGTTTGCGGCGAGAGAATGGTCTCTGACCCCGTTCGAAGTGAAAACGCTGATCCTCAGTGCGACGCTCGCCTACGCAGTGCAAACGGCGCTGGTTGTTCGTACAATGAAGCATATCCCCAACCCGGAAGTGGCCAAGCAAAGGCAGTAGCCTGGCTACGCACCACCTTCACAGTGTTTACCCCCGTCCCCCGTCCGTCAGAGCACCACTCCCGTCAGGGTGGTGAGCGCTGGGCCAGAGCCAGGCGGTGCGTCGCACGGTGCCAATGCTGGTGGCCGCACGCACAACCTGTGCACCGTGCGTCGCACCTGGCGCAGAGATATGGAGGGGAAGGTGCGCCACCGGTCACGTGCGTGGCGCTGATGGGGAGGCGGGAGCAGGCGGCGATAACGTCCCCGGCAAGCGCCGCACCGGGCGGGACCGGTTGGGCGGACGTGGCGCATGCCGGGGACGGCTTTGGCCGCGGCGAACCACTTACTCACGTGCGTGGCTCTGCTTGTTTCTCCGCGCACTCCGCATCTCCGCGTTGATCGTTTCCCCGTTGGGCAAGAGTGCACCGCCCCCGCCCAACGTGTTTCAACACGTTTCCCATACCAGACACCGAATTGCATTCGGTGTCTGCGCTCAGTTCGGCAGGACCGTGTTCGGCGGCGGCGTGTTGCCGGTGATGAGATATTCGACGATCAGGTCACGCACCTGGCTGTCGCCGGGATTCGAAAAGGTGACGTGCCCATACCCGTCGCGAATCAACAAGACCGCGCTCGGCAGTTGGTGGGACATTTCGAGCGCCCATTGCATCGAGGTCGAAGGATCATAGGTGGCATTGACAATCAGGATCGGCGGCGCCCCCTTCACAACCAGCGGTCGCGGCGGATTGGTCACCGGCACCGGCCAGCCCAGGCAGCGGGTTTGGGCGCGCCAGCTCTGGGTCGCGCCTTGCGTATGCGGCGCCGTGGCGACGTCGAAGATGCGCCGCGCCTGCAAGCCCTCAAAGGTGGCATTGGTGGCAGATGTCCAGTCCATACACTGAATGGCCGTCTCGGAGAAGTCCGAGTGGGTTGCCTCCGTCCTCAGCTCGAAGGCAAACAAACTGGCGTCACCGTTGATGGCCTTGGCCAGGCCATCGCCCAACTGCGGCCATGTCGCAAATTTCCGCAGGGGTCCCTGAACGCTGGCGCGAATGTCATCGCCGGTGACGATCGCCCGGCACTGGCCCGAAGCCACACAGTCAGGGGCTGGAATCGGCGTCTCGTCCGCCTGTTTGGTCAGTGCGTCGAATTCCTTTAGCACATCTTTGCCATGGAGCGCGCACTCCTCGTTTGCATCACACCAGGCCGCAAAGTGCTCAAAGACCAGTTCGTAGGCTTTGGCTTCAACAAACTGGGAGGTGTGTTCAGATTGCGAATGATCCAATGCCCCATCCAGCGCCATGACCCGAATTTTGTCGGGAAACAACTCGGCATACTGGGCGCCAATCATGGAGCCGTATGAGAGGCCCAAGTAATTCAGCTTCTCGTCGCCCAGCGCCGCCCGTATCGCATCCAGATCGCGCGCCACCGAGACGGTGTCCAGATGGGCCAGGAGTGGCCCGGTGTTTTCAAGGCAGCTCGCGCCGAAAGCTTTGTTGTGCGCAACCATTGCGTCATAGGCTGCCTGGTCTTTGGGGAAGAGCGAACCGCCTTCATTCCAGATTTCGGGGTCGCACATGACCGGCGTGCTTAGGCCAACCCCACGCGGGTCCAACCCAACGAGGTCAAAGTACTCGCGCAACTCGGTGGTGAAGGGAGGGTTGAATCTTGCCACTACGTCGAGTATATCCGAACCTGGACCGCCAGGGCCGCCCGGATTGATAATCAGGCTGCCGATGCGCTTGTCCGGATCCGTCGCCTTCACGCGCGTCAGCCCCAGCGTGATGGTCGGGCCATCCGGCTCGGCGTAATCCAGGGGCGCCTGCATCTGCGCGCATTCCAGGTCGGCCGACAACGGTTCTGAGCAGGGTTCCCATGCCAGGGGCGCCGGCGTTGCGGCCGGGGCGACGGGGCGGCCGCCTCAACCACCGGCGCCGCACTGTTGTCGACCGCCGGCTGCACAACTGGCACGGTGCAGGCCGTCAGCGTCAACAGCACAGCCGAAAGCACAATCATGTGATGTAGTTTCATCGCTTTTTCTCCAACTTGATGCGTTCTACCAAAATCTGCGAATCCGGCACGCCGCAACGAAATAGGCCAGCCAAATCCATTGTGTGGCGTGCCGGCGACGTGCCCCGATGCTGTATCATGGGTTGTCTTCTAACGCCGGCAGCACCCATTGCGGCTGCAGCGCCTCGGTGCACGACGTATTCAGCGGCGCATCCGGATAGGTGACGAACGCGACCACCATGTCCTGTCCACAAGCCGTCTGCGCCGTGGCGCCATGCCCGCCGAAGGGAATGGTCGTGCTGATGGCATTGGTCAGGCTGTCGTAGACCAGGTCGCCCCATTCCTTGGGCGTGAGCGCATCCAGCGACCCGTTCGCGACCAGCGTGCGGATGTCGCTGGCAACCTGCACTTGATCCGCCATCTCGGCGGGCGTGACCTGCAAGCTTGCACAAGACTGATGGTAGCGGATCACCTGCCACAGGGTCCCCCAGTTGGCATCGATCAACTGCGGGGCTTCCGCGGCGGCAAAGCGGTCAAAGAAGCTCTGCACATCCTGCAGCCCGCCCCAACTATCATTGCAGATGACGGACAGGTTCATATAGTTGCTGAGCGCCGTCGAAAAGCGTGCACGTGCCTGTTCGGTTGCCAACACCGCGGCCGTGACCCGAATATCGTCATCGTCCATTACGTTGAGGATACTGGTCAAGATTGCCCGCTGTTGCGCGTCGCCATAGAGGGAAATGAAGGCTTCAATCGTCGCGCGTGTTGGCTCGGAGACGGCGGTTTTGCCGATCTCTGGAAAGTTTGCGCGCAGGTTCGCCCCAAACTTCGGGCGCTGGAGGGCGAGCCGCTCGGCTTCGCCCAGGAAGTATTCGGGCAGCGACTGCTGCGTCAGCACGGCTGCGGTCAAGCTTTGGGTTTGCTGCGCCAGGTCATTCAATGCCGTGCCCAGTTGGTTTGCCATCCCGGCAAGTTCGGTCGCTCGCCCGGCGATCAAATCCAAGGGGTTGGCGGCCGTCGTCGGCGCCGCGGGCGGTGGCAATGCACCGGTCTTCAACCCCTGGAAGGTGGTATCGACGCCGCGTTCCAACTCGTCGATCAGGTATGGCAGATAGGCGACCCGTGGGTGATTGCTCGACAAACCGGTTAGCATACCGGTGACATCAGCCAAAGTCACCGTTGTCCCGGCGCTGGTCTCAATCGGCGCAGCCTCAAGTTGGTCGAGCAGGTCGATCGTGCGTTGGCGGATATTGGGGAAGGCCGCGCCGCAGGCCGCGTCGGCCTCACAATCGGCAAAGACGCGCAGCGCCACCAATTGTTCCGAGAAGGGATTCTCGGCGGCCTGATTGAGCGTGGTGGGCATCACGCCGTCGATCACCACGCTGCGAATCACGGGCAGGGCGGCCGCATCCGGGCTTTCCTGGTAGAGGCGCATCACCACCGTCGCCAGGCGCGTCCCATAGGAGATGCCGTAGATGTTGTACGCGGGGTAACCGAGCGCCTGCAACAGCCCGATCACATCGCGCGCGTTGGCCACCGACTCATATTGCGAGAGATCCACGTCGTTGGCCCGGAAATACTCTCCGCATCGGGTTTCTGGACCCGGATCCTGGAGTGCTGGTGCGAGGGCAAGCATGGTCTGGACATCGCCGCGTCGAGAAGAGGGCGAAGACTTCCTCTTTTGAGTCTGGCAAATCCACCGGCGCGGCTGACGCCTCGGTTGCGGTCGGCGTCGGTTGCGGTATCCGTTGCGAGGCGGCGCTGTCACCGCCGCCGCTTGCTGTTCGGGTGTCATCCCCAGTTCCACGGGTAAGGGACATGCCAGGGAAGCGCTGTAGAGCACGCCGCGCTGGTCGAAGAGGATCACATCACGGGTGGCGCGTAGTTTCCCGAGGGCAGACGACCAGTACGCGATGGATTCCAGGGGACTCTCGCCGGGGCCACCACCAAAATAGATGACCGGATCGGGAAACGGCGACAGCGACTTGCTGTGCAGCACTGCATAGGTGATGGCGATTTGTTTGCCAGCGGTGTTGTCCCAGTCTTCCGGAACACTGATTTGGCCGCAGGTCACCGTTTTTCCCTCGACCTCACTGGCCGGCAAAGCCATCGGGCAAGGGATCGTTGTCGCCGCCGGCACGAACGAACTATCCTGCGCCGCGGCTGTCTGGACGGCCACAGTCAAGGTCAGTACCGATGCCAGCGTCAACGCAACGAATACCGGAAGCATACGAATTTTCATACTTACTTTCCTTAAGTCAGGGATAGTTTTCCCCTTGGCGTTTCATGCCAGTCTGCGTACGGCTGACGCGCATGTCGCGTTTGATCGGCGGCTGCGCCGTCGACGTTTCTGTATCCGACGCCTCGCTCAACCACGTGTTGTCGGCCAGGTTGCCATCCACAAAGATGCCGCCGTCGAGGGTCACGGACTTCAGTTCCTGGTCGGTCGTGATCGTGACCGTCACTTCCTCGGGGGAGTCCTGCCATACGCCAGGTCCCTGGCGGAAGCTCTCCTCGCTGTCATCGGCGTAGACGACCTTTACGTCAAACGGAACCGCCGCGCCGCCGGCGTTCTTGACCTCGATCGCATAGCCGTCATCCGCGGCCTGCACATCGCCAAGTGCGATATTCAGGTAGTTGCTTTCAAAGAACCAGTTCTGGAAGAACCAGTTCAACTCCAGATCCGACGTGTCGCTGAAGGTGTTGAACATGTCCCAGGGCAGCGGGCGCTTCCCGTGCCAGCGATCGATGAACGCGTGCAGCGAGACTTTGAACGCGTCATCGCCCATGTATTCTTTGAGGGCCAGGAAGGCCAATGCCGCCTTTTCATAGCCGTCGACGCCCGTCACGATCCCCCGCGTGGCATCCGCCGGCGTGATGATGGGGATTTCTTCGCCTGGGAAGGATTTGGCCAGGTGGCTGCTGCGCATGTCGATGAACAGCGCGTCGGCCGCCTCCTGGCCGATGTCTTCCAGGTTGAACAAGTACTCGAACGCGGTCGTCCAACCTTCATCCATGAAGGGATAGCGCCGCTCGTCGATGCCCATATAAAAAGGGAAGTAGCTGTGTAGCAGTTCGTGCGCGGCGATGAAGCGAACGGATCTGCCCTCCCCCGCATCGGAACCGTCATTGGCCATCATGGGAAATTCTTCGTCGCCGCCACCGACAAAGACGTTGGCATGGCTATAGGGCCAGGGCACGCCGGGCCATTCAGACGACGCAAAGGTCACGATATCCTTGATGTCCTGTGCCATCTGTTCGAAGCCGGCGAACTCTTCGGCGTATGCGGCGTGAACACTCACCCGGCGTTCGTTGGCCGGATCCGCGACGACGCTGCCCGCATCCCAGACGTAATGGTCGCTCACGCCGAGCGCGACATCCGAGATGTTTTCGGCTTTCCACCGCCAGGTGACGGTGTCAGTCTGGGCGGTGATCAACCCCTGTTTCAGATCGTCGGGGCTGGCGATGGTGACGATCTCGTCGCTCGTGCGCGACTCCAGCAGGCGTTGCGCCGCGTCTGGCTGGAGCACTTCGTCGGGGTTTTGCAGTTCGCCCGTCGCCCAGACGAGAAAATTCTTGGGCACAGTGACACTGTAGTTGAAATCGGCAAAGTCGTTGTTCCCTTCACGACCGCTGCGGTAGGTGTATTCCTCTAGATCCCAACCGGCCAGCAGGCCGGCATCGGTGTCACTGTAGGTAGAAATGCGCGGAAAGAAATAGCCGATGAAGAAAGTGGTGGGATCGAACACGCCTTCCCGGTTGTATTCGAGGCCGAGATCGTAGTGCCACTTGAAGGCAAAGGTGACCGTTTCAAAGGGCAGGATGCATCGAAGGTCGCCCACGGCATCACCTGGCCGTTGACGCTGAATTCATCAATCTGGATGCCATCGGTTAGGAAATCCGGGGTGTGATTCTCTTCGCGGACCGCCTCCGGCAGGCGGGAATTCTGAATAAGCCGCACAACGACCAGCGGCAGCGGATTCGGGCTGTTGTTGGTGTAGGTGATCGTCTGTGTACCGGTGACTGTGCGCCCAGGCGGCGCAACCTCGATTGCGATGTCATGCACTGAGTGGTTCTGCCAGTAGTTGGGGCCGGGCGTGCCGTCGGCGTTGCGCGTGCCCAACGTTGTGTAGGCCGGTGTAACATAGCGGGGCATGCGCAAACTCGGCTCATCCGCGGGCGTTGGCGGCGCGTCTTGTGCGTGCGCCGCCGCAAAGCCTGTCAGCACCAGCATGGTGGCCAACAGGAAACCAAACAAGGATTTCTTCATAGCAATGCTCCTTGAAATTTTGACATAGTGGTTCATGC
>JADJPH010000027.1 GCA_016713335.1 Candidatus Fredericiella danica | reverse complement strand
CGTAAAGTTCCCTGCGCCTGGAGCGTAGGGCTGAAAGACAACAGGAGAAAGAGGGTAAGTACAAATGATGCAAGCCGGTTGATCATCAGCAGGGTCCATTCCAACCAGGCGGTAAACTGGGGAATACAATGATCACTTGTCAATGAAGCGGTCGTCTCGCCACCCCCGCCCATCGGGGCACCTGACCTATTCGGTGGCGGGCAGGGCGAACTTGATGACGTGGTCGCGGGCGGCAACGTAAAGGTTATCACTGCCGTCGATCACGACGCCAAAGGGCGGACCATCCGTGTCGATGATGCCAACGTATTGCCCCTGCGGCGAATAGACCTTCACCCCGAAGATGTCCGCCACGTAGACGCGGCCCTGGCTGTCCGTGGCAATGGCCATGCCTGCGCTTAGATTGGCATTGCTGTTGCCACGACCGCCGAATTGATCGAGAAATTTGCCGTCCGCAGCAAACTTGGCGACGACATCCAGCATTTCCCCCAGTGCATAGATTTCGCCCAACCCGTTCACCGCCAGGAGCGTCGTCATCTCCGCCCCGCCGGTTGCATTGCCAATGGCGTTGTCGATCCGCAGGGTCAAATTCTGATCGCGATCAAGCCGGACGATGGCGTCACCCCAGACGGCATAGAGGCTGCCGTCGGGACCAATAACGACGCTGTCGGTGTAGCCTTCAAACGTCTCCGCATCGATGGGCGGCACGGTCCCGATCGTGTCACCGGTCATGCCGTCATAGATCGTCAGGCTGTCGTCGTCCGGCACGTAGAGTTGCCCAGCGCCGTCGGCGGCAAATTGGCCAACATAGCTCTCCGAACCCAGACTCCACTGGGATAGGAATTCCCCGTTCGGGTCAAACACCTGCACGCGACCGTTGCTGTATTCACCCACGTAGATCCGGCCGTCGCCGTCAACGGCAATGGCGCGGGCGTCCTCGAACTTGCCGGGTCCGATCCCGGGTCCGCCGAAGCGCAGCAGTTCCTTCGCATAGTTTGTATCAAGCGCAGTGAGCGCTGCCCTGGCGTCAACTGGTAGTTCGACCCCGGGCAAGGACGTGGCAACGTCGCTCACAATCTGTGAAATGTCCTGATCGACCACGCTCCTGGAGAACGCGACAAATCCAATGACCAGGATCGCCAGGGTGATCAGCAACACTGCCAGCGGCAGGGCGCAGCCGCGGCCGGATCGACCCGCCGGCGCGTAGGTGGCATTGCCCGGCGGTTCGGGAGCGGCGGCAACCCACGAACCGGTGACCTGTACGGGTTCGCCGCTCTCCAGCGCTTCAACGGCTCGTTTGGCGTCGACCAGGCTGGCGCCGGTAAGGCTGCGATAGCGTTTGATGGCGTCAATTTTGCGCCCGCTGCGGGCGAGCGTCGCCACCTCGCGCAGTTGTACGGCCATTTCGGTCAAGCCGGCCCCTTCGACGGAGATGCGCAACTCATCGGCCGGCGAGGTGGCACTGCTCCCCTGGTTTCGCCAGTAGGCAGGCGCAACGACCCTGGTGTGGCAGTACGGGCACTCCATTGCGAGGGAAGCGCCATCGTACTCAAGCGGTGCGCTGCAGGCTGGGCAATTCAGTTTCGGTAACATCGAGAAAGCACCATGGGTGTCGACCTGGTGGTGGTTGCTGGGTTGCGTTTCGGTATTATACCGCGTCTCCTTTTCTGCGCGCACTCTGCCAACAACAAAACAACCAACGCGGAGATACGCGAGGAAACGCAGAGAGGAGAGAGAGAAAAAAACAGAGAAGCTAGATTCAATTTCCTCCTCTTCGTTCTTTCACTTCTTCTCAACCTCTTCCGCTCTTCTCCGCGATCTCCGCGTCAACTCCGCGTCTCCGCGTTGATCTTTTCCGTTCTCTTACGCTCTATGGGGTCGATATTCGTAGAGCCGTACGTCGAGACGATAGAGGTGTCTTGTGTCCAGGAGGCGTGCGTTGGCGGCGAGCCATTGCTCCAGGCCCAGGCGAGGATCGGTGTCGAAGGGTGTCGTCACCATCCAGAAGCGTTTGGAGGCGCCCAATGCATTGGGCACATTGGAGAAGCCACTGGTACTTTCCAGCCCAATTCGGGGTGCGGGGTGCTCATCGTAATAGTCGTAGGGGATGATCATTGAGCGCGGGCTCAGTAGCACGATGTCACCGGGCGCTGCCTGCGCACCGACATAGGCGGCGGCTTCGCGCCATTGTTCCTTGGGCGTCCACGCCACCACATAGACGGTTGCCAGCAAGGATGCGGTGGCCGCGACCAGGAGCACCCACCGCCGGTTGCGCTGCCAGGGCCAGCCCCAGGCAAACGCCAGCAGCACGTAGGGGGCAAGGACCAGCAACTGGCGCTTTGCTGTGTACCCGCGCGGCAGTGCCCAAAGGAGGATGACAAACAGGAAAACGATAAGGCTTAGGTAAGCATACCAGTTTCCTGTTTGCAGGCGTGGCCAGAGCGACCGCCGGTGCATGGTGCGCAGAAATGCATACATGACGGCGACCCCGATGATCGCAGCAATCACGCCCAGCAACACGAGCAGATAGGTCTGGTCGATCAGGAACGCCGGCAAATTCAACCGTTGGCGCGCCAGTTGTGCGATGTAGTTGTTGGCATTCACCGGCAGCGCGAGAAAGGCCGCAAATGCGCGCGTCTGCAGCCACGGCCAGTAGCCGGCGAGTGCCGCGCCCCAGGCCAGCAGCCCCAGCAGTGCGGCGCGCACACGCGTGCGCCGCACCGCATAATGGGCAATCCAGACCAGCAGTTGCAGCGGTGCGAGCAGAAAGAAAAAATAGTGCAAGTAGGTCCCGGCGAGCGCGGTCAGTGCGACGATCGCCCACCAGCCCACGTTCGGGCGCAGGCACAGGCGGGTGAACGCATAGGTGCTCAGGAGGCCGAGCGCGGCGAGCAATGCGTAGGGCCTGAATTCCTGGGAATACCAGATCAAAAGCGGCGACAGGGCGGTCAATAGCGCTGCCGTGACGGCTGAAGGCGTGCCAAACCAGGCACGCATCAATCCATAGGCCAGCGGGATCGATAGCGTTCCAAAGAGCACCGATGGGAAGCGCAGCGCATATTCGCCTTGCCCCAGCGGCAGCCCCTGCTCCGCCAGCCAGTAGAACAGAGGTGGGTGGTAAAGTTCAGAGCGCCCTGCCCACAGCGCCGCCTGCCCCTGCGCAACGACTGAAAGCATGTTTGCTTCGTCCAGCCACAGGCTTTTCCAGTCCAGCAGCCAGAGCCGGAGCGCCCATGCTGTCAGGATGATGGCGCTTAAGAGCACCGAACGCACCGCGCGTCGTTCGATGTCCCAGCGCCACGCCAGGTTGCCTTTCCCTTGAGGTGGCGCTGGGGTGAGATCTATAGGTGAGGTCAACATGTACGGCATCGCTCCACAACGATCGTACGGCGTCCTGACGTGTCAAAACAGGACAGGGGCGCCGATGTCCCATAGGCATCAAGCTAAGGACCAAATCTCCCGCAGGGACGCCGAGACGCAGGGAGGAGGACGGGGGGAAAAGATCAACGAGGAGACGCGGAGTTAGCGCGGAGAGCGCGGAGGAGAGAAGGACGAGGTCCCCTGTGCTTACGCTCCCCCGCCATCCTGTCATCTTCCCTTTCTCCTCCGCGCTCTCCGCGTCCCTCTGCTTCTCCGCGTTGATCTTTTCCCCCCCGTCTTCCCCTTGGCGGGCAGGTGTGGTCGTTAGCTTGATGCCTATGACACGGCGGCGCTGAGGTCCCTACGATGGTCCGGGCGATATTCGTCAAAGAGATGGTCACTGGGTGCATGCGGGCGTTGACCTTTAGAGGTCGAGGGCGACGTCGAGGAGGGCGTTGCTCTCGCGGACGCGCTCGTATTCGCGGCGGGCTTTGACGAGTACGTCGCCCAGGGCATTCAACCGGTTGAGAAGATCACCCTCACTGCTGCTTGCCTCCCATGCCTCGCGGAGGAGATCCTCAAATGACTTGTTGCCCTCCAGGTTGCCGAGGATCATGTCGAGTTCACCAATGACCAGTTCGAACATGCGGATCTTGCGCGCCAGCAGTTCAATGACGTGCGCCTCGATGGTTTCATTGCAACTCAAGTTGAAGATGGCGACGTCGTGCGCCTGGCCCAGGCGATGCAGGCGGCCGATGCGCTGCTCGACGCGCATGGGATTCCACGGCAGATCATAGTTGATCAACTGATGGCAGAACTGCAGGTTGCGCCCCTCGGCGCCGCTCTCGGTGCTCACCATCACGCGTGCGGCGTGGCGCCCTTCGCTCCGAAAGGCGGCTACGGCCTGTTCTTTCTGCTGGATGTCTAGCCCGCCATGAAAGGCCACTGCAGGAATCTGCCATTCTTCCAGACGGCGCATGATGGCTTCCTGGGTCTGGCGATATTCGGTGAAGATCAGAAACTTGCCTGGGAAGCGTTCCAGAAGCTCGCGCACCGCCAACAATTTGCGGCTGATCGGGATTGATTCGGCGAGGGTCAGAAATTTTTGGAGTTCGGTGCGCACATTGTCACTGTGGGCGCGGTCCTGCACCATCTTGCGCAGCGTCGCCGCCACGGCCTCGGGGCTGCTGGAGAGTTCGCGTTGCAACGTGATCAGCGTGAGCCGCAAATGTTTGTTGCTGTCGCGGTCGCGAAAGCGCCGCCGAATGTAGTCGGTGACATCCTGGTAGAGGATGAATTCCGGCTCACTCAGCTCAAGGTGATAGATCGCCGCCTGACGCTTTGTAAATTTGACGTCGACCTTGCTGCGCCGGTTGCGGATCATGACGTCGTTGAGGAGCCGGCGCAACGCAAGCGAATTCTTGGGATGGCGCGCGTCGCCCTGTTCGACGAAGTTTTTGCGGAAGGTGCGCACCGTGCCCAATTGACCCGGGGTCAGGATCGTGATCAGGCTATACAGCTCCATCAAGTCGTTCTGCACTGGGGTCGCCGTCAACATCAGCACGTAGCGTTTGCGCACGCGGTTGACAAACTGCCATGCCAACGTACTGCGATTTTTCAGTTTGTGGGCTTCGTCCACGATCAGCAGGTCATACTCGCGATCCAGAATGGCGTCGCTGTGGTGCTGCAATTTGGCGCGATCAAGGCTGACAATCCACCGCCCGTCGCTGGCTTCTTTCACTTCCTGCCACTGTTGGGGCGTCTCCATGACTGAAAAGGCTTCGTGGAACTTGCCGTCGAGTTCCTCGCGCCATTGTTCCGTTAGCGACGCGGGTGTCAATACCAGCACCGTGCGCACCAGCCCACTTTGCAAGAGTTCTTTCATGATGATGCCGGCCTCGATCGTCTTGCCAAGCCCGACTTCGTCGGCCAGTAGCGCCCGGCCGCGCATTTCGTGTAGTGCGCGCAGTGCAGCATCAATCTGGTGCTGGTAGTGTTCGACGGCCACTTCTTCGAGGCAAACAAGCCGGTCAAAGCCCTGGCTGAGCTGTAGAGCGAGGCCGCGTTGGCGCAGTTGATAGATGTCCAGCGGCTCGGGCTGGCGTGTGCGGCCGTAGATGCGGAAGAAGGTGTCGAGGTTCTGGCCGGCCTCGATGATGCGTGGGGGCAGTTTGACACCCAACTGGCCGATCCGCTCGGCCATGCCTTGATCGATGTTGTAGCGATAGCCGCAGCGAAAGCAGGTGAGGGCGGTCTCTTCGTCCAGCCACCCGCATTGCGGGCACCGTTTTCCAAGCACTGCCTCAGACGCCTTCTGGGCTTTCGTGCGGACTGCCCCAGGTTCATTCAGTTCGAGCCACTCGAATCGCTCCTGTGCCATGCGGGCGATCGTACCCTGCATTGGCTGCCATCGCAAGCTTCTGCTACACTGTTGGTCATGGCTGGGAAAAACTGCAGGGACAAGTTGCTGTGATCACGGGTGCGGGCCGCGGGATAGGTGCAGCCACGGCTGCGCGGTTGGCAGCCGCTGGCGCTAGATTGGTCCTCGCTGCGCGCAGTGAGGACGAGATCGGGGCGGTCGGAGAAATGCTGCGCAAGCAAGGCGCCAGCGTCATTGCGGTGCAGGCTGATGTCAGTGATGCTGCCAGTGCCGAAGAAGTGATGGAAGCGGCGCTCGAAGAGTTTGATCGCGTCGACATCCTGGTGAACAATGCCGGCATTATCTGGCCGCTGGAAGAGGTCGCCGATGTCGACCCAGAGGAGTGGCTGTACAACATCCTTGTCAACCTGGGTGGGCCGCTCTTATTTACGCGGAATATCCTGCCGCTCATGCTCGACCAGGGCTATGGCCGGATCGTGAATGTCAGTAGCCATGGTGCGATTACCCCGATTGCCGGCGCCAGCGCCTATTGCGCCGCAAAGGCGGGTCTTGATATGGTGACGCGTGCCTCGCGCTGGAAGTGGCGGGCCGGGGGCATCACGGTCAACGGGTTTTATCCCGGCATGGTCGATACGGCGATGCAGGAAGACATTCGCAGCGTCGACACCAGCGAAAGTCGATTCGACACGAGTTACTATCATGACGCCCACGCCCGTGGCGAGTTGCTGCCGGCGAGTCTGAGCGCAGACCTGGTTTATTGGCTGGTGGGTCCTTGGAGTCGCAGCCACAATGGCGAGATCTTCCGGGTTGAGGATGAGGCGTGGCGCGAACGCGTCAGGAGCGACCTCGCCTAGCGGTTCGCCTGTGCCCGCGGTTGGGCGAGGCATGCGTCGGTGACACCGGACACGGCTCATACGCATCAAGCTAAGAACAAAACCTCCCGCCAAGCCGCAAAGACGCAAAGGGAAGACAAAAGGAATTCTCCCGCAGGGACGCAGGGACGCAGAGAAGAGGATCATTGACCACATAGAGCGCAAAGACCACAAAGAAAATGCGCGCCTATCGTGCCTTTCTTTGTGGTCTCTTTGTGTTCTTTGTGGCAATTTTCGAGCTTCCAGCGCGCATTTCCCTGCGGCTCAGCGTCCCTTCGGGAGATTTGGTCCTTAGCTTGATGCCTATGGGACACGGCGGTGCCGTGACCCTACGAGAATCTTCGTTGGTGGCGGCGGACACGGCAGTGCCGGTGTCCCGCCGGTGCGAGGGGTACTGGTCGCTAATTGCTCGGTATCTTTTTGTCCGACTGGGTGTACTCTATAGAGAGCGCACAAGTGTGACGCCGTGATTTTTTATTTGGACAAGACGGGAAAGAAGGCTTTATGCGCAAGTTGGAAGCTTGGGTGCGTAAGTATTTGAACACGATTTTGCTGCTCTTGTTGGCGGGCGGGTTTGTGGTCATCGTCGCGGAACTCTATTTGTACCAACACTGGGAAGGCACCCAACTGATTGGGTTTGCGGCTTCGGTCATTGGCCTGTTGGCTGTGCTCCTCGGTCTATTCGCCAGGGGTACGTTCCGGGTGATCCTTGCGTTGTTGCTGGTTGTGATTTCCATTTCGGGTCTTATTGGCACACGCGAGCACTTTGAGTCCCTCAATGAAGGGCGTGAGGCGACGATGATGGGTGTCAACCAACTTGCGAGCGCTGAGGCTGGCGCCCTTGTGGTCGCTGCCGCCAGCGGCGCCGGCGCAGTCAGCAGTGCAATTATGCAAGAAGACGATGAAGGGGGTGAAGGTGGCGAGCGCGGTGAACGGGGTGGTGAGGAATCGGCGCCGCCGCTGGCGCCGATTGGCATTTCCGGGCTGGCGCTGATGGGTGCAGCCGTGCTGCTCGCCAAGGAAGATCCCACGGCCAAGCAGGGAAAGTCATAAGAACTTCGCATAGATATAAAATAAGCGCCCACCGGTCATGCACCGGTGGGCGCTTATTTTACTGCCAGCTTGGAAAATAGTGGACGGTTCGATCTCTCTTTGGTACACTTCCCGCCAATTCGCGACTCAGCGCACAAAACCACAGATGAACCCTATTGGGATCACAAACAAGGAGTGAAGAACCGATGGCATTTCAAAAAGTAAATGTGCCCGCGACGGGCGAAAAGATCACACTGCGTGACGGCAAGCTACATGTTCCGGATCATCCAATCATTGCGTTCATCGAAGGTGACGGCACCGGCGTGGATATTTGGGCAGCAAGCCAGCCTGTTCTCGATGCCGCGGTGGAGAAGGCTTACAACGGCAAGCGCAAGATTGCCTGGATGGAAGTCTATTCCGGCGAGAAGGCAAACGAAGTCTATGGCGAGCCAATCTGGTTGCCCCAGGAGACGCTCGATGCGATTGATGGGTATGTGATCGCGATCAAAGGACCGTTGACCACGCCGATCGGCGGCGGTATTCGCTCGATCAATGTTGCGTTGCGCCAGCGCCTCGACCTGTATGCGTGTGTGCGCCCGGTGCAATATTTTAACGGGGTGCCTTCGCCCGTGAAGCGGCCGGAAGCGGTCAATATGGTCATCTTCCGTGAGAACACCGAGGACATTTACGCCGGCATCGAGTGGGAGGCCTACTCGCCCGGCGCCGTCAAGCTGATCGACTTCCTGCAGAAGGAGATGGGCGTCAGCAAGATTCGCTTCCCTGAATCCAGCGGCATCGGCATCAAGCCGGTCAGCGAAGAAGGCACAAGCCGCCTGGTGCGTTCCGCGATCAATTATGCGATTGCGAACAACCGCAAGAGCGTCACCCTGGTGCACAAGGGCAATATCATGAAGTTCACCGAAGGCGCCTTCATGAACTGGGGGTACAAGGTTGCGCGCGAAGAATATGGCGCCACCCTGTTGGACGGCGGTCCCTGGATGAAGCTGCCGAACGGCATCATCATCAAGGACGTGATTGCCGATGCGTTCTTGCAGCAAATTCTGACCCGCCCGGCCGAGTACGATGTGATCGCCACGCTGAATCTGAATGGCGACTACATCAGCGATGCGCTGGCGGCCCAGGTGGGCGGCATCGGCATTGCACCCGGCGCCAACATCAATTACGAAACCGGGCGCGCCATCTTTGAGGCGACCCACGGCACGGCGCCAAAGTACGCCGGTCTGGACAAGGTCAACCCCTCCTCCGTGATTCTAAGCGGTGAAATGATGCTCCGCCATATGGGCTGGACCGAAGCTGCCGACCTCGTGATCAATTCCGTGGAAAAGACGATTGGCGAAAAGGTGGTCACTTACGATTTCGCCCGTCTCATGGAAGGTGCAACAGAGGTGAAGTGCAGCGAGTTCGGGCAGGCGCTGGTCGCGAATATGTAACCTCTCTGCGCACTCCGCGTTTTCTCCGCGTCTCCGCGTTGATCGTTTCCTCCCGCACTAACTACCAACGCGGAGGTGCGGAGACGCGGAGAAAACGCGGAGAAGAAAGTGAAGTGAGAGGCGAAAGTCTCTTTGACTATCTTGTACCGCCACTGATGCTTCGTGTGCTCTCGCGGTTGCGGGCGATTCCGCTGTGTATGTCGACAAGACTCGATCTCCTATTGCAAAAAGTTACGACGCCCGAACGGCTGCCTGTCGATGTGCGGGGGGGTGTTCATCCCAATCTCATCAAGCAGGGTCAACTCACGTTTGTGATGCGCGCACCCCATAAGCCCTATGTCAGCCTGGTGGGTGACTTCAACCAGTGGGATACGCGCGCCAACCCGCTGCAGACCGACGGGGCGGGCACGTGGTGGACCACCCTGCCACATCCTGGGTGGACGCGCTATGGTTATTACGTGATCGTCGACGAAGACTCGCATGCCTGGGTCGGCGATCCCTATGCCGCTAAGGTTGATTGGACTGCCTGGAATCCCTGGGGGGTGCTGCAGACCGGCGCTCCCCAGTTTGAATGGAGCGACCGGCACTGGCGCACGCCGGCTTTGCGCGATCTGGTGATCTACGAAATGTGCGTGCGCGATGCTGCGGGCCGTTGGCGCGATACGCGCGCGGAGATGGGTAATTTTCCGCGTCTGCTAAATTTGCTGCCGCACCTTGTCCAAACGGGTGTCAACGCCGTTGAATTAATGCCGATTCAGGCGTTTCCTGGCGACTCGAGTTGGGGGTACAACCCTGTCTTCTATCATGCAATCGCCAACAGCTACGGCAGCCCGCAGGACTTCAAAGCCTTTGTCGACGCCTGTCACC
The DNA here is from genome assembly GCA_016713335.1 of Candidatus Fredericiella danica. GTDB lineage: Bacteria > Chloroflexota > Anaerolineae > Caldilineales > Caldilineaceae > Fredericiella > Fredericiella danica. The sequence goes on along the minus strand of JADJPH010000027.1, from coordinate 84,442 downwards.
GGCGCGGGATCGCCGTCATTCTCGACGTGGCTTTCAATCATGCCTGGTCGGAACACCCCTATTACCACATTTATCCGCCGCTGTGGGGACCCAACGGTGAACAATGGGCCGACTGGAACCCCTTCTTTCACCATACGCCGACTGCCATTAAAGCGTGGGGGGGCGTCGATTGGGATCACTTTGAGCCGGATACGACGCGGTATTTCCAAGATGTGGTGCGGTATTGGCTGAAAGAGTATCACGTCGATGGTTTTCGCTTTGATTGGGTGGGCGGCGTCGACTACGATCATCGCAACCCACAGGATCCCGACTTCAATCCATACCACGGCATCCACGCGATTGCCTGGGCGGCGAAACAAGCAAAGCCTGACTGCATCCTCATCGCCGAATACTGGACGCTGGACGGCACGAATCCCGATAAGACCGAGCAGAAACTTGTCCATCAGACGCCGATTGACGCGGTTTGGAATGGCTATTTCCATCACAATCTGGAAGACGTGCTAAATCATCGGTGGCAGTGGGAAAAGAAGGATATCTATCGGGCGATTGGCGGTTTCCGTGACCTCGGCTATCATACAGCGACGCAGGTCATCAATTACACGTGCAGCCACGATGAGGTGCGTCCCGAGCACGAAATCAAATTCTATTCGACCGCGCATATTGAGCGCCCCAAGGGATGGACTGTACAGAAGACTGCGCTTGCACTGGCGCGGTGTGGTCTGGTGGCGCTCTTCGGAGCGCCTGGTGTTCCGATGATCTATGCCGGTCAAGAGTTCGGCGATGATAGTCCGCGAACGATTGATTTTGTGCCGCTGCAGTGGCATAAGTTGAAGCGTGGGGAGAATGCAACGCACTATGCCTGTTTGCGGCGACTCATACATGCCCGCCGATCACATGGTGCGCTGCGCAGTGACCATATTGAGTTTTTGGGCCATGAGTTTGGCGGATCCGGCATCGTCAGTTTTCGTCGCTGGGATGAGACGGGTGACATGGCGGTTGCTGCCATCAACTTTTCCAGTCGTGTGAGGCGGGTGGAATTACCGTTGTCGTCTGATGTGCGGTGGCGTGATGTTGTGCATAACCGCTATCGCTCGATCGAGCACGGTCGTCTGGTCCTGAACTGGCCCCATACGATGCTGTGCTCTTTGTTCCGGCGCGAAAGACATGAGTGTCGTGAGGCGATCTTGTTTGCAGACAGAATAAAGCGATTCGGGATTGAGGGGGAGGGAAGATGACTGGCACGGTGAGGACAATTGTGCTACGGCTCGTACGTTTTGCCGTACTGTGGGTAGTCGATGCGTTGTCGCTGCTACTTACGGCTTGGATCATGCCAGGCATGAGTATTGAAGCGGTTGATCAGACCCCACGAACGCTGATTGCAATCTCAGCCGCATTCCTGATGGCGATCGTCAACCTGCTTGTGCGCCCCGCAATCCTGTTGGTTGCACGGCCTCTTGGGTGGGTGGCGATGTTTGTGATCGGTTTCCTGGTCAACGCGGTGGCACTTTGGATCACGGCGTGGCTGCTCCCCGGTTTTGAAGTGAATTTCATCGCCGGCTTGCTCGGCGGTATCGTCTTTGCCATCTTCAACACGATTTTTACAGGCATTATCGAAATCGATGAGGAAGGTTCGTTCTATCAGAACATGATTGAACGCCGGGCAAAGGAGCAGCCTTTTGATAGCTCCAAAGAACCCGGGCGTGGGCTGATGATGCTCGAAATCGACGGCCTGAGCTACTGGCACATTGAAAAAGCGTTTGCGGATGGCCTTCTGCCGACCTTGCAGAAGATGATCGACGAGGACGGCTATACCTTCACGAAGGTGGACTGTGGCTTACCCTCAATGACGTCTGCCTGCCAGGCCGGCATCATGTTTGGTGATAACAACGATATCCCTGCGTATCGGTGGTATGACAAGAGTAAGGCGAAGTTGTACGTCTCGAGTTCAGATGCCACGGAACTCAACGGTCGCTACGGTCATGGTCAAGGGTTGATGCGCCATGGCTCCAGCATTATGAATATGCTGGACGGCGACGCTGAAAAGTCCATGTTCACCATGGCCAACATGTTCACCGGTAGCGAGGAAGAGAAGAAGCGGCGTGCGCAGGACGTTGCGCTGCTGATGTTGAACCCGTACTTTCTGACGCGCGAGTTGGTGCAGTTCTTCTGGGAGGCGCTGCGCGAGGTTTGGGAAGGGTGGCAGCAGAAGCGGAAAGATGTCCAACCACGCTTGAACCGGCTCGAGCATTGGTACCCATTCTTGCGCGCAGGCATGTGCTCGATTGCCCGTGACATGTCGGCAAACATCGCCATCCTTGACATGATGCGCGGCGCGCCTTCGATCTACATGCTCTACCTTGGCTATGACGAGGTTGCGCATCATTCGGGACCGTGGACAACGGATGCGTTTGGTGACCTGAAGCGGCAGGACAAGCTTTTTGAGCGGCTCCGTCTGGTGGCTAAGGAGAAAGCGCCGCGCAAGTACGACTTTATTATCCTCTCTGATCACGGCCAGTCCTTCGGCGCTACTTTCCTTCAGCGCTATGGAGTGACCATTAAAGAGCTGATCGAACAACTGCTGCCGCAAGGCACGACTGTTGCGCAATCCATCGGCGGCGACACCGGCGGTGTCCAGGGGATGCAGGGGATGGCCGGCGAATTGGCCAATATGCAGCAGTCCGGGTCGTCGAATGCGATGGGTAGGGCAGTTGCCAAACAGGGCCAGAAACTCGCTCAAGCCGGCGCGAAGCAAGGTCAGGACCTTGCCGTCTCCGGGTCGCCAGATCAAGGCGGCGCCGCTTCTTCGCCAGCGCCGGCGGCAGTGACCGCGTATGGTAGTGGCAATGCTGCCCAGGTGTATTTTGATCTCTACCCCCGCAAGATTAAGCTGAGCGAATTGAACGCGGCATACCCCGGCATGGTGGATGCGCTGGTGCAGCACGAAGGGTTGGGGATGGTGGTCGGCTACGCCGATGATATGACGGCGGTGGTGCTGGGGAAGGGCGGTAGCCGCAACCTGCACACCGGCGAAGTGGTTGGTGCAGATCCGGTTGCGCCCTATGCAAAAACCGAGGGGCCTGGCGCCGGTTCCATGGAAAAGCGCATCTGGCAGTTGCGCCGCGTGATGGATTTCGAAAACGCCGGCGACCTGTGGCTGATCAGCACGGTCTATCCAGACGGCACGGTGGCTGCGTTGGAAGAATTGGTGGGAAGTCACGGTGGATTAGGCGGCGAGCAGACGGACGCCTTTATCTTCCATCCAGTTGACATGGAAGTTCCTGACACGCGTAACTCGACCGATGTCTTCCACATCCTGGATCGACAGCGAGGCAAACCGGTTGTGGAAAAGGCGCCGGTTGAGGCAGCGCAGAAGGTCAACGATTGGGCGCCTTCAACCCTACTGACCGGGCTTGGGCGCGTTGGCACCTGGCTTGGCTATGCAGGACGCTGCATCTTCCTGGATCGATCGGCGTACGCTGATGTCGTGAAAGACCCGTACATGACGGGGCCGGCCCTGCTCATTGCCGTTGTGACGGTCATGCTCTCGTCGGTGGTGCACCGTCGCAGCTTCGACCCGTTGCGCATCCTGGCGGACCTCGGGTTGTGGGTGCTCGCAGTGGCGATCGTCTTTGCCGCTGGCTGGCTCCTCACAAAGCGGGGGACGTTTACAAAGACCTTCCGGGCAGTGGGGTTTGCGCAGTCTGTCTATGTGTTGGTGCTGCTTGCGCTGTTCCCGGTCATTTCCGGCGGGATTTACGGCATCGTGGTGGCGCTGGGCTTCCTCGCGGTATGGATGGGCGCCGCCGTCGCCCACGAAACGCGTGGGTGGCGCGCGCTGGTGTTACCCATCGTGGTCCTGCTCGTGTTCGTCATTGGATCGACCCTTGTCGGGATGCTGATCGCCGGGGCGCAGTTCACCTTCCAATCGGTCCTGGGGGACATGGGTGTCAACCAACAGTAAGGAATTGGTTAAGGCGTGTATTCGTGGTAAAGTGCGCTTGCGTGTTCACTTCGCAATCGATCTTGTGAAAATGTAAGGAGCAAAGGGTATGGCAAATCAAGAAAACGAAAACGCCGTCTATCACATCGTGGCCTTCTCCTTCCCCGGCAAGGATCGGGCTGCTGAGGTCATGAAGAGCGCCAAACTCGACGCCAAGGAAGCAGGGATGAAGGTCGTCGCTTCGGCCGTCATCGAGGTCGATGAGCACGGCAAGACCCACATTCATCAGCCTGGACGCGGCGGCGTCGGGACGACCGCAGGGCTCGTTGCGGGTGGTCTGCTGGGTCTGATCGGTGGCCCGGCTGGGCTGCTGGTCTGGGCTGCGGGTGGCGCCATCCTGGGTGGCGTGGCAGGCAAATATCTGGGCCGGCCGCTGCCTGAGGAGAAGCTTAAAGAACTTGGCCAGTCGATGGATCCCAACACGTCGGCGATTCTCGTCATCGTTCAGGACAAGGCGGCCGAAGAGATCATGGATGAAATGAAGGGCTACAACGCCAAGGTCGTTACCCTGACCGTCGGCGACCAACTGTCCGGCGAGATTGATCAGTTTGTCGCGGCGGAAGTGTCCGGACCTGAAGGCGCCGTGGACAGCACCGCAACCCCAGCCGCGGACGCCCCAGCGGCCGAGGCAAAGAGCGCCTAAGCGAAGCTCCTCCGGGACGCGCGAACGCCCGTTGCCGCATGTGCTGCTAGCCGCGCGATGAGCATCCGGCGCTGCGTTCGGCGGGATGGGTGTAGATTGTGTAAAATAGAGCCGTCGCACACGCGACGGCTCTATCATTTCTTTGCTTATCCATTTACCAAGCGAATGGCCAGGGAGTGCACGCCATGAAGATCACAAAGGCGGTCATCACCGCAGCGGGACGCAAGCAGCGCACGCTGCCCCTGCAAACACTGATCGACCGCGACGGGATTGAAAAGTCAGTGCTCAGCGTCCTGATCGAAGAGGTCACTGCGGCCGGCGTCGACGAAATCTGTCTTGTCATCCACCCTGGCGATGAGCGCGCCTATGCCCAGGTGGCGGGTCACCATGCCGGGCGGCTGCACTTTGTCCCACAACCGGAGCCACTCGGCCACGGGCATGCGGTCTATTGTGCGCGCAACTTCACCGCGGGGGATTCGTTTCTGCATCTCGTGGGTGACCACCTCTACGTGAGCGGCACCAACCAGACCTGCGCACAGGCGCTGGTCGCGGTCGCCGAGGCGGCGGCGTGCACCGTCTCCGCGGTGCAGGCTACCCGTGAGAGTCTGTTGCCCTATTATGGCGCCATCGGTGCACGGCGGATGGCCGGTCACCATGAACTGTACGACGTCGATGCTGTCGTGGAGAAGCCGACGCCAACGGAGGCGGAACAACGGCTGATTGTGCCAGGGCTGCGGGCTGGGCATTATCTTTGCTTCTTTGGCATGCATGTGTTGACGCCGGTGGTGGTCGACATTCTGGGCAACCAGATCGAGCGTGGTGGCGCAGCCCGATCCGGCTACACCCTCTCGGCAGCGCTGGCGGAATTGCCGGCCCGCGAGCAATATCTGGCACTGGAATTGACCGGATCGCGCTATGACGTGGGTGTCAAGTATGGGCTATTGATGGCGCAAATGGCGCTCGCCCTCGCCGGCCGTGATCGGGAAGAGGTCCTTGCGCGCCTGGTGGAGTTGCTGGCGCAGCGTGAACTGGGGCGGCCGCAGCCATGAGCGAACTCATCAAGATGATCACTGCCGAAGACCCAGCCGTGCGGAACCGATCGCTCGATGAATTTTGCCGGTCGGCGTCGCTTGCGGAACTGCGCGACGAGTGCGCTGCACTGGATCAATTTCGCCGCACCAGCGACAACCTGTATGAACGCGTCCGTGCCCTCTTCTTCCTCTATGCGATCTATCGTTTTCACATCCCGCTGAAGCCGGCTCTTGAGCAGACCGGGCTAGTGCCGTTTGACGGGTACAACAACCTGCTGCGGCGCCGGTTCGAGGAGGCGATTGATCTCTTTCTGGCGGAACCGTTAAGCGACGGTATTGCCAGCGCACTGGCCGAAGCCTACCATCGGCTTGGATTCCAGACCCTGGCCAATCAGGTGCGGCGCAGCGTGCGCTCTGTGCGCGGCAACCAGTGGATGTTTCGCATCGGCCACCCGGCGGATCACCCGCTGCGGGTGCGTCCCGAACTCTACCGGTCTGCAGCAACGCATGCCGGCGGCGCCCGCGAGCGGCTCTTTCCCATCCTGCATGAGGCGACGCCGGTCCGGATGGATCTCAGCCATAGCGGCTGGAGCGATATTTTTTTCCTGGGAATGGATTTCCCGGAAGGAGCGCGCGTACTCAATGTCTCGATTGACTTGAGCGTGCGCGGGGCGCACGGTGCGACCGCGCCCCGCCCGCCCATCGAGACGTTTTTCCGGATTATTGATCAACCCATCTTGCGTCTGGTCAGCGTTGACCTTGGCGCAGTTGCAGAGATTACCTCGCTGGCCGACATCTTCGATTTTGCCAAGGACTACACTGGGCTGCTGAAGGCGGCGGTGATTGCGTCCGGGATTGTGCCGCCGGGGGTGGAAGGTTCGGGCCAATCGCTGGCCGATCTGTTGGCCCGGCTGATCGAACCGGGCTACGGGATTGAATTGGTCAGTGTCGTCAACGGCATCCCGAAGGGTTCGCGGCTGGCGGTCTCGACCAATCTGTTGGCTTCATTGATCGCCGCCTGCATGCGCGCCACGGGCCAGACCCGTGCCCTGACCGGTCAATTGAGCGAAACGGAGCGCCGCGTCGTGGCGGCGCGTGCTATCCTGGGCGAGTGGCTGGGTGGCTCCGGCGGCGGTTGGCAAGATTCGGGTGGCGTGTGGCCGGGTATGAAGCTGATTGAAGGCGTCGAAGCTGGGCCGGACGACCCTGAATTTGGCGTGAGCCGTGGGCGCCTGCTGCCAAATCATACGATTTTGACCCAGGATGACGTCTCCGCCGGCACCCGCGCGTTGCTCCAGGATTGCCTGGTGTTGGTGCACGGGGGCATGGCACAGGATGTAGGGCCGATCTTGGAGATGGTGACCGAGAAGTATCTATTACGCGCCGAGAACGAGTGGCGTGGTCGTTTGGAGGCGGTGCGTCTCTACCATGAGATCACACAGGACCTGCGCGCCGGCGACATCCGCGCAGTGGGCGCAGCCACGGAGCGCAATTTCCGTGGCCCGATTCAAACCATCATTCCGTGGGCCAGCAACCTCTACACTGAGACCTTGATCGACCGGGTGCGCGCCGAGTTCGGTGCTGATTTCTGGGGCTTCTGGATGCTGGGGGGCATGGCCGGTGGCGGCATGGGGTTCATCTTCGACCCACAACGCAAGTCCTTTGCCCAGGCGCGGTTGCAGGCGATCATGCAGGCGACTAAGCAGGAACTTGGAGCGGCGGTCCCTTTTGCGATGGATCCGGTCGTCTACGACTTTGCCATCAATGAACGTGGCACCTATGCCGACCTCCGCACCGGCAGCGACGCGTTGATGCCACCTGGATATTATACGTTGACGCTGCCAACCGTCTTGCGTTCTGAGCAGCGCAACCTGTCCGTCTCGCGACGCGCTGAACTGGATGCATTTGGGGTGGCCAGCCGCACCGATCCAGCGCTTGGTGGTATGGTGCAGGCGCTCTTTGATCGATTGCTGCCGCACAGTGACGACGCCAGGGACAAACAGCAGAGTCTGGCGGCGCTGCTAGAGGAGAATGGATTCGACCGGGTGCAGCACGAGCAGATCCGCGCCGATCTGCGCAGCGGTCGCATCGGTCTGGCGCAGAACCGGTTGCCGGTCCGTAGTAAGATCGAGAATGTCGGGCCGGAGGATGTGTTCAACATCAGCGCGCTCTCACCGGGAAGGCAAGCGGAGTTGCACCGGCTCGGTTTGGCTGCGCTCGAAGACGGCGCCGTTGCCGTCGTCTCGCTGGCCGGTGGCGCCGGCAGCCGGTGGACAAGAGGCGCCGGTGTGGTCAAGGCGTTGAATCCATTTGCGCGGGTCGGTGGGCGGCACCGTAACTTCATCGAGGTCCACCTCGCCAAAAGCCGGCGTGCAGGCCGGCTGGCCGGGACGCCGCTGCCGCACATTATCACGACGAGCTACCTGACACACGATGCCATTGCCGCAACCCTGGACGCGGCCGGCAACTATGGCTATCCTGGGCCTTTACTGCTTTCACCCGGTCGCAACATCGGTCTGCGGATGATTCCTACGGCGCGATCTGCGCTTTGCCTGGGAAGAGATGCCGCAGCAGTTGCTCGATGAGCAGGCGCAGAAGGTCCGTGAGAGTCTCCATGCCGCCCTGATTGGCTGGGCACAACAGATGGGCGAAGGCAGCGACTACACCGATAACCTGCCGGCGCAATGTCTGCATCCTGTCGGGCACTGGTATGAAGCGCCGAATCTGTTGCGGAACGGGGTGCTGGCGCAATTGTGGGCAGAACGCCCGCAACTGCGCTATTTGATGCTTCATAATATCGATACCGTTGGCGCAAACGTGGACCCCATTGTGCTTGGTCATCATATTGAGCGTGGTGCGGGGCTGACGATGGAGGTCATCACGCGGCGTCTTGATGATCGCGGGGGTGGGCTTGCGCGTGTTGACGGCCGGTTGCGCCTGGTCGAGGGGCTGGCGCTCCCACGTGAGGAGATCGAATTCGCACTCACCTACTACAATTCCAGCACCAGTTGGATCGACCTGCACCAACTGCTGAAGGTGTTTGGGTTGGCGCGCGAGGACTTGCACGATGATGAGAAGACGGCGGCCGCCGTGCGCGCCATTGCTGCGCGCATGCCGACCTATATCACACTCAAGGATGTCAAAAAGCGCTGGGGAAAGGGGCAGGAGGATGTCTATCCTGTGGCCCAATTTGAGAAACTGTGGGGTGATATGACGATACTGCCCGAAGTTGAGAGCGCGTTCGTGGCAGTGCCGCGATTACGCGGCCAGCAGCTCAAGGAAGTGGCGCAGTTGGACGGTTGGCTGCGCGATGGTTCTGCTGCTTATTTGGAGACGCTCTGTGAATGGGAGGAGAGAACATGAGAGTACGGAAAACGTGGTTTGCGATCTGGATCGTAGTGATTGGTCTGATTGCGGGGTGCCGGCCTGTGGCGCCAGTGGCTGAGGTTCCGGAAGCCACGATTGACCCGGGAGTTGCCGCCGCAACCAAGGCCCCGCTTACAGCCGAGAATACCCCTGAGCCGGGAGGAGACGACATGGCGAGCGCACCACAGCCGGTGGACCCAATCACAACGGCAGCAGTCGCCGATTTAGCGGCGCGTCTGGGCGTGACCCCAGATCAGATTACGGTGGTCAGTGCTGAGCCGGTTGTCTGGCCTGATGCAAGTCTGGGCTGCCCACAGCCGGACATGATGTATGCCCAGGTGCTACAGGATGGCATGCGGATTGTGTTGAGTGTGGATGGCAAGGAGTATGTTTATCACAGTGGCGAGACGAAGGCGCCGTTTCTCTGTGAGAATCCGGCTGCCGGCGGATAATCTACCTTCGCGTCAGCGGCGCCTCGGCGGTGGCGGGCAGAGCCTGCCCGCCACCGCCGAGGCTTGCCAACGCTAGTCCACGACCTTGCCTTGTGCACACGAGATGGCGACGCCCTGGAAGCTGGGGCTCGTCAACTCCGCGCAGTTTTGCCACGGACCTTCTTCATCGGACTTCATGCTGAAACTTACGGTCGCGGCTGCGCCTGGGGCGCCTGCCACTGACGTTACCTTGACCGTATACCCGGTCGTATTCGTCGGCGTAGGCGGTGCACCGTCGCCGTTGTAGAAGATCGCGCCACCGGAGTTGCCGAAGATGTTTTCGGCGCCGACAGTATAGACCCCGCCTTCGCCATTGCTGGTATTGGGACCATAGACAAACGTGATGTCTTCCACGTTGCCGGTGCGAATCCACACTTGGAAATCGTTCGGTTTGCGATCACTGTAGTTCGCGACACCATCCCATTCAGCCACAATCCAGGTGTTGACGCCGTCGGTCAACGTCCCGATGCGCATGACACCACCAAAGGCCGGGTTGAGGTCGGTCCAGAACGGTGCCAGCACATTATTCGGTGCGGCGCCATCGGGCAAGTCGGTGTTGACGAAGTTGATGTCACCACCGGTGCCACCGCCCACGACGATATAGCCGTTCGAGACCAATCCGAGCCGGGTGTTTGTCGTGCCGCCAAACATGAATCCCGGCACATTGAAATTCGAGATGGTCTCGTCACCAACGCCGGAGATTGGTCCGACGCCAAAGGTGGACAGGGGCAAGTAACCGGCAACCGTAGCATTCGGGTCCAGCGCCACGGCAACCTGCGGCGGTTGTGCGCCGGCGAGGGCACCGCTGTACGTGACCGTCTTCTTATCGGGCTGTACGCCACCGACCAGGGTGCCGGGCACAATTTTCATGCCCTTCGGCAGCCGATCCGTCATCGCCACATTGGCGGCATTGAACGTCGTATTCTGCATGGTGATCGTGCAGGCAGTGGACCCCTTCTCTTCTTTGAAGGTCGCCGGGGTGCAGGTCTTGGAGATGGTCACGTTGGCCTGGCCGCGCACAAACGAGACGGGGATATGCAGCGTTGAGTTGCCCTTCTTCAGCAGGATCGCACCATGGCGAGATTGGCCCAGGGGTACGCTGCGCGCGTCGATCGTAATGTCAAAGGTCACAGCACCGTTCGCCGGCGCCTTGAGTTCCTTGGACACAACAATCTTCCAGTCCTTCTGATCGGTCGTGGTCGAAAGCACGAGTTCGACCTTCTTGTCCGTGACGTTGCGCAAAGTGCGTTGAACGGTGATAGCCCCTGGCAGACCTGGGTGATAGAAGCTTGGATAGTTGGCGTTCCAGAGGCTATCCTTGAGCGCCGCATAGTTTGCAGCCGTTTCATCCATCGTGACGAGCGGTGCGCCCGCCTTGTTCAGATCAATGCGCCCGGCGCCGTCGTCGTACGGTGTCGCCGGTGTCACGCCGTCTTCACGCACGACACTGGTCTTGGCAGTCGTCATCAAGGCTGACTTGATCTGGCCCGGCGTCCAATCCGGATGGAGCGCCTTGAGGAGCGCGCCTGCCCCGGCGACATGCGGGCTGGACATCGAGGTGCCCTGGATGGATTGGAACAGTTGGCCAGGAGCGCCGCTCAATGGCGTTGCGCCCATTGGGGTCGTGCCGGCCAGGATCTGAACCCCGGGTGCGGTGACATCGGGCTTGTTCACGCCCAGCACCTGGGCAGGACCGCCGCGAGAACTGAAGGACGCCATCATGTCGCCCAGTGCTGGGCCGGGGGCGCCGCGTGTGAAGACACCCATGACGCCGGTGTGGGTCGCCATGAAGTTTTGTAGGGTGACGCCATCGGCCTGATCCACGTGCACGCTGGGCAGGAAATGGTTATCGGTGAGGATGCCGAGTTGCGTCGTGTTGTACAAGATCATGCCGCCACCGCCGGCATTGGCGATGTTGTAGCCCTTGGAGAGGCGCGCACCGATGCGTGGGCAGACGACGATTTCGCCGTTGAAGGTGCCTGCTGCCATTGGGTTACACGCCGTGTCGGGTGAAGTCACGACCGGCGTCGGTGTGCTGATGCCATCGGTCACAGTTGCGCCGGAGAGCGTGAGCGTGTCACCATTGCTTGCCGTGAGTGTGATGGTGCTGAGGAAGTAGCGATTGCTGGTGCTGGCGGCGACGGTGGTCACCCAGGGTCCGCGGTGCGAGACCGTATTGGCGCCAGGGCCGGAATTGCCGGCGGATGCGGCGACAAAGATACCGTTGTCATAGGCTTTCAGGAAGGCGAGTTCAACGGCATCGGAGTACGGTGTATTGCCGCCGCTGATCGAGAAGTTGATCGCGTTGACCTTGTCCTGGATTGCCTGGTCGACAGCGGCCACGGAGTCACTCTGGAAACAACCCTGGTCGCCGCAGACCTTGTACATGATCACGCGCGCACGGGGTGCAATGCCAGAGACCTTGCCGCGATCGATGCCGTAGATACTGGCAGAAACGCCTGCGTTGCCTGCCGCGGTCGATGAGGTGTGGGTGCCATGACCGTTGTCGTCGCGGGCCGACTTGAATTCGTTTGGCAGCAACCCGATCACGGCGTCATAGGTGGCCATAAAGCGATAGGCGCCGACCAGCTTATTGTTGCAGGTGAACGGTGCGTCGCCGGTAACGGTGCTGCCAAATTGGCACGCATACGGCCCACCGGGGGCAGGTGGATAGGGCTTCCCGGAGGGATCGGGGTCGCTGAATGATGGGTGCTCTGGCCAGATGCCGCTGTCCAGCACACCGACGACCACGGTTTCGCCGGCGCTTGTCTGTCCACCCAGTGCGTTCCATACGGTGGGCGCACCGATGAAGCCGGGCGACACTTCGGTGTCGGGCTGCTGTAGCGTATCCAGGTAGACCGCGGAGACGCCTGACAGTTGGCTGATGGATTCGACATTCTCGCTGGGTGTGAGGACTGAAACGCCGTTAAACACGTGCTTGTACCGGTGCACGATTTCGGCGTTTGGGATGCCCTGCACGCTGCCGGCGTCAATCGAACTGTCGAGCACGACAATCAGGCTGACGAGGCGGAATTGGTCTTGGGGCGTCGCCGTGCCGGCTACCGCATCCTTCTCGACACGCTCGGTTGAGATTGCCGAGATCGTATCAGGGACGGACGTAATCGGTTCACTTGCGCCCTGGTCTGCCCCGTTGCCCTGGCTCGCAAACGGGATGAACATCGTGTTGGGGCCGGTAATGCCACCGGGTAGGTCGTCCTGGGCGAGTGCGACCGACAATGTCGGTGACAGCATGAGCACCGCAATCACGAGCGCTGCCAAAACTTGCTGCGTTCTCTTCATGGGTTCCTCCTCCTGAATCCGGTTCTACGTAAGGGCGTCACTCAACATGAATGGCGTCTGAAAAGCGTTGGGGAGCAACGCTTTGTCACTGAGGCATAAACGCAAAATGTCCAAGCACGCTTGTTATCAAGGTAACAAGCGCCTGGAGTGCGTGCGACTGAACAGGTTGCGCTGTACGAATCAAGGCGCCGGCTGAAGGGGAGTTGAGTGAGACCGGCGCATGGTTTGTGGCAGGGAGAATACTAGTGATATCTGGGAAATACTGTGATCTATCTTACTGAAACACCTGTCAGGAGCCATGCAACTTCCCGACAGGTGTTTCGCATGGCCGCTATTGAGCCGTGTAGATCGCCAGTAGCTCGGCGTAGACTTCTGGATTGCCCGCGAGGATGTGGTTGCCTTTGTGGAGACCGTCATTGGCCAGAAAGTCGTTGACTTGCAGACCGGCTGCCCGGACTACGGCAATCGCACCAAGACAATCCCATGAGTTGATGTAGGGTTCCACATAGCCGATAAGCCGGCCGGCCCCGACATAGCTGAGGGTGAGGGCGCCGGACCCCTCGCGGAAAAACATGCCGCCCGCCTTCAGCAAGCGTGAAAAGACCGCCAGGAACGTGTCGGCCGCGACGTGTGGCGAATAACCGACGCCCACGATGCCTTCGCGAATCGAGCGTCCCGGATGCCTCATCACGGGCAAGCCGTTGAGCATTGCGGGATGATGCCGGCCGCCGGTAAACAATTCGTTGCACACCGGGGCGTAAACCATCCCGAACTCCAGGGTATTGGCTTTGACGAACGCGATGGAGACGCACCAGCCGGACATCCCGGAGATGAAAGGCTGCGTACCGTCGATGGGATCGACCACCCAGATGCCCTGGCCCGCGTCCGTGATTGACGTGCCGGTCTCCTCACCAAAGAAGGCGTCTTCGGGGAACCTTGCTTCGAGTCGTCGCTTGATCAAGAGTTCGGTGTTCAGGTCGGCCTCGCTTGCCATGTCCTGGAGCCCTTTGCGCTTGATCGTCAGCGAATCACGTTTGTTGAAATAGCTGAGCGCCAGGTCACCGGCTTCACGAATCAGCCCCAGCGAGAACTTGAACCTTGCGGTGATCTGGGGATCCTCAGGCGTCAAGGGTTGTGCTGTTTCTGTCATCTTCTTGTCTCCGTGCCGAATCACCAGATTGTATACCCTGCATCGACGAGAACGATCGTGCCGGTCATGCCGCTCGATGCGTCTGACGCCAGGAATAGGTTGACCGCGGCGATCTCTTCCGGCTCCACCATACGTTTCATCGGCGTGTTTTCCATCCAGGGGCCAAAGTAGTATGGATCCTGGGCTGTGATGTTGGACATTAGTGTGTTGACATAAGTTGGTGCCACGCAATTGATGCGAACGCCGCGTTCTGCCCACTCGCCGGCGAGTGAGCGGGTCATGTGATGGACGGCCGCTTTCGATGCATTGTAGGGGACCTGGCGTTGGGGTTTGTTGGAGATCACCCCGGACATCGAGCCGATGGTCACGATGGCGCCGCGGCCGCGTGCGAGCATAGGGCGGGCGAAGGCGCGGCAACTCCAGAAAATGCCGTTCAAGTTCACATCGAGCACCTTGAGCCAGGTCTCGTCGGGCATCTCTTCGCCGGGCGTATCCGGGCGGGCGATGCCGGCGTTCGCGATGAGGATGTCAACGGGACCGTAGAGCCGGTTTGCCTCCTCGGCGGCCCGGTCGCACGCGGCTGAGTCGGTCACGTCGAGCACCATGGTTGCAACGTCGTAACCCTTCTGTTTCAGGTAGGCTTCTCCTTCGGCGAGAGTCGCTGGATTCACGTCCGAAATAAGTACTCTGGCGCCCGCCTCGGCCAGCGCTTCTGCCGTGCACAACCCAATGCCGCGCGCAGCACCTGTGACAAATCCGGTGCGTCCGTCGAGTCGAAACATTTGCTGGTACATTGTTTAAGTCCCTTGTCAGTTCACTTTGATCGTTTTATGCTTTTTGCAGGGATCCCCGCCTTGCATTTCCTTTGCGTCTTGGCGTCTTTGCGGGAAAGTCTTGCACTTTTCTCCTAGCGCCACAGCCACGCCGCGCCACGTACGCCGCTCGAATCACCATGCACTGCTTTGCGGATCGGGGTGTGAAATACGGTCGAAAAGGTCCGTTTGGCCAGCGCGGGTGGCAGATCCGCGTAGATTTCGTCGACATTCGACATGCCGCCCCCCATGACAAAGATGTCTGGATCGAGGGAATTGACCACGGTGGCCAGCCCGCGGGCAACGCGATCCACATATCGATCCCACAGCATGCCGCACAGCCGATCGCCCTGCCGTTTCTTATCGATGATTTCCCATGCCTTCAGCGTTTCACCGGTATGTTCCGTATATTGGGCTTCAAACGCACGTCCCGAGACCCACGTTTCCATACATCCGTGACGCCCGCAATAGCAGGATTTGCCAGGCAACTCGGACACGTTTGGGAACGGCAGGGGGTTATGTCCCCACTCGCCGGCGCTGTTGTTGGGGCCATGGTGTGCTTTACCGCCAACCGCGATACCCGCACCGGCCCCAGAGGCCAATATGACTCCGAAGACCACATTGAAACCGACGCCAGCGCCGTCCACCGCTTCGGATGCGGCAAAGCAATCCGCGTCATTCTCGACGCGGATGTCGCGTTGGATCGCAAGTTGCAGATCGCGTTCGACTGGTCTTCCCAGCAACCAGGTCGAGCTGGCGCCCTTGCCGACCCGGCTGATCGGTTCCAGGGAACCGGGGATGCCGATGCCGATGGAGCCGCGTTCACCGGTCTGCGCTTCCAGTGCAGCGATGATGCGGACAATCATTTTGATACAACCTTCATAGTCGTGGCGCGGCGTCGGTTCCCGGATGCGCAGGAGTTCGACGCCGGCATTGCGCATGGCGACGCCTTCGATTTTTGTACCGCCCCAATCGATACCGATCAGCATGGCTTCTCCTTTCGATGTGAATTGTTATTTGTGCGCGTGGTTCGTGATGGGGGAGAACAGTCCCATGAAGCCGTTCGTGTAGAGTCAGAGTGGATTCTGAAACGGGACACGTGGAGGCTTTCAATTGGAGAAGGATACTACAAAACGCATTGAAGGTAAGAACCAAACTCTCCGCCAAGCCGCAAAGACGCAAAGGGAAGACAAGGAAGTCCTCCCGCAGGGACGCGTGAAAAGCATCATGACCACAAAGAGCGCAAAGAACACAAAGAAAAGCGTGCCATCGTTCCTTTCGTGGTCTCTGTGCTGTGGCAACTTTTGCGAGGTTCCAGGTATTTCCTGCGCTCAGCGTCTCTGCGGGAGATTCTGGTCCTTAGCTTGATGCGTAGGGGACAGGCTGCTACCTGTCCCCTCGCTGGCGTTGTGTGCATGCTTGTCTGCACGCGTGAGGATCTGCAGCAGCGCTACTTGCCGAGCACCGGTGCAAAGAGCTGGTGCGCACCGGCCGGCAGGGGCGCCGGCGCCACGGGGGCAACGACATCGGTGCGCGGTGCGGATGCCGGCGGCGCCTCCATGGACAGATCCTCAAAGACCGGCGCTGGCTCGGGTGGCAGCTCCTGCACGGGCTTCTCAGTCACGGTTTTCCCCATGACCGCTGCACTGTCTGAACGAACTCCTTCGGGGCGCTGTAACCATGCGCTCGGTTTCGATGCGGCAGCTGCCTGGAAGAGGTTGGGATCGTTGTCGCTCTGCGGCGCGCGCTCGAGCCGGTCATCCTCATAGCCAAGGCGCCGGGCCACGATCCGGTAGGAGAACTCCGCATTCGGGTCGCCGTCATGCACGCGCACGGTGAAGCCGGCGGGTTCGCCTCGGCGACATAGAGCGCGGCGGCGCCGTAGGGTTCAAGGAAGACGTGATACGGGTGGTTGAGATTGGCGGTCTGGGCAAAAATCGGGTCAATGGTCACCTGGGCGTTTCCATTTTCGAGGGCCGCGAACCCGTAGTCGGTGAACCAGACACTGGTGGCCTCTTCGGCATAGAGCAGCGTGCGCCATCGGCAGTGGCGACGACTGCGTTCTTGGTGCCGCCAGCTACGGTTAAGCCAACCTTTCCGGCCGGTGTGCTGATCGAGACGCCATTTCCTGCACCTGAGAGAGAAACTACGGCCCAGCCATTGGTTGCATCTGTGGTTCCCGGACCCCCATGCCGCCTGACCCTACTGGCGTGACCAAACACGCCGAACCCGTTGGCTGCCTTCGAGAACCCAATCACGCCGCTGTACCCACCGCCAAGCACGCCGGATTCGTAGTAACCGGCGGAGACATCATCGTTGGAGTAGCCTGCCTGGGCCGCGACCACGCCATAGCCGTTGTTATTGCCCACAAAAGCCCCAGGACGCCGATATTGTCGATGCCGTCGGCTGCGTTGGCGTGGGCCCGGACACCGATGCCATGTGGCCATTGGCGTGCCAAAGACACCGGAGTTGAACAGTCGCCGGTCGCCTGGGCAATAAAGTTGCCACCGATGCCGGTGGACCCAGCCGACTCGCCCATACCCCCACGCCCTATCTTGGCGCAGCCGCACAGCCCATAACGCCGTCACCGCTGAGCGCAGCTGAGAAGCCGTAGACGCCGCGATGGCCTTGGCCATACACGCCGATTCCTGTTTGGCGTTGGACTGACCGCTGACGCCGATCGCGCTGCCCGGTGGTGCTGGACGCCAGGCCACGCACACGCCAGCGGCGCTCGGATGCGGACACGCCGTAGACGCCGGCATTGGCAGCCACTGTGTTGTTGACGGCGTCGCCATAGACGCCATAGCCGGTGCGGCTCCGCCCAAGCACGCCGGTTTGGGCGGATACGGCGGTCGTGATGCCCGTGATGGCAGTGCCGCTGCTGGAGGTCCAGCGGGTGCCCGCACCGGCTCCGGCGGCAGCCTGCCCCCAGTGGTCCTGCATCGGATGGGCGCCGAAGGGGGTGATCGGTTGCGCTACCGCGGTTTGCACGAACAGCGCCGCACCTGCAAACAGAACTGCCAGCAGTACGATGAGACTGCCGGCGACAAAGGTCGACGAATGCGTCTTCATATGCTGCTCCTTTCCCTGTGTCACCTGCGCAGGGTTCTCAACTGTAAGTCCTGGTAAGCGAAATTACACGACGAAAATTTGCCGGTGTGTGAGGGCAGGCGTAGGGCAGGGGGCTTCAGTGGTGTACGGCTTGACGGCGGAGTCATCACCCCTGCGGGGCTGCAACGCGCTAAGCAAATACGCTGCTACTCATAGTATAGCATACATGGATACTCGCTGCTAGATTGTGTCGCAATTCACAAATAAATTGTTCTGTATTAAACTCGCACAAAGGTATACGAATTCTGGCTGTGCTTCCGGATCGATGCGAGGCTGTAGTAAAATGCAGCCGTGCGCATCGAAAGCGTCATACGGCGTCAGATATACTCTCCTGAGTTTGAGCACTACATACTGCACAAAACGCACAACATCAAGAAGGAGCAAGCCATGCAGCAAGTCATGACCCTGCCCAAGACATCCATCGGCAAGAAGGTCATTATGGCCCTCACCGGGGTCATCTGGATCGGCTTTATTGCCATGCACATGTGGGGCAATCTACACATCTTCCAGGGGCCGGAATCGTTTAACCATTATGCCGAATGGCTCCGAGAAGTCGGAGAACCGGTATTCTCCTATGGACAGGTGCTCTGGTTGCTGCGGATTGTGACGGTCACTGCAATCCTGCTTCACATGTGGTCGGCGTTCTCGCTGTACAGCCAGGCGCGGAAGGCGCATGGCAGCAGCTATGCCGTGAAACGTGTGCTCAAGGCGAACTATGCAAGCCGCTTTATGCGCATTGGCGGCGTGCTTATCATCTTGTTCATCATCTTCCATCTGGCGCAATTCACCTGGACGGCGTTGCCCAACACCGTACTGACTCCCCGCTACGGTCCCTACAACAATGTGGTGACCGCTTTCTCAAACCCGCTGATCTCCGGCTTCTACATCTTAGTGCTGGCGGTGCTGGGTCTCCACCTCTTTCACGGCGTGTGGAGCATGTTCCAGACCGTGGGTCTCAATAACCGCGACTGGGATGGCTTCTTCCGCGGTCTTGCATGGCTAACTGCAATTCTCATCCCGCTTGGGTTCATGCTGGTGCCGTTGGCGGTGTTGTTTGGATTCCTGAAGCCGGTGTAGTGGCAAACATCGAGGAGCGAATTGATATGTCGAATCAGTCTGTGACAGGCGCAGCCGCGCCAAGCACACTATCTCCAGCGCCAGGCCAAGGTGTCCGTGCCGGTCTTCACCGAAGTCATGCTCGATGGCAAGGCGCCGGCAGGACCGATCGAGACGAAGTGGGAGCGCACCAAGTTTGAAATGAAGTTGGTCAACCCCACGAATCGGCGCCGCTTTAAGATCATCGTGGTCGGGTCGG
Source organism: Candidatus Fredericiella danica (assembly GCA_016713335.1). GTDB lineage: Bacteria > Chloroflexota > Anaerolineae > Caldilineales > Caldilineaceae > Fredericiella > Fredericiella danica. Next base: position 65,223 of record JADJPH010000027.1, on the reverse strand, counting down.
GGCTCGGTGGCGCAGCGGCGGCTGCTTCATTGGGCGAACTGGGCTACAACGTTGAATGCTATGCCTATCAAGACAGCCCCCGGCGTGCGCACAGTGTCGCGGCGCAGGGCGGCATCAATGCGGCCAAGAATTACCGCAACGATGGCGACAGCGTTTACCGCCTCTTCTACGACACCGTCAAAGGTGGCGACTTCCGTGCCCGTGAAGCCAACGTCTACCGGCTTGCCGAAGTCAGCAACGCCATTATCGACCAATGTGTGGCGCAGGGCGTGCCCTTTGCGCGTGAATACGGCGGTCTGCTGGACAACCGGTCGTTTGGCGGCGCCCAGGTCGCCCGCACCTTTTACGCCCGTGGCCAGACCGGGCAGCAACTTTTACTGGGCGCGTACCAGGCGTTGTCACGGCAGATTGCGGCCAAGACCGTGACCATGTACAACCGGTGCGAGATGCTTGACCTGATCGTGGTCAACGGCCGGGCGCGTGGCATTGTCACCCGCGACATGATCACCGGGCAGATCGAGGCGCGGCTGGCCGACGTCGTCGTGCTTGCCACGGGCGGTTATAGCAACGTCTTCTTCTTGTCGACCAACGCCAAAGGCTGCAACACGACGGCCATCTGGCGCTCGTACAAGCGGGGCGCGCTCTTTGCCAATCCCTGCTTTACGCAGATTCACCCCACCTGCATCCCGCCGGCAGGCGAGCACCAGTCCAAATTGACGCTGATGAGCGAATCCCTGCGCAACGACGGGCGCATCTGGGTGCCGCGCAATGCGGGCGATAACCGGCCGGCGGACCAAATTCCCGAGGCGGAGCGCTTCTACTATTTGGAAGAGACCTATCCGAGTTATGGCAACCTGGCGCCGCGCGACATCTCCTCGCGAGCGGCCAAGCGTCAGGTCGACGCCGATCGTGGTGTCGGCCCGCTGCGCAACGGCGTGTACCTGGACTTTGCCGATTCGATTCAGCGCCTCGGGCAGAAGGTGATCGCCAATCGCTACGGCAACCTCTTTGACATGTACGACAACATCACCGGTGAAGATGCCTACAAGACGCCGATGCGCATCTATCCGGCGCCGCACTACACGATGGGCGGGCTGTGGGTGGACTACTATCTGATGAGCAACATCCCCGGGTTGTTTGTGATCGGGGAGGCGAACTTCTCCGATCACGGCGCCAATCGCCTGGGCGCCAGCGCGCTGATGCAGGGGCTGGCGGATGGGTATTTTGTGTTGCCTGCCACGCTACCCAATTACATGGCGTCGACGAAGCTCGACAAGGTGACACTGGACAGCCCAGAGGTCAAGGATACCATCGCCGGCATCACCCAGATCGAGAACCGGCTGTTGAGCGTGAAAGGCACGAAGCCGGTGGATTACTACCACCGTGAACTCGGCAAGATCATGTGGGAATACTGCGGCATGTCACGCACCGCCGAAGGGCTTGAAAAGGCCATTCAGGAAATTCCGAAACTACGCGACGAGTTCTGGCAGAACGTGCGCGTGCTGGGCGAAGGCAACGATCTCAATCAGGAGTTGGAAAAGGCCGGACGCGTGGCCGACTTCTTTGAACTGGGTGAACTCATGTGCATCGATGCACTTCAGCGCAATGAGTCATGCGGCGGGCACTTCCGCGAGGAGTACCAGACCGAAGATGGCGAAGCCCTGCGCAACGATGCGGAATATACCTATGTGTCGGCCTGGCAGTATATGGGCGACAACGCCATGCCCGTGCTCCACAAAGAGCCGCTAGAATTCGAATATGTGAAGTTGGCGACACGCAGCTACAAATAACCAGGTGAGGACCCAGTCACCTTTGCCATAACAGGGGAAAACACGCTATGCATATCAAGCTTCGAATCTGGCGGCAGGATAGCACACAGGCTCCCGGGAAACTTGTGGATTATGACCTGGACGATGTCAGCGAGGATAGTTCGTTCCTAGAGATGCTCGACCTTTTGAACAACGGTCTGATCGAAAAGGGTGAGGAACCGGTCGCCTTTGACAGCGACTGTCGTGAGGGGATCTGCGGCATGTGCGGTCTGGTGATCGACGGGGTTGCGCACGGTCCCGAAGCGTGCCACGACGACCTGCCAACTCCATATGCGGGTCTTTAAGGATGGGGACACGATCACAGTGGAGCCGTGGCGTTCCAAGGCGTTCCCAGTCCTCAAGGATCTGGTGGTGGATCGCACGTCGTTTGACCGGATCATCCAGGCGGGCGGCTACATTTCCGTCAACACAGGAGCGGCGACCGACGCCAGCGTGTTGCTCGTGCCAAAGGAGAAGGCGGAGCGCTCGATGGATGCCGCGGCCTGCATTGGCTGTGGCGCATGCGTGGCCGCGTGCCCGAACTCATCGGCGATGCTCTTTACGGCGGCCAAATTGGCGCATCTGAATTCGATGCCGCAGGGGCAGCCGGAGCGCTACGACCGCGCGCTGCTGATGGTTGAGCAGATGGACAAGGAAGGATTTGGTGGGTGCACGAACTTTGGTGAGTGCGAGGCGGTCTGCCCCAAGGAGATTCGTCTGGAGTTCATCGCCGCGATGAACCGGGATCTGATCCGGGCGACGGCGGGGAATAAGGCGAAGCGGTAAGACACAGTAAGTTGAAATCAGGGGCGGCGCAGATCTTCTGCGCCGCCCCTCTTTTGGGCCCGGGCCCCGTCAGAGCACCTCGAGGGTGGTGGTCCCCCCCGCCGGCATCAGCTAAGGACAATCCGCGGGCGCAGGCCAAGCAAGCCTGCTTCCTCCCCCCCGGAGATTTTTCGTGCCTGGGGGTTGCTGCGGTGGTGGCCCCGTCCCCCCGCCCATCCGGTGAGCACACTGATGATCACGCTGTGCCAGGCTGATCTCGAAAATCAGCAGGATCGTAGACAAAATTCCCTCCCCGTTCTACAATGTAAGCATCTACGTAAGTTCACACCCGGCAGGCTGACGCAGCGGCTTCAACGCGCCATCACTCGCTTCAACTTTCCTCAGGAGCAACACCATGAATCCGATCCGATCGTTCCGTCTGCTTTTGAACAAGTACGCCTTCGCCATCACGATGGCATTTGCGTATCTCTTGGTTCTGGTGGGATCCGTTGCCGCAGCACCCGGCGACGCGCGGCCGGATGCCGGCGCCACGCCGGCGGAGGCCGGTGACGGTTGGCTCACCTACAGCAACGACGCCGGATTCAGCATTCAATATCCGCCCGCGTGGGTGGCAGAGCCGATCGCGCCATCGGCAGGGGATACCTACCAAACCGTGGTGGTGACGGGCACAGAGGGGGCGGTGTGGCTCGCCTGGGGCGCCGGCTTTGGTGGCGCCTGCCCGGGTGGCTATGACACGGTGCAACTTGCCCAGGGGGCGACAGACACCTGTTACAGTATGGCGCCGGATGGTACGGAGTCCTGGACGCAAATCTACCACGATCTGGACAACGCCAGTTTTGGCGCATGGGCGCAAACCTTTATCCCCGGGCAGGAGAGCCACGATCTGGTGCTGCAGGTGCTCTCAACGCTGGCTTTCTTCGACGCTGAGGCGGCGGCTACCACTGAAATTACGCCGGCAATGTTGATTGCGCCAGGTGCACTGATGGGGCCAGTGCCCTCCAATTTTCAATGGAATCCCGTTGCGCCGCAAATGATCTATGTCCAGCCCGAAAACGGGCAAGATATCCTGTGGCTATATGATGCGAGAACTCGGGAACAGCGCGAACTGCTTGATCCTTCGACGCAGCCCGACACCATTGACATCACAACCGCCAACTGGTCTCCGTTGGGAGATGTGGCGCTGCTCACCGGCGAACAGTCCTCTGGCTGTTGGATGTGGAGACCGGCGACCTCAGGTCACTGGCCACTTCCGATAGCCCCAAGACCGCTGTGGATTTCTCGCCGGACGGTTCGCAGATTTCCTACGCACAGGACAACGACCTTTTCGTGATCGATGTCGGTGATGAGCAGATCCGGCAACTGACCACCGATGGCAGTGCGACGGTTTATAATGGCGGGTTGGATTGGGTCTACACGGAGGAACTCGCAACGCGTGCCGCCCAGCCGGCCTATGCCTGGTCGCCTGACGGCAAATGGTTTTTCTATATGCGATTGGATGACAGTGACGTTCAGAGCGATCCGACGGTGGACTATGAGACGGTCCCCGCCACGGTGACCTGGACGCGCTTCCCGACGGTAGGCAGCCCAAACCCACGGATTTCATTGCATGTACTCTCACTCACTGACGATGCACCGGCGCAGGCGATCCCGCTTGGGACGGACGCGGAATATGTCTTGCCCCTTTTTACCTGGACGCCGGACGGTGCAGAGGTCGTTTATATGACGGTGAATCGTCCTCAAACGGTGCTGGAGGTGAAGGCGTGGAATCCCGCGACCGGCGCTGGTCGCACCCTCTTGCAAGAGATGGACCCCACCTGGATCAACGAGGATCGCTATGCGGCCCCCGTCTTCTTGCGCGACGGCTCACAATTCCTCTGGCTGTCGGAGCGCGATGGTTACATGCATCTCTATCTCTATGATCGGGATGGGACGTTGGTGCGGCAGGTGACGTCGGGCGACTGGATGATCGACACGATTCCGTCGGACATCCTGACGGCGGGGCACCCGGTGGCGTTTGACACGGCCCGGCAGGCCGCGTATATGGTCACGACGCGCAATACGCCGCTGGAACGCCAGATCGATCGGGTTGACCTCGCCACCGGTGAGATCCAGGAGATCTCGTCGTCGCCGGGTTTTCACGCATTTGTCCTGTCGGCCAATGGTGACTATCTCGTGGACCAATTCTCCGACATTGACACTGCGCCGGCGACGGTGCTCCTGGACGGCGATGGCAATGAAGCGGGCGTATTAAGTCCCAGTGCGGTTGGCGCCTTGACTTTGCCAGCAGTGATGCGCGAAACGGTTGAACTCACGGCAAGTGACGGGAGCACCCTGTATGCGCAGTTGGTGAAACCTGCCGGCTTCGACCCGGCAAAGGTTTATCCGGTGGTGGTGCACTGGTATGGAGGAACCGGGTATCAGTTGGTTTCGAACCGCTATGGACCGACCAATATTTTCAATGAAGTCGAGCGCGACACGCTCTACACGCAAGCCGGGTTCCTTGTGTGGCGGCTGGACAACCGCGGATCCTTTGGCCGTGGTCACGTCTTTGAAACGCCCATTGACGGCGCGTTGGGCCCCGTGGCACTGGAAGATCAACTGGTGGGGATCGACTACTTGCGCACCTTGCCCTACGTAGACGGCGCCCGGATCGGTACGGATGGCAAGTCGTTTGGCGGTTTTCTGACGCTATACGGGCTGATCCATGCGCCTGACGCACTGCGTTGCGGTATTGCCATTGCAGGTCCAACCGACTGGACTTACTACGGTACCATCTACACCGAGCGCTATATGGAGACGCCGGAGATCAATCCTGAGGGTTATGCAACTACCCAACTGATCGACAAGGTGGGCGAGTTGCAGGCGGCGCCGTTGTTGATCCATGGGCTGGATGATACCAACGTGCATCTGCAGAACACGATCAATTTCATTCAGGCGCTGCAGGAACAGGGCAAGCCATACTTGTTCGTCCCGCTGCCCAATACAAGCCACAGCATCAAGGGGCAAAATCTTATCACCGTGTTGACTGATAGCGTTCAGTATCTGGAAGCGTGTTTACTGGACTAGCAGATCGGAAGGTTGTGAGCGGTTTGGAGCGCCTTGCTCAAAGGCAGCCCGCTTGCCAGTGGACAGTTATCACTCGTCCATTGGCAATGTGCGTCAGGCGTTGGCAAGGTATGATGCGGTGTTATGAACGGCTCATTCTGGGACGCGCTGCCGCGGCCGATCATCGGGCTGGCCCCGATGTATGGCATCACCGACCACCCGTATCGCCACATTCAGAAGAAGTATGGCAACCCAGCGGTGGTGTTCACAGAGTTCGTCCAGGTGGAAGAACTCTGTGCGGGTGTGCGCCGCGCCTTGAACACACTGCGCTACGACGAGAGCCAACGGCCGATTGTCGCCCAGCTTTTTGGCCACACGCCGCGTTATTTCCGCCGTGCGGCGCTTGTGATTGCCGCCCTTGGCTTTGACGGCATTGACATCAATATGGGCTGTCCCACCAAGAGCGTTGCCCAGAGCGGGGCCGGCGCGGCGCTCATCCGGACGCCCGACCTCGCCCGCGCGATCATTGACGCCACGCACGCCGGCGTGCGTGACTGGGTTGAAGGCGCCGGTCTGCGCGAAGGTTCCCGCCTGTCAACCGCTGCCGTGGCGCAGGTCGAAGCCAGGCGCCAACGACTGCCCCCAGCGTATCAGCAGCGCCGGTCAATCCCGGTCAGCGTCAAGACGCGCATCGGCTATGACGAACCGGCGACCGGCGAATGGATCCCACGGTTACTGGACGCACGCCCGGCGGTGATTAGCCTGCATGGGCGCACGCTGCGCCAACGCTACGCCGGTGAGGCGCAGTGGGACGAGATCGCGCAGGCGGCGGAATTTGCCCGCGCCGCCGCCGTTCCGCTTCTGGGCAATGGTGACATCCAGTCAATCGAAGACGCACAAAAGCTGGTTGCCGCAACCGGCGTCGACGGTGTGTTGATCGGTCGCGCCAGTTGTGGCAACCCGTTTGTCTTTTGTGCGGACGGCCAGGGTGCGACGCCCCTGCGCCCGAACAACTGCTGGAAATCGCGTTGGAACATGCAAACGTCTTTGCCGACTGTTTCGGCGCAACAGAGCGCTATCCGTTTGTCACCATGCGCAAGCATCTGGCCTGGTATGCCAGGAGCGCACCGGACGGCGCCGCGTTGCGCCAGGCGCTGTTACACGTGAACGATGTGCACGAGGTGGCAGCGGCGCTCCGGGCATACGCCGAATTGCAAAGGGGCGAGACCCTTTTTGCCGCATGACGCCATCGTCCGTTGCCTGCACTAGATCACGATGCCCGGCACACTGGCGCGAATCACATCCCAGCCGCCATAAGGGCTGCGTGCGAGCCTTAACACCGCGCGTCCCGTTGTCCGAATTGGATCGCAGCACCCGTGGAGTAGACCGGTAAAGGTGACGGACAGCTCAGTGACCGCAGTGTCGCCAGTGATTTTGCAATCCAGACAGTTGATTGTCCGCTCGGTGATCACGGCATAGTGCGCCCAGAAAACCATCATGCGCGGTGCAAGTTCATCGACGAGGACATTTGCTTCACGCGCAGACTGGTCGCACGTGTTCGCAACATGCAATGAACGATTCTTATCCATTAACAGATCGATCAGGAACATTTCCGACCACATCTTGGCGTCGTATTCGTCGTTGGGATGATACTCCTCATAAATAAACACGGTCCACCAATCGCCCGCGGCGGTGATCTCAATAAACTCTTCGTCAAGAAATTCCTCGACGATAAAACGGTAGAGTTCACGCGGCTCGACGTTGCACAGACAATCCAACTGGATGCGGTGATCTGCGAACAGGTCGAACAGTTGCTCCAACTCGTCGTCAACCTGGGCATCGGTAAGCATGGCGACCGGGTAGGTGGTGGGGTGACCAAGCACGGCGCTGATGGTGGTGTAATCATCGCTCATAATCTGCTCCTCAAAGAGGAGCATGTTGCGTAGCCACTCCGCTTCAGTCATGGCTGGCACTTCGTCGACGTCGGTGAAGACCGCACCGTACTTTGTCTCGAGTTCGCGGCGCCGCGCCTCATTCTCAAGTTGCAACTGCCGGTCTTCGGGGCTTGACTCGTGCGCTGGGTGGAAATCCACGATGATGCTCCTCTCTTGAAGAAATTGTCGAATCGGGTAAGATGATAGTGACAGACACACAGCGCCAGGAAATCAGCAGTGTGCGTTTGTTTTGTTTAAGCATCGCGCCAAATTTGCCGGAAAAACTACGGAAAAACTCTAGACTTTTGCTCATTTAGCCAGACTGGCGCGTTTGCACGCTGACAATCCAGACAAAGTGTGCGATATTCCGCACCCACAAAAGGTCAGGTCCCAATGCCGAAGGACGCCACCCGCAAGAAGCGACAGAAACCGGATGTCGCGCCGATTAAGCAGCCATTGCCGCACGCAATCGCCCCCTGCGGATTCCCACCGCGGTCGCACCGCGTCCTGTGCCGCCGGACGCAAACCTTGACGATCCGACGCTCTATTTCAACAAGGAGTTGAGTTGGATCGACTTCAATTGGCGTGTACTGGCGCAGGCCATGGATCCGCAGGCGCCGTTATTAGAGCGGGTGAAGTTTGTGGCGATCACTGCCAGCAATTTGGATGAGTTTGTGCAGAAGCGCATCGGTGGGCTGAAACGGCAGGAGGCGGTGGGCGTCGTGCAGCGTTCGGAGGACGGCAGGACGCCATCCGAACAACTTTCGTTGTTGCGCGCTGCGATGGCGCACATGCACCAGACGATGACCGCCGTCTGGGAGCGCGAGTTGCGGCCGCTGGTCACGGAACAAGCCAATGTCCACATTCGCACCGTTGAGGATTTGAACGCCAGCCAGCGCAATTACCTCTACCAGATTTTTCGCACGCAAGTCTACCAGGTGCTGACACCGTTGGCGCTGGACCCGGGCCATCCGTTCCCCTTTATCTCCAACCTGAGTATGTCGCTGGCCATCACCCTGCGTCATCGGAGAAACAATACGACGCACTTTGCCCGTTTGAAGCCGCCAAAGCCACGCTGGATCGAAGTGCCATCAGACGACGAACTGGTGGCAGGTGACCGAGTGGACCTGGTACCGATTGAGCAGGTGGTGATGGCATTTGTGGGTGAATTGTTTCCTGGCATGGAGATCATGAGCGTGCATCCGTTCCGCGTGACGCGCAATGCGGATGTGCGGCGCGACGAGGAGGAGGCAGAAGACCTGCTCGAAATGATCTCGAGTGAGTTGCGGGAACGGCGGTTCTCGTCCGTGGTCCGGCTCGAGGTCGACCGGGGGATGTCGGCGAGCGACCGCCAATTGCTCATGCGTGAATTGGAACTGGATCCACCGGACGTCCATGAGGTGGATGGTCTGCTGGATCTGACCAGTTTGTTCCGCATTGCGGGGGTGCCGCGCCCGCACCTGCAGGATGAACCCTGGCAACCGATTCTGCCGCCACGGCTGAAGCCACTACGCGACAACAAAGAACCGGGCGCATTGTTTGAGGTGCTGCGCGAAGGCGACTTGATGGTTCATCACCCATACGAAAGCTTCGCTGCCAGCACTGAGCGCTTGATTGCGGAAGCTGCCGACGATCCCGCCGTACTGGCGATCAAGCAGACGCTCTACCGGACTTCGGATGATTCGCCGATCGTCAAAGCACTGATTCGTGCTGCTGAGAATGGCAAGCAGGTGGCGGTGTTGGTCGAGGTGTCCGCCCGGTTTGACGAGGCGAACAACATTGAGTGGGGGCAGCAACTGGAGAGTTCAGGCGTCCATGTCACCTATGGCGTGGTTGGGCTGAAGACCCACACGAAGGCGACGCTGGTTGTGCGCCGCGAGGAAGATGGCATTCGCACCTATTGTCACATTGGCACCGGCAATTACAACTCAAAGACGGCTCGCCTCTATACGGACCTGGGGTTGTTGACCTGCCGGCCGGAATTGGGTGATGATTTGGTGAAACTGTTTCACTTCTTGACCGGCTATGCACCGGAGCAGACGTATAACGAGGTGTTGGTTGCGCCCGATTACATGCGTGCGCGCTTTGAGGAACTGATTGCGCGCGAGATTCAGCACCAGACAACGTATGGCACGGGCAGGATCATTGTGAAGATGAATGGTCTCGATGATCCACCGATGATCCGGACGCTCTACCGGGCATCGCAGGCCGGGGTGCAGATTGACTTGATCATCCGTGGCCAATGCACATTGCGGCCCGGGGTGCCCGGTTACAGTGAAAATATCCGGGTGTCTAGCATCCTGGGGCGCTTCCTGGAGCATGACCGGATCTTCTATTTCCACAACAATGGCAATCCGGAATCCTTCATTGGCAGCGCCGATTGGCGCACCCGCAACCTGACGCGCCGCGTGGAACTCATCACACCCGTGCGGACGCCGGAGCTAGGTCAGCGGCTCGTCGAGATCTTGAACGATGCCATGCAGGACAATGCGCAGGCGTGGGATCTGGATGCCGACGGCCAATACTATCTGCGCATGCCGGCTGAGGGGGAGCCGATCCGCAAGTTTCAGAATACGATGATGTTACGTGCCATTCGAGCTCAGTGACTGTGAGATTCCGCCCGCTGCTGGATCGTGAGCAGCATTTTGCGGAGCATCACGAAGCCGATTGGATCGGTGATCCATTCCCAGGTCAGCCTGGACGCGAATGTGCGAGGCGCATAGTCGGTGCGGTTACGGGTCAGTAACCGCGTAGAACCGTCTGCTTGTTCCGTCAGGTGGAACAACCATGAATAATTGACGTATTGGGTCGCACCCGGTTCGGGGAGAGTCGCAACCGCCGTCTTAAAGTCGGCCCCGGCCAGCAGAAGCCATTTACCGCGTTCGAGGCCGACAACCTGGTGGACGGGGTAGCCTTCGGGTCCCAAACGCACACGATCTCCGAGTTTCAGCTCCCACTCCGGGTGAATGGAAACGGCGTTTTGCATCTGGCAGCGGGCGATGTTTTCGAGTAACTCGTAGCTGTAGAGACCGCCACGTTCCTGACCAATTTAGGCCACCCAGGGCCAGACATCTGCGGCACGGGCTTGGATCGTGACGGCCAGGGTCTGCTGCACCAGGGGCTGTGGGACGCGCTCGTCGCCGGGGAGGGTTTGGGCTGCTTCCGTAGCCGTGGCATGCCATCGGCTATACCAGGGCTGCACCAACGGGCGGAAGACAAGACAGCCGCCGATCATCATGGCGCCGCCGACGTTATCAAGGACTTCACTTGCTGTGTTCATGGTGTCTGCTCCCCGGTGTACCCGATTGTGCGCTTGTTTGGCTGGTATGAGTATGACACGGGGGTGCAACGACGGCATCGCGCAGCCGGCTAGATTTGCGCTCTCCGGTAGTTTGGTTGTGGGCTGTCCGATTGGCCAGGTGTTAGAGGATCCATTTCGGCGTAGGCGGCGGGTGGCGAGATGAGCGGTCAACGGTGAAGGCGCGTATATAATGGGATACACGCGCCCATCAGAGCCACGCACGAGACAAACAGAGCCACGCACGTGAGTAAGTGGTTGGTGCCCAGCAGAGCCACGCACGTGAGACGGGGTTGGCATCACCAGCCCCGCACGGAGGTGGTTGGTCGCCAACAGAGCCACGCACGTGAGTAAGTGGTTGGCCAGGCCAAAGCCGGGGTTGGTTGCGACACGGACGGGGGGACGGGGGGAAACACCACCCTGACGGGATGGTGCCTGATGCCACAGAGCCACGCGGAGGCCGCCGCCTGCGACCGGACGGGGCAAGGGGGAACACGCCCCCTGCAGGGGGGGTGCCAGGCGCCGGCGCGCGCGGGGAAAGCCCCTACGCCGCCCTAGGGGTACAAGGCCCGACACGTGGTAAGGGGGCCGTGCCGCTGGCGGGTGCCGCGGACGGGGGATGGGGGACCCCACCACCCCCGCAGGGCCGGGCCACGGGCAAGAGCACTGGTAAGGGGATGGGGTCACCTAAGTCGGCCGCGGCGCCCAGCACAGGCGCAGGCGCGCGCCCACCCACCGGGGGTGCGAGAGCCGGAGCGGGGTCGCCAGCCGCGGGGGTCGCCGGGACGGGGGGGGGATCACCACCCTGACGGGATGGTGCGCTGACGACATGCAGTACTTGACAGACGGGGGAACGGGGGATGATGTCATGGCGATGAAGGAATCCGAGCGCCTCCAAATAGGGGTCCTCGGCGCAGGCCAGATTTCGCAGGCCGCGCATTTTGATGCGACGCGCAAATCCCGCAATGCCGATCTGGTGGCGATCTGTGACGCCGCGGATGACTTGCTCGAAAGCATGGCGGCCGTGCATAAACCGCAGTTCACTTATGGCGACTTCGATGAAATGTTGGCAAATCCCAAGATCGACGCAGTGATCCTTGGCGTTGCCGATCAGTATCACGTACCACTTGCCCGCCGGGCCATTGCCGCCGGCAAGCATGTGCTGGTGGAGAAGCCGCTCGGGCTGGACGTCGATGAATGTGAGGCGCTGCGCCAGGACGTGAAACAGAGCGGTCTCGTCTTTCAGGTTGGCAACAACCGCCGCTTTGATCCAGGCGTGGCATTCGCCCGGCGGTTCGTGAAGGAAGAGATGGGCCAGGTGATGGCAATGAAAGCCTGGTACTATGATTCATTTTACCGCTATACCATGACCGACAATTTGCAGCCGCTCTGGCTGATCAGCGAGAAGGCACGCAAGCCCGGCGGCAATCCCAAGGCAAACAAGCAACGCTATTTCATGCTGACGCATGGCAGCCACCTGGTGGACATGGCGCGCTACATTGGCGGTGAGATTGTTCAGGTGCAGGCTCGCTTCACGAGCAACTTCGGATCCTATTGCTGGTTCGTCGCGGCGGACTTCGCCGACGGCACGCTCGGTCACCTTGATTTGATCATCCCAATTCAAGGTGATTTTGAAGAGGGGTTTCGCGTCTTTGGTGAGAAGGGCAGCGTAGATGCTCGCGGCTATCTCCCTTGGTACCATCGTTCGAGCGTGGTTGAGTGCTTCTCGGCCGCAGATCGTCAGTTTCATCGTGTGTTAGGGGAAGACTCCTACACCTACAAATTGCAGATTGAAGGGTTTGCAGACACGATTCTGCACGGCGCACCGCAACAAGGCGCCAATATTGATGACGGCGTCGCCGCGGTGCGCACCATGGTTGCCATTGCCCGCTCCACCGAGAGCGGGCTGCCTGTCCGCCTTGCCGAAGTCACGGGCGGAGTCTAGGTCAATTCACGGATTATCAGGGCCGAAGGAGGCTGGAAATGTCCGATATTGCTGCAGTAGTTGCAAAGATGACCCTCGAAGAAAAAGCTGCACTGGTCTCTGGAGCGAGCGCCTGGACGACCACCCCGATTGAACATCTGGGGGTGCCGGAAATGCTTGTTGCGGATGGGCCGAACGGTGTCCGCCGCGTACCGGATGTGCATCAGGTCGCCGCACAGAGTCTACCGGCAACCAGTTTTCCAACGGCGTCGTGTCTGGCGGCGACCTGGGACGTGGAACTGCTCCACACGATGGGGCAAGCGCTGGCTGAAGAAGCGATTGCACTTGACGTTGCGCTGCTGTTGGGGCCTGGCGTCAATATCAAACGGTCACCATTGGGTGGTCGCAACTTCGAGTATTTCTCTGAGGACCCGTATCTTGCCGGGCAATTGGCGGCGAGTCTGATCGACGGAATCCAGAGTAAGGGTGTCGGGACATCGCTCAAACATTTTGCGGCGAACAACCAGGAGTTTGAGCGCTTCAGCATCAATGCCAAAGTCGACGAGCGGACCCTGCGCGAAATCTATCTCACTGCCTTCGAGATGGCCGTGAAGCAGTCGCAGCCGTGGTCGGTGATGTGCGCGTACAATAAACTGAACGGTGTCTATTGTTCGGAAAACTACGAACTGCTCACGCGTATCTTGCGTGACGAGTGGGGGTTCCAGGGGTTTGTTGTCTCGGACTGGGGCGCCGTGCATGATCGTGTGGCTTCGCTGCGTGCCGGACTTGACCTGGAGATGCCAGGGCCAAAGCCGCGGCGCACGCAGGCCGTGATCGATGCGGTGACGGCGGGGGAACTACCGGAGGCGGTCCTGGATGCCTCAGTAAGTAGGGTTCTGAGAGCTGCCTTCCGGGGGCCACCGTGCCGAAGGGTGGCGCCTTTGATGTGCGCGGGCACAACGCACTTGCGCGCCGCATTGCAGCAGAAGGCATTGTCTTGTTGAAGAACAACGGCATCTTGCCGCTGCGCAGCCAGCACACCATTGCGGTCATTGGGCGATCCGCCGAGCACCCGCACTTCCAGGGTGGTGGCAGCTCGCACGTCAACCCGACCATGGTGGCTTCGCCCTACAAGTCGCTGGCGGAACTGGCCGAAGGCGTCGAATTCACTTATGCCGAAGGGTATAGTGCGGGCGACAGCGTCAACCCAGAGCTGATCGAGCGTGCGGTGGCGCTGGCACGGGTGGCGGATGTAGCCGTGCTCTACATCGCACTCCCGGCCTCCAAGGAATCTGAAGGCTATGATCGCCCGGACATGGACCTGACGGCGCAGCAGGTGATGCTGATCAAGGCGGTTAGCGCCATCCAGCCCAACACCGTGGTTGTCCTCAACACCGGTTCGCCCGTGACCGTTGACGACTGGATCGATGACGTCGCCGCGGTGGTGGAGGGCTGGATGATGGGCCAGGCCGGTGGCGCCGCAGTGGCCGACGTGTTGTTCGGTGCAGTCAATCCGTCAGGCAAACTCGCCGAGACTTTCCCGGTGAAGCTTGAAGATACGCCGGCCTTCATTAACTGGCCGGGCGAATGCGGCCAGGTGCAGTACGGCGAAGGCATCTTTGTCGGCTATCGGTACTATGATGCCAAGGGCGCACCCGTGCGCTTCCCCTTCGGTTATGGGTTGAGCTATACGACCTTCGCCTATGGCAACCTCACGGTATCGGCGCAGGCGTTCAAGGATGTCGACGGTGTGGTTGTTTCCGTGGATGTGACCAATACGGGCAAGGTTGCAGGCAAGGAGATCGTGCAGGTCTATGTGCATGACAAGGCGTCAACGCTGGTGCGCCCGCCAAAGGAACTGAAGGGGTTTGCCAAGGTCGACCTGGCGCCGGGTGAAACGAAGACCGTTACCATTCCGTTGGACTTCCGTGCGTTTGCGTTCTACCATCCGGTTCATAAGCTGTGGATCACCGAGGACGGCGACTTCGAGATTCTGGTTGGCGCGTCGTCGGCTGACATCCGGTGCTCAAGTTTGGTTTCGTTGCACTCCACGGTGGATCTACCCTGTATTTTGGACCACGAGTCGACATTGAAGGCGTGGATGCTGGATCCGCGCGGAAAACAGGTGGCGACGCAACTTGTGGAGCAGGTGACCGCGCAACTGAGCGCCTTTTTTGGTGGCGGCGAGGACGTCGACGGTGACGGCATTGGCATGAATCCCATGGATTTCATGATGGACATGCCGGTTGTGAGCCTGTTGGGTTTCTGGGAGAGCCCGCACGATATGCCGGCTGAGCAGCGCGTCGATGAGATGCTCCGGTTGGTGCGAAGCATGTAGTAAGGCGTCCGCCGTCGCCGGTTACGCACCGGTGACGGCGGATCAGGTATTTGATTTGACCAGTCGCAACCCGAGAAGCAAGCAGAGGAGGAATGATATGGTAGACATCAAGAAGGCGGATGTACAGAAACTGGCGGAGCGCTATCTGGTGAAACCTGGCAAAGACGTCGACCTTACCAGGGACTTCCCGACGGATGACAGCGCCGGCTACGAAAAGCCTGACAATGCAGGTGAAATCCTGCAGGTAGGCGTCGACTTCCTGGCGGGGATGCAAGAGCGCTTGTATGCTGAGAACCGGCGCGGGTTACTGATCATCTTGCAGGCATTGGATGCGGCGGGTAAGGACAGCACCATCGCCCATGTTATGAGTGGCGTCAATCCCCAAGGCTGTGAGGTGACCAGTTCCAAGGCGCCGTCAGCGGAGGAGTTGAGCCACGACTATTTGTGGCGCTGCGTCAGGAATCTGCCGCGCCGTGGGATGATTGGCATCTTCAATCGTTCCTACTACGAAGAAGTCCTGGTGGTGCGGGTGCATCCTTCCTTCTTGACGGCGCAGCGACTGCCGCCACAAACTCTGGGGAAGGGTCTTTGGAAACAGCGTTTTGAGGAGATCAACAACTTTGAGAAGTATCTGGTGGGCAATGGCTTTGAGATCGTAAAGATTTTCCTGACCGTGGGCAAGGTGGAGCAATGCGGGCGCCAGTTGGAGCGCATCGATAAGCCTGATAAGAATTGGAAATTTAATGCCGGCGATCTGGATGAGCGCAACTACTGGAACGACTATCTGAAAGCTTACGAAGACCTGTTTCGCCACACGAGCACACCGTGGGCGCCGTGGTACGTGCTTCCGGCGGACAAGAAATGGTTCACCCGGATTGCGGCGGCCGCAGTGATTGCGAATAAGCTCATTGAGATGGATCCGCAGTACCCGACCGTGTCTGCCGAGGATAGGGAATCGATGGCGACTTTGCGCGAACGCCTGGTCAACGAGTGTGGGGAACCGGGCGAAGCTGCGGCAACAAAGAAGAAGAACAAGAAGAGCAAGCACAAGAAGGATTAACAGCCTTGACACCAACTGACGGCTGCGGCACTGAAGCCCAGGCCAAAAGTGAGCGCAAAGGAAGGCCTGATTGAACGACTGCTCGACCCCATCGATCGCCTGGTTGAAGGCATCTACAGCGTCTTGATCATTCTGACCTTTACGTTGGCGATTCGCGCACGATGCGCAGCATGATCAGTTGCTGCCGCTTGCTTCCACGATGGTCAGGCAGTTGTTTTGGGCTGCGCTGGGGTGTGCGGTGGCGTGGGGCATCATCGACGGCATCATGTACGTTTTGACGTGTGTCTTTGAACGCGGTAAGGATCGACGGCTCTATCGGGCCATTACGGGTTCGGCCAACGAAGAGGATGGCATTGCGCTGCTGGCCGATGAGTTGGATGATGAACTTGAACCACTCACGACGGAAAACGAGCGCAGGTCGATCTACGCGGGTTTATATAAAAGGCTTGGTACGACAAAACCCCCGGTCGTGGGCTTCGAGCGCTCCGACTTTGGCGGTGCGATCGGCATGTTTCTGGTGGCATTCGGGGCGGCCATGCCGGTGACGCTGCCGCTACTGCTATTGCAGAATTATCCTTTCGCAGCGGTGCGAGTTTCGAATGTAATCGCATTGGTCATGCTCTTCGGCATGGGCTACCGGTGGGCGCAGTATTCCGGCGGAAAACCGCTGCGATTTGGGCTGCTACTGGCAGGGGTTGGCGTTGCTATGGTGCTTGTCGCGATACCGCTGGGCGGCTAGGCAAGTTGTTCACGGGTTGCAGCGGCCCAGGCCGCCCGGGCGCTGCACCCGTGGTTGACTGGGTGGTCCGCCAGGTGAGGCGCCACTGAACATGGTTCCAGAGCATCGATTCCAGTCGCGAGTTGGTTCGCAAAGGTGGTACACTACTCTTGATGGAAGGTGAAACACGCGAAGAACGCACACTCGTTGAAATCCTGCGTACTACGCTCCCTGGGGCAACGGTTGCCGTGGACGCACTTGAGTGGCAGTCTGTTGACTGGGGGCAAGTTGTTGCCCTTGCCCGCTTGCAGGGCCTGTCACCGTTGTTGTTCCGCGCGTTAAAGGACCTGGGGCCTGATTGGCTCGTGCCATCACCGTGGATGATTCAGTTATTTGGGGATTATTCCAGCACTGTCCGCACCAACTTGCTGCGCTTCCGCGAGCGGCGCCTTGCTCGAGACCTTTGAACGTGAGCAGATACCTGTCATCGTGATGAAGGGTGCTGCACTTGCGAACAGGCTATCTACCGACATTGGCTTGCGCTGGATGGGAAACCTCGATCTGCTTGTGCACCCCGAAGATCAGGCGCGCGTCGGCGCCCTGATGTTGCAGTGCGGCTATGTCGAGCAGTAGGCGGCTACGCGGGCGTGATGTTTGACCCCGACGCACAGTTGCTCCATCTTGTGGCCCATTATGCGCTGCAACACCAGGCAAGTGGTGTGCGGTGGCTCTATGATGTGGCGCTCCTGCTGGCACGCTGCGGCGAACGGATCCATTGGGAAACTGTCTGTCGCGCAGCAAGCGAGTTCGGCATTGCCTGCGCGCTCCTGCATACGCTGGAGGAAGTGGAGGCAGTGTGGAAGATAGCACTTCCTTCAGCTTCGCTCAACCCACTGGGCAGCCTACATCCCTCCTATCGGGAGCGGGCCATCTTTAGTACGCTCTCGATACCACAGCGTGGCGTCGCCATTATTTGGCACGCCCTGACCACGCCGGGTGCCCGCAACAAGCTGACTTTTCTGGCGCATCGTGTGTTCCCAGCACCAGCCTACATGGTCGAGCGTTATCAACTCGCCAGCACGCGGCACTGCCTGAGGCATACGTCCGGCGCCTTGCCATCGGTGCCATCCTGTTCGTCCAATCCCTTGGGCCGTTGGTCGGCATGTTCTCACGGGCCGAACGCAGCGATCCTTAATTTGTTCCTGACGAAAAATGTGATAGGATCAACTGGAAGTCGCCCCGAGTTGCAGAAAGTCAGGGACCAATGGGGCAAGTCACGTTCTATCAGATTCGCACACCCTCTGTAATCGGTGAGGTCGTTGACGGTGAAGCCATCATCGTCAACTTGGACACGGGCGTCTATTATAGCCTGCGGGAACCCGGCGCAACGCTCTGGCAGCGACTAGAACGGCCGATCAGTCTCCACGCATTGACCGCCTGCGCGCTTGCCCTCTATGTGGGTGACGCGGAAGAGATTACGGCCTGGGTGCGCACACTCGTCGACGAGCTGGTGCGGGAGGGTCTGCTCCATGCCTTCCAGGTGGCCGGACCTGAGGCAACGAACGGCTTTTCTACGCCTGGGGAGGCAAAGACTACGTTCGTTGCCAGTGCTTTGGACAAGTATACTGACATGGCCGACCTTTTGCTCCTCGATCCAATTCATGAGGTTGGTGAGCGTGGATGGCCCGGCCCCGCCGCTCTCTCAGACTGACCAACACCTGGCCGTTCATGGCATCCAACAGTCGCCTTGGTCGCACAGCACAGATACCTTCCTGGCGACAGGTCACAGCTCAATTGCACAATGTGCCGCGGGCGCTGAAGTTCGTCTGGGTTACGGCACCGGGCTGGCTGATCGTTTCCATGGTGTTGTTGGTCGTGCAGGGCATCCTGCCGGTGCTGACGGTTTACCTGACGCGCACGGTCGTCAATGCGACCGTGATCATGGTGCAAAGTGGCGTCGATCAGAGTACCCTGGTTCCCGTTGTCGCCGTGGTCCTGGCGTTCGGGCTGGTCCTGTTGGCGATCGAACTGCTGGGCAGCGTCGACCGGTACGTGCAGGCCGTGCTTGGGGACCGGACACAGGATTATGTGCACCAGGTGATCCAAGCAAAAGCGATCGTGCTCGATCTTCGGTACTTTGAATCCCCTGAATACTACGACCAGTTGCGCCGCGCCAGTGTCGATGCGCTTGGTCGCCCGATGGGGCTGCTCCAGAATCTGAGCAACCTGCTGCAAAACAGCATCACCCTTGTGGCGATGGCCGGCGTGCTCTTCAGCTTTGTCTGGTGGATGCCCTTTGTTCTGTTGTTGGGGACGGCGCCGGCGCTGTGGGTGGCGTTGCGGGCTGCAGTTCACTTTCACGCATGGCGCCGGCGTGCAACGGTGGATCAGCGTCGCCTCTACTACTATCACTATGTTCTCACTTCCAGCGAGTTTGCTCCGGAAGTGCGGCTGTTTGCTTTAGGCAAACATGTTTCTGGCGCGTATCGACGGCTGAGTGCGCAACTACGTGGCGAGCAAGTGGCGCTAGCCAGGCAGCAGATGTGGGGCCAGATTGTTGCCGGCGTTTTTGGGTGTTGTTCAGCCTGCTGGCCGCCTTTCTGTGGATGGCATGGCAGGCGCTCCAGGGCCTGTTTGGTCTGGGCGATCTAGCGATGTATTGGCAGGCGATGAGCCAGGGGCAGCGGCTCATGCGCAGTTTCCTTGCGGGGGCCGGTGAAATCTATCGGAATTTGGGCTATCTTGAAGATCTCTTTGCTTTTCTGGACCTGGTTCCTTTGCAACGCGATCCGAAGGAGCCCGCACCCATGCCCAGTGGGCTGCAACGTGGGCTGCGTTTGCAGGATGTAAACTTTCGCTATCCAGGCAGCGAGCGTGCCGCGCTACAGGACTTCAGCCTGTCGATTCCGGCGGGGCAGATCGTGGCGATTGTCGGGGAAAACGGCGCCGGGAAAAGCACACTCATCAAGATGATCTGTCGTTTGTATGACCCTGACGCCGGGCAAGTCAGTTGGGATGATTTGGATTTGCGCTGCGTGATGCAAGCGGATCTACGGAGACGGATCACGGTGCTTTTTCAGCAGCCGGTCAACTTTCATGCGACGGCTGCCGAAAATATCGAATATGGCGATGTCGAGCGTGAACTCGACCGGACTCAGATTGCCGCCGCCGCCGCTGCTGCTGCCGCCGATACAATTATCGAAAAGTTGCCCAAAGGGTACGATACGCTCCTGGGCAAATGGTTTGGGTATGCCGAACTGAGCACCGGCGAGTGGCAACGGTTAGCGCTGGCGCGTGCCTTTGTCCGTGAGGCGGATCTGGTGATTTTGGACGAACCCACGAGCGCCATGGACTCCTGGGCAGAAGTCGCGTGGATGGCACGCTTCCGCGAGCTGGTGCACGGACGCACGGCGCTGATTGTAACGCACCGCTTTACGACGGCGATGCAAGCGGATATCATCCATGTGATGGCGGACGGGCGCGTGGTCGAGTCAGGCTCGCATACAGAGCTATTGGCGCAAGGCGGCCGCTATGCCTCCTCATGGCGCCAACAGATGAGGGAATTCCCATTAGTCGAGGAGTTGAGTCTCACACGATGACATCACTATCATTTACGCCAGAAGCAATTGAGTCTTCACTTGCAGCACGGTTTGAGGCTGTCGCGCTGGCGATGCCTGACCAGATTGCCATCGTGGATGGTGAAGATTTACTCACCTATGCAGCCTTGAATCGGCTGGCCAACAAGCTTGCGCATCTGATGCTCGCGTTACACGGTCCCACTTCAGAGCCGGTTGCTTTTCTCATCGAACATGGGATGAAGCAGCATGTTGCAATGCTGGCAATCGCCAAGGCGGGCAAATATTATCTGCCACTTGACCCGAATCTGCCGGTCGAAGCGATGCGCGAGATGCTGGCGCACGCCGGTGCACCGATCCTGATTACCACCGATGGATATAGTGAGATCGCGGCCGCGCTGGCTGCTGGACAATGTGAGGTACTAAATCTGATCAGAGCCGGCCGGCGGTAATGTCGAAAACCCGCACGTGCCCTATTGGTCCCGGATGCGCGCGCTTGTCTCTATTACACCTCGGGATCGACCGGCCAGCCGAAGGGTGTGCTGCACAGCCAGCGGAACGTGCTCTATCATATGGCGTTGATTGGCAGTGAGTGGTCGATTGGTCCGGCGGACCGAATGTTGCACATTATTCCCTGTAGTTTCATTGGGGCGATGTATCTGAGTTGGGGGAGCGCTTTTTCATGGGGCAACGCTTGCGCCCTTTGATCTACCGCGTGATGGCTTTGGCCGGCTGCGTGGGTGGTTGCAGCAGCAGCGGATTACGATCTGCGCCATGGTGTCGACGCTGTTTCGGCACCTGGCCAACAGTTTGCAGGATCCGGCGGACTTGCCGGACCTGCGGTTGATTACGCTTGGCGGAGAGCCATTCTTTGCGTCGGACGTCGAGCTATTTCGTGCCCGTTTTTCCGAGAAGTGTCATGTCCACGTGATCTACGGGGAACGGAGTCGTTGTACGTGTCGCAGATGGTCATTGGCCACACTGGTGAAGTCACCGGTCCCATTGTCCCAATCGGCCATGCGGTCGGGGACAAAGAAGTCCTCCTCCGCGATGAACAGGGCCAAATCTCAGCCGCAGCAGGCGCGGGCGAATTTGTGATCCGGAGCCGCTACATGGCGCTTGGGTATCTGGACCGGCCAGACCTGACGGCGGCCGTTTTCCTGGCCGATCCGACAGGAGGAGAAAAACAACTCTTCTTGACAGGGGACTTCGGGCTGCGCAGCGAGGATGGGCTGCTGGTTCACCTGGGACGCAAGGATTCCACGGTGAAGATTCGGGGTCAGCGCGTTGAGCTGGGAGCAGTGGAGCAGGCGGTGCGCCGCGGCGGCGGCGTGAAAGACGCAGCGGTCGAGGTGCGTGAGGATGCGGTCGGCGGCAAGTACCTGGCCGCCTACGTTGTGCTTGACGAATCGACACCGAATCCTTCGGTCCTGCGCGCACAGTTGCGCCTGCAACTGCCCAGTGTGATGGTGCCTTCGCAGTTCGTCGTGATGGAGGCAATGCCGCAGACGATCAGTGGCAAAGTGGATCGGCGCATGCTGCCGGATCCCGCGCTGATCCGCGATGCATTGCCCCAACCGTACGTTGCTGCACGCAACGATGCTGAGGCGGTGGTGCTGGAGGCGGTCGAGGAGGTGTTGGCGCGGGGTCCAATCGGGGTGCTGGATGATTTCCGTGATCTTGGATTGGATTCAGTCAGTCTTTTCAGACTTTGGCTTCGTCTCGAGGAAGGCTTTAAGCAAGAATTGCCGTTGGGAACGTTGCCGGAGCCACCAACTGTGGAAAATATTGCCGTGCTGGTGCAACAATCACTTGCGCCGCTCCCTAAAGCGCCGTAGCCGCCGCCCTGGCGTTCCAACTGCAGGTCGGCACTTATGATTTCCGGCAATGTTTTTACACAACCCAGTCGAAAGCTGCGGTGGGCGTTCGGTGGGATCCATGCCATGTACCGGGTTGCGTGCGCCTTCTGGCTGGGATGGCTCTTCTACCGGGCACTGGCGGTGGCGCTGCGCTGGCTCTGCGGCAGGCACTGGGTCCTGCAGCGATTCTCCGCAGGGTTGCGCCCAATTCGCCAGTTTCTTGCTGACGCACAGTTAACTGGGGTTGAGGCTGACCGTGTGGTAGCAGACGCGCTCATGCTCCACTTGTGGAGTCGGATCTGGGGCGTCGGGCTTACAAGACTTCGGCCCGCCGATTTTGCCAGTATCTGCCGGGTGGAGGGTTTTGAGGCGGTGTTGGCTTGCCTGGCGGATGGTGGTGGCGTGATCTGTGCGCACCATCATGCGCAGTTTGTTCACTCCTATTGGACCTGGCTGGCCGGGACAGCATATGCATCGAGCACGGTGTTTGTGCCGGTCCGCGGGGCAGACCGTTATGGCTACGATGCAATGAAAGCGAATGCTGTGGCGCTGCGCCAATCTACATTGGCTTTGCGGGCCGGTGAACTGGTGAATGTAGTGCCTGATGGCGTCAAGGGCAAGCAGGGCATTGAACATGATTTTTTCGGCCGGCTGCGGGGGTTCCAGCCGGGCTTCGCAGAACTCGCGTTGGCGGCGCCCGCGCCGGTGGTGCCCGTGTGCGTGATCATGGACACCCAGGGACGGCTGCTGATTCGTTTCGGCGTCCCCTTCCAACGAGACTCAGGGGCTACAACCCATCATGACGCGGTGTTGCACCTGGTCGAGCAATACGTTGCGTTTCTGCGCGAAGCCTGGCGGGGGGCGCCCGCCAATATTGGCCCGGGGGCATTGCAGACGCAACTGAATTTCCCGTTGAAGCCATCTTCAGAATGAGCCTTTTCGAACCGCAGTACACACGACAAAATACGCAATCCGTGATATGCAATGGCACCCATCGCAATGCATGTGATCTTTGTCGTTGAGGCAGCGCCCAGGGCCGAAGGACACGGCAGTAACCATCGCGCCTTTCAGATTGATCATGACCTACGCGCATGCCTGGATAAGGACAATGTCACGGTATTTGACTACGGCCGCGAGCTACAAGCTTTGGCCGCACTGATCCGGTGCGAAGACTGGCGCGCACGCAGACTATGCGTCTGGCGCCGGAACGCCGTGACCGCCTTCTCCAGTTACGCCGCGCTTTGCACCGCTGGCGGACTCAGGGAAACGGCGCGTGGAACGAGTGGCGCCGGTTGGCGGGGCTCACCCTGGGGGGGCCATTGGGGGATCATGCCCCACGCGCTAACCGTACGCTGGTGCGTTACGATGATGGACGGGTGATCGATCGCTATTTTCAACGGATACGCGAGTTGCCGAGACCACTGGTCTGTGTCGTCAAACACAGTGCATTTGCCCGGATCGCCTGGGACAATCGGCGATTGGGGATACCGACCGTGGCATGCCCGGCCAATCTGGAAGCGCTTGACGTCGGGGCCACCCTGGAAGGGCGTTCCGACCGCGCCTACTACCTGACGGCGCTCAACCTGGGTGACGAACTGCGGGCGCTGGCGGCGTGCGATGCGCGGCTTTTCCTTTCCAGTGTCGAGACCGGTCTTGTCAATGGATTGGGGCAGCCGGCGCATTATTATCCATACCGACCGGTCGGGCAGCTCGAGGCCGAGATGCAGCGTGTGCGCACAGCACGTGTGCACACAATGGTGGATCCGCAGTTACTGGTCATGTTGGGCAGCGCCGTTCATCCGACGACTGGCGAATCATTTCGCTGGTTTCTGCAGGAGGCGCAGCGCAACGGACTACCGGAAGGTATCAAGCTCATGCTCTGTGGCAATGGCGCCGAAGATTTGGCCCAGGGCGGAACGCTTCCGCAGGGCGTTGAAGCGCGTGGCTGGGTCGATCAGGCGGAGCTCATGACGCTCCTGTCGCGCACCTGCGGTGTGATTCTCCCGCAGTTGATTGGCTTTGGTGGGTTGACTCGCCTGGCCGAACTGTCATGTGCTGGGGTTCCTACCCTGGTGTCAAGCCATGCTGCGCGCGCGGTCGACCCTTTGCCGCCGGGGGTAATACCGGTCGAAGACACCTGGCCGGCCTGGCGTGCAGGGATTGAACAACTGCTCGTGGGGCCGCACAGTGATTTGCAGCAAGCGGGCGCCTATGCGGCATGGGCGCAGCAACAAGCCAACCCATGGCCGGCGGTGTTGAACACGTTGGCGCCAGGATGAAGACCCGGTGGTCAAGGAGGTAAGGATCAGTCCAATGCCCCTTTCGGCGAAGGCGCGGTTCAAATTGCAGACTACGATCAGGCAAGTGATCGTGCAGCGGCAGCGGCGCGGTTGGGAGAATGAGGCGCGACGGCTGGTGATGAACACGCCGTGGCTCATTTCTAGGTGGCCTGGTTTGCATCACTACAATGACCTCGCTGCCAAGACCCGCATCAAGATCATTTCGGCCGATGATGCTCAATTTGATCTGACGAAGCGCATCGCCTATGGGGACTATTGGGCACGGTATGAAATCACCAAGGTGTTGGGCAAAGCGGGATATTTCGTGACGGATCAAACACCGGATGTCGTCCTCCATCTGTGGGGAGGGCCGGCAACACTGCCCAAACGCGCCTACAAGATTGCCTGGCTCTATGACCATCCCCAGTTGGTGACCCCGCGCATCCTGCGGCAGTACGATCGGATCTACTGTCTCTCAGCACAGTTCACCGAAAAGATCCGGCGCATGGGATTTCCGGCAGAGTGGCTGCCGGGTGCGACGTCCATGACACCGGTCACCAGGGAGCTTCTTTACGATGTCGTCTTTGTCGGCAATGGCTGGCACAAAGGTGGGCGCCCAATTGTGACGAATCTTGGCCTGCCATCTTACAATCTGAAGGTCTGGGGGCGCGGCTGGGGGCGTTTTTTACCGGCTGAATTCATTGGTGGGATGTACTATGACTACCCGCAGCTTGCCCTACTCTATGGGGCGGCGCGGATCGCATTGAATGACAACATGCCGGACATGCGCCGGGAAGGTTTTGCCGGCTTTCGTATCTATGACATCCTTGGCAGCGGCGGGTTCTGCATTTCAGATTCAAACACGGGAATTTACGAGATTTTTGGCGAGAGCGTGCCACAGGTGAGTACGCCGGAAGCGTTGCGAAATAGTGTGCAACACTACTTGGATCATCCCGATGAACGGTGCGAACTCAGTGCGAAGGGGCATGCGCTTGTGGGTCAATATCGTTGGGAACAAGTCGTCGCACGTCTGCTAGAAGATATCACGCCGCGGATGGCATGACCGAGCCGCAGTAAGGAGGACGGGGGAACCGACAGCGCGGGGCGCGGAGAGGGTTCCCCGTCTTCCCCTTGGCGGGAGGGTTTGGTCCTTAGCTTGATGCGTATGGGTTGAAAACCGCACCTACGGGGACGTGGGTAGCAAAGCAGAATCCGGGTATCTCAAAAGTGATCCAGGTATTCAGACCTTCCATGGGGCAAGAAGAAATCGATGCGGTGGCTGAGGTGATCCGTTCGGGGTGGATCGGCCTGGGGCCGCGGACGGCCGAATTTGAGCGCCGGTTCGCCGAGTTTTGCGGTGTGCGCTTTGCGGTCGGGGTGAATTCTGCCACCGCAGCGTTGGACCTGGCGTTGAAGTTGCTGCATGTTGGCCCAGGTGACGAGGTAATTGTGCCCACAATCACCTTTGTTTCCACAGCGCACGCTGTCGCCTACAATGGCGCTAGACCAGTTTTTGCCGACGTTGACCCGGTCACGGTCAATCTGGATGTTGCCGACGTAGCGCGCAAGCTCACGCCGAAGACAAAGGCGATTATCCCGGTACATTACGGTGGCCGGCCCGTTGATATGGATGCGCTGCGGGAGGTTGCAGCGGGAGTCTCCCTGATTGAGGACTGCGCCCACGCTGCCGGGGCTCGTTATCGGGGACTACCGGTGGGTGGGTTGGGGGCAATCGGCTGTTTCTCGTTTCATGCGGTCAAGAACCTGGCAATGGGCGACGGCGGCGCGCTGACACTGAATGATGCAGCATGGTGTGAGCGCGCCCGGCGGCTGCGCTGGCTGGGCATTGACAAAGGCACCTGGGATCGCACCGTGCTTGATCAAGCCTATTGGTGGCAATATCAAGTTGACGAGATTGGTCTCAAATGCCACATGAATGACATTGCCGCCAGCATCGGTCTGGTGCAACTGGACAAACTGCCGCGCACCAATGGGCGGCGCAGGGAAATCGTGCAAAGGTACTTTGCGGGACTGGCGGATGTTGCGGCGCTTGAGTTGCCGCTGCCGGATGACGATGCTTATCAGTCGGCATGGCACATCTTTCAGATCAAGTGTCCAGATCGGGATGCGCTAAGCGTCCATTTGCAGGAACAGGGCATTGCCACGGGGGTGCACTATGCCCCGATCCACCTTTACCGGTGCTACGGCGATCCGCCGGTATTGAAGCAGGCAGAGGCGCTGGGCGGGCGGCTGTTGACGTTGCCTCTATATCCAGATCTCACCGATGACCAGGTTGATTACGTGATCGAGAACATTCGGGCGTTCTATCGAAATAGGTGAAACGGGATGTTGATTGGGGAAAAGACGCGGCTGCGGTTGGTTGAGGAGGAAGACCTTGCTCAATTGGTCGCGTGGCGCAACGAACCGTCCATCTGGGCGGGTTTCTTCAATAAGTTCCCTTTGTCGCTGGGTGGTCAGAAAGAGTGGTATGCACGGCTCATGCAAGACCCGACGCGGCGCTTCTTTATGATCTGCACGGTGGCGACAGGCGAGGCGATTGGGACCATTGCGCTGGAAGCGCTTGACTTTGCAAATGGCAGTGTGGAAATTGGCAATGTGCTGATTGGGCAACCCGCATACCTTGGGGCAGGCTATGCCAAAGAAGCCATCGAACTGCTCCTGGCCCTCTGCTTTCTGCGCCTCAATCTTAACCGGGTCTATCTGCATGTTTACGCCGACAACGCACGCGCCATCGGGCTGTACCGTGCGGTCGGCTTTCGCGATGAGGGATTGCTCAGAGAAGCATACTATGAGGGCGGTGGCTATAAGGACGGACTGGTGCTGAGTTTGCTGCGCCGCGAGTATTCACCCCGCGAGGTGGCGGCATGACCGCGCTGATAAGCGTGGTCATGCCGATGTTCAACGCCGAACCGTATGTCATTGAGGCGTTGGAGAGCGTGCGCACCCAGACGTTTGATGACCTGGAGGTCATCGTGGTTGACGATGGCTCAACCGATGGCTCTGCTGCCCTGGTCCAGACCTATGCCGCTAAAAATGGGATGGTCGTGCGTTGCTTGCACCAGGACAACGCGGGTCCTGCCGCCGCGCGCAATCTGGGCTTGAAGTATTGCCGCGGCGATGTCATTACCTTTCAGGATGCCGACGACGTCTGGGCTATAGACCGGCTGGCGCTGCAACTCGAGCTGTTCGCTCGACATCCGGCAGCCGAGATCGTGCTGGGTATGGTGCAGTTTTACGCGACGGATTCTGACACGGGAGCGATGGTCCCGATCGGCGCTGCGTGCCGGTATCCGGTGCTCCATAGTGCGATCTTTCGCCGCAGTGTCTGGGCGCGCGTGGGTGATTTGAATTCGCTGTTGCGCCAACACGAGGACATCGAGTGGTTCAACCGTGCACACCATGCCGGCGTGAACTTATTTGCACACAACGATGTCGTGCTCTATCACCGGCGACATGCCAACAACCTGACGAATGTGCGCCAACAGCAGGCGCTTGCCTGGCTGCCCTACCTGCGAGCGGTGAAAGGCAAGCCGGCGGAGGCGGAGAATTTATGGAATTGGTTAAATGGTTGCGCTTGAGCCAGAATGAAGACAGGACTCGCGCCTTACTTTGAGCGTAATGATCGCCGTGATATGCTTTTGGTATCACGTATCACGTATCACGTATCACGTATCACGTATCACGTGTTGCGTATTAAGTGTCGCGTACACCTGTGAATGAGATACGAGATACGCAATACGCAACATCCACCCATGCCGTCACTCGTCAGTGTGATCATTCCCGTCTATAACGGCGAACGCTTTGTCGATGAGGCAATCGACAGTGTGCTTGCACAGGAATACTGCCCAGTCGAAGTGATCGTGATTGACGATGGCTCCTCGGACGGCACGGGGCGCGTTTGCGCTCGATATGGGGCGCAGATCCGATATTACGTGCAGACGAATCAGGGTGCTGCGGCGGCACGCAATGCCGGAGTGGCGCGTGCCCGCGGTGACTATATTGGTTTTTTGGACGCAGACGATCGTTGGGCGCCGAAAAAACTGACAATGCAGATGCGCGCGTTTGCTGCTGACCCTGCCCTGGACGTCGTATTTTGTCACATCCGTCAGGTCACGCTTGACGGCGCAGAGACCGTTGTTGTTGAGTCGGCGGATGGTGCGCACAACTATCGCTACCAGGTAGAAGTTGTGCCGGGAATTCATGTCGATGCGTTGTTGTTAAGACGTGCCGCATGGATGCAGGTTGGTAAATTTGACCCAGACAAACGCATTGGTGACTTGATCGAGTGGTATGGCCGCGCCCTGGACCTCGGCTTGCACATGCAGATGTTGCCGGACGTTTTGGTGGCTCGCCGGATCCACGGCCAGAACCTGGGGATTCAGCACCATGCCGAGGCGCGCGCCGCCTACCTGCGCACACTGCGAGAGATGGTGGCGCGCCGCAGACTTGAGACTGGCTCACCTTGAGTTGATTTGATCCAAGATGTGCACAAATGACGTCGAACGCAGCTTGACTGTATACACATTGAGCGGACTGGGCAATCGCCTGGAAGTGCTTATTTCCGGATTAGCGATCGGCGCTGCGACGAGTCGCCATTTTCGTCTGTTATGGCCGCTCACGCGCGAGTGTGGTGCGCCCTTTGGTGCGCTGTTTACAAACGAGTGGGATGTTGTTGCTGCCGACCTACCGGCGGTGGCGAAGCTCCCGCGGATTTCCGGGTGGTTTGGGCAACTACCGGATCTCTTGGTCGCATCAGAGCCGGAGATTACCTTCGGCTACGGCGCCTCACTTTTGCGCCCTGAGCGGTATCCGGCTCATGCTGGGTTGCTGCCGGTTCGCCTGGCGAACTTTGCGGCGTTGACGCCCCGGTCTGAGTTGCAGGAGCGGATTGCAGAATTTCCGGGAGCGGTGGTTTCGCCCCCGCATGATTGGCGTCCACCTCCGCCGCGGAGATTTCCTGCGCGCTCGGCCCGATGTTGCCGGTGGCACACCTGCCGCCGCCGCCGCCGTTGATGCGTTTCTGGCGCAGTTGCCCGATGCAGGGATCTTCCTCTGCACTGACGATGGCGCCCCAGACCCAATCAAAGGCACAACACGATACGAAGGGGTGCGCGAGTGGTTTGCAGCACGATATGGTGGTAGGCTGGTGCTGCCAACGCCGCGCTCGCTGGATCGCAGCACGCCCGAGGCGATCCAGGATGCCGTCGTGGAACTATGGCTGTTGCGCAGCACCGACGCCTTCGTTGGGACGCGCGATAGCACCTTTTCCGGACTGGCGGTGTTGGGTAGATCGATTCCTTGTGTCGAACTCGCCGCACCGACGTTGCGGTATGGGCAATTTGAGTGGCTGGCGCGTAGGGTGGGTGCGCACCAGTTCATCACCGCGTTGGGGTATCGCCACTTTGGGCGTGTGGTCCCCTTTCCTGCACTTTGCCGGCGCTACCGGCGATCCGTACTGCATCTTCTGCGCGATCCTGATCGTGCCTTTCGGCGCAAGTTTCCGGGCAAAAACAGATGAGCGCACTTGCGCACTATTTTGATTCGACCAACAGCGCGGCGGAACGGGCCGCCGCAACCATGGGTGTGGTCACGCGCGATATCCTGGTCGTGGGGCAGCGCATCAGGCTGCAGTACGTCGGTGAAGCGCTATTCAGTGCACTTTGGCCGGCGCTCTCCCATCTTGAAATTGCCGGCCCGCATACGGGCATTGACCTTAGCTTCTATCTGTGGGATGGAAGCGCAGGCAACGTCTTTCCTGCGGCGCCGCCAATCCTGCCGGAGCAGTACCATCGCTTTGGCCAGCGTGCCATCATCGATACGCCTGAGTATGCGTTGCTCCACGCTCCGCTGACGGGCGAGCTATCGGTCTACAACCGTTCGGCTCGAACTGGGTTATACTTTGTCGAGTCCGCCGCTCATCTCTCCATATATGATAAGGCCGCACCACTGCAAACCCTGCTGCTCTGGGCGTTGCGTGAGTTGGGGTGGCATTTCGTCCATGCTGCCGCGGTTGGCAGTGGCGAGCGTGGGGTCTTGTTGGTCGGCGGCGCCGGCTCAGGTAAATCCACCACTGCGTTGACTTGCTTGCAGGAGCCTGGGCTGCGCTTCTTAAGTGATGATAAGTGCCTGGTGCGCCTGAACGGCGCACTCGAGGCGTTTGGCATTTATAGCTCTGCAAAGATCAAGCGCGATATGGTTGCCTGGTTGCCAGAGCACGGCGGACAAGTCATCGAGTGGCATGGCAATGCGGGGCAGGAGAAGGGGCTTACCTACCTCTTTCCGAGGAAGCGGGAATGTCTGGCAACGCAGTTCCAGGTTGAGGCATTGCTGTTGCCCACCATCACCCATCAACGGGATGCCACCACACATCGTACGCAAGCGAACGCCGTTTTCCGCACCCTGGGACCAAGCACTGTGATGTGGCTACCGGGCTCGGAGGCAGACACCTATCGTTTCATGGCGACCATGGCGCAGCAGGTTCCCTGCTACCGGCTTGGTCTAGCTACCGATCTACGGCGCAATGCCAACGCAATTCGGCACTTCCTGGAGGAAGGAACTGGTTGATTCAGGCGACAGCATGTTGACCACTGACTCGATTGACCGCAGCTTGACCGTCTATGCGCTGGCCGGTGTGAGCAACCGGTTGAAAGTGCTCGTTTCGGGGCTGGCCGTAGCGGCCGCTACGCAGCGCCGCTTTCGCATGTTGTGGCCGCTCAATGCCGAGTGCGGCGCCGGTTTCCGCGCACTCTTTGCGAACGATTGGGATGTGGTCGACGTGGCCGCAGCGGACGTGGCGCCGTTGCCCTATGTGGTGGGATGGGTTGATCAGTTGCCGGATCTGCTGGCTGTTGACGATCAAGACGTACTCTTGGGGCATGACTCCTGGTTGTTGCGGCCAGGGCGTTTCGACGGACACGGCGACCTGATGGCGCGCAGCATCGAGTACTTTGCGCAGTTGGCGCCGATTCCTGTGCTTGAAGACAGAATTGTGGCTTTCAAACGCAGTTATTTTCGCAGCCGAATGATCGGCGTGCACCTGCGTCGCGGGGACTTCCTGCGCGCCCGGCCCGATGTGGCCGGCGGCACAGAGAAAGCGATCGCGGCAGTGGATAACTTCTTGGAACAGTGGCCGGATGCTGGGGTGTTGCTGTGCACCGATGACGGCGCCCCCGACCCAAGAACCGGTGCGGTGCGAACCGAAGGCGTGGCGCAGCGCTTTGCCGACCGCGTTGGGGAACGCCTGGTGCAGGACAAGGTGCGCTCGTTGGACCGCTCCCGTACGGCCGCAATTCAGGACGCGGTGGTCGATTTGTGGTTGTTGAAGTGCACGGACGGAATCGTGGGGACGGCGGGCAGCACCTTCACCAAGCTTGCACTGCTCGGGCGGGTGGTCCCCTATACGTTGATCGCTGAGCCGACAGCGCCCTATGGCCGCTTCCGACGCGTGGCCCGCGTGATTGGCGCCAACCGGATGTGGAACGCGCTCAGGCAGCGCGGACTGGTGCGCACCATGCCGTTTCCTGCATTGGTGGACTACTATTATCGCGCCGCCGCCCGTATCATTGGGCGTCCCGGCGTTGCAAACAGGCGTAGGATCGATGGCCAGCAACGCTGATCCGGGAAAGGTGGCGCCATTGCGCACTGCATTGCGCGTGGATCAGTTGATGAAACGGTTTGTATCGCAGCGTGGCGATGTGCTCGCATTGGACCGCGTATCGTTTGCGGCGTCAGCCGGCGAATTTGTGTGTCTCGTGGGTCCGAGCGGTTGCGGCAAGTCGACGCTTTTGCGACTGATCGCCGGGCTGCTCGCGCCGACCGCCGGCAATGTGGTGTTCACCCCCGGACAAGCTCAGCCGCAGATCGCCATGGTTTTTCAAGACGCCGGGCTGTTTCCCTGGCTGCGGGTGGTGGACAACGTTGCTTTTGGGCTGGAGGCGCGTGGGATGGCGCCTGCAGTGCGGCGTAATGAAGCGCTCGAGTTGCTGCAACGTACGGGTCTTGCTGAATTTGCCGGACACTATCCGTATGAGTTGTCCGGTGGCATGCAGCAACGTGTTGCTCTTGCCCGCGCCCTGGTTACCCAGCCAGACCTGCTGCTGTTGGATGAGCCTTTTCGTGCCCTCGATGCGCAGACGCGCCTGCTGATGCAGGAACAGTTGTTGCGGCTTTGGGAAGCACGTGCCTGCCTGGTCTTGTTTGTGACCCATGATATTGAAGAAGCCATCTTGCTGGGGGATCGAGTGCTCGTGATGAGTGGTCGCCCAGGTCAGATCTTGATGGAACTGGATGTACCGCTGTCGCGTCCACGCGACTTGTCGGGACGAAGTCACGTAGAAATTGAGGAGATGCGGTGGCGCATCTGGAAGATGTTGGAACCGGCCGCCCGATCCAGTCTGGCATTACCCCCGAGCGAAGCCTGACTGCAACGGGCAAGCGTATATCGCGACACATCGGGTTTGCCGCCGCGATCTTCTGGATGGCCGCGCTGGTCGCCTGGGAGCTTGCGGCGCGCGCGGACATGATCAGCCCACTGTTCTTTCCTGCACCCTCGGCGATCCTGGCGACCTTTTGGCGGATGCTCATCCGTGGCGAGTTAGTGGTGGCGACTGGCTATACGTTGGCGCGCTTGTCCGCTGGGCTGCTCTTGGGTGGAGCATTGGGACTCGTGCTCGGCCTGCTGATGGGGTGGTCCAGCGCGGCGCGGGCTTTGGCTGAGCCGGTGGTTGCCGCGGTGCATCCGCTGCCCAAACTGGCGTTACTGCCGCTGGTGCTTATCCTGTTTGGGATCGGCGAACAGTCAAAGGTGGTGTTGATCGCCCTGACTGCATTCTTCCCGCTCTTGATCAACACGACGGCGGGGGTCCGCCAGATTGACGCCCACACCTGGGAGGTGGCCAGGCATTATGGGGCGCGTGGCTGGATGCTACTCCGGCGCGTGGTCTGGCCGGCCAGTCTGCCGCTCGTTCTGACGGGTGCGCAATTGTCGCTCAATGCGGCGCTGGTCGTGACTGTGGCGGTTGAACTGCTGTCGGCGCAACAGGGGCTTGGCGCCACGATCTGGCTGGCATGGCAGACGTTGCGGACGGAAGAGATGTACGCCACCCTCATTGTGATCGCGCTCGTTGGCATGCTAAGTAATCTAGTCCTCGTACGCCTGGAACACAGGTTGATACCTCGGAAACGAAAGGATGAGTCTGATGGTCGCGCCTGACCGAAGCCGGCTGTTGAAGCGTCTCTGCCTTGCCGTGCTCCTTGTGATACTCCTGGCGGCATGCGCGCCGGTTAAGCCGCCAGCCGCGGCGCCCGAAGCGACGGCAAAGATCAAGGTCGGTGTCCAGCCGTTTATTGGCTATGCGCCTTTCTTTATTGCCCAGGATGCCGGGTACTTTGCCAGGCACGGGATTGAGGCGGAATTGATCGAGTCTAAGTCATCGGACGAGATTGTTACGCAATTGATGCAGGGCGACCTGGACATGGCGAACTTCGCTATCACGCCGGGCTTCTTCAATGGGGTTGCCAAGGGGGGGACCGCGAAGGCTGTGCTCGGCGGATCGAGATGGGACCCGAACCAGTGTGCGCCATCTGGTCTGGTTGCGCTGCCTCAGCAGGCGGCGCAACTCAAAGATCCGGCGAATTGGAAAGGCATCAAGATTGGAACGGATCCAGTGGGACTGCAAAGCATGTATGGGCTATTCGTTGCTGGTGTTTTGAAGCAGCAGGGCCTCACCCTGGCTGACATCGAGACGGTCAGGCTACCGCCGGCGGCCACGATTGACGCCCTTGAGTCAGGCGCCATCAACGTGGCGCAGGTGAACGAACCCTGGTTGACGCGGGTCAAGGACAAAACCGGCGCCATTTTGGTGGTGGGCACGCCCGAGATTGCCCCCAATGGCCAACTGACGATGATTGGCTTCAGCCCTCGCCTGTTGCAGGACTCAGAACTAGGCAAGCGCGCGGCAGCGGCTTTTCTTGAAGCCGTGAAACAATACGGCGAGGGTAGCGCAAATGCGCAGAACGTCGAGATCTTCGCCAAGTACACGAAGCTTGAGCCTGCGCTCGTGAAGCAGATTTGCTGGCCCGCCATGCCGCTCGATGGCATTGCAAACCTGGATAGTGTAGCTGCATTTCAAGCGTGGGCCGTGGCGCAAGGGCTGCAAGATCGAGTGCTAGAGCAAAGCGAGTATTGGGACGGGCGGTTTGTGGGAGAGTAGGGAGTGCGAGGAATGTGTGGTGGGGATCAAGAATCGAGAAGATCTCAGAAATGCCATTAACGGGCATCAACTGGCACGCTGTTTGCAGGTGATCGCAGAACTGGGGATCGCTGACCTCCTGGTGGACGGGCCGAAATCACCGGAATACCTGGCGCGGGCAACCCAGACCCAGGAAGATGCCCTGTTTCGTCTGTTGCGATCCGCAGTTAGCGCCGGCGTGTTTGTCTATGACGAAGAGGGGTGTTTTCGGCTGAATGAGCCGGCGCAGTGGCTCTGCCAGGATCAAGACGGCTCGCTCCGGGCGATGGCGGTGCTTGCAGGCCAACAGCATTTTCCGGCATGGGCGCACCTGCCGGAAAGCATCCGCACTGGCAGGCCGGCCTTCGACCTGCTGCATGGGATGAGCGTCTGGGACTATCGGAGCACGCGCGTTGGCGCCGGGGAGACGTTTGACGCCGCCATGTCCGCTCTGGCGGCGACGTTTGCCGGCGCGGTCATCGCTGCGTACGACTTCTCCGGGGCCCATTGCGTGGTCGATGTCGGCGGCGGGCACGGTGCATTTCTGGTCGCCCTGTTGCAGAGATACACCCACCTATCCGGCGTGTTGTTTGATCAGGCGCCGGCGGTGGCGCGTTTTTCCGAGCGCCTTGACTGCGGTCTTAGGGAACGCGGCGCCGGTGTTGCCGGAGACTTCTTGGCGCCCCTACCGGCGATGGGGGATATCTATGTTCTGCAACGCGTCCTTCACGACTGGGATGAAGGCATGGCAATCCGAATACTGGTGAATTGCCGTGCTGCAATGAAAGCGGGCCAGAAGGTGCTGGTTGTGGAGCGCGTGATGGATGCCACGGCGCCTACGACGGAGGCCGCGCTGGCGGATCTGCTGATGCTGGTCATGAATGGCGGGCGGGAAAGAACTGGGGCTGATTTCCGGAGGCTGCTGGAGGCCAGTGGTCTGCGGTTGGAGCGGGTGATCCCAACTCAATCCGTTTTGTCGATCGTGGAAGGATGTGTGGTTTAGATGTCCGTCGTCGCCGTCAACGTGAGGAGGAGCGTGCGCCAGGTGGTGTTCCGCGGGGAGCGGACCTGGCGCCGCCTGACGCCAATTCGACGATTCCGGAGCGCATGCGCTATCTGACTGCACGTCTGCCGGATCAGATCGCCGTGATCGATGATGAGCAATCGCTCACCTACGTCGAACTAGATGCGGCAGCCGACCGCTTGGCGAACGTGCTGATCGCCCGGTTGGGTGTGGCGCCTGAGCCGGTAGCCCTGTTATTGCCGAATCAAGTTGCGATAGCGATTGGTATCCTTGGCGTCCTCAAGGCCGGCAAGTTTTACGCGCCGCTCGACCCCACTATTGAACCGGCCGTGCGGCAGACCATCCTAGCCGAGTGTGGCGCCAGAATTCTACTGACCGTGAAGCAACTTCTGCCCGGCGCCCTTGCCCATGCCGCACCAGGGTTGGAGGTCATTGAAATCGATGCGCTGGCTGCGGCCACCAGCATGGGTGAACAGGCGCCCCATCTGCACCCACGTTCGTACGCGTTGTTGACGTTTACTTCCGGCACAACCGGTGTGGCGAAAGGCGTGCTGGCCGACCACAGTAACCTACTTTTTCGTGCACGGCAGGCATACTGGTATGACCAGATCACTCCTGCCGATCGCGTAGGGCAGTTGGTTACGCCAACATTTGCACTCTTTGCCAGCGTGTTTTTTACAACGTTGCTCAACGGCGCAACACTGATCTTCTATGACAGGTCCGCCGCCGGAATGTCCGGGCTGCTAACGTGGGTGGCTGACGCCAAACTGTCTGTCTTTTATGCCCCGGTGAGCCTGCTGCGTGACCTGTTGACGGCGCCTGGTCCACTCCCGTGCATTCCCAGTGTACGCACCGTGTTGCTGGGCGGACAGAGCTTCGTGTTGCGGGACTTGCTCGGATTGCGGAGTGTTGTAGAACCTGGTTGCACGGTTGTGAATCGCCTTTCGATGAGTGAGGTTCTCCTCGTCGCGCCATGAGATTGCGCCGGCCGAGTTTTGCGACTGCGCCGACCCGGTCCCGGTCGGTGTGGTCTGTGAGGGCCATGAGGTGCTGTTGCTGGATGATAAGGGGGTTTCTGTCGCACCGGGCGAGATTGGGCAGATCGTCGTGCGCAGCGAACAATTGTCACCCGGCTACTGGCGGAATCCGGCATTGACAGCCGCCAAGTTCCGGCCCGACCCTGTCGGGAGCGGCACGCGCCTCTTCTACACGGGGGATCTGGGGCGATTCCGACCGGACGGTGCGCTTGAACATTGTGGCCGCCTTGACTTCATGGTGAAGATTCGCGGGTTTCGGGTGGAGCCGGAGGCGATTGCGTCGGCGCTCAAAGAACACCCCGCGGTTGTTGAGTGTGTCGTGGTCGCAAACGCCGCCACCGAACACGATCCCAGGCTGGTGGCCTACTATGCGGTCAAAAATCTGCCCGGCCCCACCACGCAAGAATTACGCACCTTGCTCGCCCAGACGCTGCCACCCTATATGATTCCGGCGCGGTTTGTGCGTATGGCGCACCTGCCGCGTAACATGAACGGCAAGATCGATCGCACGGCCTTGCCTGCGCCTGATCGTGTCCGGCCGGAATTGGAGACACCCTATGTTGCACCCAGGACCGACCTGGAAACCAACATTGCCGAACTGTGGGCTGAGGCGCTTGAACTTGACCTGGTCGGGGTCGACGACAATTTCTTTGCACTTGGCGGTGACTCACTGTCGGCGTTGCGGATCGTGCTGCAGGTAGAGACGTTCACCGGCCGCCGCGCACCGCCCGGCTTTTTTGATCGGCCAACCGTTGCTAACCTTGCTCAACTGTGTCACTTCCGCACGCCACAGAGGCGGCGGTGCAGACCAGCTGCGAGGTCGCCCAATCGCCGGCAACAAAATGCCAAGATCGCGGCGCAGACACGCCGGCGCTGCAGATGAGCGCAGCGCACCGCCATGCAAAGCAGTTGCTGACCGGCGAAATCGGCGGCAAGCGTGCATTGCGCGCGTTGATGCAACGGGTGGCGCTGCAACTCCCCTACTTCGATGCCCTCCGCTGGCTGGGTTGGTGGAGTCGCCAGCCGGCGGTGGCGAATCGGCTTTATGCGGAGGAGCGCGATCTGTTCTATCGATTCGTTGGCGATATTGGATCACCCGTTGAAAGCTGGGAGCAACGGTTCCGCACGAACCTGTTTGCCAACTGTATTGGGCAATGCATGAGCACCGTCATTGTCCGGCAGGAGGGGATATTTCCCGATCGGTTGACTGCGTGGTCCCATTCGCACTATCGCTTTGCCCGTACATTGGCCGAGGAGGCGCAGTTGCGTCCTGGTGGAGATTCGGCGCGCCTCATTGCGTTTACAGGGCTGGAGCATCTTGCGGAGGCGTCGACTGCCGGCAATGGGCTGATCCTGGTGACCTATCACGGGGCCGTCACGTTCATTGCATCGCCTTTACTGACGCTGTATGGCGGAATTGGCTCGATTCAGGTTGTCAGCGCCCAACGTGCTTGGAAAGCAGCCGTACGGCAATCATCGGCGGACCGAAGCGAGGTGGCTGAGCGCTGGCAGGCGGTGAAGGCGAGCGAATTGTTGGCAGCCAGGCGCCATTTGAGCGACAGGGGGGCCATCCAGTTCGTGATCGATGGCCTTTCCTCCGCCCATGATGGCGTGGATCGCACAATCTTTGGATACGCGCATAGAATCGTAGCCGGCCTGTCTAGCCTGGCAAAGGCAACCAATTCCCCCGTGTTACCGCTCATGAACACGATTGACCCATCGGGCCAGGTCGGTATGGAATTTTACCCGCGGTTTCGGTTGCCAGCGCCGGCTGCGCGCGAAGACGAGTGGCTTGCGTCGATGGCCGATCAATGCGCACTCTTCCTACAGGCGAGCTGGCGCCAGGCGCCGGAATCGCTGAGTTGGGCGCCATCCGGCGGCACTATCTGTTGCCAAACGTGGATTAGCCCTGAAGAGCGGATTGGGAATTGAGTTCATTTGGACGAGGGTGCGCACTGTATCTATGCAGAACTTAATCGAGCGGTTGGCAGAGGTCGCCGCCAAGTTACCAAACAAGATCGCGATCGCCAGTGATGACGCCGTCATGACATATGGCGATCTGTGCCGGCAAGTTGCTACGGAGGCTGCAGCTTTGCGGGACGCAGGATTTACGCAGGGTGACAGGCTCTTATTCTGGGCAGGGGACAAAGGCAGCTATATTGTTGCGTTGTTGGCATGTGTGTGCGAAGGGATCGTCCTGGTCCCGCTACATCCTCAGAGTCCTGCGGCCTGGCAGCACACGGTTGCCGAACAGTTGCAGGTTGCCGGTACGGCGCCGGGTTTAATCTCTAGCGGACAGGGTGATTTGTCGTTGTGCAATTGCAGGTCGATGGCTCAAGATCGCCATGTCATTGCAATCTTGTTGACCTCAGGGTCAACCGGAGTTCCCCGGGCGGTGCCGATCCATGCGGGCATGGCGGCAGCAGGGGTCGAGAATGCCCGCGAGGTGCTTCAGCTAGATCCTGGATGTATCTTCTTGGACTACATCCCGCCATTCACCGTGGGCGGCCTATTTCTTACCGGGTTGTCCGTGCTCGCGGCGGGAGGAACACTTGTGATCCAGGGCTTCTCGCCCTTTCAATTTGGCGACATCGTGCGCAAACGACGGCCGACCCATGCGATCTTATTGCCAACGATGGTTTCGGTGCTGCGTAATACTTCGTCATGGCGGGATTTGGATCTATCCGGATTTACTCTGATCGCCTCGGGCGCAACTACTGTCCCAGAGTCGGTGGCGGCAGATTTGCTTTCGCGCGGGGCAAAACAATTTCTACACCTGTACGGTTCGACCGAGTGCCTAACGCCTGTCATGCAGCACTTGTCTACAGCCGCGACGCCGGGACGCCGTACGATCTTCACGACTTTATGTGGCGACTACCAGGCACGCCTTGCGGCAGATGGTGAACTCATGCTGCGAGGGCAGGCAGTGATGCGCGGCTACTTAGGCGACCCGGCCGAAAACGCCGACGCCTTCGAGGCTGAGTGGTTCAAGACCGGTGACCTATTCACGCAGGAGGAAGGCGTTTGGCAATTCACCGGTCGCAAGAAGGAAATCCTGAAAGTCGGTGGTTTTTCTGTGTCGCCGGCGCAAATCGAACGAGTGATCATGGATGTTTCAGGCGTGCGCAACTGCGTAGTCACCAAAGAGGTGTTGACCAGCGGCGGTGAAGCACTCGTCGCCATCATTGAGGGTGGGATCATCGACGAACGTGAAGTGTTGAGCTACTGCGCCGCCCAACTGCCGCCGCCGCAACGACCGCGGCGCATCCTTCAGGTAGATTCGTTGCCCCTGAACGCAATGCGTAAGGTGGACCGGCGTGCTGTGGAGGAAATGCTCCGTGGCCATGCGTAGCAGTGGCGTCCAAACGATCTCTACCGCAATTGCAGAGATGGCGGGGCGCACCCCAGACATACCAGCGGTTACCCTCATTGCCGGCGGACACCTGCCGGTGTCGATATCGTTGGGCCAACTGCACCGCCTTGCACAGCGGCAAGCGGAGTGGCTATTGGGCACTGGCATCAGGCCAGGTGACAGGGTGGTTATTACGGGTGAGCATGATCTTCACCTGGTCGCTGCCTTTGTAAGCGCACTTTATGCCGGGACAGTGCCGGCATTTAGCCCGTACCCATCGGCTTTTCGCACGCCGGACCGCTATCTACGGCGTCTGTGTGACATGACGGCGGGGAAGGCGCAGGCGGTTCTGGCCACGAGCGAGCCTGTTGCGCAGTTGTTGGCTTCTGTGCCGGTGCTTAGCTGTCCCGTGTTGGTGTACGATGACACTCGCATTCCTGCCGATTCGCCAGGGATGCCGCCATATGCCGCAGCCAGCACAGGCCCAGCATATCTCCAGTACAGTAGCGGTACGACGGGTGCGCCAAAAGCCGCGATGGTTTCGCACCGGGCACTCCTGCAGCACCTGAAAATGTTGGCAGGTGCGCTTGCACTAAAGAAAGCCGACGTGCTTGTTGGGTGGGCGCCTTACTATCATGACTTGGGCCTCGTCGTCTACCTGCTCTTGCCGCTCGTGATGGGCGCATCGGTCGTGACGTTGCCGCCGGGTGATTGGGTGCGCCGGCCACAGCACTTGCTGCGTGTCTTACACGAATATCGCGGCGCCATCTGCATGATGCCTGCGTTTGGTTTCACCCATATGATGCGCAGTGTGCGCCCGCGATATGGCGGGTCTTGATCTGGCATGCGTGCGGCACTTGATTGCAGGCGCCGAGATCGTGCCGCCGGGGATCCTCGAGCAATTCACCGAAAAATTCGCCGTCGCGGGTCTCGCGCCAGATGCTTGCCAGATTGGTTATGGGATGACCGAATGTGTTTTCATGGCGACGTTGACGCCACCGGGCATGCCGCCACGCATTGATCGCGTTGATCGCACCGTGTTGGTCGCACGATCTGTGGCAGAGCCGTGCGCAAAACTTGACGCTCTGTCAATTGCGAGTTGTGGCGCAGCGCTCGAGGGCGTGACGGTGTGCATTCGGGACGAAATCGGCGTGGTGCTTCCTGAGCGCACCGTTGGTGAGATTGTGATTGCATCGCCAGCGCTGTTCGAGCGCTATTTGAATCAAACCGACCTTACACAACGTGTGCTTGAAGATGGGTGGTTGCACACTGGTGACCTGGGCTACCTGGCAGACGGTGAGCTGTTTGTGGTTGACCGCAAGGATGATGTGATCATCACCGAGGGCCAGCATATCTATCCAGAACTCTTGGAGCAGACGGCACTGGCAGTACTGGACGTTGCGGCTGGTCGCGCTGCCGCGTTCGGCGTATTCAGTGAAGGGGTTGGCGTGCAATTGCCTGTGATCGTGGTTGAAGTTCGCGGGCGACTGGACGAAATGGATGTTGCGCAGTGGGTGGTTCGCATCCTTGACGCGGTGTCGAATGCTACTGGCATATACCTGGCCGACGTACGGCTTGTACGGCGGGGGTGGCTCGAAGTCACGACGAGCGGAAAAGTCGCCCGCCGGTCGACGCGCGAAAAGTATCTGGCTCAGGGTTGGCGACCTGAGCCGGCAGCGTCGAGCGAAGTGGCCAGCTTGGCGTTAGCGATGCGTCTGGCGGCGGCTCCATCACCCGATCAGGTCAATGTGGTGAGTTCGTGGATTTTGGCGCAGTGGTGCAATATGTTGGGAATAGCGCAGGCTGACCCAGGCGACAGCTTTTTTGCACTGGGAGGGGATTCGATCCTGGCAATGCAGATGCTCCATCAGGTCGAAACCGAATTTGACGTCAAGGTAGCCTCCGAATTTTTCCGAGAACCAACTGCGAGGCATCTTGCCGTCTTGGTGACAGCTGTGCAAGCCACTGCGGGCGGTGCAAACCGAAGTGCCGCAATCTTCTGCTATCGTGTCTCCGGGTCCAGCGTCATCTTCACTTCGGGGTCGAATTTGGCGGCGGTTCGTCCGGGACGGGCCGTCTACTGGCGCGCGCGTACTGTCATATGCTCATGGCACGCGTCTTCAGAAGTTATGGCTGATAACACCAGGCA
Organism: Candidatus Fredericiella danica; assembly: GCA_016713335.1. Classification (GTDB taxonomy): domain Bacteria; phylum Chloroflexota; class Anaerolineae; order Caldilineales; family Caldilineaceae; genus Fredericiella; species Fredericiella danica. Next base: position 22,787 of record JADJPH010000027.1, on the reverse strand, counting down.
TACAGCGCACGTTGTTCCGGTCTCAGTGCTCAAGATTCAAGTGGATAGCCGCAGATGTGGACGAGCCGGACGTCAAGAGCGCCATGATGCGCAGCCTGCTTGCCAACACCTGGCAAAACTGGCGACTACAGATGTTGGGAGTTCCGCTAGGTACGTCACCCTGGGTGTCGGTGTTGGGAGACATTTCGCTCTGCCAGCCGCAGGTGAGGCGGTCCGGCACCCTATTTGTGTTGCTTCATAGTCCGCTAAGCCATCTCTTTCTAGCGAGTCTGGCGGCCAGTGGCGCAACGCCGCGCGTTCTTCTTGGCATCGACGCCCAAGGGAAGCAACCCCGCACACAATATGGAGCCGGTCTGCACGACGCCAGTGAGGCTTTGCGCCGTGGCACCCCTGTGATCGTGGCCGGCGATGGTCGATTTGGCCGAGGCGGCGTCACTGTGCAGTTTGGGGTCAGGTGCGCAGTTTTCGCTATGGCGCAGCCGCACTGGCCGTCCATGCCAGCGCTCAAATGGCACCGGTCTTTGCGACGATTAGCCTGGACGGGCGCGTGACGTTCGAGATTCGCGAGCCCCTATCCTCTGGAATCGGCAATGAAGCGTCAAGAGTGGAGCGGCTTACGCGTGCGTATGTCGATCTAGTGATGCAGCACTGGCCGCACGTTTATCCAGAGATCTATTGGGGCCATCTCATGGGGTGATCGACGATTGTGGTGGCGCACACTAGCTTCCGCATGTCGGCCAACCAGATGGGCCAAGTAGACATTTCGCATACGGGGAAGATAGACGATGCCGTTGGGCACGTTGGATTCAGCGCTGCTGGTGCGGGCGGCGGTTGCGCAGGGGACCGACGCACATGATGCGTTCATTTGCTGGTTGGCGACCAGGGATCTTGGCCAATTGCCGCCAGGCGAATTTGACCTGTTGCCAGTGCTTGCCCGACGGTACGAAGAAGATATTTCCAGACAGCCGGCCGCGGCAAAGATCATTGGGGCGTATCGTCGAAGCTGGTATGCAAACCAAATTGCGCTACATGGTTTGCGCAAGGCGCTGGATACGCTCACCGCGGCGGACGTGCCCTATTTGGTCGTGGGCGACGCTGCGCAGGCATTGACTGTCTACTCGGACTTTGGCGCCCGGCCAATCAGAGTGGTCTCGCTGCTGATCCCACCGGCCGCGCTGGATGCGAGCATGGCCCTGCTGACGGCGCAGGGCTGGCGTCTTGCTAGCCCCACCACTTCGGCGCGCCACGTCTGGCGGACGAAATATCGTCTACATCAAGGTCATTGGGCAGTACTGGAATTGTCGCCCCATCTTGCGCCCGATGGCCTGATCACTGCTGCGGATGCCGACGCCAGAACCCATACGGCGGTGGCGAATGTAGAAAACGTCCCCGCTGCGCTCGCAGACGCGACCGCCTTGCTTGTTGCAATGCGCCGGCTCGCCCTACTTGCGGTCACCTCTGGTGCTTGTCGATACTGCCTTACTGGTGGCCTCCGGTTCGATCGCATGGCCGCGTGTGCTCGCCGTCGCGGCTCAATCTGACCTGGGGCCGACCCTGATTGCGCTGCTGCGCGCTTGCGGCGACGCAAGTGGATGTGAGGCGCCTGCGGCGGTGATGCACTCTCTCCATGAACTACCGAGTACGGCACTCACGCGCGAGGCAGTGGCCATTGCACTTGTGATGCCACCTCAGCGCAGCCACGCCCAGCGTCTTGCATGGCATTACGCACGCTTCCGGCGCATTGCCGCGGCCCGTGGGATTGCGCCGTCGCCGGCGGCTGCGTTGTCATACCTGCGGTCAGTGCGCGGCCGCAGCGGTGCAGAATAATGACCCACCCAGCTGGAATCTCCCGCAGGAGCCGAGCGCAGGAAGAGGCCCCAATTTCCAGTCAATTGACAACGCACATACGTTCTACTATACTGGTGCAAGCTGTAAACGGGAACGCGCAGCGGTGTGGGGATGGCCGCAGTTTTATTGCCAGGGAGGTGGGTGGTGGCTGAGCAAAAGACGAAACCGACCGAGGAGAGCGTGGACGCATTTCTGCAGGGGGTTGCCAACGAGCGGCGGCGTGCCGATAGCTATGCAGTGCTCGAGATGATGCAAGAGATCACGGGCAAACCCCCGGTGCTCTGGGGCCCAAGCATGGTTGGTTTTGGCGCCTTTCACTACCGCTACGCCAGCGGTCACGAGGGTGAAAGCTTTATCGTGGGGTTCTCGCCCCGCAAAGAGAGTCTGACCCTTTACTTCATGGGCGGCTTTGAGCCGCTAGCACCCCAGTTGGCAGCGCTTGGCAAATACAAACTTGGCAAGGGCTGCCTCTATATCAAGAAGCTGGAAGACGTCGACCTGGCGACGCTGCGAGACATGGTGGCGACAGCGTATGTCGCGTTGTCAACGGCCGGCGAGTGACCCACCCGTAATTCCCTTTTGCCTGGGCTGCGCAGCCGGCATTCACGTTCCTGGTGATACGCTCGCGGCGCAACCCAAAGAAGTGCACTGCGACGATGTAGCCTGCGCCTCCCCGGCCGGCAGTAGTGTGTTTGCGGCAAAACCTCACGCGCTGCAAAGCGGCATACCTCGACTATAATGAGGGCGTGATGCAACAAGATTCATTGTCCAGTGACCATGCTGCGGCTGCCGCGCTGCCTCCGTACGCAGCGCTGTGCACTGCCATTGTTGAGGAGCACCCAGATTCAATCTGCTGCTGGGCACCCGATCGCACGTTGACTTTCGCCAACGCCGCCTTTGCGCGCCGCTTTTGCCGGCCCGCCGGTGCGTTGATCGGCCAGGATCTATTGCTCCTCTTTGCTCGCGAGGCACGCACCGGTCAGGCTGCCGCGTTGGCTGCGGTCGTGGCTGCGCTCCGGCCCGAAGCGCCCCAACTCACGGGCCGGCGCGAGCAGAGTGCAGGCGACGAGACCTGGTGGGCATGGACGGACCGGGGAAGCTTTGATGCCCAGGGCGCCCTGACTGAGATCGTGTCAATCGGCCGCGACATCACGGCGCAGGTCGAACTTGAGGAACAGTTGGCACATGAACGGCAGTTGCAACGCACGCTCTTCGATGTCATGCCGGACACGATCTACACCAAGGATCTTGAGAGCCGGTTTGTCATGGTCAACCAGGGTTGGTGCGCCAACTGGGGCAACGTCTGCTGAAGAGATCATCGGCAAGTCTGACCATGACTTCCATCGCCCCGAACTGGCAGATCGGTACCGCGCAGACGAAGAGCGGGTGATCAATGAGGGCGTTGAGTTGATCGCCAATATTGAGCCTGTGCTGGATCCGCGTGACGGTAAACGACTCTGGTATGCCACCACCAAGGTGCCCTGGCGCAACGCTGATGGCGAGATCATCGGGATTGCCGGCATCGGCCGTGACATCACCGAACGTAAGCAGGTTGAAGAACTGCTGGAAAACCGTGAGCGTCTGCTGCAGGCCGTGCTCGACGCGCTGTCGCAGTTGCTGCAGTCAACCACGTTGGATGACTCGATCGAGACGGCCCTGGCGGTGTTGGCCAGGCGATGACAGCGGATCGGGTCTACATCTTTGAAAATCATGACGATCCCGTCACCGGCGACCATCTCACCAGCCAGCGCTTCGAGTGGTGTGCGCCTGGGGTCACGCCCCAGATCGACAATCCACTCCTGCAAGGCATCTCCTATCGCCGTTGTTGCCGAGTTGGTACCCACAGTTGTCGGCCGGCGGCATCGTCAAGGGTCTCGTGCATGAGATGTCGGCTGTGGAGCGCAGCTTCCTTGAGCCGCAGGGCATCCGGTCGATCTTGACGATCCCGATCGCAGTGGAAGGCGCCTTTTGGGGCATCTTTGGTCTCGACGACTGTCACACGGAGCGGGTCTGGACGGCCAGCGAGGAGAGCATCCTTGCGCTTGCCGCCGCCAGCCTGGCCGGCGTTTATGTGCGGCGGCGGATGGAAGGGGCGTTGGTGCGTTCGCAGCGTGAACTGGCGGAAATCAACGCGCTGGTGCGTACGGAGAAACTCGCCGTCGATGCGCAGGCTGCCAGCAACGCCAAGAGTGAGTTCCTGTCGGTCATGAGCCACGAAATCCGCACCCCTCTCAATGGGGTGATCGGTATGACCGGGCTGCTGCTGGATACGCCACTCAACCTGGAACAACGCCAATACGCCGAGATCGCGCGCTTTAGTGGCGAAACGCTGCTGACTTTGATCAACGACATCCTTGACTTCTCGAAGATCGAAGCGCGCAAACTCGAACTCGAGCACCTGCGTTTCGATCTGAATGCGATGCTGGAAGAAGCAGTCGATATTCTGGCCGCGCGCGCCCAAAGCAAGGGGCTGGAGCTGGTCTGTATCATCGATCCGGCTGCGCCAACGGAGCTTTATGGCGACCCGGGCCGGCTCCGGCAGATCATCATCAATCTGGCCGGGAATGCAGTGAAATTTACCGAAGTGGGTGAAGTCACGGTCAAGGTTGACCTGGAGCGCACCCGCGGCGATCAGGTGACGTTGCGTTTTACCATTACCGATACCGGGATTGGGATTGCATCAGAGCATCACGCCGATCTCTTTGCCCATTTCAGCCAGGTGGACAGTTCGACGACGCGGCGCTTTGGCGGCACCGGTCTGGGCCTTGCCATTTCAAAGCAACTGGCGGAGCTGATGGGCGGCGCCATCGGGGTTGAGAGTGCACCGGGGGTCGGTTCGAAGTTTTGGTTTACTGTCACGCTCCAACGCGCCGAAGTCGATGGCGAAGCCGCGAACGAGACGCTTGATCTGGAGGGCGTGCGGATCCTGCTGGTCGATGACCATGCAACCAACCGGTTGTTGCTGCGCAACATCCTTGCGCCGCTGAAGGTACTCATCGTTGAGGCAACCCATGGGATGGATGCACTCGAATTGCTGCACCTCGCGGTGTGGACGGGCGAACCCTATGCGCTGATTTTGACCGACATGCAGATGCCCGATATGGATGGTCTTGCACTCGCTGCGGCAATCAAGGCAGTTGATGAATTGGCAACCACGCCGATTATCTTGCTAACTTCCCTGGGCTACCGCAGCGTGGACAATCGCAACAATTTCTTTACGGCGCAACTCACCAAGCCGGTGCGCAAGGCGCAACTGTTGCAACAAGTGCGCCTTGCCCTTGGGCAGCACACCGTGGCACAGCCGGTGACGGGCGCCCAGGGGGGGCTGCGCTCGTCACCGCGACCGTATCGCATCTTGCTCGCAGAGGACAATGCCGTCAATCAGACGGTAGCGTTGGCCATGCTCAAGAAACTTGGCTACAGTGCGGAGGCCGTGGCAAATGGGGCGGAGGCCGTCACTGCGCTGTGCGAGATCCCCTATGATCTCGTGTTGATGGATTGCGAGATGCCGGAAATGGACGGCTTTGAGGCGACGGCTCAGATCCGCACGCCAGGTTCGCCGGTCTTAAACCCACGGATCCCGGTCATTGCGATGACTGCGCATGCCATGCAGGGGACCGTGCTCGGTGCATTGCCGCCGGCATGAACGATTATCTGTCAAAGCCTGTACAGGTGCCGGCATTGAGCGCTATGCTGGAGCGATGGTTGTTGCCGCCGGATTGACTATTTTGCCCGCTTGCTCGGATTTTCCAGCCGCACCGCCGACACTTTGTACTCCGGTATTTTCGCATAGGGATCGAGTGCAAAATCCTGCGTAAGCACGTTTGCCGGCGACTCCTTCCAATGGAAGGAGAGAAAGACGACGCCCGGTTGGACGTTGTTGCTCAGCCGTGCCTGTGTGCGTACCTGGCCGCGGCGGCTGTGAATGACGACCGGGCCACCGTCCCTCAGATTGAGTGAAGCCGCATCGACCGGGTTGATCTCGGCATAGCCGCGCGGCTCACGCCAGTCCAGCCCCTCGCTGCGTCGCGTCATCGTACCGGTGTGATAATGATAGAGGACGCGACCGGTGCTTAGGATGAGGGGGTACTCGGCGTCGGTCTGCTCCGCCGGGTGCCGCGCGTGTACCGCATGGAACTTGCCCAGCCCACGGGTGAATTTTTCGCGATGCAGGATCGGCGTGCCGGGATGCTCGCGGGTTGGGCAGGGCCAGGTAAGCCCGGCGCCGGCGAGGCGGGCGTAACTCATGCCCCCGTAGCTTGGGGTCACGGTGGCGGCTTCATCCATGATTTCCGACTGTGAAGCATAGTGCCAACGCACCTGCGACCGCGGCTCCTCCCGCCCGCCATTGATCTTTTCAGCGAACTTTGTTGCAAGCTGCATCAGGATCACCCAGTCAGGCAGGGCTTCGCCGGGTGCCGGCAGCACGGGGTGTAGCAACTGGACGCGGCGTTCTGTATTGGTGAAGGTGCCGTCCTTTTCGAGCGAGGCCGCGGCCGGCAGCACGACATGCGCCAACTGCGCCGACTCGCTCAGAAAGATGTCTTGGACGACCAGGAACTCAAGTGCGCGCAGACCCTCCTCAACGTGGGTAAGATTTGGGTCGGAGAGCATCGGGTTCTCACCCATCACGTACATGGCGCGCAGCCGCCCGTCCACGGCGGCATGCATCATCTCCACGACCGTCAACCCCAACTCCGGTGGCAGATCTTCCAATCCCCAACCGCGTGCCACGGCGCGACGTTTTTCGGCATCCGTCACCTTCTGATAACCGGGCAGGACATCCGGAAGTCCGCCCATGTCGCAGGCGCCCTGCACATTGGATTGCCCCCGGAGTGGATTCACGCCCGTGTAGGGGCGACCGATCTGCCCGCTCATCATGGCCAGGTTGGCCAGACACAGCACCAGTTCCGTGCCGTTCTTGCGCTGGGTGATCCCCATGGCATAGAGAATGGTCGAGTTGCCGCGCGTCGCAGGCGTCGCAAATGAATCTGGATCCTGCACAAGTGCGGCGGCGTCGTTGCGGAGTCCAAGCGCATAGAGGCGCGCGGCCAGTTCGATCTTGCTTGCGGGCACGCCGGAGTGCAACGCGGCGACTTCCGGCGTGTATTCCAGCAGACCGGCGGCAAATGCATCGAAGCCCTCCGTGCGCGCTGCGACAAAGGGCTGGTCAGCCCATCCTTCGCGTACAATCACATGCGCCATGGCCAGGAAGACATAGACATCTGTGCCCGGAGCGGGCTGCAGCCATAGTGATGCGTGGTCCACCATCGGCGTTCGCCGTGGGTCGATGACGACCAGATTGGCGCCGGCATTGACCGCGCGCACCACTTCGTAGCTGATGACCGGGTGCGATTCTGCCGTGTTGGAGCCAGTGATGAGGATGCAGTCGGCGTGGCGGATATCCTCAATTGGATTGGTCATCGCGCCACTGCCAAAGGCCATGCCCAGCCCGGTGACCGAACTTGAGTGGCAGAGCCGCGCACAGTGGTCGACGTTGTTGGTGCCGATACCGGCGCGCATGAACTTTTGGAAGAGGTAGTTTTCCTCATTGGTGCAACGTGCAGAGGTTAATCCGGCGATTGCATCGGCGCCGAATTCTCCAATCACCCTTGCAAACCCAGTTGCAACGATTTCGAGCGCAGCCTCCCACGAAATGGGGAGAAAGTTGTCGCGTCCATGCGTCTTGAGCGGGCTTGTGTCGGGCAGTTTCCACGGCTCCGACGCCAGTCCGAGCGCATAGGCGACATCCTTGCGCAGCAACGGCTGGGTCAGGCGTTCGGGGCTGGATACAAAGTCCCAACCGGAACGGCCTTTGACGCAAAGGAACTCGCCATTGACGGGTGCCTCGGGAAAACCGCGCGCATAGATGGCGCGTTCGTCTTTTAGCTTGAATTCCAGGCTGCAGCCTACGCCGCAATACCCACAGATCGTGCGTTTGGTTTCGAACTCCGCTTCGCGCCCCTGCCCGATCCGGACCTTTGGCACGAGCGCGGCTGTCGGGCAGATCTGGACGCAACTGCCGCAGAAGACACAGGACGAATCCACCATCAAGCCGTCAAACGGCGTGGCGATATGGCTGTCAAAGCCGCGCCCGGCGTAGTCAATGGCGCTCATGCCGACGACTTCGTTGCAGACACGCACGCACTTGCCGCACAGAATGCAGTATTGGTGGTCGCGGACAAAGAATGGGTTGTCGTCCTGATAGAGGGTGCGCGCTGGTTCGAAGCCGAGCGTTGTCTCCATGATGCCGAATTGGTTTGCGTACCGCTGCAAGTCGCAAGCGCCGTCCTTGTCACAGGTGGCGCAGGTCATCGGGTGTTCCGACACAAAGAGATCGAGGATGTCGCGGCGCATGGTCGTGAGTTGGTCGCTCTCGGTGCGAATGACAAGCCCTTCCTGGCACGCGAGCCCGCACGACGGCGCGGGGTTCGGACGCCCTTCAATCTCCACCATGCAGAGGCGACAGCCACCGGACGGCTTCAGCGCTGGATGGTAGCAGAGCCGTGGAATGTCGATGCCGTGGGCCAGGGCAGTTTCCAGGACTGTGCTGTCAGGGGCGAACGTGAGGGTTTGGCCGTTAATGGTGATGGTGGACATGGTCTCATCCAATTCTACAACTGCCGGCGACGCATCGCTTTTGATTGACGTGGGCATGATATTCGTCGGCAAAGTAACGCATCGTTGTCTGCACCGGGTTAGGGGCGGTCTGGCCCAGACCACAAAGCGATGTTTTGCGAATGGTGTCGCAGAGACTGTTCAGTCGCACAAGATCGTCCTGCGTGCCGCGGCCTTCGGTGATTGCGGTGAGCATATGGAGCAATTTGCGCGTGCCAACCCGGCAGGGGATGCATTTTCCGCACGATTCGTCTTGCGTAAAAGTCAGGGAAGTAGCGGGCGATATCCACCATACAGGTCGTGTCATCCACGACGACCATGCCGCCTGAACCCATGATGGCCCCGTAGCACGCAGATCCTCGTAGTCGATGCGCGTGTCGAGCAATTCGGCCGGGATGCAGCCACCGGATGGCCCGCCCAACTGCACCGCCTTGAAGGTCCGTCCATCCCGGCAGCCACCGGCGATGTCATAAATCATCTCGCGCACGGTCATCCCGATCGGGGTCTCAACCAGCCCGGAATTTTGGATGGCGCCGGTCAGCGCAACTGCCTTTGTGCCGCCACTTTTCGCCGTGCCCATCCGCGCGAACCAGTCGGGACCGTTAAGCAGGATGCTGGGCACGCTGGCGTAGGTCTCGACGTTGTTGATGTTGGTCGGCTGGCCCCAGAGTCCGTGAACGGAAGGGTACGGGGGACGCATGGACGGCATCCCGCGATAGCCTTCGATGGAGTGCATCAGCGCCGTCTCTTCGCCGCAGACGAACGCGCCGGCGCCTTCCTTGACGACGAATTCAAAATCCAGGCCGCTGCCGAGGATGTTTCTGCCGATCACACCATAGGTGCGCGCCTGCCGGATGGCTTCATGTAGCGCCTTTACCGCCAGGGGATACTCGGCGCGGATATAGATGTAGCCTTTGCTGGCGCCGATGGCCCAGGCCGCGATCAGCATCCCTTCCAGCAGCCGGTGTGGATCGCCCTCGATCATGGTGCGGTCCATGAAGGCGCCGGGATCACCCTCGTCTGCGTTGCAGATGAGGTATTTGGGAAACGCCGGTTGCTGGCGGCCGATTTCCCATTTCTGACCGGTCGGAAAGCCGGCGCCGCCACGGCCGCGCAAGTGTGAATCCAGGACCGTCTTGACGATCGCTTCCGGTTTCATTTTGAGCGCAAGGCGCAAGGCGGCATACCCATCGTTGGCCAGGTAGTCGTCCAGTGAATGTGGATCGATCAGCCCACAGAGGCGAGTCGTGACCTTCACCTGGCGCCCCAGGAAAGGATAGTCGGCCCGGTTATGTTGACGGCTCACCACCCAACTGAGTTGCGGTGGTCGCGCCGCGGCGTTCGAATGGGATTCCAGCAGCGTGGGCACCGCCAGCGGCGTGACGGGACCGTAAAGGGTGGAAACCCCCTCCTGGATGACCTCCACCAGCGGTTCGCGATGGCAGGCGCCCAGGCAACCGGTTCGCACCAACGTGACCGGCAACCGGTGGCGGCGAATCTGTTCTTCAAGCGCGGTGTAGACAGCTTGCGCTCCCGCGGCCAGACCGCAGGTGGACATGCCGACACGAATGATGCTGTTCATGCTTGCTCAACCGTTCTGCGTCGCCGACGCATCGCGCACTGTGGTTTCGTCGCCATCCAGCGCCTGTAACGCTTCCCATGCGGCGGTAGGTGTCATCCGGCCCAGCGTTTCCTCATTCACGACCACGACCGGCGCCAGACTGCAGGCGCCCATGCAGGCCACTGTTTGGAGTGTGAAGCGCCCATCGGGTGTCGTTTCATCCACGGCAATGCTGAGCCGATCGCAAAGATGGTCCAGAATGGCCCCTGAGTGGTTTACATGGCAGGCGGTGCCGCGACAGACGCGGACCTGATATTTACCGGGTGGATCGAAGACAAATAAGTTGTAGAAGGTCGCGACGCCAAAGACGCGCGCCAGCGGAAAACCCAGCGTGCGCGCCACATAGCGGAGATGGTCCTGGCCCAGATAGCCATAGTGGCGTTGCACCTCCTCCAGCGCGGTGATGAGGGCGTCCCGTTCACCCAGATGGCGCTCCAGAATCGCCCCGAGTTCGGCGGGTGGGGCTTCGATGATCGGATCGCCGCGGTAGACGTATTTACGTTGCGATGTGGCGTTGCTCATGGCGCCTCACGACTTGAGGTTGGGCCAATGGCCCTATTTGAATAATGCTGACTGGGGTGATGGGTTTGTGCTGCCCCCATTATAACCGAACCTCGGTATATTCCTCAGCGCACAAATGGTGTAATCGCGTACACCGCCCTTTTTAACTTCGATCAAAGCCTAGTTACTGATAAAATCGGCGTTATTGTCACTGGTCGGTGGCAATCTAGGTAAATTTAGGAAAAATGCCAGATCCAACCAATCCACTGATTGTCCAGGGCGATAAGACTGTCCTGCTCGAGGCGACAAACCCCCACTATCCCGAAGCGCGTGACATTCTGGCGCGTTTTGCGGAGTTGGAAAAGTCACCAGAGTATATTCATACCTACCGGATCACGCCGCTGTCTTTGTGGAATGCCGCTGCCTCCGGTCTGAGTGCGGCTGAGATCGTCGATGGGTTGGCGCGCTTTGCGAAATATCCGCTGCCTGCCCACGTCGTGCGGGACATCGAAGAATATGTCAGTCGCTATGGCCGCGTCAAAGTCGTGCGGCATGCCGGACAACTGCAGTTGGTCAGTGAAGACAAGTTGTTGATCACTGAGTTGCTCAGCCAGAAGCGACTCCAGCCGTACATTGTTGAGCAGGTCGACGCACACACGTTGGCGGTGAACGCCGCGATGCGCGGCCATATCAAGCAGGTGTTGGTAAATGTCGGCTACCCCGCCGAAGATCTTGCCGGCTATGTTGATGGCGATTCGTTGCCGTTTACGCTGCGTGCAACCATGCGCCAGGGTGGCGGATTCTCATTGCGCGCCTATCAACGCGATGCGGCGGAAGCCTTCTATGCTGCCGGCGCCGCACGTGGGGGGAGTGGCGCCATTGTGCTGCCCTGCGGCGCCGGCAAGACGGTTGTTGGGATGCATGTGATGGCGCAGATGCAGACGTCGACACTGATCCTGACGCCCAACACGGTTGCGGTGCGGCAATGGATTACTGAGCTGTTGGACAAAACGACCCTCACCGAGGATGAAGTCGGCGAATACACGGGGCTTGTCAAGGAAATCAAGCCGGTGACGATCAGCACCTATCAGATCTTGACCTATCGCAAAAAGGCGGGGCGAGAGCGTGACAGTGATGCGTACGATCACTTTGCGTTGTTTGGCGCCCGCAATTGGGGGCTGATCATCTACGACGAGGTACATCTGTTGCCGGCGCCGGTGTTTCGCATCACGGCGGAGTTGCAGGCGCGGCGTCGATTGGGCCTGACCGCGACATTGGTGCGCGAGGATGGGCTGGAGGGCGATGTCTTTTCGTTGATCGGCCCCAAGAAGTTTGACGTGCCCTGGAAGGATCTCGAACGCCAGGGGTGGATCGCCACGGCCAGTTGCCATGAGGTGCGGATTCCGCTGGTCGAGGAATTTCGCATGGCCTATGCAGTGGCGCCGCAGCGCAACAAATACGCCGTCGCGGCGCAGAACCCGGCCAAATTGGACGTGTTGCGCAAGTTGGTGGAGCGCCATGCCGGCAACCACACGCTGATCATCGGCATGTATCTGGAGCAACTCGAACAGATCGCTGCGCTGTTTGATGCCCCGCTTATTACGGGCCAGACGCCGGTGCGACGCCGTGAGGAACTGTACGAGCAATTTCGCACCGGCGAGATCCGTATGTTGGTGGTGTCCAAAGTGGCGAATTTTAGCATCGACCTCCTGATGCCAACGTGGCCATTGAAGTGTCCGGCACCTTTGGCAGTCGGCAGGAAGAAGCGCAGCGGCTGGGCAGGATTCTGCGGCCGAAGCGGGACAACACGGTGGCGCACTTCTACACGTTGGTGACGCGCGACACCGTGGACCAGACGTTTGCGGCCAATCGGCAGCGTTTTCTTACAGAGCAGGGCTACGAGTATGAGATTTTGTATGGAGATGAAGTGTGAAACGGATGATAGGTGTGCCGGCAACGCTCCACGAGAACTTACCGTACATCGAAGTAAGCGATCGGCTTTTGCTCGACGATCTCTTTGCTGATTCGCGCACAGCCCGTTGTTTTACTGCTGCGGCTCTCCGGACCTAGTTGCCGTCGTCGAACCTGGAAAAGTAGATGACTTACTAGCGCCTACGCAAGTTGGGTCACACGCCCAAAAACTTGCCGTGAGGTTGAATTATGTATAGTTACGAAATGAGCTATGAGCAATACCTGGAGAAGCTGAACGTCGACCAGCTCAAAGGGCATCGCCGCTGCGTGGGGAGCAACACGTCCTCTGCGGAAGCAGGATTCCCTTGACTTCATCCGTAGGGCGATCAATAACCCGGCTGCCGTGAAGGAAGTGCTGGGCGCCCTAAATGACCCGGAACGGGTTGCTATGGCGTTGTTTAAGCGAGCGCAGGGTAGCGTCGTGCGCGGCACGCTCCAGCTCTATTTGGTCGCAATGGGACTAGCGCCGTCGGATCGACTCAGAAATACGCCGGAAACCACCGAGATTGATGTCGCGGAATCATTGCTTAAGATGGGATTGATATTTCACCCGTCACCATATTATGCCGCGATGTTTCGGCCCACTGAATACTATCTTGAAGCCATGTCGCTTGTGTGCGACCGGCGTGTACTGGAAGTGGTGGATCCTGCCATCCGTGATCTACCTGCACTGCCGGTGACGCCCTCTCGTCATGACGACGTCGTGGTGCATCGTTCGGCGCCTGCGGTCATGTTGGATATTCTGGGTTACCTGCGTGCTATTGAAGACCTGGGTGGCATTGGTCTCACCAAGAGTGGTGCTCCGCGTGTCAATGATATGCGCAAATTGCAGCGAGCGATGCAATGGACGGCAGCGGACCTGGTTATCGACGGACTCCATTTTTGGGATGCACTCAATGGTGTACTGAGTGCGCTCGCCGCCGCGGGGTGGTTAGCTGAAAGGGGGGATCGTCTGGTCCCGGCCCTCCCCTTACAGAAGATAGCCAGTCTCAGTTATGCAGAGGTCGTGACCATCGTTTGCGGTGGTTTTTTGGCCACAACAATGTGGCGCGAACCAATCCAGCACAATTTAATCGACCATTACGGCGGCTATCATACGATGGGGCGCAATCTATTGGCCTTCGCGATACAGACATTACCAGCCGCCGGCGACGGCTATTTTTCGCTAGATGAGTTCGACGCTGCGTTTTATGCTCGGATTGGCGATTACTTTTCCGTTGAGCGCCCACCACAGCCGCCATATCTACTTGGGCGCAAGAATGACGAATTAACGAAAACCGTGGCGGAATGGCGGAACAGGACACGTGCGCAGTGGCTGGGTGTTACTCGTGTCTGGATCGAGAAGGTGCTGACTGGGTGGTTTTATTTCCTGGGTATGGTGGAGATCGGGCTGCGAGACGACAAAGCTGTATGTTTCCGCCTCACGCCGTTGGGTCATGCCGTGCTTAACCCTGGCCGTCCCGACGAGACTGTAAGATCTGAGGCGCTCGTCCGGGGGGCTGACGACTCAGCGGATAGCGCACCAGCGTGGGTCGTGCAACCGAACTTCGATGTGGTCGTCTATCTGGATCGCGTGACGGCGACGCAGCTCGCATTCCTCGAACGAAGTGCCGGACGCACTAGTGCGCAGCAGCATGTTGCTCACTATCAACTGACGCGCGACTCAGTTTATCGCGGGTTGGAGAGTGGGCTAGCGATCAATGATTTGTTAGGAGATCTACAGCGTGGCGCGCATGCGGAGTTACCGCAAAATGTGGTCTTCGAGATACGCGAATGGGCCGCCTTGCGTGAACGCATCACCGTGCACCGGCGCAGTGGCCGTTTTCTCGAGTTTGCGTCAGCCGCTGAGCGCAGCACTGCAGCGGCTTCTGGGTTGAAAGGAGAACCACTAGGCGATCGGTTCTGGTTGGTGCGCACGGGTGATGTGCTCAACATACCGAACGAATCGCTGGCGCCACTCGACCCTGCCAAGATTACGCGGATTAGTTACATTGGCGTCCTACCAAGCTCCTTGTCGGTCACCGAGGACGGTATCGTGACCATTCGCCGGGATCAGCGTGATCTTCTGATCGAAGCACAGATAAGCCAATGGGCGGATCGCATCTCCGATACAGAATGGCGCCTAACGGCGGAGCGCGTGTCATCAGCGATCAAGAGTGGGTCGCGGCTCAGTGAATTGACGTCGTTGCTGAAGATGCGACTGAGTCATGCACTTCCGCCGCTGCTTGATGTCGTGCTCCGCAACTGGGCAGATCGCCGCACGCCGGTAGAAGTTGGCGAGGTGGTGGTGTTGCGCTGTATGAATTTGGACGTCATGAACATCATCAAAAAAAGCGCCCAATTCCGTCCCTTAATCCGCGGCGAATTAGGGCCCGATACGCTGTTGGTCGATGCAACACAGCTAGGTGAGTTGCAAAAGCTTGTTAAGTGGGCTGGCATGGAGAATCAATAGAAAACGGGCACGGAAACCTGTGTGTGCAGATACCCTGCCTATAAGGCACTGCTCAGGTGTTGCAGGAATTTGCAATTTTGACAACGTCTGTAAGTGCTGCTACGATGACAATCCGTTCCGTCAGCAAGCAACTATTTCCCGTATACCAATTCCTGGATTTCTTGCAGGTTATGGTTTGTAGGCAGGACGCTCCCGTTCCTGACCGCAATTGAGGAATTCTCTCCAGTTTGCAGACCGCCCAGAGCAAGAGCACCATGCCGCTCCGTGGAATGCTTTTTTTCAAACGTGCGAAAGCGCTTTCATGCCAGAAAAGCTTGTCACTGCCCGCGCCTTGCACTTTGATACACGTGTATTTGCTCCGGTGTTAGCGTTCTGCCAATGACGATGGTTGGAACCGCTGCTGATCAATTCAGCATGCCTGGTCAGGCGTGCCGGTCGAATTGCGGCGAGGAGACTGATTTTGAGAAAGTTGTTGTCCGTGAAAGGAGACGAACAAATCTCAAAGCACAGTGAGCGTAACTAAAGCAGTTGAATTTGGCTCGATTTCAAGCAGTACGATGTTTCAAAGGAGAATACAAGTGACAAAGAAAATGTCATGGCTCATTAGTTTGCTAGTGCTTGCTTCGCTGCTGCTGTCAGCTTGCGCCGGCGCTGCGGCGCCGGCCGCACCGGCCGCGGCCCCCGCGGAAGAGACCGCCGTTGCGACCGAAGAAGCCGCCGCTGAAGCTGCTGCGACGGAAGCGGCGCCGGCCGAGGCCGCTGCCTCTGATCCCAATGCACTGCCCCGCAACGAGACGTTGTATTCCAATGGGCAGCAATGGGGTCCGGTCGTCGGTTGGAATCCCTATTCCAACAGCAACAACAACGCAATGGCCATTGCCCAACAGGACAATGCTCGCGTCATCATGTTTGAGACGCCCTACCTGTACAACATGCTGGACGGCATGGTTTATCCGTTGCTCGCCGACGGCGACTTCCAGTGGAACGATGATCGCACCGAGATCACCTTCAAGCTGAAACCGGCCGCTAAGTGGAGTGATGGCACCCCGGTCACTGCCGACGACGTTGCTTATACCTGGGCAACCCATGTCAAGTACAGCACGCCGACCGGCGCTGCGAACATGGACTTCATTGAAGACATCATGGCCGTCGACCCACAGACTGTGGTGGTGAAGGCGAAGTTGGACGATGCCGGCAAGGCTGTCAATCCGCTGCTGGTTTCGGCCTACCTGAGCAACAACTATGTCATTCAGAAGGCCTGGACACAGGCGCTGGAAGAACGCGTCGCTGGCGATGCTACGCAGCTCCTGGCAGATCCGGCGGAAGATGTTGTTTATTCCGGTCCGTATCACAAGTACTTCGCGGATGACTCCAAGGTTGTCTACGTGCGCGACGACAACTATTGGGGCCAGGATGCCTCGATGTGGGGCAAACTGCCGGCGCCGAAGTATCTGGCACACACGATCTTCAAAGACAACGCCGCAGGCACCACCGCCCTACAGGCCGGTGAAGTGGACGTCAGCCAGCAGTTCAACTCCAACGTGCAGGATCTGTGGCTGAAGGATAACCTGCCGATCTCCACGTACCTGCCGGAAGCACCCTATAACATCGGCGCTAGCCTTCCGACCGCCTTCTTTAACCTGAAGTCCCCTGGCCTGGACAACCCGGCTGTGCGCAAGGCCATTGCGATCGCCGTCGACTACCCGACCATCATCGCCAATGCCATGACCAATCAGTCGGCGACCTTCGAGCAGGCCCCCCGCTCGTTGATGAACCCGACCGCAGGCGAGCAGGCGATGTATGACCATGACGCCGTTGCGGACCTCCAGTGGGTCGGCAACGACATCGAAGGCGCCAAGAAACTGCTCGATGACGCCGGCATCGTGGACAGCGACGGCGACGGCTGGCGTGAACTGGATGGCAAGAAGCTGAGCTACATCGCCACCTGCCCGAACGGCTGGTCCGACTGGCAGGCTGCGATCGAAGTAGTCGCCGCCGCCGGCAAGGAAATCGGCATCGAGATCACGAGCCAGTTCCCAGAATGGTCCGTCTACCAGACGGTCGTCACCAAATCTGACACGCCGCTGCCCGAAGGCTACGACATCTTCATGATGTGGAGCGACGGCGCCGGCCCGACCCAGCCCTGGGGCCGCATCCGCAAGCTGATGAGCTCCGAGTTTGTCGGCATGGCCAGCAACTGGAACGGCAACTGGGGCCAGTATTCGAACCCGGACGCTGACAAGCTGATCGCTGCGATCCCGGGCGAGACTGACCCGGCGAAACTGAAGGAACTGTACACCGAACTGGTCAAGATCTATTTGACCGATATCCCCTCGTTCACGCTGATGTACCGGCCGCAATCGTTCCACACCGTGAACGAGAGCGTCTGGACCAACTATCCACATGATGCCGATGGCACCAATCCGCCGGTTCCTCCTGAACCTGACGGACGGTTGGAGCATCGCCGGTCTCTACAACGTAGAACTGGTCAACCCGTAAGTAAACTGACCGCAACAACCATCCCCCACACCCCCTGTGGGGGATGGTTGTTGGTGGCCATCGCACGGAGGCAACTGGTGAAAGGGTACGCAAGATACTTCGGTAAGAAGTCCATGTGGTTCTTGATCACATTGGTGGCAGCATTCATCCTGAACTTTTTCCTACCGCGCCTGATGCCCGGCGACCCGGTTGCGGCAATCGTTGCGCGACTTGCCCAGGGGATGACGAACACCACCGGCGTCCAGGCGATCTATGAGCAGTACTCGGAACTGTTCGGCACCAATAAACCCATGCACGAGCAGTTCATCCTCTACGTGCGCAATGTCCTCAGAGGCGATTTCGGGTTCTCTTTCAGCCAATATCCCCGCACGGTGGCCGATGTGATTGGTTCGTCGATCTGGTGGACGATCGGGCTGCAATTGCCGGCGATTGTCGTCGGTTGGATCCTCGGGAACATCCTGGGTGTGCTCGCTGCGTATCGCAAGAGTGGCTTTGACAAGGCGCTGATGCCGGCGAGCCTGTTTGTTAGCAATATCCCCCCATTTGGCATGGCCGTGATCTTGCTGGTCATTTTTGGGGTCATGCTGCGGTGGTTTCCGACTTCGGGCGGTTATGGCTTTGACATGATCCCGAACTATAGCTGGGAATTTGCCAAGTCCGTGTTGTGGCATTATCAACTGCCGTTTTGGACGCTGGTGCTGATCATTATCGGCGGTCAGGCAATCGGCATGCGGTCGATGGCCATCTATGAGCTCAATGCAGACTACGTCGGGTATGCGCGTTTATGGGCGTCAAAGACCGCAAGATCGTCACCTACGTATTTCGGAACGCAATGTTGCCACAGGTGACGGGTCTGGCGCTGGCAATCGGCACCATGGTCGGCGGAGCGCTGGTGGCGGAGGTCATCTTTAGCTATCCGGGACTCGGCTCGACGATTTTGTCAGCTGTCTTAGGGAAGGACTATCCGTTGATCTCGGCAACGACGTTGATCATCACCATGATGGTGCTGCTCGCAAGCTTTGCAATCGAGATCGTCTATGGGTTCCTTGACCCGCGCATCAAGGCCACGCAGAACGAGTAAAAGGTGCAGCCGTTATGGGACATTCAATTCGACAGGCGTTTCACTCGGGTAAATTCGTCACCGGTTTTGTCATCTTTGGCCTGATTCTGCTGGTTGTGTTTGTTTACCCCCTCTTCGTGCCGGCGCCGCCGCTGGAGATCATCGGCCAGGGCACCTTTTTTGAGCCTGGGGTCTACGTCAATGTTTATGACAGCATCGGCGCCAAGCAATACACACTCAACCTGGAAGGCGCAGCCGAAAAGCGCATCGCCAGTAAGTTAAGTGACGAAGACCGCACCGCAATCAAGGAATGGCTGGTTGCCGCCGGGGTCGCCGAGGGCGAGATCGATCCCACGAACACCGAACAACTTCTCGAAAAGTGGTTCAGCATGTTCGATCCTGCCAAGAAGATTGCTGGGATGACCAATGCCAAGCGCAACTACTATATTCGTCTGAACAGTTCGATCCAGGGGCTCCTGGCGACTGAAGGCGCCGTCCTCGCGACGAAAGACCCGGCAACCGGGGCGCTTCAGGAGGCGGGCAGCGTGCCGCAAACGTCCTTTGTAAATGTTGCGCAGGTGCCCAATGTGCGCATCCTGCCACTCGGCACGGACAACTTTGGCCGGGATGTGCTGACGGAACTGGTGGCGGCCGCCCGGGTTTCGCTGATGATTGGTCTGATCGCAGGGTTCATTGCGACATTTATTGGGGTGACGTTGGGGCTGATTTCCGGATTTATCGGTGGCATGGTGGATGATAGCGTAATGTTTGTCACCAACCTCTTCACCGTGATTCCCAGCTTCGTGCTGCTGATCTTGATTTCCTTTAGCATCGGCCAGGAGAAGCGCGGTGCGTTCACGGTTGCCGTGGTCATTGGCTTCACCGGCTGGGTGTGGACCGCCAGAGCGGTGCGATCCCAGGTGATTTCGCTGCGCAACCGGGATCATGTGAATCTCTCGCGGCTTTCCGGTCACTCACTCTTCAGTATCATCCTCCGCGATATTCTGCCCTATATTGCGTCGTACGTCATGATGGCGTTTGTGCTACAGATTTCGATTGGCATTCTGGCAGAAGCCGGGCTATCGATCCTGGGTCTGGGGCCACGTACGACTGAGGTGCCAACGCTTGGGCTTATGATGAACTGGGCCATGATCTATCAGGCTCATATCTTGGGGAAATGGTGGGCGTTCTTCCCTGTAATCCTGGTGATTGCCCTCATCACGTTTTCAATCAATCTGATGAACACGGGGCTTGACCAGGTGTTTAACCCGACGTTGAGAGAATAGGTTTTTGACATGGCGAATGTGGTGCTTGAGGTCAAGGACCTCACGACGAAGTACATCACGCGGTACAAAGAAGATGTCTACGCCGTAGACCATGTGTCACTCAAAGTTGAGGAGGGGAAATCGCTCGGCATTGCCGGTGAGTCCGGTTGCGGAAAATCGACCCTGGCGCTCAGCTTGATGGGGTACTACTTTCCGCCGCTCTATTATACGAGCGGTGAGATCATCATCGATGGACTCAACATTTCCGGAATGCCGGCAGACGAAGTGCGCCGAACGATCCTGGGTAAGGAGATCGCCTACATCCCGCAGGCGGCGATGAACGCGCTGAATCCGACGCGCAGGATCATCAACTTTATCGAGGACGTCGTCAAAGCGCATCACCCGGACACCAGCAAACAAGAGATCTACGATCTTGCTCGCGAGCGTTTTGCGCTCCTGGGACTCCCTGAAGATGTACTTCAGAAATATCCGGTTGAGCTTTCCGGCGGCATGAAACAGCGGACAGTGATTGCCATTTCGGTGATTCTCGGTCCAAAGATCCTGATCGCCGACGAACCATCTTCGGCGCTCGATGTCACTTCGCAGAAGATGGTCATCAAGATGCTGCGCGATCTGATGGACGGCGGCCATATCAAAGCGATGATCTTCATCACGCATGAATTGCCGCTCCTCTACAACGTGACCGATCAGATCATGGTGATGTATGCTGGGCAACTGGTGGAATTGGCTGGGGCGCATGAGGCGGTCTTTGATCCACTCCATCCATACTCGAAGGGTTTGATGGGATCGATCATCGTGCCTGAAGAGGGGCTTCGTTCCGCTAAGCTGACGGCCATTCCTGGCACGCCACCAAACTTGAAGAACCCGCCATCGGGTTGCCGGTTTGCGGAGCGCTGCAAATATGTCCGGCCCGAATGTAAAGCGATTTCGGTGCCACTCCAGGAGTCCTATGGCGACCGGGCCTATCGCTGTATCATACCTGAAGCCGAACTGAGAGGGATCTACGCCAATGAACGAGAATAAGCCCATCTGCCTCAGTGCCAAGGGCGTGACCAAAATTTTTGGCGTTGGCCAGCACAAGATGCGTGCCGTCGATAACGTGAATATGGACTTGTACGTAGGTGAGGTCGTTTCGATTGTGGGCGAGTCGGGCAGCGGCAAAACCACTTTGGCGAAGATCCTGTTGGGGTTGACCAAAGAGACTGAAGGTGAGATCTACTTCCTCGGTCAGAAACGCGACCTTCGTGGCGGCAAGCGGAAGAAGGAGTACTGGAAGAATATTCAGGCGATTTTCCAGGATCCGTTCTCGTCATTCAACACTTTCAACAAAATCGATTCTGTTCTTTTGGATTGCATCAAGCTCCGCGGCGATGGCGGGCTGCCCAAGGAGAAGAAGATTGAGTTGATGAAGGAGGCCTGCGGCTTTGTCAACCTGAAGTTTGAAGAGTTGACGAACAAGTATCCCTTCGAATTGTCTGGTGGCCAGCAGCAACGCCTGATGATCGCCCGCATCTTCCTGCTGAAACCCAAGATCCTGGTGGCCGATGAACCGACCTCAATGATCGACGCGTGCTCGCGGGCGACGATCCTCGACTATCTGATGCAACTGCGCAATGAAGTCGGGATGACGGTCATTTTCATCACCCATGACATTGGTTTGGCGTATTATGTTTCAGATACGGTCTATATCATGGAGCATGGCAAGATCGTGGAGAGCGGCTCCGCCGACCGGGTGATTCTGCACCCACAGGAGGCGTACACCAGGCGGCTGATCAGCGATGTACCGAAGATTCACGAGCCGTGGGATCTGTCGACGGTGTAGGGGGAAAGTACGCCTGGAGGGATTCGAACCCCCGACACCCTGTTCCGAAGACAGGTGCTCTATTCCACTGAGCTACAGGCGCATGTCTATAGGGAGAGGATACGAGACGCTGCGCCTGCTGTCAAATATGCACCCTCGAAGGGATTTATTTGAAGGTGGGTGACTCGGAAGCTTCCTAAGGGCTGCTGCCGGTGCCAACAGTGACAGAATTCGATACCCGTTCCCCAGACTCCGGGTCGGACACGAGTGTGTACATCACGATGGCCGTGCCCGGTTCACCACCGAACCAGCAATAACAACCGATTCCCAATTGTTCGATCAGCGATTGGCTCTTGTAGACGCGCACGACCATGTCCGGCGTCAAGGCCGGTGAGTAGCTGTTAACAAACTGCGCGTCCGCCGGCAAGAGCGAGGCGCCCATCGCCTCCAGAAATTCCGCGTCCTGCCCCTGCTCATTGTCAAACCGCACGTACATCACGCGATCTTCGGTGAATGAGACGTCGTAACTCCCCGTTTCAGGCGCACCGTAGCGCACCAACGCGCCGCCATCATCCTCGGCCGGCGACCCACGTTTTGCTTCCCATTCGGCACGCGTCAACCCAAGCCCGCCGGAATTGATAGGTAAGGTCGCAGGGGGCAATGAAGGCGTGGCGGTAGGCGGCAATTCTGGTTCAGGTCTTGCTTCAACGACGGGCGGGAGGGTGGCTTCCACCGGCACAAGTGGAGGCGCCGCTTCGGTTGCAGGCGGTGTCTCCGGCGCAGGTTGTGGTGGAGTAGCTTCTGTAGGCGGTGCGTCGACGATTTCCACCGGGGCGGGCAGTGTTGGCTCATCGGGTGCGGCAGCGGGGGCAGCCACGGTTGGTTGGATTGGCTGCGGCTCAATTGGCTCGGGCGGAGCCGCAGGCGCGGTGGTTTCAAGTGGCATGACCGGAATGGCCGCCACAAGTTCTGGCGAAGGCGTTGGAAGCGGCGTTGCCGGAGCCGGTATAGGGGCGGCTTGTTGGAAGGGTGCGGCCGCAATGAGGGGTGGCAGTGGCTGTCCGGCGGAAAGGAAGAGCACAAAGGATGCCAGCGCCAGGGCGCCCATCATGAAGCCGATGCCGCACAGA
>JADJPH010000026.1 GCA_016713335.1 Candidatus Fredericiella danica | reverse complement strand
CAAGCCCCATCATACCAAGATGTGCGAATACCTTGCGGCGTAGGACATCCACCTCTTCCTCTAATTTCGGGAGAGATGTAGCGTAGCGTTCCGCTACTTCCCTGATTCGCCCTGTCAGCGCCTGCGAAACTCGGTCCAATTCATTCTGCACCGCCCCACTCAATGCCGGCATCCACTTGTCATCCACAACCAGACCCTTGATCTCGTCCTCGCCCAATTCCCATACTTGGCGATCACATCTCGCATCCAGCGCCCCTTGCGCCTCACGTAGCTTTGCGGCGCATTCCGCCTCTTTGCCGATCAGGCCAAGAAACCGCGTCAGCAATTCCCGCTCGGCGGCATCCTCTGGCTTCCTTTGATCTCCTTCAGCGCGCCATCACGCTGTTCCTCGTCACCTTGCCCTGGTCGTTCCTGACCTCTTCCAGCAGGCTCTCTTCGCCGGCGTTTTCCTCTTCGATCTCCTCGATCTGCCGAGCAACGCCCTCGCGCTGCGCCTCCAGGTCGTCGAGCGCCTGCTGCTCGGCCGCAAAATAACGGGCAATGATCAGCGACGGCGGGATCAGGTCGGCCCGGTATTTCAGCTTGCCAATGGCCAGGTCGGCCTTCTCCTTGCTCTTCTCTTCCAGCAACCGCAACTTGTTCGCCCCAAGCCACCCATCCACGGCGATCATGTAGACGTCGTCCTGCATGGTCTCCGCCCAGTAGGTCATCAGATGTTGGTAGACGTCGTATTTGTCGATCAGCGCCACCTCGTCAAACGCCCGCAGAGTCCTCGAAAGCTGTTCGATCAGCTCCTTGGGTCTGGCGCCAACGGCAATGCCCTTGAGCAGCGGCAGGTTGCCGGCCTGCCAGCGCGCAAAGGTCTCGTGCACAAGCCCGGTGAACGCCACGAACTCCGGATCGGCGAAGATGGTGGGCTTGATTTCGCCCACTGCCACCTGGAGTTCGCTGTACCCCGGCCGGCTGCTGGGCGCAAAGAGCCGTTGTCGGAGCGCCGGGAAGAGTTCCCAGTAGCGGGACAGATCATCTCGGTGCCGTAGAAGAGGTTCGCCGGCAGACCGATGATCCTTGATGATGCCGCGGCGGACCAGTTTCTTCCGGATATCCGCCTCGACATTGCCACGAAAAAGCACGCCGTGCGGCAAGATGACTGCGCCCTTGCCGCTGCTCTTCATCGATTTGATGATGTGCAGCAGGAACGCATAGTCGCCATTCTTGGCCGGCGGGATGCCGTCCGCAAAACGGCCGTACA
Source organism: Candidatus Fredericiella danica (assembly GCA_016713335.1). Classification (GTDB taxonomy): domain Bacteria; phylum Chloroflexota; class Anaerolineae; order Caldilineales; family Caldilineaceae; genus Fredericiella; species Fredericiella danica. The sequence continues at coordinate 63,889 of JADJPH010000026.1, read as the reverse complement.
GGTCGTTGGCAGGGTCAAAGCCGGTGCTCCATGCTTTGTTCGAAAACGGAAAATTCGCCACCACAAAGTCAAAGGTCTTCAAACCACCATCTTCGTTGAGCCAGTGCGGGCTGGCGAGCGTATTCCCCTGCCAGATCTCCGCGGTCGGGTTGTCGTGGAGGAACATGTTCATCTTGGCCAGCGCAGCCGTGGCGTTGTCCATCTCCTGCGCATAGATCGAAAGCCCGGCTGGCGCCTCGTCGGCAGCCTTGAGCACCAGCGAGCCGGAGCCGCCCGTCGGGTCGTAGACACTCTGATCCTGTGACCTGGCGTTGTTGATGCCGATGATCTTGGCCATCACGCGCGAGACTTCGGACGGGGTGTAGAACTGTCCCTTGCTCTTGCCGGATTCGGTGGCGAAGTGGCGCATGAGGTATTCGTAGGCGTCGCCCAGCAGGTCGTCGCCCTCGGCGCGGTTCTTGCTAAAGTCCAGCGCCGGGTTCTCAAAGATGCCCACCAGGTTGGAGAGGCGATCCACCATCTCCTTGCCGCTGCCGAGTTTGTTGGGGTCGTTGAAGTCCGCGACGTTGATCACGCCCATGAGGTCGTTGGCTTCGGCCAGCCTGCCGATGATCTTGTTGATCTTGTCGCCGATCTCCTTGTCGCCTTTTAGCGCCACCATATCGGCGAATCCGCCGCCCGGCGGCACAACGATCAGCGCATCCGGTTGGCCTATGTATTTGTCGGAGACATATTTCACGAAGAGCAGCACCAGGACATAGTCCTTATACTGCGACGCGTCCATCCCGCCGCGCAGTTCATCGCAGCTCTTCCATAGGGAACTGTAGAGATCGCTCTTCTTAATCGCCATGGTATCCAGTATTCGTATGGTGGGTCAGGATATGCTGCGCCCCGCACAGACCTGGCAGTCGCACGAAGTCATCAAGCAAGAACTTGTCCCGGAGGCGCTGACGGGAATCGGATCTCCCCGCTGTCATTGCATCATGCCACGCCACCCAGGTTCCGTGGGCGCCGAATCAATCGTCCGGAGTATAGGTGATTTTAGCACAGATTGATGGCACGAATGAGTTTTGGGCGAGGGGCGCGTGTGTATCTTCTTTGGTTGAAATTGAAAGGGGGCTGTTCTGCTGGTAAGGTAGAGGTGACGAAACCGAAACCAGACCAAGGAGAACAGCCCCAATGGCAAGCATAGCGAGTAAGCGCGGTAGTGTCAATGTGACGGCGGTGTTTGCCGTGGCCCTGACGGAGGCGCAAGAGGCGGTGGTCAAGCGGCTGGGCGAAGCCGTGAGTGCAGGCCTGGACGCGAACATCGAGACGATGTTGGGCCGTAGTGCGTACGTGCGGCGGGCAGCGATTGGGCCGTGGGTGGAGGTAGAAGCCGTCTGCCACCGGTGCAAGTGTCGGCAGAGTCAGCGGTTTCTGCGGAACGGGCATCGTGCCCACAAGGTGCTGACGCTGTGGGGTGAAGTCACGGTGTGGGTCCAGCGGTTGGTGTGCGTCTGTGGCGGGAGTGTGCAATTGGCCATGGATGGGTGGTTGCGGCCCTATCAGCGGCTCGGCGAGGACCTCGAGGGGCAGATCCAGCGTTGGGGTGCGCTGCGGCTGAGTTTGCGGGAGATGCAGGCGGAACTGGCACAGTTGCATATCTCCCCACTGGCATTGCGGACCTTGAACCAGCGCCTGCACCAAATCGCCGCCGCTGCGGCGAGTCCCACTCCCGGGGCGGTGCCACCCGTGCTCCAAGTGGATGCGATCTGGGTGACCCAACTGGTGCCGACCGGCACCTATCATCGCGATGCCAAAGGTCGGCAACGCCCGGACAAAAAGCGGATCAAACGCCCGATTTTCATTGCCCTGGGCGTCTGGCCCGAGACGGGGCACGCCGAAGTGGTGGCCTGGCGCCTGGCGGGGAAAGAAGATGCCGATGACTGGCTCACCTTCCTGAGTGAGGTGGAAGCCCTGGGCATCCGTGGGGACGCCGGCCTGGAACTCATCATCCATGATGGTGGCGCCGGCCTTTGCGCCGCCCTCAATATCGTGCACTTTGGCGCCGCCGAGCAACGCTGCCTCTTTCACAAACTGCGAAACCTCTACCACGCCATTCGGGTCACCGATGACAGCCTCTCGCCCAAAGAACAACGCCGCCAGCGCAAGGCGATTTTCCGTGATTTCCACCACATCTGGGAGGCCAAACAGCGCCCGACCGCCTTGCGGCGCTTGCTCCGCGTCGTGCGCCAGTATCGCACCACCCAACCCGAAGCCGTCCATTCCCTCCGCGCCGACTTCCGCACGACCTTCGCCTACTTCGCCGTGCACGAACGGCATCCCACCTGGCAACGCACCCACCTGCGCACCACCAGCCGCCTCGAACGCTTCAATCGTACGCTCCGGCGCAGGGCACGCGCCGCCGCCGCCTATCATTCTGACGCCGGGCTGGAAGCGATGGTGCACCATCAAGTCAACACCTTTAACGCGGGCAAATGTCATCCCTGAATTTCAACCAAACAAGATACATTACCCGAGGGGCTATGTCTGCAGATTTACTGGTCGTTTGACTGTTGACGCAGCACAGCCATCTGCCATAATCTATTTCATCAGTAGTTGCTTGTTATAGCAGCGACCCATAGCAGCGCATTCCCGTTGATCCCATGCTCAAAGCCCTCTCCTGGCGCCAACTTCTACGCTTCATTGCAGCCATCTTCTGGATGCTGGCGTTCCTTGCGGGAATAGCGTGGTTCCTCTCCGCCTCAAAAGTTGCCAATGTTGACCATGGGGCCGCTGACCTTAGATTTTCCCAGTTATAAGCCAGCCCTGAAGCAAACCGGGCTGAGCTTTGATGCGCTGACCTTCCTCATCCCGCTGATTGCAGGTTTTCTGACCTGGCTAGCATCGCTCAAGGCATCGAGGACGCCTATCGGCACATCCAACCCACTGCGGAAGAGCGAGGCCCGTAATCGCATTGGCATGGCACAGCGAGTTAAGCAGCGGTGGATCGACGACGTGCTCAACAAGTCTCTACATGGGGCAGTGCTCATCGACTTGGGGATGCAAAACCAACCCGATGCGGTTGACTATCCCTGGGACATCCTGGCACAGATCGGCGATGGCCCCGAGCAAATGCTCCTGCCTAACACCCGCATTAGCACGGTCTACGACCAGGCGCATCAGGCGCTGCTCATCCTGGGCGAGCCAGGTTCCGGCAAATCCACGATGCTCCTAGAACTCACACGTGAACTCCTGGACCGAGCAATGGCACCTGACAGCATTGCGCCGGTGCCGGTGGTGTTCACGCTCTCGACTTGGAACGCCTATAAAACTGAAGAAGTGAAAACATTGGACGACTGGCTTGTGCAGGAGATGCGCCGCTTATACAGCGTGCCGCCCAACATCGGCCAACACTTTCTTGACCACAACGAACTCGGCCCCATGCTCGATGGACTAGATGAGGTTGCGCAAGATCGGCGTGGCGCGTGCGTGCAGGCAATCAACCAATTTCGCACGGTGCACATGACGCCCGTTGTAGTGAGCTGTCGCGCCGCCGAATATGCCGATCTAAAAACAAAGCTGAAGCTGGATGGCGCCATCAAGCTGCAGCCGCTGACGCCGCCGCAGATTGATCGCTACGTCGGTAGTCTGCCGGATAAAGCAAAAAGTCAAGGTAAGTATTGCACTGAACGATGCGCCCGATCTCCTCGAATCGGCCGAATCGCCGCTCTTGCTGAGTGTGATGACATTGGCAGCTGACGAACTCAGCTTGAGCCCCAAGTGCGGGAGCGCCACCGGACACAGTGCGCACACGAGTGTTCGACGCCTACGTTGTGGCGATGTTGAGACGAGATCGGGCTAGTGGCGTCGGAGCGTCATTGCCTAAGCTCCCGTACGGCGAAATGCGAAATGGGGAATACCATTCGGCCGCTTATGCGCCACAACAGATCATTCACTGGCTTCGATGGCTAGCGCGAAAGATGGAATCACAGGGGCAGACCGTGTTTCTACTAGAACGGATGAATCGTACGTGGTTCAATCGTCCAAGCCAGCGCTGGGCATGGGTGCTAGTTGAAGGGCTCGTTGGAGGGTTGGTTGGAGGTCTGATTTTCGGGCAGATTGCAGTTAACATGTTCGCGCAGGTTGCAGGACCAATTGGATGGCCAGCTCTCGGGCTGGTTGGAGGACTGATTGTAGGGCTGATGTTCGCATGGATTGGTTGGAGGGCAGATATTCTCGTAAAAGAACAAACTCATTTTCGCTGGAGGGTTGGAGGGCTGTTTAATGGGCTGTTAGACGGGGTGTTATCGGGGCTGTTTCTCGTGCTGGTTGTCTGGCCGATGTTCGGCCTGGTTATTGCGCTGTCTGCCGGGTTGGTTGCAGGGCTGTATCTTGGGCTGTTTTCCGCCCTGTTTAAGGGGCTGTTTTCTCAATCATCTGACCTCGAATACACCTACAAATCCTCAAAGCCCAATCAAGCTATCAGTATTTCTTTGAGGAATGGGCTGGTATTGGGGTTGCTATTTGGGTTGTTATTTGGCCTGGTTTTCATGTTCTGTAGCTGGTTGGTTGACCTATATTTTGACAGGCAAGGAGGCATGCTGAGATCAGTGTCTGAGCTTTCGCCGATCATAGCATTGGTGGTCGGCATGTACTTCGGACTCGATGACGCCATCAAACACTATGTCCTCCGCTTCGTCCTCTGGCTTGACGGCTCGATGCCCTGCGCTATGTGCGTTTCCTCGACTACTGCGTCGATCACATCCTGCTCCGGCGCGTGGGCGGCGGCTACATGTTCATCCACCGCACGTTTCAGGAGTACATGGCTAACGTGGACATCGACCGCGTGTTGGAGAAGCTGAACAAATCACAATGAACAGAGACGTCGGCGACAAGACCTGTCCCATCTGGCTGCTTGGAGACTCAAACCCATCGAACTGGCAAGATGTCCTGGTCACACCTTTAGATCCCAGGCACCCCGCACGGCATAGCATCTGGACGCCCGTCCTCGATGTCATGCAGGATCGCGTCTTTCGCAAGCAGCGTCTGCGGATTGACACATCATCAATCTACATCCTGCAACGATCGAAGATCCAGGTGGCAAACCTGAAGGCAATCAAGTCAGTGGCCGGCGCCGGTCGTGGCCGCATGCAACGAATTGCGCCTCCTGCTGGAGCAGTATCGCCCAACCTTGTTCTTCTGTTTCGGGGCTTTTTCCTTTGAGTTTTCTCGGCGTGCACGCGGGCAATTGCCGGCTCGCCCGTATGCAAGCTGGGGCGCACGCACACTCGGCGACGCGTTTCGCCAGAGCATCGATGGCTTCAGTCCCGACAACATCAATGCGTTCCCGCTCTTGCACACGAGCATCTCACGCGGCAGATACATCGAAAGCCACAACTACTTTTCGGGTCAAGACGGCGCCAACTATTTTGAGTATGTGGGAACCGCCATTGCGGACAAGCTTCTGCAGTACCAAACAGACCTACAGATTTGGATCCAGTAATCCCCGCAACCCCGAACATCCGTGATTCAGACAGACTTCTGCTAGCGCAACCACTTACTCACGTGCGTGGCTCTGATTTTGCGTACGCGGCGCTGATTGGGCATGTGCGTGGCCATGTGTGTCTCACTTTCGGCTCTGGGACGCGCCCTATGCGCAGGGATGTCTCACCAACCAACGGCGTCCGCTATGCAGGTGTGCTATAATTTTCCCCAATGGCAGCACCGTGAATATTGGACACTTGCTTTGCAGGAAAAGATGGCTCCCATCGGCACGGGGACATCGTTGCTGAAGTGCTGGGCGGTAGCGACGAATTAGCCGACTGAACGACACAAATTACGAACTGATTATACGTGACTCCAAGATCAACGGTGGTGAGCCAACGGTGCGTGGAACACGCGTCACAGTTCGCACGATTCTTGCCAGCCTTGCGGAAGGCGCCTGGGTTGACGAAATTCTGGCTGACTTTCCGACGCTCACCGAAACACAATTACGGGCAGTGATTGCTTTTGCTGCAGCTTCAGCCGAGGAAGATTTGCCACACCGTAATATGCCGGTGCCGGCGTGAACCTCAAGCTTTTCGATTTCGACGCCCTTCGCCTCAAGATCCCACATTACATCGCGGCGTATCTGGTTAGTGCAGGCTTTCCGAATGTCCTTGATTCTGACCGCCGCAGCCGCGCGGCGTCCAGGCATCTCGGTAATCCTTGAATCCAAAAAATCCCGGTTCAGACAGACTCAGCCTTTGCCGCGGCTCAGCAGCCGAAGGTTAAAACCACGGCTAACAGCCCAAGTCCACCGCCGTGGACTATCAGGCAAAGGCGCCACTAAGCCAAAGCCTCCGTGAAATCTGTGCAATCCGGTCAATCCGTGATTCAGACAGCACAAGCTCCTGCCGCGGCAAAGCCAACCACTTACTCACGTGCGTGGCTCTGATTGACACAGCCAACCACTTACTCACGTGCGTGGCTCTGTTTGGCACAGCCAACCACTTACTCACGTGCGTGGCTCTGATTGGCACAGCCAACCACTTACTCACGTGCGTGGCTCTGTTTGGCACAGCCAACCACTTACTCACGTGCGTGGCTCTGATGAACAGCCAACCACTTACTCACGTGCGTGGCTCTGCTTGGCACACCCAACCACTTACTCACGTGCGTGGCTCTGATGAACACCCAACCACTTACTCACGTGCGTGGCTCTGATGAACACCCAACCACTTACTCACGTGCGTGGCTCTGTTTGGCACAGCCAACCACTTACTCACGTGCGTGGCTCTGTTTGGCACAGCCAACCACTTACTCACGTGCGTGGCTCTGTTAGGCACCATCCACTTACTCACGTGCGTGGCTCTGACTGGCGGGTGCGGTTCCTGCTCCCACACATAAAAAATCCGCCTCCCTGTTGGGAGACGGATTCACTGCTGCAATTGGTGGCGATGTCGTGACTTGAACACGAGACCTAGGGATTATGAAGCCCTCGCTCTAACCGACTGAGCTACATCGCCATTTAGAAACCGCCGGCAAAATGTTTGCCGGCGGCGCTTTAGGTAGCGGGGGTAGGAATCGAACCTACGACCTTCGGGTTATGAGCCCGACGAGCTACCGCTGCTCCACCCCGCATCACTGTCTAAGTAATATACCATCGATGCGGGGGATGGTCAAATCTTGGAGGCGTAAGACTCAATCAAAGTGTTGAGAATCGCGCTCTACTCTCCCCACACCAATTCCCACCACTGCTGCCACGGCGGCTTTTCGCTCACCTGTACGCCCCTGGCCTGCCCGCTCTCTCCCATCGGCGCCTTCGGTGTGGCCGTCGCCGCCGGCGGATCCAGGATCACAATGGGCTGATCCCCCTCCAATACCATGTTGAGTTCGTCACGCGCCACCGCCGCCAATGTCGAAGGCTTCTCCACATCCTGCAACTGGTCCGCCAGGATGTTCTGCCGCAACTGCGCGTCGGCAATGCGCGCCTCCAGACTCGCAATCTCCGCGGCCACCCCATCGCGCGCCGAAAGCCGCTGGACATAACCCACCACAAAGACCACGCCCAACACCATCAATACCAAGACCAGGACGCGCACATTCCGCCTGCGCCCACCCTCACTCTGTTCTACATCTGCTCGCTGCGGCGAAGCCATGAAACTGCCGTTCCCATCACGATTGGCGCGTACACACCTGCCAGATAGACATAACCAGCTTATGCCATCCCCTGCCGATTGTCAAGCACAAAAATTGCTTTCCAGCGCCAATCAGCGCATATAAATGTGCAAGATCGCCCAATCGGCTCGAAAAAAGAGGCCATCCTTTCGGATGGCCTCGTCTGTAGGTGCCGCAGAAGGGACTTGAACCCCCATGAGCGCATGCTCACTACGACCTGAACGTAGCGCGTCTGCCAATTCCGCCACTGCGGCCTACAAACCGCAATATACCACCGTCAGTGGGCCGTGTCAAATCAGTTTGGAGAGACTAAGAGACGGGAGACAAAGAGACCGGGAGACAAGGAGACTGGGAGACCGGGAGACTGGGAGACTGGAGACGGACTGGGACTGGGCCTCTTTGTCTCTTTGTCTCTTTGTCTCCTTGTCTCTTTGTCTCTTTGTCTCCTTGTCTACTTCCCCGCCGGCACGCGCCGCGAGTCTATATACCACTCGCTAAAGGTCTCAAACCGCTCCGACGGATGGCTCAGTGGCCCGATCTGTACGTCGTTCACCCGCTTGTTCACCCCATACGTGTAAACAGGATTGTAGAGCGGGAGCGCCGGCAGATCATTGGCAAAGACGGTCTGGAACTGCTGATACAACGCACGCCGTGCACCCTCATCCGTCGCCTTGCGCGCATCCTCCATCAGTTTGTCCGCCTCCGGATTCTGCCACCCCACATAGTTTTGACCGCTCACTGTCTGGCTGCTGTGCCACTGCGGATAAGGATCCGGATCGCCCAATTGATCCCAGTCGGTCAGCGCGGCCTCAAAGGTGCGCGGCGCCAGGAAATCGGCTACCATCCCCGCAAAGGATACCGGCGTCACTGTTACCTGCGCACCGACGGCCGCCCATGCCTGCGCCAATCGCGCCCCAATGGCCTGGTGCTGGTTGTCGTCGCGCACCAGCAAGACAAACCTGAGCGGGACGCCGTCCTTCTCCCGCACTCCATCGCCGTTGCCGTCGATCCAGCCGGCTTCATCCAGCAAGCGCTTTGCGCTTTCAACGTCAAATGGATACTGGGGTGCTTCCGGGTTGTATGCCCAGTTGTTGGGCGCCACAACACCGTGCGCCACGACACCCTGCCCCTCTAACTCGTCGCGCACCAGGCTCTCACGGTCGATTGCAGAGAGCAGCGCCCGGCGCACCCTGGGATCCTGAAAGAACGGCGTATTGGCATTCGCATGGTTCAGCAACACATCGACATACCCCGATTGCACCGATGAGAACAATTGTACGTCTTCACGCTGCGCCATCGCCGGCATATCTTCGGGTTGAATCCGGCGAATACCATCGACCTGCCCGGCGTTGAATGCCGCCAACACACTCGAATAATCCGGCATGAAATGGAATTCAAGGCTCGGGATAAACGGCGTAGCGCCACCCGCAAAGGAATTCGGTTCCAGTTTCAAATGATCGGCGGCGATCTCGGTGACCTTCATCGGTCCTGACCCGATCGGATTGTCGGTCAGTGGCTCGGTCACCAGTTGCCTGGCGGGCATGCCGGCATAGATGTGCTGCGGCAGCAGCCCAATCGTGGTGAAATCCAGGAAGGGGGCGAAGGGCTGCGGCAGCGTGAACTTCACCGTCGCGTCGTCCACTTTCTCGACCGTGATGTTGCGCCAGAGTCCAGGCAGGCCAGGCGTATCAAGCAGCGCCGGATCCTGCAACACGCCAATAGTGAACACGACGTCATCGGCAGTCACCGGCTGCCCATCATGCCAATACTGATCCGGCTTCAGCGTGAATACATAGGTGACGTCGTCCACCACCTGCCAGCCTGCGGCGAGGTCGGGCACGATGCGCCCGGCACGGTCAAGCCGCGTCAACCCGCGGTAGATCAACTCGCACAGATCCCGGTCAACATCGTCGTTCTGGCACCAGATCGGGCTCATGTACTGCGGTGCGCCGGCGACACCCTCACGGAAGACGCCGCCACGGTCGGGCACCAACATGGTTTCAACGCTGTAGGTGGAAACGCCGAGGAGAATGGCCAGCAAGCCAATGCCAATGGCTGCCAGCAGGAGCAGCCACAGAAAATTCCGTCGCAACGTCTCCGTCGGCGCGGGCAGGTCGGGCGAGTCCCCAAGATAGGGTTGTGGTGGCTGCATGGGAGCAGAAAAGACGCTCTCAGCCGCCGCCCATAGCGAGCGGCGGCTGAGAGCGTAAAAGTCCAACTACATAATGATTACGGTGACGAGGCTCATCACCAGGAAGAGGGCAAAGAGGGCATAGGTGATCTGCCACAGGGTCTTGTCAATCCCACGGCGCGTGCGATAGATGTCGCTGCCGCCAAACACAGCACCCAGACCGGCGCCAGTCTGCCCTTGAATCACAACCACAGCGATCAGCGCAATGGCAATCACAGCGGTGGCCAACATCATGAAGAACCCAAGCGTCATGTCAGTGTCCTCTTCTTATCTGTCAACGCCGTGCGCACCTGCACCCGGCTTCTATGCAAAAAGTACGCCACAGTATACCCACGCCCGAGAAGGTTGGCAAACAGACAAAGAGACAAAGAGACAAGGAGACAGGGAGACCGGGAGACTGGGAGACTGGGAGACTGGGAGACCGGGAGACTGGGAGATGTCTCCTTGTCTCCTTGTCTCCTTGTCTCTTTGTCTCTTTGTCTCTTTGTCTCTTTGTCTCTTTGTCTCTTTGTCTCACTCTCCCCCCACCTCCACCAAATATGCGATCGGATTCCCTCTCCCATCCCGCACAACGGTCTCCTGTGCATTGGGGTACCACGCCCGCAGGGTTTTGACCCCAGCCGCATCGCTCGCGGCAAACACGATGACGCTCTTATCCGGCAGTTCGGCGGGCAGCAGCGCAGGATCCGCGACAAGCGCACCACGCACTGGTCGCATACTGGATCACAGGATCGGCAAAGGTGACACGCTCCCCCAGGGGTGACGAAACTAAAATCGGCGCTGCCCCCACCGGCAGCGCACGCAGCCCGCGGGCCGCCGCGCTTGCGGCATCGTAGTGACTCTGGCTGAATTGATAGTACCCCACCCAACTGAGGCCAAGCGCCGCCACCACCAGCGCAATGCCAAGCGCCGGCGCCGAACTCTCCGATGAATGCACCGTATACGCCGCCCCCCACCACGCCCAGATGCGATTGGCGCCAAAGGCCGCCGCCAGTCCGGCCGCAGGCAGGAGCGGCAACAGCGTCGGCCAATGCGGCGCCAACTCATTCGCCAGACTGCTAAACACAACCACTTCCAGGATCCAGCTCACCAGACACCAACCCAGCCGGCGGTCCACGGCCAGCAACAGCGCCGCAAAGCCCAATACAAAGAGCGGCCCCACGACGATGTTCAGCAGCGACCCCGGATACGCGGCGGCGAGGCTGGCATCCGGCAGCCAGAAAAGCCCCAAAACGCCGGCGCGCAGATTGTCCCAGACGGTGATCAGGGCAGATCCCTGCACCGCATCGCTATAGAGGAGCGTGCCACGCACATACGCGGTGAAAGCCGCCGGCTGCGCCATCCACGTCCCCAACGCAGGCGCCAGCACGGCCCAAAGCCCTGCCACCCACACCATGATGCCCGTCCGGACGTTGGGGGCGCCGCTGCGCAGGCTGCGCTCGATAAACCAGAGACCAGCAAGCCAGAGGGCGAGGATCAGCGGAAACATCAGACCGGACCGATCAAGCAACCCAGCTGCGCCCGCCAACACCCCACCCATCACCAGCGCCACCCAGTGGCGCATGCGGAGACCATAGAGCGTGGCCCAGGCCGCCCACGCCCCTACCGCGGTCGCCGGCAAAAACGGGGCCATCCGGCCAAAATGAAGCACAGCCACCGTACCCGCAGTGAAGCCTGCCGCAAGCAGCGCCAGCCCCTTGATGCGCGCTTCTTGTCCACCGTCGCCGCGACGCCGGAAGAGGAGTTCACCGATCGCCCAGGTGGCCGCGATGGTTGCCAGCGCAGCAATCCAACCAATCACCTGCGTCGCAGCCAGTGGATCAGGAATGAGCCGCATCGCAAGGGCGGCGGGCACAAGCGCCACGCGCGGCGCACCCGTGGCACTTGCGGCGACCAACGGCGTCACCGCACCAGTCGACATGGCGCGCGCCTCAAGCCCGGTGCGTGCCACACTGCCGTCAATCTGAATGGGAAGCTTCCCCCAACCCCAGGCGAGGAGGATGCCGCTTGCGGTCAGCAACAGCGCCAACGGCAGCCACTGACCGACCCGAACACGCTCCGCCACCCGCCGCGGTGCGTTGCCGGCACGGCGCAACAACACCGCGCCAACCACCACCAGCGCAATACCGGCAAACCAGGCCAGGTCCAGCCAACCGCTTTCGGGCACACCTAGCAGCAACGCAAGCCCCACAGCGCCGGCAATCACCACACCAACGGCCAAGATCAGCATGCCTCGCGACATGCGTGTAGGTGCGCCGCGCGGGGTTGGGGCCGGATAGGCCGCGCTGCGTGGACGCTGGCTGGGCCAGGGCGCCTCCTCCCAGGTGGGCGCCAGCAACGCAAAGGCCAGCACCGCAAGGATCAGGAGCGCCCCGCCCAGGAGCCGCAGGTCATCGGCCAACCAATAGGAGGTCTGATGCAGCAACGGGACCGCAGCCGTCAGCCAACCCGGGAAAAAAGTGCGCAGCGAACCTTCCCACAGTAGGTAGAGCGCAAAATAGAAAACCCCGAGCACGAGAGCGAGGATCAGGATGCGGAGCAGACGCATGGTGTCAGGTTTGCTGTGGAGTCGATTCTGAATCCTGGCGGCTGGCAGCGGCGCCACCGGTCAATCGGAATAAAAAGACCCGGTCATGCGCCGCGCGGCAAACCGGGTCTCTTCGTGGCAGTCGATTGCCCCGCGTTCAAGCCGCCTATTGGCCGGCTTCAGGCGTGGTGGTTGGATTGACAGCCGTGGCCTGTGCAGCAGGCGCCGGGGCAGCAGGTGCAGGCGCCACTGTGGTGGCAGACGCAGACTGCTTGGATTCGTCTATGCCCGATTCTTTGCGAAACTCGCGCACACCCTTGCCAATCGAGCCAAAGACTTCGGGCAGCTTACCCACACCGAAGAGCATTGCAACGATTAAAAGAATGAGCCCCAGTTCGATGGGACCTAGATTAAATGGCATGTTGGGTTGTCTCCTTTACAGAACGAGCCGTGGTGATGCCTGCCGCGGTTCTCCATGATTTCATTATAGCACGCGCTTAGGCCGGTGCAAATGAACGCGAGATAAGGATCCAACCGGCCACTACACTTCGATGGGCCGACCGGATGTGCTAAAATGAACCCCCATGCTGACCGAACTACGCATCCGCAACTTTGCCATTATCGACCAGCTTGACCTCACCTTTGGTCCGGGACTCAACATTCTAACCGGTGAAACCGGCGCTGGGAAATCCATCATCATCGACGCCGTCAGCCTGTTGCTGGGCGACCGGGCCGCCGCTGAATGGGTGCGGAGTGGGACCGAGATTGCCGAGATCGAAGCCGCCTTTGTCGTGCCCGAAGATCCTGAATTGGCGGATGAAATCCGGCGCATGGTCGAAGAACAAGGGGTCGATGACCCTGACAACCCGGGCTGGGTCGTCCTTGCCCGTGAGGTGCGCCTCAACGGGCGCAACATCTGTCGCGTCAACGGCCGCAGCGTCAGTCTGCAGGTGATGAGTGACATCGCCGCCGCACTGATCGACGTTCACGGTCAGGGTGAACACCTGAACCTGCTAAAACCGCGCACCCATTATCATCTGCTGGATCGCTACGCCGGGCTGACGCCACTGCGCAGCCAGCTCGGGACGCAAGCCGGCGCACTGCGCCAGGTGCGCAGCGAATTGCAGCGCCTGCGCCAGGACGCCCGCACGATTGCCCAGCGTCTCGACCTCCTCAGCTTCCAGGTCGATGAAATCACTTCCGCCCTCCTGCGCACCGGCGAAGACGAGGAACTGGAGTCCGAGCGGCGCCGCCTCGCCAATGCTGAAGCGCTGATGAGCCTGGCGCAGACCGCCCAGGGCATCTTGAGCGAGGGCGAAGGCGAACTACCCAGCGCCGTGGACATGGTAGGTGAGGCCGTCGGCAAACTCGAACGGCTGGCGCGCATCGATCCCGACATGGAGCCGATCGCCACCGACGCCCAGGGACTGCTCGAACAACTCGCCGACCTGGCGCGCACTCTAGAAGACTACGCCGAGGGGTTGGAATTCAACCCCGAACGGTTGGCCGAAGTGGAAGAACGCCTGGAGCTTATTGCCAATCTGAAGCGCAAGTATGGCGACACCATTGCCCAGATCCACGCGTATGGCGCCAAAGTGCAGGTGGAACTCCAGGAACTCGCAAACTGGGAGATCAAGACTGCCGATCTGGAGCAACAGGAGGAAGCGCTGCTCCGCACCATCGGTGCGCTTGCTGCCGAGCTCAGCGCACAACGCCGCGCCGCCGGCGAAAGACTGGCGCGCCAGGTGGAAACCGAATTGGCCGACCTCAAAATGACGCGCGCACGGTTTGGCGTTGCTGTGGAGCAGAGTGAGCGCAGCGACGGCGCCTACCTGCCCGATGGGCGCCGCGTGGCCTTTGATAGCACCGGCGTCGACCAGGTGGAGTTTCTGCTCAGCGCCAATCCCGGCGAACCGCTCAAACCGATGGCCAAAGTCGCCTCAGGTGGCGAAACCGCCCGGCTCATGCTGGCGCTCAAGAGCACCCTTGCCCATGCAGATGCCACGCCGACGCTGATCTTTGATGAGATCGATCAAGGCATTGGCGGGAGAGTGGGAGCGATTGTGGGGAAGAAACTGTGGGCGCTGACGGGGGAGAAGCCAAATGGTCAATTCACGCATCAGATCCTCTGCATCACCCATCTGCCGCAATTGGCCGCGTATGGTGATCAGCATTATACGGTGAACAAACACGTCGTGGCGGTGGATGGGCAGGAACGGACGACGACAGTCGTACAGCAGCTCGACGGCGACGCGCGGCTCGATGAACTTGCACAGATGTTGGGCGCAGCCGGCGCCGCAGGCCGGCAATCGATCGAAGAAATGATGCAGGAAGTGCTGCTGGTGAAACAGGGCGCCCGCATCCTACAGTGAGATTCTCATGACAGAAAACACCTGGCGTAAATATCTGACGGACTACAACGAAGGTCTCGGCCTCGTCTATGAGCGGTTCGTCCTCAACGACTTTCTCGATAATCTACGCCTTCACTATGGCATCCGGTCGGTGTTGGAGGCGCCCCTCTACGGCATGGCCGGCGTGAGCGGCATCAATGATGTGATCTTCGCCAATGCCGGCGTCCACGTGACGATGGTCGACGACACCCAGGAACGCCTCGAAGGCGTCCAGCGCATCTGGCGCGACGATTTGCAATTGCCTGCGGACTTTGTCTCCATCCAGCCCGATCAATGGGATCGGCTCCCCTTTGCCAGCCGCAGCTTTGACCTCACCTGGGAATGGGCCGGGCTCTGGTATATCCAGAATCCTGAAGCCCTGCTACGCGAATTGGCCCGCACCAGCCGCAACCTGGTCTTTGTGGCGATGCCCAGCAACATTCAGGTCGGCTACTGGATGCGAAAACTTGTGATCGATCGCGAATTCTTCTTGACACACGATGAAAGCTGGACCGACATCGGCCGCATTCGCCGCATCCTGGAAGATGCAGGCGTGGAGATCATCCAGCAGGGCGTCCTGGATGTGCCACCGTGGCCCGACACCGTGATGCCGGCCAATGAAGTGCTCAAACGCATGGGGATCCGCAGCAAGCAGTTGGAAGATCAGTTCACCGGGGACGGGTGGGCATGGAGCACCATGGCCTATTATCTGGGCCAGGAGCCGGACCTGCGCGAGCGGGTGATGAAATATGCCTGGCTCGACCACGCACCGCTGCCCTGGCAACTCAAAACCATCTGGGCGCACCACCGGTATCTATTGGGTCGGGTACACGGGTAGGAAACTACGGTAGGTGCGGTTTACAACCCATACGCATCAAGCTAAGGACCAAACCCTCCCGCCAAGGGGAAGACGGGGGGAAAAAGATCAACGCGGAGACGCGGAGTTAGCGCGGAGAGGAGAAGGACGAAGTCCCCTGAAGGCAAATTCTTACCGCTCACCCTGCCATCTTGTTATCTTCCCTTCTTCCTCCGCGCTCTCCACACCCCTCCGCGTCTCCGCGTTGATCGTTTCCCCCCGTCCTCCCCTGCGGCTCAGCGTCCCTGCGGGAGATTTTTCGTTGCCTGCGGTCAGCCAACTGGCGCGATGGTCACCCATCGGTGCAAAAATGACGGGTTTAGCTTTGTCTAAACCTTAGCTTGATGCGTATGGGCTACAAGCCGCACCTACGGTCGATCATGCGTTATCGCCAATGTCACAATGTTCGCCGGGTTGGAGAATCTGTACATTGACTTCCGGCGCCATCTTCTGCATAAACTGTGCGAACAGCACCGGCGGATTGATGAGGAAGTTGCTGGTCACGCGGTGCACCGCCAGCGGATAGAGCGTCCCCCAATGGATTGGGATCGCCCGCTTCGGGGCAAGCAATTGGCACGCCTGCGCCGCCCGATACGGGTCCATATGCCCGGCGCCTAACGTCGGCCCCCACCCCCATACCGGCAGCAGCGCCATGTCGAAGCGTCCGGCAAAGTCCACCATCTCAGGAAAGACATCCGTGTCACCGGCAAAGTAGACGCTGGGGTGGCCATCGCGCGCCGGATCCCCGATGACGAATCCAAGCGTGTCGGCCGATGGCCCAAACGGGCCGCGCGTCCCGCTGTGCAACGCAAAGGTGGCAGTCACCGTGACCCCGTCGACCTGAAGTCGATCGCCGGCCCGCATCTCCTCAATGTTTTCGAAACCGTGCTTGCGGAGCAGCACCGCTGCGCCCGCGGGCACGATCAGGCGCGTCTTGCGCCCAAGCCGGCGCAACGATGGCAGATCGAGGTGATCGTGATGCAGATGTGAGATCAGGACCGCGCTGAGCTGCTCCCGCACATGATCCCCGATCGCGATATTGCGCCGGCGCAGGTGATAGATGCGCTGGCGCAAAATCGGATCCGTCAACAGCCGCGCACCACCCATCTCGATCAGATTCGTGGCATGCCCGACGTAGGTAATGCGGTAATTAGTCATTGGTAGCACATATTGCGTGTTACCCATTGCGTATTGGTCTCCCAGATCTCCAACTCTCCCCTCTCCTCATTTCGCCCGCCCCATAATTGATCTTCGGCGGTCTCGGCGGTCGCTTCCCCATGTCGCGCATCATCCGGATCACCATCCAAACGCCGACGGCGAGCGAGAAGAACGAAGACGAGAAACGCAATAAACGACAATTCGATGCCCAGGAAGGTCCCATCAATGCCGGTGGCGAATGCAGAGCCGATGATCATCCCCAAAAGCACCATGCCTACGGCCAGCCGCTGCGCCGCCAGGTTGAAGATGTCAAGCCGCTCGTTCAGTTCGTCCGTGTTGAGTTCAACCTCGAACTTACCCTTCTCATATTGTGTAATCCACTGCATCGTCGCCTGCTGCAGGTCAGGAATCCGGCGCACCAATTCCTTCACCGACCGGGTCACCTGCGTCTGCACCTGCGCTTTGACGTTTTCGGTCGTAAACTGCTCGGTCATGAAGACCTGAATATCCGCAAAGGCTTCGTTCTGGATGTTCAGGTCACGGTCGAGAATATGGACGATCTGCTCGGCCTGGATCAGGGTCTTCAACGCCATCGTCAAGTCGCGGCCAAGCCGCAGTCCATTTTCGGCCAGCACACCAAAGACGCCATTCAACACGGCCGAAAGCGAACCCGCTTCGTCCGGGTATCGCAAGTAACGCACGACCACATTCTCGATGTCATCGCGGAACTTTTGGACGTCAACATCATGGAAAGGTGTTGCCAGCCGCAGCAGCGACTCGGATAGTTCGTACGCGTCCACGGTATTCAACGTCCAAATCAAGTCGGCGAGGTTCATTCGCTGACCCTGATTCATGGTCCCCATCATCCCCATGTCCAGGAACGTAATCTGCCCGGTCGATAGGTTGAACAGAATATTGCCGGGATGCGCGTCACCGTGAAAGTAGCCATCGAAGATCAACTGCTTGATCATCACGTTGAGGAACACACGGGAGACATGCCTGGGATCCCAGCCTGCGCCCTCGATCTCGGCTGACCTTGATGATCTTGACGCCCTGGACGTACTCCATGGTAAGCACTTTGGCGGTCGTCAGGTGACCGTACATCTTGGGCACCTTGACCTCAGGAAAGACCGTCATGTTGTCCTCAAGGCGGCGGGCATTGAACGACTCGATCCGGTAGTCGATCTCCTCCCGGAGATTCTTGGCGAATTCGCCAAAGATGCCGAGCACGTCGTTCTCTTGCATCCAGTTGATGCGCCCCTGCAGCGTGTGGAGCAGATCGCCGAGAATTTCCAGGTCGGCGTTGATCTTTGGCCCGATATTGGGGCGCTGCACCTTGATCACCACCCGCTCACCGGTGTGGAGGGTCGCATGGTGGACCTGCGCAGTGGATGCCGCGGCAAAGGGTTCCGGGTGAATGAAGCAAAGAGCTCGCTGATCGGATGCTTCAGTTCTTCCTCAACAATCGCAATCGCTTCCGCACTTGGGAACGGTGGTACGTTACTCTGGAGTTTGGCCAGTTCGGCCTGCCACTCAGGCGGCAGCGCCTCGGCACGGCTCGACACCATTTGCCCGAATTTTACGAAGGTGGGGCCAAGCGTCTGGAGCATAACGCGGACCTGGGCTGCGGTGCTCAGCCCTGCAATGCCTGAATCGGCGTCCTTGTAGATCCACTTGCCAAACCAGGCGCGCACCGTGCCGACAACGGGAACACGATCCAACAGGATGGCGGAGCCATAGCTGTAAATGATGTCGTACACCTGCTGCAGACGCAGGTTGGCGATCAAGGTATTGCTCCGATTTCCGGAGAGCTTGATCATCACGTTCCAGATCCGGGAATTCTCGGCATTGTCCTTAATCAGTGGGCGATTCAAACCGAACAGCGCGTCCATTACCGCCATCAGTATGCCGACGACCAGACCACCCCAAAGCAGCCAAATCGCGGTGTCGACTTGCCATCTGAAGATCCAGGCCAACAGCCAGAGCAGAATGGCGTTGATCACGATCAGGAAAAGACCGAGCGTCCGAATGATCAGCCGCCCAGTAAAGAGCACGATCACGGGCCGGATAAAGGCATTCAATAGACCAAAGACCAACCCGATCAGCGGCCATTCGAGGATGCCAAGGGTATTGCCGACTTCAACACCTGGCGTGAGTCGCAATGCGAGAATCGCCGCGATACCATAGACAAGGATGTGAACGATGAGATAAAGCATAGGATCTCCATTAGAGATGTGGATTGGATCACGTACTACGCTGTGACTGCACCTGCGTTCCCTGGGCTGGGGGCGGTGCAACCTGCGTGGTGGCAGACGGGTTCATTGGGCCAGGCGGTTGCATCTGATCCGCGCTGCAGCCAGCATGGAGGAAATCGCCGCGTTGGCGATAAAAATGGGCTGTCGCCGTTTTGGGCGCCGGCCATGTGTATACAACAAAGGTGCGCGCGATCTTGTCGTGAAAGCCCTGGCGCCTGTCGTCGATCAAGACCCAGAAATACCCCAAGAGCAGAATCGCCGATAGATAGAGACTAAAATAGCGCAGCACGGCGCGCCATAGGGTGATATAGGACCCGCTCGTCGACACCACACGCACGCCAAGCAACGCCATGCCGAGCGTTTGACCGGTCAGCGTCCAGCTAAAGGCAAAATAGCCGATTGACCAGACAGAGCCAAAGATCAGCGTCATGCCGGCCAGCAGTTGATTTGACCAAGCACCAAAATTGAGCACGTTACTGACAAAGCCGGTCACCATCAGAAAGGTAATATTCACCGCGGCGACAATCAGCAAGTCACACACGAATGCGACCGCACGCGAGGCAAACCCCGCATACTGCCCCAGTGTTGCCTCCATTTGGTGCAGGCGCCGCCCTGCGGCGGTCTCCCCGCATCCATCCCTTCTGGTGCCATTATTCCAAGCCCCATGCTGCGTTCCAGACCAACCCGCTCTTCCGTGTCATACATTGTCTGCGGCTTCCCCGCCAGGGGCGAAGCCGGCAACTCAATGCGCGGTGTGCGCCGGAAGAGACGCCGGATCAACCCTTCCATCACATTATCGGCGGCAACGGTCGCCGTGCGCCCCGTGTTCACGGCCGCGGAGGCGACGGTGCCACTCTGTTGGGCTATCTGATCGCGCACCAGTTGGGCAAGTTCCTCGGCTTGCGCCACGTTTTCAATCACCGAGTCGATGACGTCACCGACGGCGCCGTCAAATAGGAGCCGGCCATTGGCCTCTTCGATCCGCCCCTGGCGCACCCAATCCTCCATTGTTTGATTCAGGTTCAACCAGAGTTGATCGACCGGTTTGCGAAACGGCCGCAACAATGCATTGTCGGTCGTTCGATCCAGCGTGCCAAAAACCCAGCCGGTCGTACGCGCGCTGAGGCGCAGCCCGGACTCCACGCCCTGCGCCGTCCGCTGTTGGGCTGCTAGCAAGGCGCCGATGGCAAGAAAGCGCAGGATATCGCTGCGCTGCTCGGACCGATCACTACCGGTGCTGAAGAGCGATTCCGGGTGGTCATCAATTTCCTTTTGGAGTTCACGCAGGGTGCGCAACGTCATGTCGCCACCCTCCATGAGCACGCCAATCACAAGTCGCAACGCAAGCCGGACATTGTCGTCGATTGGCGCCACGGGCGGTTTGGGCGCCAACTGTGCGCCAGGGTCGGGCATTCTGGTCGCAGTGATCGGCGGCGGCAGCGCGCTCTGTGGGACGGCGCCTGGTGAATTGTCTGGGTTTGCGACCGGTGGAACACTGCTCTGCGTAGGCTGGGGCTGCACAGAGTTTCGGGGCGGTCTGGCCGAACTGGTCATCGTCGCCTCATCGTCTGCTGAACTGCTGCTGCATGGGACAAGCACCACCCCGCAACACAGCAAGGCTTGATCAAGACCATACTCTAGCGCCATCCACCATCTTTGGCAAACTCGCAGTGCGCATTTGGGTGCACTTCCCCGTCTCCCCGTCTCTTTGTCTCTTCTTCTCCGCGAAGTCCGCGCCACCTCTGCGTCTCCGCGTTGATCTTTTCCTCCTCCGCCCCAACTCCCACCGCGGAGGCGCAGAGACGCGGAGTTTACGCAGAGAGAAACAGGAATCAATTGTTTCCCCGTCTCCCAATCGGCTTTCACCCAATAAAAAAAGGGGAGCGAGTAAACTCGCTCCCCTTTTGACTACCTCACCAATTACGCCTTGCGCAGCCGGAACGACATGATGATGGCAAAGATGCCGCCGACGATCGCAAAGATGCCGATGACCCACGGCAACACCAACGTCGCCGCATAGATGTTGCCCAGCAGCAAAATGCCGATGACGATCGCCAGACCACCCATGATGCCAGGACCCCAACCGCCGCCCCGGAAGGCTTCGATCAGACCCGCAATCCCCATGAAGATGCCTTGGAACGCCATGATCAGGACGACCGCCAACCCAAAGGCCAATGTGGCGCCGTCACCGATATTGGTGATCAGGAACCAACCGGCAATAATGCCGATAACCCCAGAGAACAGCTTCCAGCCCCAGTGGGACCGATCCGTGAAAATCCGGATGATCGAAATGATCCCGCTGATCAGCCAGAAGAGACCGATGGTCCACACCAAAATGTTGGAGGTCTGAAGCGGATTCGCCAACAGCATGAATCCGATGAGTACAGCAGCGAGACCTTCGATCAAAACCAGCCACCAGGCCATGGTTGGACCGACGGGTTTTGCCGCAGCAGATGTTGCCATGCGCTTTACCCCTTTCAATCTTTGTTGCGTGCAAACAATCCAATAATTGAACGAAAAATCTATTCCCGCTTGAGTATATCGTAGCCGGGGTAATTGTACAAGCCCAATCCCACGAAAAATGGCCGTTTCCCCAATGAATCTACTACGAATTCCACTTACTATGCGAATTTTACCCCTTCTATCATCCCGGTTTGCACCTTCCTGCCACCGTCCGCATAATAGCGGGAACCGGCGCAACCCTCCATACGTCCTGATGAAGAGCCTATCCACTCACTTGTAGAGGGACGAATCGAGCATGCAATCAAATCCGAATCGCAGCGGTGGCAACGTCTGGGTGCGCGGCGGCATCATCGCCGCCGGCGTTGCCGGTGTCCTGGCCGTCAGCTATTTCGTTGGCACCATGATTTTCCGCGCCCCAACCCCAGGTCCGCTGTCGGTCGTTACCACCGAGCCAACGCGCGCACTGCAGCCAACCTTTACCCCCAGCCCCGTGGCAACCAATACGACCGCACCCGCAGCCACAGTCGTGCCGGGCAATGTTGCAACCGCCACCCCGCTGGGCGGCGTCGTGGCGCCACCCGCCAGCGCGACGCCATTGCCAACCGACACGCCCACCGCATTGCCCACCTGGACCCCGCTGCCGACCGCCACCGCCACGCCGCTGCCCACCTCAACGTCAACGCCGGAGCCGGCGGCCACGGCCACCCATACGCCCGCACCGCCGACTGCAACGCCCTATTTCACGCCAACCTGGACACCGTTGCCAACCGCCACGCCTACCTGGACGCCGTCACCAACCAGCCCGCCGACCTGGACGCCATCACCAACTGCGACCGCGACGGATACACCGACGAACACACCGTTGCCCTCGGCCACGGCCACAGAGACGCCCACAAGTACACCGTTGCCCTCGGCCACGGCCACAGAGACGCCCACGCGGCGCCCAACAGCGACGCCGACGAAATTACCGATCAGCCCACCGGGCAAGACACCGACAGAAACACCCACCGCAACCCCGACGGAGACGCCGACCGAAGAAGTCACTGCAACACCGACCGCAACGCCGACGGAGACGCCAACCGAAGAAGTCACCGCAACCCCGACCGCAACCCCGACCGCAGAGGTGACCGAGACGCCAACGGTGGAAGCAACGCCCGCCTGGAGCATCGTCAGCACACCTGTGACCAGTGCGACCGTGGGGACGCCGTACCGCTACACCATTGTCGTAGAGCCTGCCACCCCAACCCCAGAAGCCACCCTGGAGGCGAGCGAAGCGGAGTTTGCTACGGACGAGACGGGGACACCGGAAATCCCCACGGTCGAACCAACGGCGCCGGCGCCTGAGTTAACTGAAGAGGCCACAGAAACACCTGCTGAGGAACCTTCGGCCACGCCCAGTGAAGAAGTGACTGAGACACCGACTGAGGAACCCACAGAAGAGGTGACCGAGACACCGACTGAGGAACCCACAGAAGAGGTGACCGAGACGCCGACTGAGGAACCCACAGAAGAGGTGACCGAGACACCGACTGAGGAACCCACTGTGACCCCGACAGAAGAACCGGCGGTGACACCCGAACCCGACCCGGTCGACGGTCCGCTCGCTTCCTATACCGTGTTTGCCGAGCCCCTACCAGTCTGGCTTGTCCTTGAAGTCGACGAATCAGGCGCCGCTGTCCTGACCGGCCAACCAACGACAGCAGATCTGGGTGAACACCCCATTACGATCCGCGTTGTGGACAGTGCCGAGTTGGCGGTCACGCAAACCTTCACGATCGAAGTCCTGGCGCCAACGACACCGATTTCCGTCAATGCGCCGGAATTTGTGACAGAGGAAGACACAACGCTGGCGGGTTGGATTGAGGCGAGCCATCTGACGGATGACAGCCTGACCTATACGGTGGAAAATGACCCAGCCTATGGGACCGTGACGATTGACGACAACGCCACCGGCGATTTCGTCTACACCCCCGCCACCGACTTCGCAGGGGAAGACTCGTTCAACATCCGAGTAGAAGACACAGCCGGGGCTGCAATCACCACACCGGTCACAGTCACAGTGACACCGGTCAACGACCCGCCGCAACTGGACGTACCGGCCACGCTGTTGGTAGCGGTTGGCGACCTGGTCAACTTGCCGGTCATTGCCGTCGATCCCGAGGGCGAGCCGGTCACCCTTTCTGCCGGCAATCTCCCGCCCGGACTGGTCCTGCAGGACGGCATGATTTTTGGCTTCATTGATTTCGACGCCGACCTTGGCAGCCCCTACTTGACCACACTTGACGGCATGGACGGCGAAGGCGCAATGAACACCGCCACCATTGAGTGGACAGTGAATCCGGCGCAGCCGGTCGAACCGACGGAACCGTCTCCTGAAGCACCCACCCCGGAACCGCCGCCACCTGGGCCTACCGAAGAGACCGGCACGCCAGACCCGGAAATCACAGTCGAACCGACAGAAGAAGCCCCGCCACCGCCCGATGCAGGTGACGGCGAGACACCCACTCCGGAGGCCGGTCGACCGGCGCCACCGGAGGAGGGAGATGTGGTCGACATCCTCCCGATCCCAGCAGCGCTCTCAGTACGCTCGGTCTTTGATTTCGTCGATGCGCAGCGTGGCGCCGGAGAGTTGGAGAGTTATGAATGGATGGCGCCGGCCGACTATGACAGTTGCCCGGTCATACCCGATATACTGACCGCACAGCCGGCGGATGGCATCCGGACCCTCCTTGACGACGCGGTTGCGGGCAGCGTGGAACTGGCGCCGATGTTGACCTACGCCATCGAAGCGCCTGCGCCCGGAACGTATACGCTTAACATCTGTGGCTGTGCGCCGGCCTATGCTTCAGAGACTCAGTCCAGCCCACGCGACCGCAACGACGCCGTCTACGTTGGGTTGGATGGCGCCCCATTCCGCCCAAACGGGGATACGCCGGCAGTCCTGACCGGTTTTGCGTCAGGTGACGGCTTCACATGGCAGAGTAGTTGGGAAGATGCTGGTGCTACAGGTATGCCAGTCGAGTTTGAACTGGCGGATGCGGGGCCGCACACCATCAACCTTTGGATGGCCGACGACGGACTCTTGGTGCACAGCCTACAACTGACGCCTGTGGGTGCAAGCGATGGTCCACCAAGCGGATCAACCTGTGCGAGTTTCGGTAGACAATAGTCTGCCAGAACACCTACGAAATTTCGTTGGTCGTTACTCGGTCCAGAATGGCAGCGCAGCCGATAAAGAAACCAGCTATGGCCGGGACGATCGGGTCAATGGAAATTCCGACTGCCCAGAGGATGCCAAATGCGATGAGCATCGTTGACCCAAGGGCGAGCGATAAGTTACTCAGATACGAGATTTGCATAACACTCCATTCTGCCCACACAGGCTGACCCCTATTATAGAGTCTTGCGCAAGAACCGCCAATTTGCGTGCAGACAAATGGTCTAGATTGAGACCGTCAAAAAGCCGAGATCAGACCATCAGCGCCCAATCGTAGGTTGTTCGCCGATTTCCATTTAGGCTATTCGTTAGAAAAGGAAAGGCCCCTTCCGGGTCAGAAAGGGGCCTTGCTTGGCTTGCCTGATTCGTGGTTGTGGGAGGCCAACCCTTCAGGCGCTGGGACTGGATCAACTCGGAGCAGCCCTTCGGCCGATATAACAAGAGTTTACACGTTCTTCAGTTTGAATGTCAAATCAACAATACGCTTGTAATTTACAAACCGTAGTGCCATTTACCGGCATCAGCCGTACATCTGTACGCACACCGCTCCGCGCCGTCAGCAACCTTACGTGGCCGCCAAATCTCGTTTTCTCTTCCTCTCCGCGCACTCCGCGTCTCTGCGCCCTCCGCGTTGGCAGTTTGTGCGGGAGAAAAGATCAACGCGGAGACGCGGAGGTGGCGCGGAGTGCGCGGAGGGGAAAGGCAAGAGTCTCTTCTACTTCGCCGCCTGCACAGGCTTGAGTGCCGGGTCACGCTCGGGCAGAGGCGCACCGCGCGCCATGATGACTGCCCCATAGAGCACGAACAGAATCCAGATCACCGATGTCAACAGCAGATGCAGCAGTTGCACCCAGACCGGCGCCTTCAGCGCAACGTTCACTGCGCCCAGCACCAGTTGCACGCCGAATAGTGCGACCGCCGACCAACCGAAACGCTGCGCCCATTGCGTGGGATGCTTCGATAAGCCGCTCCACACCGCCCACAATACGAGCGCACCGGCCGCAAATGCAATTAATGGATGGAAGACCCGCATCTGAACCAGACCACCGACAATCGCATTCTCTTGCGGCGAGATGCCGCCGGCAATCGACAACGTGTCGCCCAGTGCCGTGATCGCGCCGCTCATACCCAGGACAAAGATGCCCGCCACCGCCAACCAGTAGGATATTCCCACCACGCCGCGACCTCTGACGCGCAAGCGGTCACCCCCGGACGCCCACCACGCAGTCAACGTCAACGCCCCCAGCAACAGGAAGGTATTGACCAGGTGGCCTGCCATCCAGAACGCACGCGCAATGGACACATTGAAAGCGACATACTCCAGCAGCACCAACGCTGCGCCAATCAAGGCCTCGATAATCATAAAGATCATGGTCCAGATGGCGGCGATGCGCACCGGATGACCCTTTGGGTAGGCGCGCAAAGCCCACACCAGCAGCGCAACGACGCCCAACAGCGCCAGTCCACTGGAAATCCGATGGGAAAACTCGATCAACGTGGCGGTCTGATCAGCAGCTGGAATCAACGCGCCCTTACACAGCGGCCAGTGGCTCCCGCAGCCGGCGCCAGAACCGGTCGCGCGTACAAACGCGCCCCAGATAATGACGATGACGTTCCACACCAGCACGCCCCACGCAAAATTGGCGTAACGACGATTTATCATCCCTTGCCTTCTCTCTGGAATCGATCACGAAACGAATATTGTGCATTTTAGCACAGATGAATCTTCGGCGTGCGCCGCGCACACCGTTGCGCTTCATTGCCATAGATGAAGGGATTGCGAAAAAGACGCAGCCGGGTTTCGGCCTGAAACCCGGCTGCTGGGAGAGAAGGGAGTGATCTAGTGAAACGCTTCTTTAGAGGATCCAGCGAACAGTTTCACCGCCAACATCCACACCAATGCCACCCCGGCCAGGATCCCGGCAGTCGAGATCCATTCGAGGATGTGTGGAGAGTACGGCGTGGCCCCAGGCTGGAACAGTTGTGCAAAAATGGTAGCGTCAAATCGGTTCATCAAGACGCCTGATAACACCAACAGTGGCACGAGCCATTGGACGCTGCTCCGCTGTCGCAGCCCCGGCCAGAACCAGAGCGCAGCGGGCAGCACAACCCCGATCGCCATTTCCGCAAGCCACAGCCACGCATATTGGTCGCCGGTAAGGAGCTGCGCCCACTCGCCGGCCCACACCAGTTCTGCAGCCTTAAGCGCAGCATAGATCAGGGCCACCCACACGACGCCGGTGCCAAGGCCAAGCACCACGCGCGGCTGTTCGTGTTGCCCCACGATGCGCATCGCCAGCCGATAGGCAATCAGCCCAAGGCTCAGTCCGGCCATGATCGATGACACGTAAAATAGCACCGGCAAGAACGGCGTGTACCAGAGCGGATGGAGCCGGTAGGGCATATTGAGATAGAGCGTTCCCAGGGTGGATTGGTGCAGCGTCGAGAGCGTCACACCGACGATGGCGACGACCGGCATGATCCAAGCCACAACGCGCAGCGGCCAACGCCATGGCAGGAACCGCAACACCTCAGGACTCACCTCAATGAGCAGCACCGTAGTATAGAGCAGCACACACCAACTGATCTCAAAGAGTGGCGAGTGCACATTCCAGAACAGAATAAAGTGGTAGAAACGGTCCCACCGCCCCAGATCGAGCACGAGCAGCGCCAGCACAGCCACATACCCCAGAAGCCCCACCAGGATGGCCGGCCGGAGCGCAGCGTGAAAGCGCTCAAGATGTAGCAGATGCACAACCGCAACCATCGTAAACCCGGCGCCGGCAAACGCGATGAGACCGAAGTCGAAGCCGATCCAGATCCCCCAGGGGTAGATATCGTTGAGTGACGTTGTCGCCTCAAGTCCCAGGATCAGCCGACCAATGCCCGCGATCACGCCGGCCAACGTGATAAAACCCAGAATGCCCGCAACCCAGAAGAGCGGTGAAGGGGTGCGCAATTCCGTCCATGTCTCAGTCGAAGTTGTGCTCCTAACGGTCATGGCTGCTCCCCTTCGTCTGCTGCTGCGTAGCCTCAGCCGCACGCTGGTCGGCAAGCATGTGCCGGCGGCGAAGAATCAAGTGGAGTCCGGTTGCCAGTGACGCCACTGAGAGCGCCACGACCGGCGTCATCTGCATCACGGCTTCTGCATAACGCGGGGAAGGTGCATCGTCGCGCTCAGGCAGCCCCAACTGATCAAATGGCACGGCCGAAAGATAGAGCATGGAAGTTCCGCCAACCTCGTGCTCACCATAGATGTGGTCCAGATAATGGCCCTGGTTGGCATCAATGGTGGCATGCGCCTGTGCCAGCAATTCCGCGCGATTGCCAAACTTGAGCGCTCCGTTCGGGCACGCTGCCACACACGCGGGCTGCTGCCCGGCCGCCAATCGCTGGTAGCACATCTGGCACTTCTGAATCAGGCCAAAGGTATTGTCCCATTGGTAGGTCGGGACATTGAACGGGCACGCATATTGGCAATACCTGCAGCCGATACACTTGCTACTGTCATAGACCACCGGCCCCTCGGCCGTCTTGCGCAAGGCGCCGACGGTGCAGGCGGATACACACGCCGGGTGCACGCACTGCATGCACTGTTTCTTCACGTACACTTCGGTGCCATCCGCCGTCTTCCGAGTATCGATAAAGGTGAAGTTGTCGCTATCCAGTTCTGTCGGCGCCTGGTTTGGCAGTGGCAGCCGGTTGGCCGCCTTGCAGGCCAGGGCGCACGAATTGCAGCCACTGCAGCGGGTCAGGTCAATCAGGACACCTAGCGCCTCTTCGCTGGCCGGCTCAACCGTCGTGCCTGACGCAGCGGCGGTGGGGGAATCCACCAACAGGATCGTAGCCGCTGCGGCGGTGGCTACCCCAGCACCCTTGAGAAACGCACGCCGTGAGGTCAGGTCGGGATTACTCGCCTGCTTCATCTCAGCCTCCCTTTGGCTTGCTGAAGCGAGCCGCGGCCAACATGAAGACGATGCCAAGTACGCCACCGATGCTGATGCCAACCCCCAGCAACATCGGGTTCATCCACAACAACGCCACGTTGCGATCCTGTGCAACTGCCAGTTCTGATTGCAGCACCGGCACCGCCTCGGCGGCCTTGAACAGAGCCTGTTGGCGCACTGCCACCTGTTGGCCGTTGCCAGAGATACTCGTCACTTCGCTGGTATGGCAGCTAAGACAGCGTGTCGCCGATACGGAGGTGAAATCATGGCTACGCTCAGCGGCAAAGACCGCGGTAAGGTCTGTGCTGGCGATTCCTGCAGGCGCAGCGCTCTCGGCAAGATGGCAACTGATGCAGGGCGTATCACCCAGCCAGTGCGCGGTGTGCAGTGAATCAGTCAGCGATTCACGGTGGCACGATTCACACAACTGGCGATCGGCAAGCCGCAAGTCCTGTGAATGCGATGCATGGCAACTGATGCACTGGATGCCGGCATCGGCGTGCACCGTCCCCTGCCATTGGTCCGCAGTAGTTTCGTGACAGTCGATGCAGACTGAGGAGTCGGTGTCGAGCGGGATCATGCCTTCATCAGGATGCCCACGCACATAGTCCCCATGACAGGTGGCGCAAGCCGCAATCGGCTGTCCGTCTACGCCAACTCCGCCATGTGGCGATTGCTCCCACATTGTCTTTTCTTCACTGTGGCAACTGCACGCCTTTTCTTCTTCTTCGGTCAAGGGCTGGTCGGGGATCTGCGCCTTCGCATGTACCGGCGTGGCCCACAGGAATAGCACAGCACACGCAAAGAGCGCGGCCAAAGCCCACCAACCAGACATAGTTCGCGGATTGCACCGCGGCTGACGATCCACCATCTCTCCCTCCGTTCAATTCTTTCGTGCTTGTGCCGCCGGCGTTCACCGGACAACCTTGTGTCTTTGGTTAAGAGTGGTGAACCGTCCGCTGTGCCACATCACCCACGGCCCAGGTCAACAGGATTGGGATCCCGAACCGGAGTGCAGCGAAAATCACAAACGCACCCGCAATGAATGAAAGCTCTTCGACGCCCATTTTTCTCTCCCTTCAAACAGACGGCAGGATAAATTGCCTCTGTTCAAAGGTAACATGTTGCAGGACGCGGTGTAATAAGGCGCGATCCCCATCCTCAAGCCTATTTTTAGGATGGGGTGACTATCGATATGGGATAAAGTGAGAAGAGCATTATGGGGCGATCTCCCCATAGGGGAGCGTGGGACAAAGTCACTTAGAGTCGGCTAATCAAGCCATTGCCTAAAAACCCGCATCCAGTTCAGATGCATGATCTTGGTGATTTCATCGTCCGAGAAGCCGCGTTCGATCAACCGTCGCACCAGATTGCGCGCATGGCTGTGGTTGCTCAGATCCGGCGGAAAGTTCACGGCGGTCGTGAGCGCCGTCATTGCCGCCTGCTCAGCGGCTGACCAACGTCTGAATAAAAATTCGACAAAGTCAAAGCCGCATGCGACAGCATCAATCCCGGCAATGTCGGCGACCGCCTCAATATGATCAACATAGTGATCAAGTGTCGCCCGGCCTGGGATCGGTGACAGCAGCACGGCATTGACGCCAATGACACCGCCGCGGCGCCCCACTTCGCGAATCTGGGCATCGCTGCTATTGCGCTCCATGTCATAAAAACGCCGCGGGTTGGTGTGTGACAGGATCGGCGGGCGTTTGACGAGACTCAACACATCGTCTACCCCGGCTGGGTTGAGGTGGGCGAGGTCGACGATGATACCCAACCGGTCACATTCTTGGATCAGACGCTTGCCAAAGGCGCTGATCCCTGCCGGCGACGACCCTAGCGCAGCAAAGACGCCGCCGTCGCCGGCAAGATTGCGCCGCGCGTGGGTCAGACCCAGCGCGCGGAGGCCCAATTCATAAAACACACGGAGGAGATTCAGATCTACACCAAGTGGCTCGGCGCCTTCCATGGTGATCAGGAAAGCGATCTTCCCAACTTGACGTGCCGCCGTAATCTCGTCGTAACTGCGACAAATCGCACAGTCAGGTGTACCATCGACCTCTTCGTAGAGGCGCGCCACCTGGTCAAGTGCCACGCGCAGCCCCATCTCTGGCAGATACTTGTCTTCGAGATAGATCGCCGCGGCAATGACTCCCATGCCGCCCCGTCGCATATCAGGCAGGAAGTCGCTGGCCAATACCCCGGCCCGCTCTCGCTGATCGTACAGGTCCAACAGCAGATCAAAATGCATATCGATCACGCCAGGCGCCAACAGGCGCTCAACGTGGGAGTCAAGCGATTCAAGCATAGAATACGTCACTCACCCAATAATCTGAATCGCATCCTTGCCGCCATAGAAATCCCACCACGGCTTGGCGCCCTTGACCAGCACTTCGTTGAGCGCAACAATGTTCTTGGTGCCGCGATCCTCAAGCCATTCGACCAGGGCATCGAAACCCTGCTTGGCATAGACCGGGATCCCGTCCTGCCAGGTGGCGCGACCACAAAGCACACCCGAGAACGGCGTGTTGGCTTCCGCCGCCAGTTCCAACGTATCGCGGAAGACATCATCACTGACGCCTGCGCTCAGGTAGATGAATGGCTTCCGAGCCACACTGGCGGTGTCCTGGAAGAGATCCATGGCCTCTTGCTTCGAATAGGCCTTTTCGCCCGTAAAGGTGCGCGAACCTTCAACATAGCTCATGTTCACTGGCACTTCGACCTTCAAGATGTCGATGCCATATTCGGGCTTGGAGAATTCTTCCATGTAGGCCTTGACAATTTTGGGCTTGGCCTTGGCATAGGCAAAACTCTTGCTATCGCCAATGGCGTCGTTGTAACCGACCGGCTCCAGGAAGAATGGCACGTCGCACCCGGCGCATTCCGCCCCAATGCGCTGGATGAAGGCTCGTTTGACGTTGTTGACGCTGTCCGGATGAGACGGATTCCAGTAAAGGAGCAGTTTGATCGCATTCGCACCCGCAGCCACCAGTTGCCGTACGCTCCACTCCGGCAGCAGATCGGGCATCCGGCTGTCATCTTTCGTGTCATAGCCGGTCTTCTCATAGGCAAGCAGCACGCCCGTGCCGGCTGCACGTGCAGGCAGCGCCGGCAGGCCATACTCCGGATCCATCAGAATCGCGCTGGAGTTCTTGGTCAGCACCTGCGTCACGGCAATCTTAAACTTGGTCATATCTTCGGCCGTCGTTGCCCCACCGCGAGCCTTGGCGATCGATTTCTCAAGCGAGCCGCGCTGATCCATCGCGGCCGCGGCAATCACACCCTTCGCATCTGCGCAGGCATTGATACCGGCAAACTTACCGCGCGTCATAGTGACTTTGGTCATAGGGAGATCTCCTTTGGGATCACAAAATATGTTGCGTGACTCGTAATTCGTAATTCACACACTGTATCACGACTCACGAATTACGAGTTACGCCAACTCACTGCCCATACACATGCGTATACCGATAGTGTAACTTCTTTACGTCCGCATTGGGAATTTCGTCTGGCATCCCGATCTGAAGGGCCATCCACACGGTGGCGGCGACATCTTCGACCATAATCGCCGCCTTCAGCGCCGCCTCTGCGGTCTTCCCGACGGTGAAGACACCATGATTCTTGAGCAGCACGGCCGGTGAATTCCCGATTGATTCGATAACGACCTCACCGATCTCTTCGCCACCGATCAGCGCAAAGCCACCACAGGGAATCGGGCCGCCAAACTCATCCGCCTGCGCAGTGAGGTAAACGGGGATCGGCCGGCCCAGCGCTGCAAATGCAGTGGCGTAGCGCGAGTGCGTGTGCACAACCCCATTCACGTCGTGCCGATGGCGATAGATGTAGAGGTGACTCGCCGTATCAGAGGACGGCTTCAAGTCACCCTCCACCACATCACCTTCCAGGTCAACCACCACCATATGTTCCGGGCGCAGGTCGGAATACTTGATGCCCGAGGGCTTGATCACAACATAACCTGACTCTTTGTCGCGCGCTGATGTTACCGCTCGTCCAACTCACCAGGTTGTTCTTTGGCAGCTCCAAATGGAGTCGCCAGAGTTCTTCACGGATTTTGTCTAACATCGGATTGCTCCCATTTTAGGAGATTAGAGATTAGAGATTGGAGATTGGAGATCGGGAACGCAATCTCTAATCTCTAATCTCTAATCTCTAATCTCTAATCTCTAATTCTCACCAATTACCCTGGCTCTCAGTGTCTTCAATCTCTTCATGACGTCGTTACCGCCACGGCCAAAGTAATCGTAGAGGTTCACGTATTCGGCGTAAAGTTCATCATACACCTTTTTTGCCACAGGGTTGGGAGTGTAATGCTCTTCGCGCAGATGTGCCATGTGCCTGGCAGCCTCTACGATATTGGCATAGCCCCCTGCGGCTCTGCCTGCCGCCACCGCCGCGTGCATGGCTGAACCAAGCGCACCACCCTGGTGGGTGGCGGCTACGTTGATCGGCCGGCCGGTCACGTCCGCGTAGATTTGCATCAACATCTTGTTTCGATCCGGCAGCCCACCCGTCGCCACGATCTCATGGACCGGGACGCCGCTGGACTGGAAGGTCTCGATGATCATGCGGGTGCCGTACGCGGTCGCTTCAATCAAGGCGCGATAGATCTCTTCGGGCCTGGTTGCCAAGGTTAACCCGAGGATGACGCCGGTCAGATCCGCATCCACCAGCACGCTGCGGTTGCCGTTCCACCAGTCGAGAGCCACCAACCCACTCTCGCCGGGCTTCAACTGGGCAGCCTTTGCCTCGAGCAGTTGATGGAGCGAGATACCGAGTTGCGCGGCCTCTGCTGCATAAGCGGCTGGAACGCAGTTTTCGATGAACCAGGCAAAATGATCGCCCACACACGGCTGCCCGCCCTCGTAGCCAAACAACCCCGGCATGATGCCATCCTCGACGTAGCCACAGATGCCCGGCACAATGTGCTCGTCAACACCCATGACCATATGGCAGTTGGAAGTGCCCATGATGATCACCATGCGCCCCGGTTCAACCACCGTCGCTGCCGGCACCGCGACGTGGGCATCCACGTTGCCGATCGCCACCGCAGTGCCGGGCAGGAGTCCGGTCCATATCGCCGCCTCCGGCGTCAGACTGCCCGCCTTTTGCCCCAGCTCCCGGATATCAGTGGATAGCTTTTCGGCAACGAAATGCTCCAACCGCGGATCAAGCGCCCGGTAGAATTCCGGGGGTGGGTAACCATCTTGCTTCGACCAGATTCCTTTGTAACCGGCGGCCGTCAAGTTGCGGGTTTCCACCCCTGTCAGTTGCCAGATGATCCAGTCCGCAGCCTCAATGATCCGGTCTGCAGCCGTATAGATCGCCGGATCCTCATCGAGCAGTTGCATCACCTTTGGGATCAACCACTCCGACGAAATCTTGCCGCCGTAGCGGTCAAGAAATGAATAACCCAGTTGCCGGGCCATTTCATTGAGTTTGTTGGCTTCGGGTTGCGCCGCGTGATGTTTCCAGAGTTTGATCCAGGCATGGGGCCGGGTGCGATATTCCGGAAGTGTGCAGAGCGGTGTCCCCGCTGCCGTAACGGGGAGGATCGTGCATGCAGTGAAGTCGGTGGCGATCCCAATGACGTCAGCCGGGTTGACGCCGCCTGCCTCCAGCACCGCAGGCACGGCCCGTTTGAGCACTTCGAGATAGTCATCGGGGTCCTGCAATGCCCAGTCCGGCTCCAGTTTCACGCCGCTCCCCGGCAGTTGCTCGTCGATCACCCCGTTCTTGTACACATGCACCGCAGTCGCCACCTCGCGACCATCCCGCACGTCGACCAACAGCGCGCGACCAGACTCCGTCCCGAAGTCGATGCCGATCACATACTTGTGGCTGGACACGAAAGCTCCCTCCCCGCGATTGGTTCATTCGACTGCTCGAATGAACCAATCGCACAATCGTAAATCAGCTACTCAGCGGCGCCGTGCCAGTAGGTCGGCCATTCAAGATACTTATTCAGCGCTTCGTTCACTGCCGCCGCCGTCTCGGAAAGGTTCATGGCCACATGGTGCTCAAAACCATGCTCGCAAATATGGTTGAGTAGTTTCTGCAGCTTTGGCACTTCCACCACGCCATAACCGCCAAAGGTCTTCAATGGATCGTTCGTCACCGTGCCTTCACCGACATAGGCAATCACTTTGCCGCTCAGGTCGTCCGTCGACACCCGCAGATAGGTGAACGGATCCTTCTTGACGCGCCCTACGACGGTGCCATAGGTGTTATCGCGGCCCACCGTGCCGGCGATGATCTCCTGGTAATCCATCACTGCAATGTCGTTGACCCCAATGAGACCGCTGGCCATCTTGACGTCGTCCTCTTTGACGAAGATGTCCTTGGGCAGATTCGAACAATGGAAGATCACGGCCTTGTCCGGGTCTTCGCCATAGTTGTTGTTCCAGTCCACGATAGCGCTCGGCCTACCCGACGCATGCGCCAATGCCATCATTGCCACGGTGCCCGCAATGTCCGTCTCGCAGGCTGACGGCATGAGCCCATTGCTCATCATACTCATCACCGTGCAGGGCACAATGCCAAAATACTCTTCCATCGAGGTCCAACACTGCAGCGCGCTCGCCTGCAAATTGCGCTCTTCCATCCAGCCGTCGATCACCGCGCCCAACTTCGCCATTTTGAGCAGCGAGTCCGCCGGGATGTTCTTGGTCTGAATGTAGCCATCAATCGCAGCCAGTTTCGCCTTGACCGGGCTGGCCTGGGCATCCAACTTCTCCACGCGGCCAAACACCTCGGATAGGTCCAGGGTCTCCACCGTGATCCCGCTGCGCTCCAGGAGTTTCTCACTAAAGCGCACGGTGTTGAACGCCTGCGGGCGCGCGCCGATCGCACCGATGCGGGCAAACTTGAGCCCGCGGGTGACACGGCAGATCGCGGCAAACTTCTGCAAATCCTTGCTAAAGCTTTCGCTTTCCGGATCGACGGTGTGCAACGAGGTAACCGAGTACTTGATACCATACTGGCGCAAGTTGTTGCAGGCCGACATCTTTCCGCAGAAGGAGTCGCGGCGATCCTTGATCGTCATCTTCTCGACTTCATCCGGAAATGCATGAATCAGCACCGGCACGCCGAGTTCCGACCAGCGCATGGCATTCGCAATCGCCCGCTCATCGCCGAAGTTCGGGAGCGTGATCAGGACGCCGTCAATTTCATCGCGGTGCTGCCGAAAGAGATCCGCACATTTCCGCGCCTCTTCCAGACTCTCGATGCTGCCGTAGGTGCTCTCTTCCGGCGTCAATGCGACGACCTTGAAGCCCTCCTTCTCCAACACCTTCAGAATGGTCGCGCGACCGCTATTGCACAGATGGGCCGGGAAGAAGCCGCGGTTGCCGACGATGAGGCCCAACGTGACAGGTTTTGTGGCAAGTTTCATCGTGATCCTCCAGATTTGAAATAGTGACGACCGGCGTAAGCCGGCAATACCAATAAGTAGACAAAATGATTGGCGCTGTGCCACGCAAGTGTGCGCACAACGCATGGTTGATACTTTGGCAGGATGTTTTGGACGGTTGCTGCATCGCTCCCCATCGACCGCAGGAAGGCGCGCGTACACGAGATTAAAACGTTTTAATCGGCCACATCATAACACGCCCGCCCGCCAGTGTCAATTGGCTGCGCTTGGCTTTTGGGTCTGTATCAGATCTTTGAGATCCGCACCAGGCGCCGGACACGGCAATGCCGGTGTCCCGACAGATCGTCCCGGGTACCGCATTGGGTCTATGGCGGGCTCTTCTAGTCAATTCACGCGAGACTGGGGTACAATAGCCTTACTATTTGACTGAACCTCACGCCAGAGGGAGTGCACATGCTCTCACGTCTATTGGCTTCCAGCCGCTTCTTGATCCTACTGGCCGTCGCCAGTTCGTTGCTTGGCGCATTTGTCGTCCTGACCTACGGCATCGTCGCCACCGTCGTCGCTGCCGTCAATACGCTAGTCTACCCGGACTTTGGCCCCTATGGCGCACAGAAGGTCTCGGTGGAATTCATCGACCTGATCGACCTCTTCCTCCTGGGCACCGTGCTCTACATCTTCGCCCTTGGCCTGTATCAGTTATTCATCAATCCAAAGGCGCCCATGCTGCCCTGGCTGCATATCCATAGCCTGGAGCACCTGAAAGAGAAACTGCTTGGCACCGTAGTTGTCCTGCTCGGGGTCACCTTCTTAGGCGAAGTGGTGGAATGGGAACCCGGCGACACGAGTATTCTCTACCTGGGCTTGGCAGTGGCCCCCGTCCTTCTCGCCTTTGTGCTCATGTTGTGGTTGGCTGGCAAGGACCACACCCCCCCTCCCGAACCGCCGGCTATGCCCATGAACAGCGAACACAGGGAGCACTGAGTCTTCACCATGCCGTCGATACAGAGCTTCTGGCGCCACCTGTGGCATTTTGTGGTCGTATGGTGTGTCGATGCGGTCTCACTGTTGCTCACCAGTTGGCTTGTGCCGGGTATTGACTTTCCCACGCCCGCGTTCAGCGGCAAACTGGCCGCCGCCGTGGGCGCGGCCCTTGTGCTCGGCCTGGTCAACTTCCTGATCCGCCCGGTCATCCTCTTGCTCTCGATCCCCTTCGGTTTCATCGTCGTATTTGTCGTGGGCTTCCTGGTCAACGCGGTCACATTGCTCATCGTGTCGTGGGTGATGCCGACCTTTCAGGTCGATGGTCTGCTGGTAGCATTTCTGGGTGGCATCGTCTTTGGTGCGATCAATGCCGTCCTCACCAATCTGCTGACGGTCAACGACAACGACTCCGTCTACAGTTCAATGGTCGAACGGTTGGCGCGCAGCCAGCCCTTCGCAGCAACGCCCGATGGCAAACGAGGGCTCGTCATGCTCGAAATCGACGGGCTCTCTTACTGGCATATGCAAAAGGCCATCAACGATGGCTGGATGCCGGTGCTACGAAACCTCCAGCGCAAGCGCGGCTACGTGCTTTCACGCGCAGATTGTGGGCTGCCGTCGCAGACATCCGCCTGCCAGAGCGGCATCATGTTTGGTGACAACCACGATATCCCGGCCTTTCGCTGGTACGACAAAGACGAACAGAAGCTCTTTGTGTCGGGCCATGATGCCGCCCTCATCAATGCACGCTATGCCAAAGGCAACGGCCTGATGCGCGGTGGGTCCAGTATCAACAACATGATGAACGGCGACGCACAGAAGTCGCTGCTGACGCTGGCCGACCTGATCAGCGGCACCGAAGCCGAAAAGCAGGACCGGGCGCGTGATGTCTATTTGCTGATGCTCAACCCCTACTTTCTGATGCGCGTCCTCGTCCTGTTTTTCGTGGACGTTTTACGCGAGTTATGGCAGGCCTGGCGCCAGCACCAGACAAACGTTGTCCCGCGCCTGAACCGAACCAAACACGGGTATCCGTTCGTCCGCGCAGCGACTACCGTGCTCATGCGGGAGGTCTCCACCAATCTCGTCATTCTGGATATTCTGCGCGGCAGCCCATCGATCTATATGACCTGGCCGGGCTATGATGAAGTTGCCCACCATTCCGGCCCGTGGACGACGGATGCCTTCAAAACACTGAAACAGTTCGATGAGGCCATCGGGCGCGCATGCGCCACGATTGACCATAAGGCGCCCCGCCAATACGATTTGATCATCCTTTCCGATCACGGCCAGTCATTTGGCGCCACATTTCTTCAGCGCTATGGGATCGATCTCAAGACGTTCATCGAGCAACATTTGCCGGAAGGAACCAACGTTGCGACCGTTTCTGGCGGCGATGACGGCACGTTATCGGTCGCCGCGCTGGCCAATGAACTCGCCAACATTCATGAGCAAAAGGTGGGGAATCGCGTCGGCCGCGCCATTGCTCGCCGCGGCCACAAACTGGCAAAGCGTGGCACTGAACGTCAGAATCAGGATGCCGCAGCGGCATCCGCTGCCACCGTGATCGTTTGCGGCAGCGGCAACCTGGCTCAAGTCTACTTCGATTTCCTGCCGCGCAAGATCACCTACGAGGAACTCAGCGCCGCACACCCAACGGTGCTGGATGCCCTGGTGAAGCACCCGGGGGTTGGCTTTGTGGTTGGTCATGCGGACGATGGCACTGCGGTCGTCTTCGGCAAAGACGGGGCGCGCAACCTCCACTCGGGCGTGGTGGTTGGCGTTGACCCACTGCTCAGCTATGCCCGTGAAGGCATTGCCACGGTCGACCTGCGCGCCGATCAACTCCGCCGGATCGCGGACTTTCCGCATTCAGGCGACCTGATCGTGAACAGCGCCCTCTTTTCGGATGGCACCGTGGCGGCGATGGAGGAACTGATCGGCAGCCACGGTGGTCTCGGGGGCGAACAGACCGACGCCTTTCTGTTCCACCCTGCGGATGTCGAAATTGGCCCGACGCGCAATGCCACCGACTTCTTCACCATTCTAAACAACTGGCGCAACCAGCCTGCGCCGCCATTTGCACGATTGCCCGTACCAAAGTCCGCCGGCATCAATGGCTGGACTCCGGCCAACTTGCAGCGTGGTCTGGGCGCAGTGTCCTGTGGGGTTCACGCGCGGCGCGCTGCCTCGCACTTGACCCACGCTCCTATTTCCAAGTTGCACACGATCCCTTGATGAATGGACCGGCCGTGCTCGTGGCGTCCCTGGGTCTTCTCCTTTCCTCTTCGGTGCTATTCCATTCCTTTTCGTTTCCTGCACTGGCAGTTGGCCTGATCGGCTGGTTCGTCTCA
The DNA here is from genome assembly GCA_016713335.1 of Candidatus Fredericiella danica. Classification (GTDB taxonomy): domain Bacteria; phylum Chloroflexota; class Anaerolineae; order Caldilineales; family Caldilineaceae; genus Fredericiella; species Fredericiella danica. The sequence goes on along the minus strand of JADJPH010000026.1, from coordinate 24,513 downwards.
GTGGCCATTGTATTCGGCGCGGGCCGGCTGTTGGGTGGGAAAAATGACTATTCGTCCACCCTGCGTGTCATGGGCTTTGCCCGCGTTGCCGACCTGGTTGCACTGTTTGGCTTGATTCCCCAACTCATGCCGCTCATTGCTTTTTTGACCCCCGCGTTGATCTTTATCGGCACCTGGATGGGCGTCATTGCAGCACAGCACCTGAAAGGTTGGCGTGCCTTTCTATTACCCGTGGCGATGATGTTCGTGGTGGTGGCTGTATTTATCGTCTCGGTGATCCTGATCGGCGGTGCTGCCATGTCGCTGGATTCAGTGTTAAACTACCTTGGACTTCCCAACTTCTAGTGCGCGTTCTCGCCCCCACTGTCTTGTTGATGACATTGCCTGGCAATGATCCACTTTTTTGTAACGTCAACTGTCTGACAAGGAAAGAAGCATGTTAAAAACAAAAGGTTATGCGGCTCAGGTCGCAAAAGCGCCCCTTGCCCCCTATTCGTTTGAACGCCGAGAACTGCGGGATCACGATGTCCTGGTCGACATCCAGTACTGCGGAGTCTGTCACTCGGACATCCACCAGGCCCGCGATGAATGGGGTGGCTCCATCTTCCCCATGGTGCCAGGCCACGAGATCACAGGCATCGTGGCGCGCGTCGGCAGTCAAGTCACGAAATTCAAGGTCGGTGACAGAGTCGGCGTGGGCGTATACGTCGATTCCTGTCGCGAATGCGAAGAATGCAAGAGTGGATTGGAGCAATACTGCGACCGCCTGGCGCAGACCTACAACAGCCACGAACTGGACGGCACGCCCACGTTGGGCGGATACGCCGACAAGATCGTGGTCAACGAGGACTTTGTCCTTGATATTCCCGAGAATCTACCGCTCAATGCCACCGCGCCCCTGCTCTGCGCCGGGATCACCCTCTATTCGCCGCTTGTCCACTGGGGCGCTGGACCCGGCAAAAAAGTCGCGGTCGTGGGCCTGGGCGGTCTCGGTCACATGGGCGTCAAGTTGGCGCATGCGCTGGGCGCGGAAGTGACGGTGCTCAGCCAGTCAATGAAGAAACAGGCGGACGCAGCGCGCTTAGGGGCTGATCACTACTATTCCACCGCAGACCCCGAGACCTTCACAAAACTGCGGCGCCACTTTGATCTCATCATGAACACCGTCTCTGCACCGCTCGACTGGAACGCATACCTACAGTTGCTCAAGGTTGACGGCACGATGGTCATGGTTGGCCTCCCCGATAGAGACATTCCTGTCGGCGCCGGCTCCCTCATCCCCAGCCGCCGCAGCCTGGCAGGCTCGATGGTCGGCAGCCTCAAGGAAATGCAGGAGATGCTCGATTTCTGCGGGAAGCATGACATCGTCTCGGACATCGAGATGATCAATATCCAGGACGTCAATGCAGCCTATGAACGCGTCATCCGTAGCGACGTGAAATATCGCTTTGTAATCGACATGGCGTCGCTCAAGTAGGGTTGCTGACACTGCACAGCTCAGATTGATCGACACAGAAGCGAGTCGCCTCGGGAGCATGATGCTCCCGAGGCGACTCGCTTTCAACTTCGTCCTAGCCGACCTGCACGGCATCTTCGCCTAACACCAGTGCCAGATTATCCACCAGATGATCCGCATTGGCCCGCGAAAAAACGATCGGTGGCTTGATCTTCAGTACATTGTGAAATGGCCCATCGGTCGAGATCAGCACACCAAGCTCGCGCATCCGATTGGCAATGTACGACGCATGCTCGCCGGCCGGCGCCTGCGTCTCCCGGTCCAGCACCAGTTCGACGCCGATATACAGCCCCAGCCCCCGTACATCACCGATGATCGGCTGGACAGACATCAACTCACGCAACCGCGCCATCAGATAATCACCCACATCCAGCGCGTTCGCCTGCAACTGCTCCTGCTCGATGACATCCAGCACCGCCATGCCAATCGCACAGGAAACCGGGTTTCCTCCAAAAGTATTAAAATACTCCATTCCATTCGCAAATTTTCTTGCAACTTCAGGTGTCGTGACAACAGCGGCAAGCGGGTGGCCGTTGCCGGCCGGTTTGCCCATCGTGACAATATCGGGGATTGCGCTTTGTGTTTCAAAGCCCCAATAGTGGGTGCCCACCCGGCCAAACCCAGTCTGCACTTCGTCAGCAATGCAGATCCCACCTGCGGCCCGCACCACCTCAAAGGCCTCAAACAAAAAGTCATCCGGAAATACCAACTGCCCGCCACAACCCATCAGCGACTCGGCAATAAAGCCGGCCACGCCGCGTCCTTGCGCATGAATCGCATCCAACGCAGTTTGTACATGGGCGGCATAGGCGCGGCCACTCGCACTGCTGTACCCATAGTAGGGACCACGATACGGATCCGGCATCATCACCTTTTGCACAAAAGGCGGTCTGCCACGTCCACCCGGCCCATCATGCTTATACGGGCTGACCTCGATTAGCGCCTGCGTATGCCCATGATAAGCGACATCCAACGTGATCATGTCGAACGCACCGGTGGCGGCACGCGCCAGCCGGAGGGCAAGATCATTCGCCTCACTGCCGGAGTTCACGAAAAAGCACACAGAAAGCTGCGGCGGCAATGTTGCCGTCAGCCGTTCGGCATACTCGATCATGCTGTCGTGCAGATAGCGTGTGTTCGTGTTCAACACCGCCATCTGGCGCTGCCCTGCCTCAACCACATGTGGATGGCAGTGGCCGACATGCGCCACGTTGTTGACGCAGTCCAGGTAGGGGCGGCCCGCGTCGTCGTAGAGATAGACGCCCAGCCCGCGCACGATCTTGAGCGGCTGGCGATAGGAGATGCTCAGGTTGTAACCGATGCGTTGTTGCCGCTCTCGCAGAGTTGCGGCCTTAGTCCTGCCCATGGCCGGAAAACAAGCCGGAGGCAGACGTAGGAGTAGATTTGGATCGGGCGAAAGGCTGCGCATGACCGCGCGCAGTGCAGGCGCAGCCACCCCCGGAAAGTCGGTGTCCAGGCCCAACGGGTCGATGATGATCTGGAAGTGAAGGTGTGGCGGCCAATCCCCATTGATGGGCGCGGCACCCATCTCGCCAAGGCAATCGCCTGCCCGCACGCTCCGTCCCACCGGCGCTGCGGTCAGTGAATCCCGACTCAAGTGGCCAGAGAGGGTGAAGAAGGGTTCGCCGTCCCCTGTCGCGTGCCGTAATAGGAGCACGGGACCATAGTCGTGATACGCCGTATTCTCGGTGGCGGCATGCACGACACCGTCGAGTGGGCGTAAACCGGCGTTCCGGCCGGTGCAAAGATGTCGATGCCCAGGTGGACCGTACGCCGCGGACCGGTCGGACTTTCATCGAGCGCAAATGCAGCGCCTGAGTAAATGGCTCTGACTTCGTCGTTGCCACCGATGCCCACGTTCGCCCCCTGCGCACGAATGGCGCCGTCGATGGCCGCGCTCAAGGCGGCTACACCGCCATCCAGTAGAATCTGAGGGGTGAGCAACGTGCTCCCGACCGACAGGTCCACCACCGCGACTTTGTCAGATGGCCGGATGCCAGCCACAACGGGCGCAACCTGGACCGCGCCGGATTGCAGCCAGCTCACAACCGCAGTATTCCGCGGGCAGGGTTCAAGCCCGCAGGCGTCACGCAAGGCATAGTGCGCCAGTTGCGCATTCAACTGGTCAAGCCGGTGCAATGCTTCCCACGCCGGTCGTTCGCTGACCGAGAGATACTCATTCTGCGGTTCAAGCCGGCGCTGGTGCGCAGCATGGCAAACGCTCATACATAGCCGCATGCAAATCAGGGCCCACAACACGGCGATTTCATTTTCTTCAAGTGGATAGACCGCATGATAGCCGCCGGTGACCTGCATGACTGTCGCCAACGGATCTGGTTTGTCAAGCAGTGCGTAGGCGGCTGCGATCGCAAGGTCGCCGACCCGGTAACTCCACACCATGTCACCGAAATCAAGGATCCCGGAAATCGATTGATGCAGGCTGGCCAGATCATCGCCATCCCCTGCAAGGAGGTTGTAGTCGTTGGCGTCGCCGTGAATGATGCCGCGCCGCACGCCCGCAAGCATGGACGCCGACGTGTGTTCGAAGCGCGCCAGGTGGCGCTCCACGAGTGCGCGTCGCGCCGGGTCTGCAATCTCGCCCTTGAATTGGTTGATCACAACGGATGCATGGGCCAGGTCCCAGTGAAAGTCACGATGGAGCGCGGGATCGTCAAATGTCGCCAGCGCCCGATCCAGTTCGCCCATTGCACGCCCGATGCTTGCCATCAGACCAGGGGTATGCGGACGAACGATGGCTACCGGCGTGCCGGGCACATACGTCAGCATCCGCAGCCAGTGTTGCCGGCCATCAGGACCCGCAATCGGCGCACAGTCCTCGCCAAGGGTCGTCAGTACGACCTGCGGGCACAACTCGGAGACTGCGCCGGCGGTAGCAAGATGTCGCAACGCTCGCTGTTGGGCGTCGATCAACGCCGCCGCTTCCAGGCCGTTGGCAATCTTGAGCACGCGCGCTTCACCGGCGGATGTGCGAATGAGGAAGTTCTGATCTCGCTCGCTTGGCAACGCGCGGCTCACACCGCTGATGCCAAAGTACTGCTGCGCCAGGCGTCCAGCGTCATCTGTTGAAAACCGGGGTGCGTGCTGGACCAAAGACATTTCAATCTCTCTCCCCTGCTGGCTCCTCGCCATCGACCCAGATGACAAGAAGATCGTTTACGTTGGTCTGTGTGGGACCACTCATGAGTAGATCGCCCGTTTGCTTGAGATACGGATAGGCGTTGTGCGTCGCCAGATGATGGGCAGCATCCAGGCTCATCATCTGGCCGCGACCGACAGTACCGCCGTCGACGATCGCACCGGCGCTATCGGTCGGTCCATCACTGCCGTCGGTGGCAAGGGCAGCGACCGTGATGCGCGGCGCGCCGTTCAACGCAAGAGCTGCCGCCAATGCCGCTTCCTGGTTGCGCCCACCGAGTCCGGGCTGATCGCCGAGCGTGACGGTTGTTTCGCCGCCAAACACAAGGCAGGCCGGTGCGGATACCGGCAGACCGCTTGCGACCACCTCCTTGCCCCAATGCAACTGCAACCTTGCCGATTGTACCCGCCTCGCCTTCCACAAAGGTGGAGAGCAACAGCGCATGCGCCCCCAATGCCTCGGCGCGTGCACATGCCGCTTCGGCCGCAACCCGATTGTCGCCGACAACTACAGTCTGTACGGTGTCGAAGATGATGTCACCTTGTTTCGGTGTCTCCGCTAATCGGCTGCTGCGGCCTGATTCCAGCCGCGCGATGACGGCTGCGGGGAGGCTCGACGCCAAATCGTATTTCGCAACCACCGCCCAGGCATCCTGCCAGGTGGATGCATCGGGCACGGTTGGGCCACTGGCAATGACATCCAATGGGTTGCCCACGACATCACTGAGGACGAGCGTAATCACGGTGGCGGGATAAAGGGCGCGCCCAATTGGCCGCCCTTGAGTACACTCAAGTGCTTCCGGAGACAATTGATCTCGTTAATCGTCGCGCCGCACGCAAGCAACGTCGCCGTGGTCGCCTGCAACTCCTCCAGCGTCAACCCGGCGAGCGCCTCCAACAGTGCGGAACCACCGCCCGACAGGACGACGATCACCAGATCATCCGCACCTGCAGCGGTAGCGATATCAAGCGCCTTCCGCCCCGCCGCGAGACCGGCGGCATCCGGCACTGGATGCCCAGCTTCGACGATCACGACCTTCGCGTCGGGCCGCCATGCCCATGCTTCACGACCACCAGCCCCCGCCACACCGATCCCCAGCACATCTTCGACCGCACGCCATTGGCGCCCCGGCTTTACCGGCGCCCAGGATCAGGACCTGTCGAAACCGGTCAAGCGCATACGATCGGCCGCCGGCCTGGAGGTATCCCCCTACGCACACAAAATTGTTGCACACCGCCCTGTATGGATCGACAGCATCAAGCGCCGCCGCAAGCACACTCAGAAGGCGGCGGCGCGTCTGTGGATTATTGGCAAGAATGCTCGGATCGAATTGCATAGATGGCGCGTCTCATTGCAACGACTCAAATGAGCGTAACTTTAGCGCAGCCGCACACAACGAACAAAAGTATCCTCGGCAGTGGTTGCGGCTGATGTATAATTGCGGACAATGAGATCCCACCTACCGGACATCCACCGACCGCAACCGTGAAAGGAGCCTTTTCCATGGTCAAGCCGCTCAAGATCGCCATGATCGCTTCCGAGGCCGTACCCTATGCCAAGACCGGTGGGCTGGCCGATGTTGCCGGCGCCCTGCCGCTGCAACTCAAAGCCATGGGGCACGACGTCATGGTTGTGATGCCGCGTTATGGCATTATCAACGGGCCAAAATTCGGCCTGCGCAGGCACTGGGACTCTATCGGCGTGTGGATGGGCAACACGCTCGAATGGGGCGCAGTCGATGTTGCCGAAAACGAAGGCGTTCCCTTCTACTTCGTCGAAAACTACCAGTATTTTGGGCGCAGCGGACTCTACCACGACGAAGAGTACAACGACTATGGGGACAATCCACGCCGTTTTGCCTTCCTGACCCGCGCAGGGCTGCAACTGATGCGCGATCTCGGCTTCGCCGCCGACATCGTGCACGTCCATGATTGGCGACGGCGCTGGCCGCTGCCTATCTCAAGATCTGGCACTGGAATGATGAGATCCTGGGCCGTGCAGCCAGTGTCCTGACTATCCACAACATCGCCTATCAGGGCAAGTACAGCGCCAGCAACTATGACTATATTGGCCTGCAACCGGCCAACTTTACGCCGGATAAACTCGAAGACTACGGTGCGGTCAACTTTCTCAAGGGCGGCATCGTCTACAGCGACATTGCCAACACGGTCAGCCCGACCTACGCCGACGAGACGCGCACCCCGGCGCTCGGTTATGGCATGGCGCCCTACCTGAACAACAAGGGCGAAAACTACTACGGGATCCTGAACGGTGTTGACTATGCGCAGTGGAATCCGGCTGTCGACCCCTTGATCCCGGCCCGCTACACCGCCGACGATCTCTCCGGTAAAGCGGAATGCAAACGCGCCCTCCAGGCGCGCTTTGGCCTCGAACAAAACCCACGCATTCCAATCATCGGCGTCGTGAGCCGCCTCGCAAGCCAAAAGGGGCTTGACCTGCTGGCCGGCACCATTGAAAACATCGTCCAGAACATGCTCGTCCAGTTTGTCATCCTGGGCTCAGGCGATAAGGGACTGGAGCAGTTTTATGGCGGGCTGCCGTCACGCTATCCGGGGCGGATCGGCAGCTACATCGGCTATAACAATGAAATTGCGCACTGGATCGAGGCTGGGTCGGACTTCTTCATTATGCCGTCCCTGTTTGAGCCGTGTGGACTCAATCAGATGTACTCGCTGAAATACGGCACCCTGCCGATCGTGCGCGCCACGGGTGGGCTGAACGACACCGTCGATCAGTACAACGAGGCGACCGGCGACGGCACCGGCTTCAAGTTCTGGGATGCCACCACCCTCGCCATTTATTACGCCGCGGGCTGGGCCGTCAGCACCTACTTTGATCGCCCACAGCATATCGACAAAATGATCCAGACTGCGATGGCCCAGGACTTCTCGTGGGAACTGAGCACGCAGCGCTATCTCGAACTCTACGGCAGAGCGATGGCAAACAAGGCCGGACTTTAGTCACAACCAAACACGCCTGGGTGGCGGACCAGGGTTTCAGTAGCGTGCGCAAACGCGGCGCGCCTGGTCTGCCACTCGAATCCGCAATTCCTCAGGCGCGACGACAACGGCAATCGGCCCGTACGACATGGCCACGTTGGTGGCCCATTGCAGATCCGGCGCGCGAAACACAACTTCAACTGCACCGCCGGCGATCTCCTCAAGTCGCTCCCAATAGGCTCGATTTCGCCGCGCCACATCCGCAAATTCGGCATCGAAGCGCATCCGCGCCAGCACACCCCCCGCACCGGCATCCGTGCGAAAAAAGGCGTGCGGATCAAAATCAGCGGGTCGCTCAAACGTCGCGTCCAGCAGTTCCATGGATTCGATCCGATCGACACGGAACTGGCGCAGGTCATCGCGCAGATGGCAATAGCCGATTGTGTACCACCAGCCCCAACCGTGCACCAGCGCATATGGATCAAACGCGCGGGTTTCGACGCCTGCGCGCCCGCGTCCCTGATACCGGAGTTGCACCGTGCGCTGCTCGCGCAGCGCCGTGCGCAAGAGTTCCAACCACGGCGCCATGCCCTCGGGAGGCATACGATTTAGACCTATCGCCACCAGCGACTGGCGCGCCCACGCCACTTGCCGCCGTTGTTCATCTGGCAACACATTCTCCAACTTCACCAGGGCGCTGTGGGCGGCTTCATCGTAGAGCTGGCCCCACATCTCACCGACGACATTGGCGCCAAGCGCCAACGCCACCGCCTCCTCAGGCGAAAAGATGAGCGGCGGCATTTTGTAGCCGCGCACAAGCGAAAACCCGCCGGCAGGGCCCCGTTCCGAATAGATCGGAATCCCCATCTCATCAAGCATTCCCATATACCGGTGCAGCGAGCGGACGGAAATGCCCAGTTCAGCGGCCAGCTCGGCTGCCTTCTGGTTTGGCCTGCGCTGCAGCAGCAGGATCAGCGTAATCAGTCGTGATGCGGTGTTGCTCATGGGCCACTCGAATCGGATTGTTTCATGCAACGGCCCAAACAAAAAGCCTTCCCGGAAGCAGCGTGCTTCCGGGAAGGCACTCGCCTATGGCGCCGACTGCCTAGTTCTTGGTCACAGGGATGACCACGTCTAACTCGGACGCAGGATCTTCCGGGTTGAAGGTCTCAGGATAGAACTCAAACTCGGGTCCCATACCCCGCTGGTATCCGGAACCCGGCAGCCAGCGCTGGTAGATGTAGTCAAACGTCTCGCCGATCTTGGGCAGCGTCGTCGTAAAGACGGCGTACTGCTGTGCCGGCAGATCCCATTTCACGATCGGCGCCGCCTGGACGGCATCCGCAGCCACCTCGACCGCAGCCAGGTAGTCGAAATCGCCGGTCTTTTCGTCAAAGTGATCGCACACGCCATAGCAGACTTCGGGGTGGATTCCCTGCTGGACGTCGCTTGCTTGCTCCATGAACTTCGTCCACAACTGCGGGATCTCATTTGACATCGGCTTGCCGTGGTAGAGCAGGCCGGCAACCGAAAATGCGGGCTTCGTCACAAACTTAGGTTCCATTTTGACCTTTCCTCCCTTTTTTGAACGCGCAATAGTTCATGTTGACGCAAGAGCGGACCTGGCCAGGTGTCCTTGCTGCAAGTGGAGCCGGAAGTCCACATGCAATCAGGATACATGAAATATATGCCAGATTGTGACATATATTTTGCAAACCAGGCAATTTCATACGAGGTGTAGGATAGACTACGGCATCTCGCAGCGAGATCATCCAACCTTTAGGGTGTATCGATCCATGTGCAGTTTTTGAGCAATCATCCAAATCACCACGAGGAATGAATCATGCCATCCGCAGTGCCGGCCTCTCATATCGACCTACTCACCGGTCCTATCTATTGCGTTTTCACCACCATTGCGCCCAATGGCGGGCCGGAAAACACCGTCGTCTGGTGTTCCTGGGATGGCGAGTACGTGCTCGTCAATACGGCGGATGGCCGGCGCAAAGCCAACAATGTGAGGAACAACCCGAAAGTGGCCATCACGGCAATCGACCCAAAGGATCCGTTTCGGTGGATCGATGTGCGCGGGACCGTCGTGGAAATCGTGGATGACCCCGACTATGCCAATATCAACGCCCATGCAAAGGTGTATGCCGGTGTTGACGAATATTATGGTGGCGTTGCCCCCGCTGAGCGCAAAGGTACGGAAAAGCGAATCGTGTTCAAGATCCGCCCGGATCGCGTTCTGGCTTTTCCAGGGTAAGGGTTCCATACGCACCGGATGGCGTGGCAATCACGCCGTCCGGTTACTCACCAATGCGGTCCCAGGCCATTTCAACCTGTCGCACCGCAAAAGACCATAGCCCCCATGTAACGCCTGTGAGCGCCATCAGGCCAAATACAAGCGCCAAAGGAGTCCAAACAGGCGCCGCCAGCGATACTGCAAATGGGATCAGCGCAATGGGAGCGGTAACCAACAGGTGATCCCGACCCCGATCATCCCATAAAGACTACCGCGCCGCGATTCATCCGGCGCGGATCCTCCCACTTCAGGTTCACCCACGGGAAACCCATCGCCGTGGTGAAACCGAGCATGCCACTGCCCATAAGCAACAGACAACACCATGCGTACGGAGTCCAGAGGAGGTCATACTGCAGCACCACCCAACTTGCGATCAGCAGTCCGGTCGCAACGATAGCATACGGGATCAGGATGCTGACCGTCTTGGCGCGCAGCACCTGGCGTGCGCTCACCGGCGCGGCCTTGAGGATGTAAAAGGACGCGCCTTCGAGCGCAAGACTGGTCGCCGCAGTCTGCGAAAAGATCATCCAACCAATCAACAGGATCCACCCTGCCGCAAGCACGCCCGGGCTAGGAAGTTGTAGCCACCACAAGGCATTGGCGTCAATCAGTGCCGGCAGCGGTAGCATATTTATGCGATCTGGGCGCGGCCGGAGGAAAAGAAATGCAATCACCACAGCACCCAACATCTGGCCCAACAGCGTCGCCATCTGGCGAGAATCGCGAATGCGAAGTAACCAGTCTTTCAGTGCGATGATGTTGTCCAGCGAGCCGCTCGCCAGCAGGCCACCACCACGGTCTAACCCCCGCTTGCGGACGCCCGACGCCTGCATCCGCAGCCATCCTTTCAAGTAGAGCCGGTCGCCCAAAAGCACCACAACCGCAAACAAACCAAAGGTGATCAGCAGATATCCCAGTAGTTCCGACCCACCGGTCGTCCAATTGCCGCGTCCAAGACTGGTCATGCCATGTCCCGCCCACAACGTGGGGAGCGGGGCGCGCTGCAGGGCAGCCAGCAGTTCAGAAGCGGCGATGCCTGGTTCACTGTTGTGGCGATCGCCGCGCATGAATGCGGAGACCAGTTGAATGCCGAATGCCACCGTGGCGCCGATCAGAATATAAACGGCGCTGACATACTCGTTCAGCCGTTGCACGGGAAAAATGAGAACAAGCAGGATCGCGATGATGGCGCCAATGGCCATACTAAAGAGCGGGGCGCCGGCGACAACCATCGCACCCGCCAGATAATAGAACGGTCCCATGTCCATCACGATGCCATAGGCGATCAAAGCGGGCACCGTGAGGATGAACATGATCAGCACGGTCGAAGGGAGCCGGCTCAGCAGTTTGGCCGTCATCACCGCACGTAGATTGATCGGGGCGACCAACAGCCGTTCCAGGTCACCGCTCAGGAAGAGTGCGCGCAGTGCCTGGTTGAAACCGGCAAACAACAAGGAAACAAAGAGCAAAGTCAGTACCGCACCGGGCGCCACGCCCTCTTCAATCTGCACCGGCGCGCGGCTGTAGGTCACCACCATGCCCGCTGCGAAGCCGAAGAATCCGGAAAACACCGCCCCAGCGATGGCAAGTACAACTGAGAATATATTCACCACCAGTGGCATCCCGCTGCCGTCCCGGCGGTCCATGCGCCAGTAAAGACGGAGCAGGATCGCAGTATCACGCACCATCGGAGAGTTCCGCTACCATGTCGTCGATTTCGCCGTCCCCGGTCAGTTCGAGGAAGATATCCTCCAGCGACTGGTCGCCCTTCACCTGGCGCAACTCGCTCACACTGGCATCGGCCACAACTTCACCCTTGTTGATGATGATCACGCGATCGCACATATGCTGGGCGATTTCCAGGATATGCGTTGAGAAAAACACGGATTGGCCGTTGTCGCGCTGCCGGATCATCAGATCTTTGATGAGGCGCGCCGACCGGGGGTCCAGCCCCACGGTTGGTTCGTCCATGAAGATGATCTTGGGTTCATGGATCAACGCGCCGGCGATGGCGGCTTTCTGCTGCATGCCGTGGCTGAAGCTGTCGAGCGTGTTCCCGGCAGCATCGGTGAGTTCAAACAGATCCAACAATGACCGCATCCGCGGCTCGGCAACTGTGCGCGGGACGCGGTAGAGTTGCGCCATAAAACGCAAGTATTCAACCGCCTTCAGCTTGCCATAGAGATTTGGGGTGTCGGGCACATACCCCATCACGGCCTTGGCCGCCATCGGCTCGCGGCGCAAGTCATGACCATCCACCAGCACCTGACCGCTGTCAGGGCGCAGCAGCCCCGTGATCATCCGGATCGTCGTTGTTTTTCCTGCGCCGTTTGGTCCTAGGAAGCCGACGATCTCGCCCGGACGAACCGTAAAGGTGGCATTGGCGACTGCTACAAAGGCGCCATAGGTCTTGCGCAGGCCTACAGCTTCCAACACGGGCGTCATTGCACCACCTGCGCCGGCCCAGGCATCTCTTTTGCCAGACGCTGTTTGCGCTTCTCGAGTTGGCCCGCCACGTAGGTGATGTGCGTCCGCAAATCATAGACCGCCGGCATATACGCGCTTGAAACTGTGAGTTCTCGGGCGATCACATCGTCCAATTCATCCAGTTGGACAATTTCCTGTTCAACTTCGCCAAGCGTCATCGTATCCACACGCATCTCGGTGTTGTGAACCCGCTTATACCAAAGGTTGATCTTGTTCCGCATATACCACTGGTAGACCAATGGGCTGCGGCTCAACAGCGGAAGCACGATCAACAAGATCGGCAGAACAAAGAGCAAATAACGGTCAAGGATGGCCGCAGCCCAAAATGGCAGGTAGTTGTCAAGCAAGGAGTTACCGGACTTGATGCGTTCCAAGTATGCCGTCGCCTCTTTGTTGATCGGCAGGTCCGTCAACTGCACGCTTGGAAACTCAAAGCGCTTCTCAAAGATGCCGCCGCGTTCATGGGTGGCGACGGCAGCGACCGTCAGCAACCGCAGCAAGTCCGGGTGGATGTCGGTGCGCACCACAAGATTGGCAACGGTCGCAAGCAACTGCTTGTCTTCGTCAGGCGTCAGGTTAACCACATCAATGGCGCCGGCAGGGAGCGTGACACTGGTCAGAAAGGGATGTTTCGCAATATAGGCGGGTGCAAGGGGCAAATCCATCAATTCGATGCGAGGATCGATAATGAGTTCTTTGATGGTTTGCGAATTAGGCGCCACGACGACAAACGCAGCGTCTGCTTGCCCCGATTTGAGTGCTGCCAACGCGTCTGCCGTTGGCGCTTCCACCAATGTTGCGTTTTCACCATCGATCCGGTTGTCCGCCAGGAGCATCCGGGCTAGCATGTTCGTACCGCTGCCCTGTTCACCGATCTCGATCGTTTTGCCTTTGAGGTCCTGGATGGCGTGGATAGGACCTTCCGGAAATGAGTCACGCCGATAGAAGATCCAAACCGGCTCGTAAAAGACGCCCGCCATCGTATTGAGGATCGTCGGATCAGCATTCAATGCAGTGCCACCCTGCACAAAGCCGACGCTCGCCTCGCCGGCCTCCAGGCGCTTCAGCACATCCAACGACCCGGCCGTCGGCACAATCTCCAGATGAAAGCCGCGCTCTGCTGCGATCTTCTGATACTGCAGCGCTGCTTGATAGTAGCCGCCGCCTTCGCGGCCGGTCAAAATTTTGAAGCGTGGTGGCGGCATGGACAAGACCACGGCGGCAACGGCGCCGATCAAGAGCACAGCGCCCAGTGCGATGCCTATCCAAACTAAATTCTTCTCAACCCACTTCATCATGAACCATTCCTACCCGATTACACCCATGCAGGGCGCTACCCGCTAATCCAAGGCCGCCGAGCCTGCCACGATAAGTGTCCTCGGCCGCGTGGCTAGCTCAGCAGGAATCCAGCCGCCCAGGCCAGGAACAATGGCGCCCCAACGAACAGGACGACCCCGGTCAACACAATTGTGCCCAGACTCTTCCACATCCCAAACCCATGCGCCGTACCAACTGTGCGCAGCAAAAGCAGGGCCATCCAGACGACGCCGATCAAGGCAACCAATTGTCCAAAATAGTGAAGCGCGATTGAATAGGGGATCAACCCGCTGCTGTTCACGTCCGGCATGTAGCTTCCCAGTAACAACACCGCCGGCGCCGTTGCCAGCGCCAGCGCACCGATGTGCTGGGGCAACGTGGCCTTGCCACCCAACGTTTTTGCGACGACCAGCAGTGCAAGACCAAAGAGCACCCATTCGGCGGCGAATTGGAACGGCGTCGCCAGCCAATGCCCGGTCATACGCACGACGCGACTGGGTCGTTCACCGATCGGCGGCTCGGTCTTGTTCACTTCCTGCTGTATCTGATCGGCAAACGCATTGGCTTCCGCCGCCTTGAGATCGATCTGTTCGACAACCTCGGCGATTTGCTCCGGCTTGATCGCATATTGCTCAAGCGCCTCGTCCACCTGCTCCGGCGTGACCGAGAGCTTTTCGAGGGTGCTCTTGAATTCAGCGGGCGACATCGCCAACGCAGTCAGAATCGGCGTGAGGTTTGCCAACGCCTGGTCGATCGCTGCGCCCGCCTCAGTGCGCGCCTGCTGTACCTGAGCAGAGGTCAAATCGGCCTTTGCCAACAATGCATCCACTTGCGCCGCGGGCAATTGCGCTTTGTCGAGCAATTCTCCCATCTGAGCGGCGGTCACGCGCGTTGCTCACCACCCGTTCAATTTCATCGGCAGTCACTGAGCTCTTCTGCAACAAGCGATCGACGGTGTCGGCGCCTGCGATCAGACCGCCGAAGAGTGTATTCAGTTGCGTCACGATTGGATTGACTGTCTCCTGAACTTTGGAGACCACGGCTTGTGACGCCGCTTCAATCTTCCCGCTGGTCAACGCCGCCACCACCGGAGCAACCACGGCCTGCCCGGTATCCCGCGCCGAACTGATCAGGCGATCCGCACTTTCAGAGAGCGTGGGTTGCGCCAGCGAGTTCGGCAAGCCAAACCAGACGCCAAGACCGGCGATCAGCAGCACAATCACAAACAACTTCAACGCGTAGGCAATGCCACGCGGCGAGGCAAGCAACGTCCGAATGACATCACTGCGAAAGAGCAGCACATCCGAGTAAGTGCGAAATGCAGACTTCATAAGCGAAGTTCTCCTTGGCGATGGCGACCGGTCGCGGCTAGAAGTTCAGGAATGGGATTTGAGGTAGGTTCTGGGGCAGCGCTTGAATCTGCGTCGTGAGTTCGTCGATGGCATATTGCGAACCATAGGCCGCCCCAAACATCAGAATGCCGGCACTGATCACCATGACCACCAGGTACGGCGCCAGGCTCGCCGCAAGCGTATAACCGGAAGCCAGGCCGTGGGCGCTCTTCAAGGCGAGGAACTTGGTCGCCAACAGATAGAGTGCGACAAACAGAAGCGGCACGGTTGCGCCCGGCACCAATTCGACGACGGCCAGCAGTAGCGGTGCATAGGAAAGCCCCACGACGCCAAAGGTCTGCCCCAGCCGCCCCTTGCCACCAAACCAGCGCGCAAGCAGGTGCGCCAGTAACGCGAATGTGCCCCAATTGCCCAACGTCGTCAATACAAAGATCACGATGCCGGTGAATGTACCCGATGGCGTCGGGATCCCCAACGCAGTCCGGACGAGATCCCAGGTTAACAGGTAGCTCGCCTGGAACTGCGCAGCAAAATCGGGAGAAGCCTGCACCTGCTGCGCATACCACGGCAGCCCCATGATGCCCTCGCGCAGCATACTTTGCAGCGACGCCAGTTGTGGCGAGGAGACCAGCCCAAGTCCCAGCCCGATCAACCGGGCAGCCACAACGATGGCGATGATCAGTAGCAGCGCATAAAACCCGCGTCGCCCCGGATGGCGATCATCTCGGATTTCGTCATACGCTGTTTGATCAAGCAATAACGCGGCCAGGCTCAGACGCAGAAGGGATCGTCCCGGCGGTGGCGCCGCTTTGACTTCGACCTCCACGTCAGTCGCCGTCTCGTAGATGTTTGCTGTCACATGGCCTCCCCTGGATGGCTATTGGTAAATTTCCACTTGCATTGTCAGTGTACATAACCCGCAACTTTCTCGCAATCAGACAACTACTTGCATTGTTGTTGTACCCTGACCGCCACGAGCCCTGCACATTGGAGGTGCTCCATATCGACAGATGGGCGAGTGAGGCATATAATGACGGCATACCCGTAACGGCGCAGCAAGATGGAAACCAATAGAAAAAAATAGGAGTATGGAATGATTGCCGATGCTGAGAAGCTGGCCCCTCCGGGCGAATCCGTAGGTAACGCGGGACAGGCAATTGCTGAGCAGATTGTCTATGTTGGTCGTACGATGTTTGAACAGCGACTCACCGATTTCGCGGGCGGCAACATCAGCGTGCGCGACGGCGATACGATCTACATCTCTCCCCGTTACGCCGGTTCGAAACAGCACTGGAAACTGGAACCAAGCGATATCCTCAGCGGCGCCATCGCCAATGACGATATCCTGGCGCACCCACGTTTCTCGCGTGAAGGCAAGATGCACCTGGCGGTCTATCGGACATTCCCTGACGCCGGCGCCATCATCCATGCCCACCCATTCCACATTCTCCCATTCGTCGTGGCGAATCGGCCCATCGAGCCGGTGCTGGAAGCCACCCAGAAGTTTGGCGTGACCGAATTGGTGCCCGCGGCGCCTGCCCATTCGGATGCACTGGCCCACAACGTCGTCGAGGGCATGCGCGGCAAGGACGATCGAATTCGCAAACAGGCGGTGGCCGTATTGATCCCCTATCGTGGGATCGTCGTCGCCGGCAAAGATCTCTACAACACCTTGGACGCGCTGGAACGCATCGACTGGAACGCATGGTGCATCCTGGCCGCCAAACAACTCACAAGTTGACCGGCATGATTCTCACCTTCACAGCCAATGCATCGCTTGATCGCGTGCTCTTTATTCCGGAGTTTGAGCCTGGCGAAAATAACCGCACCGAGTCAACCGTTGACGCCGTAGGCGGCAAGGGCTATGACACCTCTGTCGTCCTGCAGGGGCTTGGCGTCAAGAACCGGGCGCTCGGCTTTATTGCCGGTCCGGTAGGACGCCAACTCGAGGCGCTCCTCAATGCCTATGGCGTCGACCACGAACTGATTTGGGTCGAAGGTGACACGCGGCTGGCGCACGTGATCATCGAAACACGGTTGCACCGCGACAGCCATATCACGACGAACACCGGCTACTCGCTGACGCCGGCCGACGTGACGCACGCACTGGAGCTCCTGGCGAAGCACCTACCCATCGCACAATGGCTAACGATGTCTGGCTCGATCCCGCCCGGCGCCCCGGACGATCTCTATGCCCAGTTGGTAAACGCAGCCGCAGCCGCGGGCGTTCATACATTGGTCGACGCCTATGGCGCACCGATGCGCACCGCCGCCGCCGCACGCCCGACGATTCTCAAGATGAATCGCTCTGAACTTGCGCAAACCTTTGCCGTACGCGCCCTCACCCTGGAAGCGCTTGCACCCCAGGTGGAGGCGCTGCGCCAACGACTCGGTGTCGAAAACATCGTTGTCACGAGCGGCGGCGAAGGGATCCTGGCGCTTACCGGGCAAGGCGCCTTCCTGGCCAGGAGCCCGGCGCAACCGGCTGTCAACGCGGCCGGCGCGGGTGACGCCGTATCAGGCGCATTGGCCTGGCGCCTTAGTGAACAGGACGAATGGCCACAAGCGTTACGTTGGGCAGCAGCAGCCGGCGCCGCTACTGTGCTGACGGCCCGCACCGCCGAATGCCATCGAGCAGATGCGGACCGCATTTTTCCGCTCACAACAGTACAATTGTTGACAACCCTGACCTAGACTTCTGTGCCCCAGATTGGTCGTCCGTACGGGAACCATCCCCTTTGCGACGGCGTTTCATAGGCAAGACGACAGACAGACGTTTGGCGAGACGGGCACGCGCCTGACAACAGCGGTCATTCAATGTCTGCACCTGGACAGAATGTTGGACCAGCCACGCTGGCACAGCCAGTAACGGTCCGCCACCGCTGCTCGAGCGCTTCCCAAACCTGCCTTCACGATCTTCTTCGCCGCTTGCCCTTTTTTTGCAGTCTCCATCAGAAAGTGTCGGAGCCATGCGCACTCACTGTAGTAACTCACAAATAGCTAGTAGAACTGGGAGCCGTCGATTGGGCAGTTGGCTCCTCTTTGCGGTCTTGTTCGTGGCGATGTTTGCGGCGGCAGGCTGCGTGGTCCAGCCCGTCGTTGCTGGCGAAAATCCTGGTCTCGGATTGGTCAGCAATGGCGAACCCGTGATCGCGGTTGCCCCCACAGCCGCACCATCAGGCACGACGATCGAGGTCGCCGGCGCCGGTTGGGAGGCGGAGGAGACAGTCTACGTCAATTTGGAAGGCGACAGCGCGGGCGAAAAGATGGAAAGCACCGTCGCCGTGACCAAGACTGACAAGGATGGGCGCTTCTCCGTAAATTTCATCCTGCCCCTGGAACTGTTTTGGCAAAACGTAGACAAAGTTGCCATCGTTGCGTACTCGCTCGACACAAGTGCACGCACCTCGACACCCTTCACTTTTCTGGTGGGAGCACAGACGCCGAGCCCTTCCGCCACAAGCGTGATCACAAAGACCCCCGTGCCCACGGCGACGCCGATTCCGCTGCCCAATAATCAGGGCACGGTGCTCAGCCGGGGATTGAACATGCGCAGTGGTCCCGGAACCATCTACCCTGTGCTACGGGTACTGAACTTTGGCACGCCTTTCACCGTGCTGGGGCAGGATCGCAGCGGCGCGGCTCTTTGTCCAGTTGACAACCAACGCCCAGGGCTGGGTGGCGCGTGCCTATACAAGCTTTACCGGCGTCGCGCCCGTGATGCCGGCGCCCCCACCCCCAATCCACCCTACGCCAATCTCAACGCTGACGCCGACGCCGGCTTCCGGCATGTGGCGCGGCGAGTACTATGCCAATCGCTTCCTTTCAGGTGCGCCGGCTTACGTACGCAATGACCCGGCAATCGACTTTAACTGGGGCTTCACGTCACCTGCGCCCGGCATCCCCCCGAGTGAATTCTCGGTGCGTTGGTCACAGACGGTATTTTTCTCCGAAGGAACCTATCGATTCTTCGCCCGCGCCGATGACGGCGTGCGGATCTGGGTCGATAACCAGCTCATTTTGGACGAATGGCACAGCGTCGATACGCGCACCTACTCCGCCGACAAGGCATTAACCAATGGGTGGCACTTCATCGTTGTCGACTTCTTCCAATATGGTGGCCCGGCCAACATCTCGGTCTGGTGGGAGCACATTCAGCCTTCGCCCTCTTTCCCTGATTGGAAAGGCGAATACTTTGCAAATCGACATCTCTCCGGTGCGCCAGGTTATGTACGCAACGATCGCGCAATCGACTTTGATTGGAGTTACCGGTCGCCGGCCCCTGGCATCCCCAGTGAGAACTTCTCCGTACGCTGGACCCGTACGCAGGAATTCAGCGGCGGCCACTATCGTTTCTATGCGCGCCGACGATGGAATCCGCGTTTGGGTCGACGGCCGCCTGATCATCGACCAATGGCATGACAGTAGCGGCAGCGAAACGCACTCAGCCGAACTCTACCTCGATGGACACAAACCAGTCGTGGTCGAGTACTACCAGCATCTTGGCAACGCCTTCGTCTACTTCTGGTGGGATCGGGTCCATTCTCCGACTTCTACGCCAACCAGAACGCCGACGCCGGAAGTCATCAATCCCTATGCGGACGCCAGCCCATCTACCGGCTCAGCCGGCACGCGTGTCACCGTCAACTTTGGCGGTTTCCCACCCTATGCCCTGGTAAATCTCCATCTTGGCGCTTTTGTACGCCGCCAGCGCTGACGCCGCGGTCTATGCCAGCACCTATGCCGATGCTTACGGCGCCGGCGCTATGCAGATCATCATGCCCGGCGCCTGGCCGAACGGGGAGACCATCAGCCCCGGCAAACTTGCGCTGTTGGCCGCGACCGCGGACTTCGGCATCTCCGCGGCCGCGGACTTTGACTTCCGTACCGCCCGCCCGCCGGTCGCCAAGGACCCCTATGTCGAAGTAAACCCATCTTCCGGTGGCCGCGGCGCCCCCGTTACGGTGAGCGGGGGTGGCTTCCCGGCCAATACGACACTCTCTGTCTATCTTGCCGGCGTCGTGCGCGCCTTCGAAGCAAGTGCGGCGCCACCGGTTGCCACAGCCCTGACCGACGGCAACGGCAATTTCTCAACGCTGTTCTACATGCCTGGCACATGGTCGGACGGCAACCCGATCACCACCGGCAAGATCGTGATCTTTGTAGCCAATAGCGATTTCAGCAAGGAGGCAAGCGCTACCTTCAACTTCTTTACATCGGCGCTGAACCCATCGATCCGACTTCAGCCGACTGCTGGCGGCGCCGGTACCCCGGTTACAGTCTCAGGCGGTGGCTTCCCGGCCGGCGTCAACATCGGTGTCTACCTTGCGACGCTCGACGCACCCGTTGGCAACGGCAAACTCAACCGGTTTGCCATTGGCACGACCGACAACCAGGGCCGCTATACGATGTCGTTCGTGATGCCCGGGTCGTGGCCCAATGGCAGCCCGGTGACGCAGGACAAGATCGTGGTCACCGTCGCCACGACGGACTTTGCAGTGATGGCAACCGCCACTTTCAACTACTACTTCTCCGGGCCAACGCCGACCCCAACGCCGACCGCGACCGCGACCGAAATTCCGCCGGTGCCGCCTACCGCCACACCGGGACCCTATGCGCGCGTCAACCCCAAATCGGGCACAGCGGGCACGGTGGTCACGGTGAACGGTGGCGGTTTCCCGCCGAACCAGACCGTGAACGCCTACCTTGCTCCGTTTGGGCAGGGAGGTGGCAGCGGTGGCAACTATGCTCCGTATGGGGCAGGCGCAACCAACAACAACGGCGACTATGTACTAAGTTTTGTGATGCCTGGCTTCTGGCCCAATGGGTTGCCAGTGCCGGTCGGCAAGATCGCCGTGCTCATCGCCACCGAGGATTTCTCGACCCAGGCGAGCGCGAGTTTCAACTTCCAAGGCGTCGAAGCTTCTGAGGGCCGGCCGACACCGACATTGGAGCCACCACCACCAACACCTGAACCGCCACCACCCACACCTGAACCGCCGACGCCCACACCGGAGCCGCCACCGCCAACGCCGGAACCGCCGACACCGACACCGGAGCCGCCAACACCGACACCGGAACCACCACCGCCGACGCCTGAACCGCCGACGCCCACACCGGTGGTGGAGCCACCGCCACCACCACCGCCACCACCGGAATCAACACCTTCTGGCGATGCCGGCCGGCCAACACCAGGGCAAACCCCTTGAGATGCGCGGGCGCTGCCGATGGCGCCTGTAGTCCATAAATGTGCTGATCCAGATGCTGCGCACCCAATGGGTGCGCAGCATCTGCTTATCTTCTTTGCATTTTTCTTGCATTGTCCTGTAGGTTGGTTGCGGGCGACATGTTGTGCGGTGTAGAATCCGAAAACCGATAGGCATCATGCAACCAATTGCGATAGGAGTCAGTATGAGTAGCGATCCGGAGCGAACAGTCACCGCCCAGCGGCGCCGGCGCACAGATGCGCAGCCAGGGGGCCGCGAACAGGCCCAAACCCCCATTCGCCGTGATGACTCCGGTTCCGGCGGAGGTGGTGGTGGCGGTGGCGGCTACAGACCGCCTGGCAGCGGTGGTGGCGGGACCAAGATGTCGCCGTTGATGGCTATCGGCCTGCTGCTCCTGCTCTTAATCTGCGGCGGCCCGGTGTTGCTGATGAACGGACTGTTTGGGGGCGGCGCGTCGCAAGAAGCCACTGAACAAGCTCAGGTCCAGCAGCAGGCGTCGGACACCGGTTCTAGCGACACAAGTGCCAGTGAAGCAGACACGGCGGAATCCGCAAGCCCGGCACAGCAACAAGCGGCGCCCGTCGCACCCACACCGCGGCCGACACCAATCGTCGTTGCGAACGCGGCGGCGGCCGCCGCCGCCATTGCCGCCGCGCCGGCTACGCAGGGGCAGACCTGGACGATCATGCTCTATCAGGACGCCGACGACAAGATCCTTGAAAGGGATATCTACACCGATTTGAACGAGGCCGAACGCAGCGGCTCCACCGAGCGCGGAACGTCGTTGCGCAAGTAGACCGCTTCCGGGGCGGATACAATGGCGACGGAGACTGGACCGGCACTCGGCGCTATCACGTCACGCGTGACCAGAATCTGGGGCGGTGAAATCAGATTGGTTGAAGACCTGGGCGAAGTCAACATGGCAGATGGTGACACCCTGGTCGATTTTGTCGCATGGGCTGCCAAAGAATACCCTGCGGACAAGTATGTGTTGATCTTGTCGGATCACGGGATGGGCTGGCCGGGAGGCTGGAGTGACCCCGACCCAAAGGCACAGGCCAACAACCGCGCTCCGCTTGCACAGGCGATTGGCAACAATCTGTTCCTTTCCGAACTGGATGATGCCCTGGCCAAAGTCCAGCAGACGACGGGCATCGAAAAGTTCGAACTCATCGGCATGGATGCGTGCTTGATGGGTCATATTGAGGTGATGAGCGCACTCGAACCCTATGCCAATTATGCCGTCGTCTCGCAGGAGACGGAACCGGCGTTGGGATGGGCCTATACAAGTTTTCTGAACTCGCTCTCCCAGAACCCGGACATGACCGGCGCTGAACTGAGCACCGCCATCGTCACCAGTTATATCAAGGACGACCAACGCATCCTGGACGATGCGGAACGTGCCGCGATGACCGGCCGCAACCCAATGGGCAGTCTCTTTGCATCCGGTCCTTCGGCACAGGACGTTGCCAATCAAATGGGTCGCAACGTAACGTTGACGGCGGCCGACCTCGCAGGTGCCGGCGCTCATGGCGGCTGTCAACGACCTTTCATATAAACTCCAGAATAGCAAACAGCAGGCTGTTGCCAAGGCGCGCACGTACGCCCAGTCTTTCACGAGCATCTTCGGAGCCGATGTCCCGCCCTCCTATATCGACCTGGGTCACTTCGTTTCCCTATTGAAGCAAACCACCAAAGACCCCAACGTGAATGCGGCGGCCGACAAGGTGCTCCAGGCGATCAGCGACACGGTCGTTGCGGAGAAGCGCGGACCGGATAAACCCGGCGCATCCGGCGTGTCGATCTACTTCCCCAATTCGCAGCTCTACGGCAGCCCTGTCGCAGGTGCACCCTCCTACACGGCATTGGCCTCGCGCTTCGCAACGGACTCGCTCTGGGACGAATTTCTTGCCTACCACTATTCGAAAAAGCCGTTTAGGAAACAAACACGCGCGTCGCGATGCCCGACGCCGGCGCGGCCACCCACGCACCGGGCGCAGGCGCCATCACCCTCTCACCCGTCGAGGTCTCGAGCAAGACCACGGCGATCGGCGAGCCTGTGCTGATGAGCACGAATATCGACGGTGAAAACCTTGGCTACGTCTACTTCTTTACGGGATTCTATGATCAGAACAACAATTCGATCTTTGTTGCTGATCAGGATTACCTTGAGAGCGCCGATACCCGCGAACTAGGTGGCGTCTATTACCCGGATTGGGGCGAAGGCGCTTTCAAGATGCAGTTCGAGTGGGAGCCGCTGATGTTTGGCATCAATGACGGGCAGAAGACCGTGAACGCGGCCCTGAAGCCGGAAAGTTACGGCGCCCTCCCGGAGCAGGCAGTTTACTCGGTCGATGGCATCTACACCTATGCGGATGGCGGCGAACAGCGGCAGGCGCGCCTCTATTTTCAGGACCAGAAGTTACAGCAGGTGATGGGCTTCACGGGGAATGAATCCGGCGCCGCCCCGCGCGAAATTCAACCGCAAGCCGGCGACACCTTCACCATCACGGAGACCTGGCTTGACCTGGACGGCAGTGGCAACGTGACCAAGCGCGCGTCGCAGCAAGGCAGTACACTCACCTTTGGTGACCAGATGTTCACCTGGCGTGAGTTGGACGCGGCGCCTGGCGAATACGTCGTCGGCTTTATCGCTGAAGATCTGGATGGGAACAAGACCGAAGCATATAACACAGTCACGGTTCAATAGGCAGGCGGCAGCATGCCCACGGGCAACAATCGGTATGAATACGCAGTCGTTGGATTAGGCCAGTTTGGCGCAAGTGTTGCGCTCAGGCTGCATGAATTAGGTATGGCGTCCTGGGCATCGACCGCAACCGCGCGATCGTCCAGTCGCTGGCCGACCAGTTGCCAAATCTACTGGTCATGGATGCAACCGACGAAGACGCGCTCGCCGCCATCGAGATCGCGACCTTTGATATGGTCCTGGTGGCAATCGGCGATGACCTGGCGCGGGCGATCATCCTGGTGATCGCCTTGAAGGACATGGGCGTGCGCCATGTCATCTGCAAGGCGATGAACGACCACGATGGGCGCATCTTGTTGCGCGTCGGCGCCGATGAAATCGTCATGCCGGAATATGAATATGGACGCTGGACTGCAGAGCGCCTCGCCATCAGGGGGGCGAAAACCGTCCAGGAAGTCGAACCGGGA
>JADJPH010000025.1 GCA_016713335.1 Candidatus Fredericiella danica | reverse complement strand
GTGAGCCGGAACGAGTGCGTATGATAGGCTTTCGCCGCCCATTTGTCAAATTTCCAGGCGCAAAAGTTCAGCGTATTTGCCCGTCCTAAACACGTCACACCAACGAGACTTGCAGCCTCCTCCCAAGTGCAGATGCGGCCTTCTCCAGTGTAATCAACGTCGCGGCCTCACTCTCGGGGTCAAGCAACCGATCCACCGCTGCACGGCTTGTCTTCATCCGCCGCGCCATTTCTGCCTTCGATAGTTGCTGCTCTTCCATCAGACGCTGGATCTGAAATGCCACCACGCGCTTGGCCGCGACGGCCTTGGCCTCGACCAAAATGCCTTCCTCTGCCAAAAAATCGTCCAGGTCACTGCCCAAATGCCTTTCGTTCATCATCCACCATCCAATGCTCGGAGCCGTTGCCGCAGACAAAGCGTATCAAAATTGATGCGGATTGTCGAGTCAACGCAAAGAAATCTCCCGCAGGGACGCAGGGAAGAGAAAGCACAACGCAAAGCCGCAAAGGCGCAAGACGCAAAGAAGGAGAAGGAAAGAATCTCCCGCAGGGACGCGGGGAAATACACAAGAAGAGACTCCCACCAGGATGCCAAGGAGACCGCAAAACGTCACCACAAAACACAGAGAGCGCAAAAGAGTGCGTTCGCCCCCCATTGCGTCTCTCGCGTTGGGCCTTTCCCCCGCCCTGCGTCTCTGCGTCCCTGCGGGAGATTTCTTCCTCTTTTCCTACGGTGCTTCCTGGACGGTGGGCGCGGTATTCGTCACCCAGTGGACGTTTCCGCCTCGTCTTTCCTTTGCGGCTTGGCGTCTTCGCGGGAGTCTCTCTCCTTGCGGCTTGGCGTCTCTCTCTTCTTTGCCGGCAAATCCATCCGGGATTACTTC
The DNA here is from genome assembly GCA_016713335.1 of Candidatus Fredericiella danica. GTDB lineage: Bacteria > Chloroflexota > Anaerolineae > Caldilineales > Caldilineaceae > Fredericiella > Fredericiella danica. Next base: position 93,106 of record JADJPH010000025.1, on the reverse strand, counting down.
TCAAACAAAAACGACACCACCAACGGCGCCTTATTCCGATCCGGCTGGTGCCACCACTCCGCCAGCCGCAGCAGCGCAAAGCCATGCTCCCGCCCTGCATCCAGGAAATCCGAGATCGCATGCACAAACGCCGGAATCGTGACGGTCTCTTCGCCAAACTCGAAGTTCGCCTGCAGCCCGCCATACTGCCGGAACGGATGCAACTCACTGATAAACAACCATCCACCCGGCTTCAAACAGCGCGCCGCCTCGGCGAAAATGTGCCCCAAATCCTCAATATGCTCCAGCACCAGGTTCGTCACCACCAGGTCAAACGCTCCATCGGCACAAGGCCACGCCTGCGTGATATCCGCTGCCGCAAATGTCACATTTGCCGCGCTCACCTTTTCCCGAGCTCGCGCCATCATCGCCTCGGTGAAGTCCAGCGCCTGCACCCGCTCCCCAATCTCGGCCAGATAAACGGTGTTCTTCCCTGTTCCACACCCCAATTCCAGGATCTCCCCATACCGCCGCTCGCCCAACATCTCCCGCGTGGCAACCCCATCCAAATCCCGCGTTGGATTCTCCATGCTGTCGTACGTCGCCGCCCAGGCTGTGTATGCCGATTGTACGTCCATGCCAGATCCTCGTTTTGTGGTCAGACGATTCAGAGCGCCGAACGTCAGCGAGGCGTTGCTGTTTCTGCACGCACTAACCGCTTACGCACGTGCGCGGCTCTGATTGACTGCCCACGCAACCGCTTACTCACGTGCGGGCTCTGATTGGGTGCCACGCAACCGCTTACTCACGTGCGGCTCTGTGCGCACCCAACCGCTTACTCACGTGCGCGGCTCTGATTGGTCACCCACGCAACCGCTTACTCACGTGCGCGGCTCTGATTGGTCACCCATGCGCCAGGCGCACGCCAACCGCTTACTCACGTGCGCGGCTCTGATTGGTTGCCCCCACGCTCTCGTGCGCGGCTCTGATTGGTCACCCACGCAACCGCTTACTCACGTGCGCGGCTCTGATTGGTCGCCCACGCAACCGCTTACTCACGTGCGCGGCTCTGATTGGTCGCCCACGCAACCGCTTACTCACGTGCGCGGCTCTGATTGATCGCCCTCGCCGCTCTCACGCGCCGCTCTGTTGGCGCCCACGCAACCGCTTCTCACGTGCGCGGCTCTGATTGATTCGCCCACGCAACCGCTTCACGTACGCCTCTGATTGATTCCCCCGCGTCCCCAGTCCTCCGGCTCCTGTCTCCGTCTCCCAGTCTCCTTGTCTCTTTGTCTCTTTGTCTCTTCGTCTAATACTTCCCCAATCTCTCCGCCATCGGCTCCAACAACTCCAACTTCCACGGCTCCACCCGCGGCGCGACGGAACACGCCGTGCTCAGGATATACCCGCCCCCCGGCTTGCCCGCTTCAATGCGGTTCGTCGCATGCGCGATCACCTGCGCCTCGGTCGTCGCCTGGAGCAACTCCACCGCATTCATGTTCCCCTTGATAAAGACCTTGTCCCCAATCTGCCGCTTGGCCGTCGCCAGGTCCGAATTGCCCAACGGAGGCGGATCCAAGGTGTCGATCCCCTCAGTCATCGTCTCCACCATGAGATCTAGCCGGTCGCCGATCGAACCGCAGGTGTGCGTGTACACCGGTGTCCCCGTCGCCCGCACCGCCTCCGCCACGCGCCGCTCAAAGGGCAGCACAAAACGCTTGTACATGCGCGGGGAAAGCAGCGGCCCACCCGCAAACGCCGACGACATCAGCACCGCATCCACCCCATGCTCGGCCTGCGCCACCGCCCAGGTGATGCTCGCCTCCGTCAACCGATCCAGCAACGCCAGCGCCTTGCCGCTATCCTCGATCAGGCTGCGCAGCGCATTTTCATACCCGATCAGTTCAATATAGTGCGTGAAGGGCGAGAAACACTCGCCATGCACCGACACGCTCTCATCCACCCGGGCGCGCACGGCATCGATCGTGTCAAAGAAGTAGTCGGGAACCTCCGCCAACGGTCCCGGCGTCTCTTTCCCGTCCAACCACGGCACATGATAGGTGTTCCAGATATACCCCTTCAGCCCATCGATAAACTCCAGATGATCCGGGTCGATCGTCGCAAAATCAGCGCGTGTGACCTCATTCGGATCCGCGGGCCGGTGCTGGGCATTGTCATCATTGGGCACAAAGGTGACGTCGCCGTTTTTCCAGGTGAGGTATTGACCGTCTTCTCCCTGCTCGATTCGCTGCACCTGGTCCAGGATATTCTTCGGCCGCCCCGGTACATTGATCAGGATCCCGTCGAAGCGATACCGCCGCTGCAGCATGACCGCCGCTTCGGCCCACGCCTCGCTCGTAAACCAGATCTCATGGGGTGGAATCCCCGTATTGAGAAAATAGTGACCGGTCGCCAATTGGCACATGACCGGCACCCGGTCGGGCAGCCGATCGCGGCGCATGGCATGCTCCATGCGTTCGTGACTGTTCATCATTATCTACCCCTTTACCGCGCCGGCGGTCAGACCCTTGATAAACTGCTTGGACATCAGGATGTAGAGGATCAGGATCGGGATCGCCGACAAGGACAACGCACTTAGAATCCGCGTCCAATTTGACTGATACTGGCCAAAGAGCATCGAGACGCCCAGAATCACGGTGCGCTGCTCTTCGGAGCGGATGAAGATCAGGGGAAACCACAGGTCATTCCAGATCGGGATCAGGTTAAAGATGATCACGGTCGCAATCGCCGGTCGCAGCAGTGGCAGCACGATCGACCAATAGATGCGCCATTCAGAGGCGCCATCCACATGTGCGGCGTCGATCAACTCATGCGGAATCGTCCGGATAAAACTGGTCAGCACAAAGACGGAAATCGGCAGCCCCATGGCGATGTAGACCGGCAACAAGCCAAACACGTTGTCGATGAGGTTCAGAGACTGCACAATCTGAAAGATGTTGATCGTACCCAACCGGATCGGGATCATCAGACCGGCGACAAAGAGGATGAAGATGAAGGTAGACCACTTACTGCGCCAGTTGGCCAGCGCATAGGACGCCATCGACCCCAGAAAGACGATCAGCAGCAGCGAAACCACTGTGACGAAAATGCTATTCCGGAAATAAAGGTCAAAGCGCCCATCCTGCCACGCGGAAGTGAACCCCTCAAAGGTCAACGGCCAGGGCGGGATAAACGGATTCCTAAAAATGTCGCGCTGCCGCTTGACCGAGTTGACAACCATCGTATAGAGCGGGAACAACACCACCAGACTCCACACAACAAGGATGGCATAGATGGCGGATTTGGCGCCAAAGGAACGTTTCAATTCCGCCTCCTACAGCTCATAATCGCGCTGGCGCGAACCAACCAGCCAGAAGGTCACACCCACCAACAAAATGACAAAGGTGACGCCCGCCACCGCGGCGCCGATCCCCATGTCCGGCCGGGCGACGGGATGCTCGCCGGCGATGGCAGTGCGATAAAAGAAGGTGCCCATCAGGTCGGCGGCATACTTCGGGTCACCGCGTGCACCGGCCATGGCGTACACGATGTCAAAGGCGTTGAAGTTACCGACAAAGGTCAGCACTGCGACGATTCCGATCACGGGAATGAGCAGCGGAATCTTGATCCGCCAGAAGGTCTGCCAGGCATTGGCGCCGTCGACGCGCGCCGCTTCCGTCAACTCGTCAGGAATGGTCAGCAGACCCGCCAGGTACATCATCGTCGGCAGCCCAACCCACTGCCAGACCGACACCAGCGAAATGATAATCAAGATCAGACCCGGGTCACCGAGCCACGGTCTCGCTAGAAAACCCAACCCCGCGGCGTCGAGCAACTTGTTGACGGCGCCCCACTGCGGGTTGAGAATCAACCGCCAGAGAAAGCCAATCACCAGCACGGACAACGTGGCCGGGATGAAGATGATCGTCCGGAAAAAACTGTGCCCCTTGATGCCCGACGCCAGCAGCACCGCAAACAGCAGACCCAGCGTATTCTGCACCAGCATATGGATCGTAAAAAAGATGATCGTATTGCGCAGTGCATTGAGAAACCGATCACGCCAGAGCGGATTCGTGAGGAGTTCCTGATAATTGGCAAAGCCAACAAACTTCTCAGGACGCAGACCGGCGCCAGTGTAAAAGCTCAGTCCCAGCGAGTTGATGAGCGGGGCCGCCATAAAGCCGAGGTAGATCAGCAATGCAGGCAGTAGGAAAAGAATCCAGGTTAACCGGCGCCGGTCCTTATAGCGATTGGGGCGGACCTGGCTGGGCGCCTGTGGTGCACTGATGGTTGTCATAGGCTGCGGGTCGGGTGAATGTGGGGCGCTGGATAGAAAAAAAGAGACCCGGCGCACGCGGTGAGCCTGCGTGCGCCGGGACCTATCGACTACAGCTTACTTGGCGCAGTTCTGGGCCGGCTCAAACCATGTTGCCAGACCTTCCTGCAAACCGTCGGCCGCTTCCTGCGGTGTCATCTCACCCTTGAGGACGGCAATCGCATTGTCCTGCATCAACGTATAGCCATCCGGGCTGAACCATCCAACAGCTTCTCCCACGCCCAGCGGATGTCAAGCCCGGCATCCTTGTTCAGGGCGAGGAATTCGTTGGCAATCGGGTCCTCCACGGCCGGGGCTTCGTTGCGGATCGGGAAGAAGCCGGGCAGTTCGTTCGCCATCATCGCAGCGAACTCTTCGGTGGACATCCACTCAAGGAATTTCTTGGCTTCTTCCTTGTGCGCGGACTTGCTATTCAAGCCCATGCCAGCATCCAGGTGGAAGGTGACATAGCGCTGATCCTGCCCTTCGGGCGCCGGGATCCCGAAGACACCCCACTGGAATTCAGGCGCTTCGCCCTCGAAGAAGGGGATATCCCAGGAGCCGCCAAACCACATCGCGGCCTGGCCCTGGAGCCACAACTGCTGGCTGTCGTAGTAGGTCAACGCTTCCTGACCTTCGGGGAAGAAGGGGGCGAGGTCGGCGATCGCCTGGAAGGCAGCGACGGCATTTTCGTCGTTGAAGCAGCGCTCACCATTCAGATAGGCCTGGCGTCCTTCAAAGCCGCCGATAAAGGTCGGGGCAATGTTCATGAAGACGATTTCGGCAATGGTCCAGGTGTCGCCAGAGCCGTTGGCGATGGGCGTGTAGCCGGCATCCTTGATCTTCTGTGAGGCAGCCAGCAGTTCTTCCCAGGTCTGCGGCACTTCGATGCCCAGTTCGCTGAAGATGTCCTTGTTGTAGTAGACGCCATGAGACACGGCGATAAACGGCACGCCATAGGGTTTGCCATCTTCAGTCGCCCACGGCACCTGCGAAGCCTTGCTGAAGTTCTCATCCAGACCAGGCAGACCGGTCAGGTCTTCCAGGAAGCCCTGCTCGAATTGGTTACGTGAAGTCGCAAAAGAGCGCAGGTAGAACAAATCGGGACCGGTGCCGGTCTCCAACTGGGTGGCCAGCGTAGCGTTGTACTCCGGTGGATTGGTCGGGTCAAACGTGATCTTGATGTTGGGATTCGCCTCGTTGAACTTGGCGAGGATCGCCTCCATCTGTTTCACATCGTCGACGCGCCACGAACCCATCTTCAATTCGACGACGTCGCCGCTTGGCGCAGCCGCCTCTGTCGCAGCCTCACCACCCGCCGGCGCCGCTGCCGGAGCCGCAGGCACCGCGCCGGTGCAGGCAGTCAGCACCAGCATCACGACCAGCATCAATGCTGTCACGTACTTGGACATGAAATCCTCCGTTGGATCAATTGGTATGAATGGAGATCGCAAACGCTTAGGGAAGCCAACCATGCAGCGCCGCACGCAGCACCACACAGGGGTTATTATACGGAGAATTGAGGAAAGAATGCAAGTACAGTCGGAATGACCGAAATTTGGGGATCACGGAGTGAGTTTTCCGGCCCACGCCAACAACCAACGCGGAGGTGCGGAGTTCTCGGAGGACGCGGGGAGGAAGAAGACTCTCCTGCAGAGCAGGGACGCTGGAAGGCCGAGGGACTGGGACAAACGCAGCGCCGCCCGCCAAAGCCGCAAAGAAAAGCCGAAGCAGACGATGCTCACCCACTTTGGGTCTTGGCAAGGTGCCTTCCCTTTTTTGGGGGTTCCCTCTTCTCCCGCGACTCGCTTGTCTCCCGCTCTCTGCGTTGATCTTTCTCCCTCTCCTTTCTTCCTCTCTCTCTCCCCCTGCGGCAACTCAATCCTAAACACCGTCCCTCCCCACCTCACCATCCGCTGATCACTCCCCCATGCGCCTCGACCAGTTCTTTGGCGATTGCCAGCCCCAGCCCGCTGCCCGCGCCCGCCCTGTGTCCGGGCGCGATCCCTACGCCAGAACGGTCGAAAATATACGGCAGTTGCTCCGCACCAATTCCTCGCCATCATCCGCCACTTCGATGCGCACCATACCCTCCGGTGTAGCTTGGCGCGCAAGACCACGGCGCCGCCTGCCGGCGTATGGCGCACCGCATTCGCGACCAGGTTGCTCAGCACCTGGTCGAGCCGGGCATAATCGCCGCTGACCAACAAAGTGGATGGCGCCGGTGGTGCGACGGCCGCCAATTGACGCCGGCCGCCTGCGCCTGCCCACTACAACTCGTCACCACATCGGCTACCAACTCGGCGATATCCACCTGCTCCACGTTCATCGCCAGTTGCCCCGCCTCTGCCTGCGAGAGCACGCGCAGATCCTCCACCAGTCGCGCCAGCAGCCGGGTCTCTTCCAGCGTGGCTTCGATATGCTCCGGCGTCGGCGCGTAGACCCCCGTCGATCACACCCTCCAGATTACCCTGGATGATCTGCAGCGGCGTGCGCAGTTCGTGCGCCACGTCGGCTGTCAGGTTGCGCCGGCGTTGGTCCGCCACTTGCAGTTCCTCCACCATGTGGTTGAACGAGTCCGTCAACCGGCTGAAGTCGCCGCGCGGGCTGCCCTCGACACGCACGCTGAAGTCGCCCGCCGCCACGCGGTCCGCGGCCACCATCATCCCCGACAGTGGTCTCGCAATACTGCGGTAAGCTCGGCGACTCAAGAACCCTGCCAGCATGGGCAAGAAAAGCAACAGCCCGCACGTGCCCAGCCAGAGCGCAGTGGCCCGCTGCTTGTTGCCATCCGCCACGCCCACCAGCAGGAAGATGAACAGGGCAATCGCGCCCATCAGCAGCAGCGTGATTACGCCGAAGACCATGGCAAAGCGAAGAAATACCCAGCCTGGTCGCCTGCGCCAGTGTTTCCGCATTTCGTGCCGCTGTTGCCGCGCCTGCCAGCCCCAGGGTGGCCCTTCAAAGCCAGGTTCACCCCACGGCGGCCCATGCCCACCCCAGGGTGGCGGCGACCAGGCGCCTTCATCCGCTTGTGCCGGCGGTTTGGACTCGTCAGAACACATGGCTAGGCCTCGTCCGTGAATTTGTAGCCAAGCCCGAACACGGTGAGCACATAGCGTGGCTCGGCGGCGTTTGGCTCCAGCTTGCGGCGCAAGTTCTTGATATGAGCGTCGATGCTGCGGTCAACGCCTTCATACGAAACATTGTGCAGCCGGTCGACCAACTGCGTGCGCGTAAAAGTCTGCCCAGGATGCTGCGCCAGCGTCGCCAGCAGATTGAATTCCGTGCGGCTGAGTTGCACCGGTTGCCCGCCGCGCATCACCGTGTGCCCGTTCTGGTCGATCTCCAGATCTGCCGCCCGAATCAGCCCACTGTCACGCATGCCCCCCTGCACTCGGCGCAACACCACCTTGACGCGGGCAGCCAGTTCACGGGGCGAGAACGGTTTGACGATATAGTCGTCGGCGCCCAGTTCAAGACCGAGCAGCCGATCCGTCTCCTCGACGCGTGCCGTCATCATGATGATCGGCACATCTGAAGTGCGCCGGAGCGCCTTGCAGACCTCCAACCCATCCATGCCCGGCAGGTTGAGATCGAGCACCACCAGATCCGGCCGCTGCTGCCGTGCCAGCGCCAGTGCGCCCGGTCCATCCCCCGCCTCCGCCACGCGGAAACCGGCCCGCTCGAGATAATCACGCGCCAGTTTCACAATGCGGGGTTCGTCGTCGACAACAAGAATCAGTTCGTTCATGAGAATCAGGTGTGTGGTAGTGATTAGGAAAACACAATTGTCAATTGTCAATAGTCAATGGTCAATTGTCAATGGGAGGAGGACGGGGGGAAAAGATCAACGCGTCTCCGCGTTGATCTTTCCCCGTCTTCCCCTCGCAGGGGCGCACTCCCCGTGGGTGCTATTCCTTACCGCCCTGCATCCGGCGCATCAGCCACTGGCACAGAGGGTGTCCCTGCTTGCGGCGCTGCCTGCTGTTGTGGCTGCGCCTGCTCGGGGGCGCCCCAGCCGCCGCAACCGCCATGTCGCATCCACGGTGGGCCAAAACCCCACGCCCCCGGCGCTCCTGCCTGCGGTCCACCTTGCGCTGCACCCTGGGGGCCACCGGGGAAACCACCCTGCTGCATCGCCCATGCCCGCCAGCGCGCCATGTGGATCATGCGGCTGACGATAAAGAAGGCAACCCCACCAAAAAGCAGCAGGAAGAAGAAGCCGCCAAAGCCCGGCCCATGATGCGGCGCAAAGCCACCCACCGCATAGGGGGCCAACGCTGCGACCGGGGCAACCGCCCCATTGGCGGCGGCTGCGGCCGTGAGTTGGCCCATCGTATAGCCTTCCATCCAGGCATTACGCTGCATCCCGGAAACGGCGCCAAAGATCAACCCAAGGATCAGGAGCGCCCCAATCCCGACTAGAATCAAACGTTCACGTGGCATACTGAATTTCTCCCTTTTTCAAGCATGAAATGTCAAAAACCTCACCGGTCAGGTGGCGCTTACTTCATTCAGCGGCGCTTGACCTTGGTGATGATTTTGACGTCTGGTTGTGAAAAAGGTGTGAATGTTTCGGGGAAGTGTCGTGACAACTGTGCGGCAGCGAAACGAGGGCTAGAACGCGGGCGACCGGTGTTGGGGGGCAGAAACATGAAAGAGCAACGGCTCGGCATGCGCCACGCGCTCTGCAGCCGCCGTGATCGTCGCCACTGCATCGAGCGCGCCCCCGGCAGTAGGCGGAATCGGAGAAGTGGGGATCGCTGAAGAGACGGTGCACCTCAGCATCCCGCTGCCATTTTCCACATTCCAGCAGCAACAGTTGGCCAATGGCCAGCGGCGGCGCCGAGTCTGCGCGCCGGATCAGCCGGTGCATCCGGCGCAGAGCGACCAGATACCCCTCTGCATACCCCTGACCTTGCGCCGTCCGGCTATTCCCGTAGTGTGCACACAGTGAACCCAGCCGCTGTTGGCCGGCATAGGCCACCGTCGCCTGGCGAATATGGTAGTCGATGACGTGAAGAAGGCGGTCAGTATAATCTTCGTGCATTGTAATTTAAGCTCCTTTGGAAAAGCATTGCGTATCTCGTAGTGCGTATCTCGTAGTGCGTATCTCGTAGTGCGTATCTCGTAGTGCATGTAGGGCGATGACTCACGAAGTACGTGATACTTGTCACGCAATACGTAATACCTCCCCACGATAAACATCCTACGATCATCAAGTTAACCATCTGTAAACGGTTGATCAATCCTTCCAGAACCCAATGGCGCCCAACAGCAGGGTCAGGCCGTAGACAACAGCCGTCATGAGGGCAAATGGCAGCACCCAGGGACCGGGCGAGACGGCAGATCTCGCCACGGGCTGGGGAGGCGTCGGGGCCGGTCCAGCCGCAGCGGAGCGCCAGTCACGTACGAGCGCGGCCAGTTCATCTACGGAACGGTCGTCCAGCGGCCCCTTTTGCGCCTGGCTCCAGGCGATCATCTCCGTGCCCGCCACGCCATTGGCGATGACGTCGCGCACAGTCACGCTCGGCCGCATACCAAGAAAGGGGTGCGACAGCGCAGGACCCGTGCCACCTTCGCCGGTTGCACCGTGACACGCTGCACAATGAGTCTCAAAGAGCATGGTTGCGCGCTCGTCGGGCGCCATCGCATCCAGTGTTGCCAGCGCCTTGTCCGCTTCTGCGCGAATTGCGGTACGCACAACTTCCGGCAGTTCTGGCTCACCTTGCTGCGCTTCCCATGCCTCCATGTAGGCCAGAATGGCCTCAATCTGCGCCGACTTCAGTGGCCCCCCAAGCAGGAAACCAAACTGTGGCATTGATGTCGCCGGTTTGCCTTCGCGAATGGTCGTGCGCACCAATTCCTCATCGAGCAACTGGCGCATCCTGCCCGTTGCATAGCCAAGATGACAGCGCTGGCAGTTGCGCGTGTAAAGCCAGACTCCTTCGGCGACCGGATCGCCACTGAATGCCGCAACAAGTTGCGGGTCAATCGGCTCGACGGTTGGCGCCGGTGTAGGGGTGCGCACGACGCGCCCGCCACTGCGCACCGGCGTCGGTGTGGGCGCCGCCCGCGTGGGAAGCGGCGGCAGGGGTGGCAATACAGGCTGCGCTCCCGCATTTTCCCAAGCCACCATGTAACTTAAGAGCGCGTCAATCTCCGCACCGGTGAGCGGGCCGCCGCGCGCAACACTCCAGGTGACCTCACAACCCTGCCGATCGGCGCCGCTGATCTTTGCACGCACTGTTTTGGCGGGGTCGTTCATGACAAATCGTACGGTGGCGTAGTCGCTGTGACAACGCTGACAATTGCCCGCGTAAAGCCATGCCCCGTGGGCGACAGGGTCGGCCAACGGATCCGGTTGCGCAGTCGCGGTAGGCGCGGCAGACTGCGCCAGGACACGTTCAGAGCGGAGCACAGTAGCAAGGACGGCAAGCAAAGCAAACACAAATGACGCAATCAGAAAACGTAGCTGCCGTGGCACATAATGCGGCCTCCAGATGGGCTGATAGCAGGTGCGAGCAATATACTCGTAAGAAAAGAGTACCAATGACAGGTTAATCGCCCATGCACAAAACGTTAGCAAGCCATTATTGGTTGGTTGACGACGCCTTAACGGGATATTCACAAAGTCAGCATAGCCTCTATGCGGTATGTTAGATTTCATCGCGATCCGTGAAATGCAGCCCCCGCGCATGTCACGCTCAATCTGAAAGGAGATTGATCGAATGTTTGGCAATTGGAAACAGACGTGGCTGCGCGCTGGCGCAGCAGTAACCCTCCTGGCGCTGCTGCCTGTTGGCGTGGCCCAGGCGCAGGATGACGCAGGCATGTTGATCCCCATGGATCACCCGGCTGCGCCCTTCCTGGAATCGCGTGCCTTTGCCAAGGCACAAGGCGCCACCGCCGAATTCCGCAAGATGGAATGGGTCGCCCACGACCCGGTCAACAACCGCATGTACTGGGCGATGAGTGAAGTCAGCAAGGGCATGACCGACGGCGAAGGCGCCGTCAACGTCGAGGAAAACCTTTGCGGCATCGTCTATGCAGCCGACCTGGATGCCGAGAACAATGTCACGAAGATTTATCCCTACATCGTGGGCGGCCCGTACGATGAGAGCAACGCCGACAACCCCTGCGCCGTCGATAACATCGCCAATCCGGACAACCTGGTCGTCGACTCTAATGGCAACCTGTGGATCGGAGAAGATACCTCCAACCACAGGAACAATATGCTTTGGATGTATGATGGCACGACGCTCAAGCGTTTCGGCACGGTTCCCCCTGGGTGGAGACCACGGGCCTCCGCATCGCTGCCGACGGCACGCTCTTCTTCAACGTTCAGCACCCAAGTGCACGCAATCTCTACCCCTTTAATCGCGGCGTGGTCGGCGTCATGAACGGCTACAAAGCGGGTGAAGATTTCGAACCAATCGCCGTGCCCGAAGGCGATGCCCAGAAGGTCGTGACTGTCGCCACGGGTGACTATCAGGTGCTCGCACGCGTTGGCTCAGAGATTCCAAACGACGATGCCGGGGGACGCTTTGGCGAGGTAATCCGCCCGGATGGTACGACGCAGTTGATATGCAACGCCCCGGACGGCAACATGTTCCTCCCCACCGCGGACGATAGCAGTGAAGGCGTCCTCTACACCAACTATGAATGTGAGCCCGGTGGCGTCAACAAGATTGTGATCCGCAACAATGGCTCAAGTTGGGATGTGCTTGAAGGTGAGAATGTTGACTTTGCTTCGGTCAACGGCACTTGGATCAATTGCGGCGCGTCAGTTAGCCCCTGGAACACCGGTCTGACGGCCGAAGAGTACGAGCCAATCGCCGCGCTGGACGGTTGGAAGGATAACGTTGCCTCCATGAGCGACTATCTGGGCGCACAGGCGAACCCCTACGACTATGGCTTTGAGGTGGAGTTGATTCCGGACACATCCGGCGATTCGCTCAACACCATTGTCGAGAAACGTTATGCCATGGGCCGCTTCTCGCACGAGAACAGCATCGTGCTGCCGGATCTGAAGACCGTCTACTTCGGCGACGACGGCACCGATGTCGTCTTCTTCAAGTTCGTGGCGGATGAACCCGGCAACCTGAGCGCCGGCACGCTCTATGCAGCCGCCGCGACACAGAATGAGGATGGTAGCTTCAACCTTGACTGGATCGAGCTGGGTGCAGGCAACGACGAACAGATCGCCGAGGCCATTCGCACCCTGGAACTGCCTGAGTAAAACCGCTTGCGACGCCCCCGCTGTCGCTACGGGTTGAATCCCCGTGGTACGCAAACGGGTTTGGCATGGCGACGGTAGGACCGGCTACCGTCTTCATGCCAAACCCGTTTCGATTTGTCACTCTTCCCGGACTTCGCACTCCGGTCTGGTGGCATGACGGACGCACAAAACCCTAAGCTTCCGTCTGCTGCTTCATCCACGCTTCGATAAACAGGTCGATTTCGCCGTCGAGCACTGCGGCAGTGTTGCCGGTCTCGACGTCGGTGCGCAGGTCCTTCACCATCTGGTAGGGGTGCAATACGTAGCTGCGAATCTGGCTGCCAAAGTTGGCGTCCACGTTTACCCCACGCAGTTTCAGCTTTTCTTCCAATCGCTTTTCCTGCTCAATTTCGTACAGCCGGCCGCGCAACACCTTCATCGCCATTTCACGGTTCTGCCCCTGGCTACGCTCGTTCTGCGAAGTGACGATCATGCCCGTGGGCAGATAGCGGATGCGGACTGCCGTCTGGTTCTTCTGCACATTTTGCCCACCGGCGCCGCTGCTGAGGAAGACTTCGATCTGGATATCGTTGGGGTTAATCTCAATGTCGATATCTTCATCCAGCACCGGCATGACTTCGACCTTGGCAAAGCTGGTGTGCCGCCGGCTGTTCGAGTCAAACGGGCTGATGCGGACCAGCCGATGCGTGCCGCGCTCGGATTTCAAGAAACCATAGGCGTTCACACCGTCCACCTCGACGGTGACGCTCTTGACCCCAGCTTCTTCACCTTCGGTGATGTCCGTAATGGCCGTCTTGTAGTTGTGCTTTTCCGCCCAGCGTAGATACATGCGGAGCAGCATCTGTGCCCAATCCTGCGCTTCGGTGCCCCCCGCGCCGGCATGGATGCTGAAGAGCGCTGAGCCCCGATCATAGGGTCCTGCCAGCGCCAGATCCATTTCGCGCTTGTCAAGTTCGACCTCCAGGGCGCCGGCTTCACGTTCAAGTTCCGTGAGCATGCTGGGGTCGTCCTCGGCCATCGCATACAGGTCAAGGGCGTCATGGGGCCCGCTGGGTGATGCCGTCCCATGTCTCCACCACCTCGCGCAGCCCGCTCAGTTCCTGCATCTTTTTTTGAGCAGCCTGCGGATCGTCCCAGAAATCCGGAGCAACGATCTCCGCTTCCAACTCCCCACCCGCGTCGCCTTATTCGCTAAGTCAAAGACGCCCCCGGATGGCATCAACGCGATCTGCAATGGCGGACAGGCGTGTTTCCAGTTCGGACATAATGATTCTTCCTTTCTCCAACCGAGGCAAAGAGACTGGGAGACTGGGAGACGGGAGACCAGGAGACTGGGAGACTGGGAGACCGTTTGTCTCTTTGTCTCTTGTCTCTTTGTCTCTTTGTCTCTTTGTCTCTTTGTCTCCTAGTCTCCTAGTCTCCTAGTCTCCTAGTCTCATCCCCCACCAACCCCGTGACAAACGCCACGGGATCAAACAGTGCAAAGTCCCCTATCTTCTCACCCGTGCCCACAAAGCGCACGGGGACGCCCAACTCTCGCTTGACGTTAAGAATGGCCCCGCCTTGCTGGTGCCATCCAACTTCGTGAGCACGAGTCCGGTCACGCCGGCGCTCTCTTTGAAGGCCTTCGCCTGTGAAATGGCATTCTGACCGGTGGAGGCATCGAGCACGAGCAACACCTCATGCGGCGCGGTGGACCTGCTTGCCCGCCACCGCCTTCACCTTTTCCAGTTCCTTCATCAGGTTGTACTTGGTCTGTAGGCGCCCCGCCGTGTCCACGATCAGCAGATCGGCCTTGCGGCTCTCCTGGCTGGCGCGCATCGCATCAAAGATGACGGCGCCTGGGTCGGCGCCCGGTTCATGGGCAATGACTTCGACACCGGCGCGGTCGCCCCAGATCTTGAGTTGGTCAATGGCCGCAGCACGAAACGTGTCGGCGGCGCCCAGCAACACTTTCCGCCCGCGTTCCTTGTAGTAATAGGCCATCTTGCCAATGCTCGTCGTCTTGCCGGAGCCGTTGACGCCCACGACCAGCACAACAGTCAAAATGCGCGGCTCATCGATATGCAGTGGCTCATCGGTCAGCAGGACTTTCACCATCTCCTGCTTGAGCACCAAATAGGCATCGTTCGCCGACTTGATGTTCTCCTGGTTCACCCGCTCACGCGTCGCAGTCAGCAGTTCCTCCGTGGTCAACAACCCCACGTCGCCGGCGATCAACGTCTCCTCCAGTTCCTCCCAGAGCTGATCCGTAATCTGGTTCTCTTGGAAGATCGTGCTGATGCGGCCCAGAATGCCTGAGCGCGTCTTCTGCAGACTCTGCTCAAGCTTGACCTCATCTTCGGTCTTGTCTTCTTGTTTCTTCTTCCCAAACAACCGGTTAAACAAGCGTCACACTCCCCCGCTCATAGGATGTCGAATCATGCGGTGCAAACACCGAAGAAAGAGTGTAACATAGCGTGAGTCAACTGCGCGTATCTTGTATCACGTATTGCGTTTCCCCGATCTCCGATCTCCAATCTCCGATCTCCAATCTCCAATCTCCGATCTCCGCCATTCCAATCTCCAATCCTCCTCGCCCACAATTGCCAATCTCCCCTCCCTGGCGGTACTCTTACCCTATGATCACTGAAGAACTGCCGCCCAAAATCCAAAACGCCTACTGGTTTCAGGCGTTCAATGCCGTATCGTGGCAGCTCTGTCTCGGCAGCCCACTGATCTTGTTTGCCAATGCCCTCGGCGCCCCCGCGGTCGTATTGGGGCTCCTCGCCGGCCTGGCGCCATTGACCTCCGTGTTACAACTCGTCGTGGCACCGTCAGCCGAACGCATCGGCTATCGAAACTTGATGGTCAGAGGATGGTCAGCACGCGTTGCTACGCTCATCTTCTTGACCCTGTTGCCCATTGCCGCCCTATGGCTGCCGGCCACAGTATCGATTGCATTGCTCGTCCTGATCATGACCGCATTCACCACACTGCGCGGCATCGCCACCTGCGCCTGGCTTCCCTGGATCACCGCCATTGTCCCGCGCCCTGTCCGCGGTTTCTATCTCAGCCGCGACCGGACCTATGTGAGCTTCGCCAGCGTGGCCGCGCTCGCACTGGCCGGCATCGTGCTCTTGAGCGATGCCGGGCTGGCCGAATACGCCATCGTCTTCGGGATCAGCTTCCTGGGCGGCGCGACAAGTCTCTATTTTCTGAACCGCATTCCGGTGCCCGTGGTGGAAAGCAGCGAGCAGCGCCCATCGGTTAAATTGCCGTGGCTGAGCCTGCTCGGCGACGGGCCGTTTACCTCCCTACTCATCTTCAGTGCGACGGCGCAGGTCTTTGTACTGTCGACCAGCGCTTTTGTCACCGTCTTTGTGCGAGACCAGGTTGGCATCTCCGCCGGTGCGATCCTCTGGTTGATCGCAGGTGCTTCCCTCCTGGGTGTGCTTTCGCTACGGCTCATGCGGGATCGCATCGACCGACTGGGAAGCCGGCCGTTTCTCGGGCTCGTTTTTTTGTGGTGGGTCATCTATTTTGGCCTCTGGTGGCTGATGGCGGCCAATCTGGTCACGAACGCCTGGCTGGTGGCGCCGCTGCTGCTGCTGGCCGCCGGTTTCTTTGCCGCCATCTATGACATCTCGCTGACGCGCCTCCTGATGAACACTGTCGGCGAACGGCCCGGCATGACACAGTACTTTGCATTTCAGTCCGTCATTGTGAGTCTATTGGCCGGGATCTCACCCATCATGTGGGGCTATCTGCTCGACTCACTGGATAACTTCGAACTGACGATCGGTGGCATTACCCTCGATGGTTACGCCCCTCTTTTGGGGTACAATGGTTGCTGCTCCCAATTGTTCTGATTGCGTTATTGCAGGTTCGTGAAACCAGCGTGGCCTCTACCGGATCATTGCTCTATCGCGCACTGGTCTATGCGCCATCACGTCTTAATATGCGGTCTCCATTTAACAGCAAACCCTAACAGAGCATCGAGCAAGCACAGGCAACAATTATGTCAACCCCAAAGACGCTCGTACGTTCAACGCCGGAAGCACAGGGCATTGCTTCCCGTGCGATCCTGGCTTTTCTAGAGGATGCGCACGCAGCAGTTCGAACTACATAGTCTGATGCTCTTGCGGCACGGCAACGTTGTCGCAGAAGGCTGGTGGGCGCCCTATATCGAAACGCAACCCCACATGCTCTTCTCCTCAGCAAGAGTTTCACCTCGACGGCTGTGGGCCTTGCGGTCCAGGAGGGTTTACTGAGCGTCGACGATCCGGTGATCCGCTTCTTTCCAGATAAAACGCCGGCAAAGATCACGCGCAATTGGCGACGCTGCGGGTGCGCCACCTGTTAACCATGTCCACCGGGCACAACCTGGATACCTTGGGTCCTATGGAGAAGCGGCGCGATGGCGACTGGGTGGCAGGCTTTCTGGCCCTGCGCGTGCCCATCGAACCCGGCGCACCATTTGTCTACAACAACGGCGCCACCTACATGCTCTCGGCGATCGTACAGCAGGTGACAGGGCAGACACTACTCGATTATCTCGAACCGCGGCTCTTCAAACCGCTCGGCATTCCACGCCCGACCTGGCAGAGCAGCCCGCAGGGCATCAATGCGGGGGCCTTTGGGCTGAATATCACGACGGAAGCCATTGCCCGCTTTGGCCAACTCTATCTCCAGCACGGCCAATGGCAGGGCAAACAACTCGTGCCGCCGGCGTGGGTCGCCGCAGCCACATCGAAGCAGGTGAGCAACGGCAGCGACCCGGCAAGCGATTGGGCACAAGGATATGGCTACCAGTTCTGGCAGTGTCGCTATCGCGCCTACCGCGGCGATGGCGCGTTTGGCCAGTACTGCCTGGTCGTCCCAGCCCAGGACGCCGTGCTGGCGATCACAGCCGGACAAGGCGATATGCAGAGCGTCTTGAATAGTGTCTGGGCGCACCTGCTCCCTGCGTTCGAGCCTGCCCCCCTGCCTGAGGACAACGTTGTACACGAAAACCTCAAGGAGAAGTTGGCTACCTTGACCCTGACACCGCAAGCAGGTGTGTATACAACAACGACTGCTGACGTCGTCAGCGGCCGGTGCTACCGGTTAGGGGCCAATCCAGAAAAACTCAAGTCGCTCTGCCTCGACTTTGACGACAAGGCGAGCGTACTGACCGTCGAGGATAACCGGCGCGCCCACCGGATCGTTGTCGGTCAGGGAGTTTGGGAAAAGGGCATCACGGCACTCTATGCCGACGCCCCGGAACCCGTTGCCGCCTCAGGCGCCTGGACCGGCGAGGACGAGTACACGATCAAACTCCAGTACACCGGCACCC
Organism: Candidatus Fredericiella danica; assembly: GCA_016713335.1. GTDB lineage: Bacteria > Chloroflexota > Anaerolineae > Caldilineales > Caldilineaceae > Fredericiella > Fredericiella danica. The sequence goes on along the minus strand of JADJPH010000025.1, from coordinate 75,250 downwards.
CGTTTTGCCGCACCCTGACGCTGCGCTATGCCGGCGATACAGTACAGGTCAAGCAGCGCGACAATGTTTCATTTGGACCATTGGAGAAGGGGGAGATCAAGGGGAGGGTGGCGAGGTAGAGACAGGGAGACAGGGAGACAGGGAGACAAAGAGACAAGGAGACAAAGAGACAAAGAGACGGGGAGACGGGGAGACGGGGAGACGGGGAGGTGCTCGCCCGTAGCTACGGCTTGTAGCCGGTGACTGTGCCGGCGAAGCCCGGTGGCCACGCCGCATCCGGCACTACTGCGGATTTCGGACCGGAACGGATTTGGCGGCGCCGGCGGTGGCTGCTCGTGCGTCGCACTGGCGCAGATCCCGTTGCCGGCAGCACACCTGGTCGCCAGTGCGTCGCACTTGAGGGTAGTAGAGGACAGAGGCGGTGCTACATACAACTCGCGTTTTACAGGTTGATGCGGCGGAGCCGGCGGCGGGGGACATTGAGGTCGCCGCCGTGATTCTGCGCGCAGGGGGACTGGTGGCTTTTCCAACCGAGACCGTGTATGGGCTGGGCGCCAATGCACTGGACAGCCGCGCCGTGGCACGCATCTTTGAAGCGAAGGGGCGTCCTTTCACCGATCCTTTAATCGTGCACATCGCCGCGGACCGCCAACTCGAGGAGGTTGCGGAAGCAGTGCCACCGCTGGCGCACCGCCTGGCAGCTCGCTTTTGGCCGGGTCCACTCACGCTGGTGCTCAAGCGCCGGGCACGGGTGCCGGCAACGGTTTCCGGCGGCCGTGACACGGTCGCAGTGCGGATGCCCAACCATCCGGTCGCCCTGCGACTCATTGCCGCTGCCGGTCTCCCGGTGGCGGCGCCAAGCGCCAATCTCTTTATGCGCCCGAGCCCCACCCAGGCAAGCCACGTGTTGGATGACCTGTCCGGCCGCGTCGACCTGATTCTAGATGCAGGTCCATGCCCCATCGGGGTCGAATCCACTGTCCTTGACCTCACCACGCCGATCCCCGTGGTGCTGCGCCCGGGCGGCGCGCCGGTGGAGGATTTACGCGCACTCGTGCCTGATTTGGAGATCTTGAACCGGCAGGTGAGCGCGGATGACAGCGAAGCCCAGCCGGCGCCGGGCATGTTTGTGAAACACTATTCACCGCGCGCCCGGCTCCTACTAATTGCCGGAGCACCCGATGTCGTCCTGCATCGCATGGTGGCCGTGGCAACTGCACTCCAAAACCGGGGTTTGCAGGTCGGCGTCCTGGCGGCCGCGGAGGATGCGCAGAATTTCAAAGCGATTGACCAGGTAGCAATTTTGGGACGGCGTGACGACCTGGCGGGCATCAGCCATCAACTCTTTGCCCAGATTCGCACACTCGACAAGTCCGGCGTTGACGTGATGGTGGCTGGGCAGTTCGCACGCACCGGGCTGGGGCTTGCCATTTGGGACCGGCTGTTACGCGCTGCGGAAGGCATGATCATCCACGCCTCTGCACCGCCTGCGCCGGTGCAAATTGGGGCGCTCAAGATCACGGTTTAGCCGGCAGGTCACCCTCGCGATTGATTCGCGCCCACGCCGCTTCCACTGCCTCAACCTCGCCGTCGGTTGGTGTCTCCGCAGCATAACGCGCGCGTTCATATCCCGTCGTCACAATGGCAAGGGCGTCGGTGGACGTGGGCGCCATTGCCAGCAGGTCCGCCTGATATTCGGTCGGGGTCTTGGCCGGTGCGCGCGGGATGCCCGCAAGCGCGGCTCGCGCCAGCAATGCCTGATAGACGGCGCGCACGCGCCGCCGCAGATCGACCTCGCCCTCCAGTGAGAGATAGTCTGCGTGCACACTGCCCCCGCGCCACCTTCGCAAGAGCTCTGCCAACTGATCGCGCATGATTTGCGGCGAGAACACGGACTCGCGGATCTCATCCATGTCTTCTGCTTCCGACTGCCGCAGAAAGCGCACCGCCCATAAAAAGGCGATCGCAATCAGCAGAAGCGCGATCACCACCACGCTCCAACGCAACATTTCGAGCGCAGCTGGATTCTGGACGCCCGGTGTCGCGGCCACAAGATTCGGCAATGGACTCCGGAAGAGGTCCACATCGAGCGGTGGCGCCGGTCTTGCATCCGCCATCAAGGAGCGGACCCATTCAACAAACGGCATCAAGAGGACAAGCAAGATGAAGGCAACGACCGCGAGCGCCCAGTAAAGAAGCGTGGCCGCCAGATTGACCAGGACGCCGATCCACCCGAGTGCCTGCGCCACTGCACCCGGCGCAATGAGTGCGCCCAGCAGCAGCCCGAGCAAGAGCAGGCTCGCAATCACGACCCCGGCGCTGGCGACCCAGTAACGATTGAGATAGAGACGTGATTTGGCCGTGAGCCGGCCGCTGACCTGTCCCAGTTCAATGCTTGACAGCGCCAGACCCGCCATGCCACTCGCCACGAACACCACCAGCCAATTGGCGATGCTCGGCAGTGCGGCGGCAGAATCCCACCTCACCATCACGAACAACAAAGCAAAACGCCAACACACCCCAAAAGAATCCGGCCCAAATCTCGTCATGCCCGATCAACTCGCGGCCGTCCAGCACGCCGCGGAAATAGAGCCCGGCCGCCACCACGAACGTCAGCAGCGCGGCAGCCTGTCCCGGAATCCCCGTACCAATCTGTGTCACCAGGTCGGCCATCCAGAACGGGTTCCAGATGGGTGCAAGTTGGCGACCGTAGAGCAGCCACACCAGTCCCACGACCAGCGCCACGCCGGTACCCGCCACAACCAGGCGCGCCTTTGGCAATGACCACTTGCGCACCGCACCCATGCGCACGGTACTGCGCCCGATCACCTGGAATACGACCACACCCCACAGTGGGACAACCGGCTGGAGGGTGAATGGCGCCAACCAACCCGCGCTCACCACGAGCCACGGCCAGATCCAGGCCGTGCGCATGGTGATCACCAGCGCGGGCAGCACCAGGTCATCAAGCCAGTGCAAGCGCATCCAACGCACGCCATGCCTCCCTTCCACCCAGTGGATAATGACGAATTTCAGGCGGTATCTTGGCATCAATGGCGCCCGCCGTGGCCAACGTGACGCCAAAGCCGCGCCTGCGCAGGTCTGCGAGGATTTGCACAAGTTCCGGGCTTACTTGCGCGGTGACGAGCACGACGCTGGACCCACCGGGCAGCCGCTGTGCCTCGACCAGGAGTGTTCGTTCGATCGACCACCGGCCAAAGTTGGAAACCCGGGCGAGTGCTTCCAGGATATTGAGCAACTGGTCGGGATGCGTGCCCGGTCGAATTGAGATCGGCTTTGCATTGGGCGGCGCCACGGCGTTGATATAGAGACCCGCGGGTTGGTCGTTCTCCCACGCCCAGCGCGCAATCGCAGCACTTACCGTGATACAAAACTCCTGGCACTCAGGGTCGATCCCTTCCCAAAGGTACCGAAAGGTGTTGACATTCAAGAAGATCGCCAGGGGTCTGCTGGCCGCAGCATCAAACGTCTTGGTTTGGAGTTCGCCACGGCGCGCCGTCGCTCTCCAATGGATCTGGCGTGGGCTGTCGCCAGGTTGGTAGTTCCGCGCACCGGAAATGCGCAACGGGTCGTCCGACAGCAGGCGCCGGGTCCGATAGTCACCGAACGGCCGCTCTGCGGGCAGCCCCAGCGCCGCAAGCGAAACGAGGCGCGGGTATACGATCAGTTCGTTCTTCTCATCGAGCGGGGCACGCTGCACCGCAAAACCGAACACATCGCCGGAGGCAAGCTCAACCGGACCAAACGTCCATGCCCCACGGTGCAGCCCTTGCACCCGATAGTGGCGCGTGACCCGCTCATACCAACGGAGTGAGAGGTTGTTAACGAGATACTGGCGATTCGGCAGGTGGCATGGCGCAACGCGGGCAGGCGTGATCGGCAATGCCCGCGGAAACTCGTCCTCCGCCCGCAGCCAGGCCAGCGGCAGCACCTTTGCGTTGGTAATCTGAACATATAGGTCCGTGGTTTCGCCATGGAACAGCCGCGTGGCGCCAAGACGGCGGCGATAGGTCACGCCGGTGAGACAGGTGCGCATCCACAAGTACGCTGCGCCGCCGATCAATGCCAGGAATATGCCCAGGAGAAAGAGCAGGCTGTTGCGCATCAGCACGGCAACGACGAGGATCAGCGCAGTCAACCACCATCCGCGACTATCCATCTTTGCCTGCGCCTCGCTTTTCCTCCACCGGAACCGGAACCTGCCCCAAGAGCCGCTCAATCACCGCGGTGGCCGTCAATCCACGCAGACGCGCGTCTGCGCTCAGCATGATCCTGTGCGCCAGGACTGGCATCGCCAGCGCCTTAACATCGTCGGGCCGGACAAAGCTGCGCCCCCGCACCGCAGCGAGCGCCTGACCGCCACGGTACAGGGCAAGTGCGCCGCGCGGGCTTACCCCCAACAGCACCGTCGAGTCCTCGCGCGTTGCCCGCACGAGATCAAGCACATAATCCTCGATGGCAGGCGACACATGAACTTCCCGCACGGCTTGCGCTGCATTGCGCAATTCATCCACCTCGACCTGCGGCTTCAGGTCGGCCAGCGGCTGCCCGGTGCGGAAGCGCTGGAGGATGCGCCGCTCCTCATTGCGGGTTGGATATCCAAGCGCAACCCGTACAAAGAAGCGATCAAGCTGCGCCTCGGGCAGCGGAAACGTCCCCTCCAATTCCACCGGATTCTGCGTCGCCAAAACGATGAACGGAAATGGCAGCGCTCGGGTGACTCCGTCCACCGTCACCTGCCGCTCCTCCATCGCCTCCAGCAGCGCCGACTGTGTGCGCGGACCGGCGCGGTTGATCTCGTCGGCCAGCACGACCTGGGCCAACAGCGGGCCAGCGCGATACTCAAATTCGCCACTCCGCTGGTTGAAGACGCTCACCCCTGTGATATCAGACGGCAGCAAATCGGGCGTAAACTGGATCCGGCTGAAGACGCACCCCAAGGAACGCGCGAGACTCTTGGCGAGCGTGGTCTTCCCAATGCCGGGCACATCCTCCAGCAGCGCATGACCTTCGCACAGTAGTGCAACAAGAAGGAGATCGACAACATCCGCTTTGCCGACCATCACGTGACCGATATTGGTGTGGACCCGCTTGGACAACTCGGACACGACTTGCATTGAATCCATTGGGCAAACAACCTTTCGCAAGGATGCGGGAACGGTCACAGCATTGTAACGCAACGAGGCCCATGTTAGCATGCAATATAGGATTGACCATGATCCCCAGGAGCATTCAACATGGCGCGCGATAACAGTGAACGATTTCCTCGAGTGGTTGCCAGCCTGGCCGAGTTGCCGGCGCCGTTTGCTACGGCGCTGGACGCGTGTCTGGAAGGCCCGGACAGGCCAACGGTCATTTTGTTCGTGCCCCGCGTGGCGCTATTGGGCGTTCAGCGTGGGTGGCGCGCCTGGGTGCTGCAACTTCTCCCCTGGCACATGTCACCCGAAATGGTGCTTGTCCGCACCCGCACGCACCTCATCGTTGCCACTGCGCAAAGTGCCGGCGCCACGCCCGTGGTCACGCGGATCTCTCCGGCGGACTTGATCTCGATTGAATTGGGGTGGGTGCTGCTGCTGGCGTGGTTCAAGCTGCAGTGTGCCGGTGAAAGCGGCGTTGCCGGCACGACCATCTACTTCAATAGCGTCGGAATCGAGCACTTCCGCCGTCTGCTGTTTGACTTGAATGGCGCTAGCGCACCGCAGGCGCAGCTCGAGACCGGTGCTTGCGATCGATCGGCGCTGGACGATATGCCCTTTAAGTTCAAAAACATCATTGGGCAGCGACTAATGACACGAGCGGAGAGGATCGAAGCCGTAGTCTTTCGGCCGCCGGTGCGCAAGAGCGCGTTCCGCTTGTCGCGCTACCTACCCGGACTCGCCCTCGTCTTAACCGATGCACGGTTACTGATCGCCAGCGAGGATGAAGGTAGCACCCATCAGACGACCAGTTATGGCATGAACGCCTTGTACATTCCGCGCAAACGTATTCAGGGATGGCGAATGACCAGTCTTAACGATCAGTGCACCCTGGAACTTCACTACGGTCTGCGGGACGCCGGCGCCATGCTGAGTCTGAACTTTCCAGGCCAATTGAGCGAGGAAATCACCGGTCTCATGCGCAGGATTTGCCCGCAGCAGCCGGCCACGCCAGGTCTGGCTGCTGCGGCTTTGGTGACCAACGGGACGGCTACTCTTCGATGATTTCGTAGCTGATCGTGATCGGTGCGATCTTGCTCAGCATCGCCTGGGCCGGGCAGTACTTGTCCTTGGAAAGGTCAATCGCCCGTTCGACGGCAGCAACGTCAATGCCCTTTCCCCGTACGATATATTTGATCGAAAGCGCGGTATACACCTTTGGGTGTTCTGTTGCGCGCTGACCATCGACCTTGACCTCAAAACCGGTGAGGTTCTGCCGCTTTTTGCTCAGGATCGAGATCACATCCATCGCCGTGCAGCCGCCCAGGCTGACGAGCATCAATTCCATCGGGCGGAACCCGTCGTCCGCGCCGCCCACACTCGGGTCTGTGCCAAGCGGCACCTCAAACCCGGAGTCGGCCGTACCGGTGAATGACATCCCACCCTTCCACATGACGGAAGCTTCCATCGCATACTCCTTGGCGCATTGGCCATTTGCGCACAATTCCAGCCGGCGTCGCCTGAAGGAAATGCGCCTGATGATTCGCAACCTGCTGCCTGAATGGATGCAGCATGCGGCAATTGGTTACAAGTGAATCAAGCCGGCTGCGGTCGCCACCGGTGGCTCACCGCGCAAACACAAACCACAATAACAGGATGGTGTTGGCGATCCCGATTACTGCGGCAATCTGCCAGAGACGCACCTGCATCTGTTGGCGCTGATAAGCCATCATCCGGACATCTGCTTGCGCGTGCCACTGTTCGGCCTCCCGCTGCAAGTCCACAACCGCCGTGCTCAACTGCTGCGCATCATGCGCCAGCAGGTTGAGGCGGTCTTCAAGCGACTTCTCATGGTTCTCCTGCTGTGCGATGAGTGCGTTACGCGTGCCCAGATCGCGTTTGAGTCGCTGGACCTGCTTTTCCAACGTAGTGAGGCGCGCCTTTTGTGATTGCTCCCATTCGGCTTTTGACAAGGAGAGCGTCTCTACCAGGCGCTCCCGGCTGGCAACTTCCTCTTGCAGCGCATCGATGCGCAGTTTGGCCTGCTCCAGTTGATGGCGCAGTAACTGCTCACCACTCTGCCGTTCGCGGGTCGCCTGATCCAACTTGAGGGCTGACACCTGCTGGTCGGCGTTCAGCGCCTGTTTCTCAACCAGCCAGGTCTGCTCACGCTCGGTCAGAATGCGCTGGAGTGCCGCGCGATCCTTGTCCAGCGCATCGAGTTGCTGGCGCACCTGGCGCAATTCGCGTTCCAGCGCGTGCGTGCGATTGTGCGCTTCTTCAAGTTCTCGCTGGGTGGCTGTGACCGCCGGGCGTGCCCCAGACGCCTTCTGTCCCATCAACAGCCGGCGCGCTGTGTCGTACTCCGTCCGGCGTTGCGGGTCCGACAGTACACGATACGACTCATTGACCTGCTTGACGTGGAATTCTGCCAGGCCATGAAATTCGTCGCTGCGACTGAATTTATCGGGATGAAAGGCCATCACCAAGAAACGATACCGGCGCCGAATCTCGTCGCTCGTCGCCGACGTCGTCACGCCCAATACTTCGTAGTGATCGATTGGCTCGTTATTCTTGTGTGTCATTTGATTTGGTCATCACGTGTTTCCCAGATACGCTCCTATTCTCTTCACCAATGGCGATATCCCCAATTCTGCCATTGCCTTGTATTCGATGGGCACCGGCAATATCGTGCCCGGGGTCACCAACGAATACCATCGTCGGGACATCGGCACCGCCGTGTCCGTGGTCATCGACGCATCCATCTCCTCACCGTTTAGGGCGATCGGTAGGGACACGGCAGTGCCTGGCTTTGGCTGCTGCGAGCGCGTGCGTCGCACTGGCCCAACGTACGTCATCGAGGCGGCAGCTCCGGGCCAGTGCGACGCACGCGACGGGGGATGCGGTTACCCCTCCCGGTATCGGCGCGAAGTGCGACGCACGGTGCGCGGGTTGGATGTTCGACCACCTTCATTTGCACCGTGCGACGCACCGCCTGGCTTTGGCTGGCCTACCGATCACCCTAAACGGTACGCGGGGTATTCATCGACCACCACCGACACGGCCATGCCGACGTCCCTACCGATCACCCTAGATGGTAGCGGGTGGATGCGTCGATGACCACGGACACGGCCATGCCGATGTCCCTACCGATCGCCCTGGACGGTGAGGGTTGGATGCGTCGATGACCACGGACACGGCCATGCCGATGTCCCTACGATCGACCTGGACGGTACCACGGGTATACGTCCAGGTAATCCGTGACTCAGACCGCCAATGCCCCAGCCAATGCCGGGCCCAAGCCTCCGCGAAATCCGTGTGATCCGCTAAATCCGTGATTCAGACAGCAGCAGACAAAGCCTCCTAACCAGAATGATTCCCAATAACTTGAAACTCACCCGTCAATTCGCCTATTGACACCCCCCATTCCATGTTCTATAATCCTTTTAGAACATTTGTTCTATATGCGATTTCTTTGAAGAACGGGCTGCCCATAGACCCGGAGTCACCATGGCATATCGCAGGCGCACGCTGGAGATGCAGGCGGATACAATCGAGGCCGTATTTGCCCGGCACAAAGTGCAGGCGCAGGTGCGCGGTGGCGCAGTCATGCCCCGGTTCGTCCGGTTTCATGTCGTGGCGGAATTAGGCGCCAAAGTTGCCAGGGTGACTGCGCTCGCCGACGAAATCGCCCTCGCGCTAAATAAGCGCGAAGCACGTGTCTACCGTGAAGGTGGCGAAATTCAAATCGAAGTGCCGCGGACACAATCGGAGCCTGTCAGGTTGCTCCCTCTATGCCAGCGGCTCCCCCCGATGCCACCCGTCACCGCCGTGCTTGGCGTCGAGCAAAACGGCACGCCGCTGCTCCTCCGCCTCCCCGCGCCGGATGTCGCCCATATCCTGATCGCCGGCACCACGGGCTCAGGTAAAACCGCGCTGGCGCGGACCCTGCTCGCATCGCTGGCAATGCACAATCGTCAGGGGCAGGTCCAGATCGTCCTGATCGACCCAAAGGGTCGAGGGTTTGGCCCGCTCGCCGGCTTGCCCCACACCCTGGGCGCCATGGCGACAACCGTGGAAGCAGCGGTAGATCGGCTGCGCTGGCTTGTCAACGAAATGGAACGCCGTGACCGCATGAATGAGTCGCGGCCAGCGATCGTCGTGGCGGTCGACGAGTTGGCCGATCTCTCCAGACCGGAGGAAGCGCCGTCGAAGCGATGTTGACCCGCATCGCCCAGCGAGGCAGAGAGCCCGGCATCCATCTAGTTGCGTGCACGCAGAAGCCAACGGCCGCGTTGATCGGTGGCGCCATGAAGGCCAACTTCCCAGTGCGGTTGGTCGGAGCAGTCGCGGGCAAGGACGAAGCGCGCTATGCAACCGGATTGGCTGACAGCGGCGCCGAAAAGCTGGAAGGCAAAGGTGACTTTCTCCTGGTCATCAAAGGCGAGACCGTGCGCTTTCAGGCCGCATGGATCGGCCCCGAAGATCTTTCGGGACTCACAACAAAATTCAAATCAGGCCCGCAACCCGCTGCGGCACGCGCGTTGGAAACTGCCGGAGTCAGCCAACAGGGGCTGCCGCCGCTGCCGGGCGCACCGTCCCGGCCGTTGGCGCATCGGCTCGGCCGGTTTTGGCCAAAACGCCAGTAATGAATGGATTAGAGAGAGGAAGGATCAGATGCGGAAATTTGTGATTTTGACGGTGATCATGGCGCTGTCCGTTTTTGCCTGGCTGGTGGCCGAACGTTTGAGTCCAGACGCCGTTGGAATGGCCGTTGGGATGCTTTTCGGGGTGTTGGCGGGCGTTCCTACGGCCTTGCTCATGATGGCGGGCAACCGCCGCCGCCGCGACGAGGATGATGACGAAGAACAACAGTACGCCAATGGCTACGGACGCTATGCCATGAACCCTTACGCCCACCAGGCGCCGGTGATCGTACTCACCGCACCCCAAATGCAGCCGTCGCCCATGATTGACGCCACTGCCTACCCCTCGCGCTCGATGCCACAGGCGCCGCCCCCAAATCAACCGGGCGCACGGCAGTTCCGGCTGGTGGGTGAACGTGAAGAAATGATCGAGGAATGGTAGCCATCCCACACGCTAGAACGAGGTGTAGGCCTCGTACCCCGCCCTGGGAATCTCAGTATCGGGAGGTCTGTGCGGCGTATGTGTATCCAGGTTATAGGTGTATCCCTGGCTGAGTAGGTGAAGCTGCGCCCCCAACACGCTCATGGGGTGCTCTTCTTGATGCTCATGCAGGTCCGTGTGGGTGATCTGCCAGCCGTCTACGATCAGGGCGCTCCCGGCGCCAAACACTTCCAATGTTGAGTTTGGATAGACGACGGCGCCGGTGTCAGGGTCCAGGGCAATGCCCACCAGAAATGGGTTGTAGGCAACCGCCGTAAGCAGGCGGCTCAGATGCGTGCGGAAATGGCTGCCGGGCTCCTCATCGCAGTCAAATGCAACACGGTTGATAATGACAAGACCCGGTGCAAACTGAATGAGCGACCTGTGCAGGAAAGGCCCCGGCATTTCGCTACGGTGGTCGTAGGCGATCATGTGCTGGCACAACACCGCCCCGCCCCGCCCAATACCACACACCGCGCGGCCACGCGCATTGGCGCGCCGAATGGCCTGCGCCACCGGCGTTCCACCCAATAGGCTCGTAAAACGCAGCGGGCTGGCATCGGTTACGATGATCCCCGTGGCATTCTCAATGATCTCGGCAAGGCGCGGTTCCATGGCATCGCGCCGTTCATGGATCGAGATGACCTCGAGCGAATCCACCTCGGCGGCGCCAAACCATTCACGCAGTTGGTCGGTGGCGGGCCGATTCTGTACCGTTGATACAATCAGGATGCGCGCGCCGTAACTGCCCGCCTCATCCCAAAAGCTCTGCAAAAGCCGATCGCTATGGCGCCGATGAAGGAGTGGTCCAAAGAACAAGATTGGTCCACGGGTGAACCCGGGCGGTACGGGAGCTGGCACAGCTTTCTCCTAGAATGCGAAGTCGAGTGACGTTGAAATCAACGCCCGGTTGCGGAAGGGCATAGGCTTGAAATCGTGCATGCGGCGCAGTTTGGCTTTTTGGCGTCACAGACACGACGTCCGTGGAAGATCAATAGGTTCGACAGGTCGATCCACTCGTCACGCGGCGTCAGCGCCATCAGGTCCTTCTCAATCTTGTCAGGATCCGACTGCTTGCTCAGCGCCAGCCGTTGGGAGAGTCGCTTCACATGCGTGTCCACCACGACCCCATCGGCAATCCCGAATTCATTGCCCAGCACAACATTGGCGGTCTTCCTGGCAACCCCTGCGAGCGTCAACAACTCTTCCATTGTGGCCGGCACTTGCCCGCCATACGTAACCACGATCCGCCCACACGCTTCCTGAATGTTCTTCGCCTTGTTGCGATAGAACCCGGTCGAGTGGATCGCCTGCTCAAGTTCTTCGCGATCGGCTTCAGCAAATGCCTGGGCGTCAGGATAGCGCGCAAAGAGCGCAGGCGTCACTTTGTTGACGCGCTCATCGGTGCACTGCGCCGAGAGGATGGTCGCCACCAGCAGTTCCAATGCATTCCGGTGATCGAGCGCACATGTTGCATCCGGATGTGCAATGCGGAGCCGTTTGATGATTTCGGGCAACCGCGCGGCGGCAGGCGAAGCGTCTGTCAAGGTGGGTTCCACGGGATGCTCCTCGTCTCAAACAGTTCCGGCATTAAGAGAGCACGGGCGTTGCTTTGACCCGGTAGTCCGAGTCATCGATTCGTTGCCATGGGTAGTGGATGAATTCTTCGGTGATCTCCGCGTAGTAATCGGGCGCGGCATCCGGGAAGAAACTGCTCGATTGCTTCCAGTGGAGGACCGCAAGTTCTGGAAAACCGCCGGCAATCTCGATGCGCCCCTTGACTGCCATGATCGTGCGCCCCTGATACCACAAATTGTCGACCACCAGAATCTTGCGCCCTGTGATCAGGTTGTCGGATGGAAACTGCTGGAACTTTGGCCAACTCAGGGTCGTGCGCTGGCTCGGATCCTCCGGGAACAAAACCGCAGCCGTGAGGACATCCTTCATCTTCAACGCCTCGGCGATCATGCCGCCGGGAATGATCCCACCACGCGTAATCGAAAGGATGGCATCATAAGGTGTATTCAACTTGAAGATGAGCTGGCTGACCAGTTCTTCAAACTCATGCCACGACAGGTAAACATGTTTCATCAAAACGACTCCCAATCTCTGGAAAAGTTTGCGGCGCTCTATTGTACTATCCGTATCCAAGCTCGGTCAAAACAAATCGAGGCGGATACCCGCTCAAGCGCCGCCCATGATATGATCGAAGGAACGCGATCTTTGCCTACGATGATCCAATGGACGCCTATGATCACTGTTTACACCCGCCGGCTCGGTCCAATTGTGTTGCTCCTGATCCTGGTGGCAGGCGCTTGCTTACCACCCTTCAGCCGGCGCGCCAGTGCGGCCGATGCGGGAGAGCTGCAACTGGCCTGGATGCTGGAACTGGACGGCGCCCCCGCGGCGCAGATCTTCGCCGCACAACGCGCCGGCACAGCAACGAGCGCGGCCGAGGCGGTGTTCACCACGCAGCGCCAGATCGCCACGCTCGAAGCTGCGCAAGCAGCACTCCGCGCCCACCTGAAGACAATGGGGGTGCCGGTCCTGTACACCGTACAGCGTGTCTACAATGGGGTAGCAGTGCTCGCACCTGCAAGCCTGCGCGGCCGTCTGCACGATCTGCCCGGCGTAAAGGCGGTCCATTGGCTGGCGCCCATGACACCTGACAACGTCACCAGTGTCCCCTATATCGGCGCACCGGCGCTTTGGCAAGATGGCGCCCAACTGGGCGTTCGCGGCGAAGGGGTGCGCATTGCGATTATTGATACGGGCATTGACTATCTGCATGTGGACTTCGCCGGCCCCGGGTCGGGTTATCTCGCAAATGACACCACACGGCTCGGTGATGTCCCCGGCTTTCCAGGGCCGCGGATCGTTGGCGGCTACGACTTCGCCGGCAATCTCTACGACGCCAACCCGTCCAGCCCGATTTTCCGGCCGATCCCCCAGCCAGACCCCGACCCCATGGATTGCTACGGCCACGGCACCCATGTCGCCGGCACCGCCGCCGGCAGTGGCGTCGACGCGTCCGGAGCCACCTATGGCGGTCCTTACTCGTCCGATTCCAATCTGCAGCCGTTCAAAATCGGCCCCGGCGTTGCGCCTCGCGCCGATATCTTCGCGCTGAAAGTGTTTGGCTGCACCGGCAGCACAAATCTGACGGAACTCGCCATTGAGTGGGCGGTCGACCCCAATGGGGACGGCGATTTTTCGGATCGCATGGACGTCATCAACCTGTCCTTGGGATCACCCTACGGGCTGCGCGATGATCCGTCTGCAATGGCGGTCGACAATGCTGCCGCTGCGGGGATCATCGTCGTGGCCTCAGCCGGTAATCGTGGCGACAGCCACCTGGTCACCGGCTCGCCCGCAACCGCGGACAGTGCGATCAGCGTCGCCGCCTCCGACCACCATCGTTGGGCTGCGTCAGGGCCGGCGGCCGGGTCAGATATTCTGCCCACCTTTACCTCGCGTGGCCCGCGCCGGCGTGATGTAGCATTGAAGCCGGATCTGGCCGCACCGGGCGTCGGCATCTTTTCGGCATCATCCGGCACCGGCAGCTTAGGCATCGGCAACTCAGGCACCTCCATGGCGGCCCCCCACGTCGCGGGCGCAGTCGCCCTTCTGCACCAACTCCACCCCACCTGGTCTGCGGAAGAGATCAAGGCCGCCGCGATGAATACGGCCATGCCATTGGTGCGGACCAATGATCCATTGACGTCAACGCTCTATGCCCCACCCCGCATTGGCGCAGGCCGGATCGATCTCACCCGCGCCGCCCAAACCAGTGTGCTGGCGATGAACGCCGCGGAGCCGGGCCGTGTGAGCATCAGCTTCGGGGCGCCTGAAGTCACCGGCATGTACACGGCCATCAAACCCCTTGCAGTCGTGAATGAGGGCAATGATCCGGTGAGCTTCACACCAATCTACTATCCGGTCCTCGACCTGCCCGGCGCCACCGTGAAAAGCGAGAGGCAACGCGTGACCGTAGCCCCAGGAGTGCGTGAGCAAGTCGATCTCATTTTCGAGGCTGACGCAGCGCAGTTGCAACACATCGGCGATTCAACTATGGCGCCAGTGGGAACGGTGGATCGCTCCTGGCTCGCCGAAGAATCCGGTCATCTCTATCTCTGGCCGGAGCACGCGCCGTTCACGGTCACGTTAGCCGCTGCCCATACCGGCGCTGTGGGCGACTCCACAGCAATGGCCACCTTTGACGCCATCTCGCACACGCTTCGATACACAATCGAACTCGACGCCATCGCGGCGCAACTGGCGCAGACGGCCACCCTGGCGCTTGGCCGCGACCTGGCCGAAAGCACGCCGCTGCACCGCTTGTGGGTCAAAACGACGGCGTCGCCCACAGCGCAGATCACGGGCACGATCCAGTTGGATGCAAAAGAAGCACTGTGGCTTACCGGTGGGGTGCTGCAATTCGTTCTCCAAAGCGAGGCCGCGCCAACTGGGTTTTCGCATGGCCAGTTGCTGTCACAGGATGCGCTCATCCATGTGCCGATCTATGCGGCGCCGCGTCCGGCTGCGGAACTTGCCGTGCAGCAGGCCGTGGTGGATTTTGATCGCGGCCTGCGCCAACCGCTTAACCTGCAAGGTATCGGGCTGCGCAGCGGGACGCCACCAACCAACGTTGTTCCCCTGTTAACGCCATTAGCATTGCAACTGCGCAGCCCGCAACTTCCAATCGGCGCCAATGCAGCAGGTGCAGCACCCCTCGGTCATGCCGATCTGCAATTTGTCGGGGTTGGCGTCAACGCCGCAGGCGATTCCGGCGCCAAAGTCATCTACTTCGGGTTGACCACCTATGCATCCTGGTCAACGCCAAACGAAGTTCAATTCCGCATTGCAATCGATACGGACCGAGATGGCGCCGCTGACTACTTATTGTCAAACGGCAATGCAGTCTCAACTGGCGCCTGGCCGCCAACTCCTTCCGACCGCTATATGAGTGTGCTGCGCAACATCAGCACGGGCGCAACGTCATCCATGCCTCTGGGCGGCGTTGCCAGCAACGATCAGGACCCAGGAGTTTTCTTCCGCCGCGCAATGGTGCTGTCTGCGCCAATCGGATCAGGCGGGCTGGCGTTGCATGGGGAATTCGTCTATTGGGTGGAGACATTTAGCATGGACGGCGCGTCAGACGGCAAAGGCACGGTCGACGTGACACCCCACCTTCGCTATGATGCGATGCTGCCGGCCCTGGCGTTTGAAGGGCCGGCTAGCGCTCCCCCTTATGCAGTCGATCCGGAATCGGTGCTGTACGTCACGCTCGATCCCAGCGGCTACGCGAGTCACCCGCCGTTGGGGATCCTATTGCTACACCACCACAATCGCATCCAGACACAGAGCGAGGTCGTGCCATTTCGCTTTACCTGGCCTGACCTCATCCATTTGCCTTGGGTCGGCAAGGGCGAAGCCCCCTAAGCGGCAAAGAGAATCCGCCCACAACTTGGACAATAGACGGCCTCATCCTTTCGGGAGCGTGCCGCAGAGGCTACGCCCGTAGGAACCTGAATGTGACAAACCCCGCACTGGCTGTTGCGGACAGGCGCCACCGCAATTCCCTGCTTGCGCGCACGCAGTTGGTCATAGGTGGCAACGTCGCCAGGCGCCAGCTCTTTTGCCGAGAGTTCACGCTGCTGCTTAAGCTGGGCGTACGTGCGTTTCAGCTTTGCTTCCTCTTCGACAAGTTCGCTCTGGCCGGATTTCCATTGCGCCTCGATCGTGGCGAATGCAGCCTGCTCGGTTGCAAGTTGTTTGGTGATGGTTTCGACCTGTGCGCATGCCAGCGATGCAATTCCGCTTCCGAACTGCGTACGGCGCTCCGCGCTGCAACTACATCCGGACTCTCACCCAGGGCTTCATGAATCTGTGCAAGCCGGCGGCGCGTCTTGTCGAGGTTAAGATCCAGCTTCTGAAGCTCGAACAACTTGGCAATCTCCACTGTATCATCTCCTCTTGACTCAGGCGCTGGAATGGTACCAGCATAAGGGACAGTATACCATTGTTCCACGGCTCTCCGAAGTTGGAGGGTTGGATCGCGAGTTGCAGAACGTCGCCAAAGTTGCCGCACGCTAGCCCAGATGCTATACTCTTCGATCATGTCACGACTGCCATCCAATCGATCCGGCGAGAATTTTGTCGAGTTTGCACTGATCATCATTCTGTTAGCCATTGTCATGCTTTCAATTCTCTTAATCGTGGGTGACAGTGTTCGGGAATTTTTGAATGACCTCGGATTGCGCTGGTCTTTGTTCAATACCCAGGGCCTCGCACCGATCCGAATGTGGTTCACTTAGCGAGCGCAAGCTGCATGCACCGGCCGCCACGTCTCGACTGCGCCGAAAGCTGCCTCCCCAAATGCTGAAGCGTTGGACGTCTCTGGGTCTTGACCTTGTCTTTCCACCTCAATGCGCCGGTTGCGGCAGGATCGGTCACCACATCTGTCCCGAGTGCGCCCAACGTGTCATTCCCGCGCCGGCTCCGGTCTGCAACCGCTGCGGCGCGCCAACGCCACTCCCCAATAGTAGTCGATGCCGCGCCTGTGGCGGCCCGCCGGCGGCGCTTCGTTTGGCGCGCGCCGCCGGACTCCATACGGCGCCGCTGCGGGAGTTTATCCATCAGTTCAAATACGAGCAACGCACTGATTTGGCTGCTCCGTTGGCGTGCTATCTGGTCGCAGCGCTCCAGCAGCCTGAATGGCGCGCCATCTTGCCCCAGATCGATGTTATCGTCCCGGTCCCCCTGCATAGCGCACGGCGCCACGAGCGCGGCTACAATCAAGCCGAATTGTTGGCAACCGCACTGAGCGAGAGAGTCGGCATTCCGTGCCGGGCCGAGTTGCTTCATCGCACCAGGGCAACACGATCCCAGATTGGGCTCAGCATCGATGAACGGAAGGCAAACGTCGAAGATGCCTTTGTGGCAAGCCCACAATGCAACGGGCTTCACATCCTATTGGTGGATGATGTCTACACCACCGGTTCCACCCTCACGGCCTGCGCGCGAGCCGCACGCGCCGCCGGAGCACCACTGATTTGCGGACTCACCCTTGCCACGCCTCAACATAACCAGCTATGAACAATCCAATCCCGGCCGAACTGGTCGCACTACTCGAACGCAGCAACAGGATACTCTGCATCAGCCATATCAATCCCGACGGCGATGCCTACGGGAGCCTGCTCGGCATGGTGTGGCTGCTCCGCACCCTGGGCAAACAGGCGACGCCGGCCATGACAGATCCGCTGTTGTCTGAGTTCGAGTTTCTGCCAGGCGCCACGGAAATTGTTGACGCCCGCCACGTCGGCGCCGATTATGATCTCGTGATCTGTCTCGACGCTTCGAGTCCGGACCGGATGGGCGACGTCTTCCAACCCGAACTGCATGCCGCTTTGCCCCTGGCAGTGATCGACCACCACGTGACCAACACCTACTTTGGCGATGTCAACTGGGTTGATCCAAGTTGCGCCGCCACGGCGCAGATGTTGACGTACCTTGTCGAGGCCTTGGGCGCGCCAACCACGGGCGCCATTGCGGAGTGCCTCCTTACCGGCATTATCACCGACACCCTCTCGTTTCGGACCAGCAACACCACGCCAGAAGTCCTGGAAGCCGCGATGCGGCTGCAGAGGGCCGGCGCCGACCTGTCCATGATCGTCCAGCGCACGCTGAATCGCATGCCATTTTCGGCGCTCCAACTCTGGTCGCTGGTGCTGCCCAGCGTGCAGTTGGAGGATGGCGTCCTCTGGGGTGTCGTCACCCGCGACCAGTTGCGCGACGCAGGTCAACCAAATGACGATTCCAAATTGAACAGCATCTTCGCCACGATCATTGAGGCGGACATTTCTGCTGTCTTCACCGAAAAAATAGGCAAAAACGGCCAGCCGGCAGTAGAATGCAGTTTCAGAGCCAAGCCTGGTTTCAACGTTGGCGACCTGGCATTTGCATTTGGGGGTGGGGGCCACCCACCGGCCAGCGGGTGTACACTCGAGGGTCCTACCGACCAGGTTGTCGCAAGAGTGGTTGCAGCCTTGAAGGAAACCCGGCGACGGCAAGCGCTCGATCTTGACTGACGATTGGAGTAATCGCGCCTGTGCCTTCACCGCACAGTGAACTAAACGGCCTGCTGGTTGTCGACAAACCCGGTCGCCCTTTTGTCGCAGTTGCCCACAACGACAGTGACGTCGTTGCGCCGCCTGCGCCACTCGCCTTGCCCAGCACGGAACGGTTTCTGACGAGTCACGATGTGGTCACGCGCGTACGCCGCATGTGCGGCCAGAAGCGCATCGGTCACACGGGGACGCTCGATCCCATCGCCTCTGGCGTGCTCGTCCTCTGCCTGGGTAATGCCACGCGCCTGGTGGAGTATTACCAGGGCGAAGACAAAACCTATCTGGCGGAAGTCACCCTGGGTGAAGCGACCGACTCCTACGACATCGAAGGCGCTGTCACGGCACAGGCCGCCGTACCCGAGCTGGATCAAATGATGCTGGAGACCGCCTTGCGCCAGTTTTGCGGCGACATCCTGCAACAGCCACCAGCCTTCGCCGCCATCAAGCAAGGTGGCACCCCCATGTATGTGAAAGCCCGCCGCGGAGAAACGGTCGCTACCCCACCGCGACAAGTCACCTTCCATGACATCGAGTTGGTCGCCTGGGACGCTCCCTATCGACGGCTCATCTTGCGGGTGAAGAGCTCAGCCGGGGCCTATATCAGAAGCCTGGCCCATGATCTGGGGCTTGCACTCGGCACGTACGGCCATTTAACGGGTCTGCGCCGCGAAACGGTCGGTGCATTCTCAATCGCAGAAGCGCATACCCTGGCAGAAATCGAAGTCGCCGCACGAGCGGGTCACTTTGCCGAACTCCTCCATCACCCAGGCGATCGGCTGCCGCTGCCCACTGTCACACTGGTCGGCGACGTGCTCAGGCGCATCGGGCATGGTCAGATCCAGACAATTGAGTTACCCGGCGCCAGGACCGATGGACTCTACCAACTCCGCGACGGTGACGGGCACGTGATGGGTATCTTGCGCGCCCTGAGACCGGCTGAGACTGGGCGCGATCGGTGGTCCTGTCGCGCCGAGAAATGGTTGGCATGAGAAAACGCTATGCTCACATTTCGTGACATCCGGCAAGCATCCCTGCCAGGCCCGACCGCACTGGCAATTGGCAACTTTGACGGCCTGCACCTGGGGCACCAGACGCTGTTGCAGGAACTACGCGCCACCGCAGTGGCGCTTGCCGCCGGCTACGGCCCTCGTGCCCAGACTGCCCTGATCACCTTTGATCCGCACCCGCTGTCCGTGCTCCGCCCTGACGAACCCAATCTGGGGTTCACCACTGCGCCCGAACGGCTCAGCCTGGCCGCCATGCTCGGCATCGATGTCGGCGTGATCCAGCCATTCACCATGGAAATCGCGCAGATGGAACCCCTTACTTTCGTCCAGTTGCTCAAACGACATCTTGGCCTTGCCGCACTGGTCGTCGGTCCCGATTTTGCCCTGGGCCGTGGCCGCGCGGGCAATATCACGCTGCTGCGCGCACTCGGCGCCGAATTGGACTTCACGGTTCATGTCATCCAGCCTATCGCCACCGAAGGCCAATCGTGCGCAGCAGCATCGTGCGCGAACTCCTGCTCAGCGGCGATGTCGCCGCCGCCACACCGTTGTTGAGCCGGCCCTATCGAGTGTCTGGCATTGTCGAGGCCGGCGATCAACGCGGGCGCACCGTCGGGATCCCGACGGCAAATGTCGGCGTACCGGCTCACAAGTTGCTGCCGGCCAACGGCGTCTATGTAACGCGCACCTGGATTGCCAGTTTTGACCGGGTTCACGCATTTCCCAGCGTCACCAATGTCGGCGTCCGGCCTACAGTCGACGGCCAACACCGCCGCGTGGAGGCGCACCTGCTTGATTTCCCCCCGCCACACCAAATCGACGATCTATATGGCGAGACCGTGGCAGTTGATTTTCTAGAACGCGTGCGCAGTGAACAACGTTTTGCGGGGGTCGATGCCCTTGTGGCGCAGATCCGCCGCGACATCGAACATGCGCGCCGCTATTTTGCGGCGCATGGCATGCAGGTTTAGCCGCTCGCTGGCGGTCGGAGAAGTAACAAGGACCGGCGTCAGGGAGCTATGAAATGTGGTGTTATCGTGAATTCAAACAAAATGCTTAACAAATCGCTCGCCGCTCTGCTCGTAACGTCCATCCTGCTTGGTTCCATGAGCAGCCTTGCCTTTGCACAATCCATTGAGCCTAAGCCACCGATTGGAACGCCAAAGCTCTCAGGAAAGTCAAATCCGCCCGCAAGCCCAGGCGCCGGAGCCACCACCGCAGCGAAGACTACGACGCCTGCCACCACAGGCCGCTTATCCGGGTTGGCGGAACTCATGCAATGTGTCGACGACGGTAAAACCATGTACGGCGTCACCATCCAAACCACGAATGTGCGCAGCGCACCGTCGACCGAGGCATGCCGCTTTGGCAAACTGCCAAAGGCCACCGTTGTTGCAGTGACCGCCTACACCGAAAGTAAACCTCCAGCCGTTGCTGCCCCGGCGGCGCCAACCGGGCCAACGTTGGGCTATGTCGAGGACATTCAACCACTATTCGAGCGCGCTTGCGCAGCCTGTCACAGTGCCGCCGCGCGCACCATGGGGCTGGTGGCAACCACCTATCCGACGCTAATGGCCGGCGGCCAGAACGGCCCCGTGATCGTGCCAGGCGACCCCGATGCTTCCAAACTCTGGCAATACCTTGGCATCGGGAAGATGCCCGCGACCAGGCCCTTGCCGCTAGCCGACCAACAACTCGTCCGGGATTGGATCGCACAGGGCGCGGCCGAGCGCCGTGCCGCAACACCCAAAGCGGCAACTGCAGAAACCTGGTTGACCATTGCGAACCCAACCCTGACCGCGGTGAGCGACGCCTGTGCCAACGCTCCCACAGAAGACAACAACCTGGTCAGCGCCGACCTCATCATCCCCGTGCGCTGTGGCGCCGAACCGGCCGCGGCCGAAGTCAAGACCGCCCTGGCCGGCGGACGCACTGCCACCACAGGCACTGCCACCAGTACCGCTGCGGCGGCTCCGGTGGCGGCCGCGACCACAAATGTCGCCCGAGGCGCCAATGCCAGCAAGGCTGGCATCCAGGCGGCCGCGCTTGGCCTGCCCGCACCCGCCGAAACCGATCCGTACATGGCGCCTGCGGGGTTCTGCATGGAAAGACGGCTGGCAGACAACCACCGCGGCATCACGGCGATGGCTTTCGGGCCAGATGGCAAACTCTTCCTTGCCCTCGATTCCGACCTGGCGCATGACATCGATCCACTCATTCTCTACGACGCATTTCACCCAAGCCGGTCAGTTGCTGTCTATGACTATATCAACGACATGACCCCTGTCGAGATCATGACAGAGTCGAGCCGCATCACCGGTCTTGATTGGCAGGATGGCACACTCTACCTGAGCCGCGCCGGCGAGGTCGGACGCATCCCCGATGGCAGCAGTTACGAACCACTCGCCGGCGGCTTCGCCGTCTCAGGCCAACTATTCCACGCGAACAACGGCATCGTGCTCAACGACGGATGGGTTTACGTCTCCGCCGGCGGCATCGTGGATGGGTATGTCGAAGGTCCGATCACGGGCATCGACGAAAGTGGCGCCCAAAACATTGTCTCCGGTGGCAATCCCTATGCCGCCCGCATCGTGCGCGCACCGCTCGACACCCTCCTCAGCCAACGCAGCATCAACGCCTTTTCGACGGCAGGCCGCGGCGTGCGGAACCCATATGGCATCACGGCGGATCCAAGCGGCAGAATCTGGTTCACCGACAACGGCGCAACCAATGTCCCGGATGAAATCCCGGCGGGCGACGAAATCGACGTGCTGGACCCGGCGGTGATCGGCGGCGACGAATCCTCAACCCCTACTATGGCTTTCCGCTGGCGCTCACGCCGCCCTCCCCGATTGGTATGCACCGCCCCTGGTCAATATGGTCAACTCCTGGCCGCGCCAACCGGCATCACCTGGGCGTATGACACCATTTTCTACGGCGCGTACGGTCGTAATCCCGGTCTGTATCGCCTGGGACGGGCAAGCGACGGCGCCCTCATTGGCGAACGCATCATGATGGCGTGGCCTGTGCTCTCCCTGGCGACAGCCCCCGACGGCGCTCTTTGGGTCGGCATGGGCGATGGCGGTCTGTACAGGATGACGCCGGGATGTAACTAGTGCGCATCCTCCTCTGCTCCGCCCAACTTCCCGGCCACCTCGACTGGGGTGGCTACCTGCCGACGGCGGTGGAACTGGCACAGCGCGGGCATGAGGTGATCTGGGCGAGTGGGCAGGCCGTGGCGCCACTCGTTATAAAGCACGGCCTGGCGTTTTGCACCTTGAATGAGACCGGCTGGCGGTGGCCCCCACCACCGCCGCTGCCGGCGCCGGCGGACCCCAAGCAAATGACCGAGTGGCAACGAACACGCGCCCTCCGCGCACTCGACCAATGGCTTGACCCCGCGCGAGTAGAACCTGCTGTCGACGAACTCTACGCGGTTGCAGCCCACTTCAAACCCGATCTGTTGGTGAGCGAAATGTTCGTGGCCGCGGCCGGCATCGTCGCCGAAATGCTGGATGTGCCCTTCGTGGTGGCAGGTTGGCCCGCACGCCCGGTGCAAGACCGCAGCCGTGATCAACTCGTGCTGTTGGCACGCGCGCGGCTTGAGACCCTGTTTCAGCGCTTCCAGGTGCAAGGCGACTGTTGGACATCATCGGGCCCGCCCGCCCTGCGGTCCGCACTCCTCCATCTTACCTTCTGGAGCGAACGCTGGTATGCCGGCGTGCCACTATCCGACCAGACCCGTCACGTTGGCGGTCTCATCGGGCAGACCCTGGCAGCCGATCCTCGCCTACCGGCGCCTGGTGATAACCCATGGGTGGTAATCACGTTGGGCACCAGTTTCAACGATGATCCAAACTTTTTTGTGGCCGCAGCACATGCCGCGCAACAAGTTGGCGCGCTGCCAGTCATCCTCTTGGGCGCTCCAACTGCCGGGCGCAGTTGGCTGCAGCAACTGCCGGCCACTGCGAAAGTACTTGACCACGTTGATTTTCGTGAAGTGCTGCCTTACAGCACCGCGGCAATCCATCATGGCGGCGCCGGCACGACGCATGCGCTGGTCACATACGCCGTGCCGCAGATTGTCTCCCCCCACGCGGCGGACCAGATCCAGCAGGCGCAGGGCATCGTGCGGAGCGGCGCCGGCATGTCGCTTGCGCCGCGTGAAGTAACCGTTGCGTCACTGGCGACTGGATTGGCTGCGCTCATGCCCGATCTTTCCTCGCACCGCGCACAAGCTGTATCATTGCAGACAGAGTTTGCCGCGCTTGGCGGTGCGCCCAGTGCCGCAACCCTGCTTGAAGAAATCTGTATGGTGAACTGACTCGCAGACTGAAGACCGAGGTGCAACCGTGAAGTCATTGGTGGAACGCATTCGCAACGAAGGAAAAAATCTGGGCCGTGGCATTCTCAAGGTAGACGGGTTTGTCAACCATCAGTTGGATCCCGTGCTCACGATGGAGATGGGGCAGTGCTTTGCCCGCCGCTTCTACGCCGCAGGCGTCGGTGGCGTCACCAAAATCATCACGGCCGAAGTGAGCGGGATCGCGCCGGCCCTCACCACCGGCATTGTGCTTGGCGTGCCCATCATCTACGCCCGCAAGACGCGCCCGATCACCATGCCCAGCGGCTTCTACAGCGCTTCCGCCCCCAGCCACACCAAGGGCGGGGTGGTGGACTTGATTGTCTCGCCCGAATACCTGACGTCCAAAGACCGGGTGCTCCTGATCGACGATTTCCTGGCAACCGGTCAGACCATCGACGCGCTTGCCAGTCTGGTGGCCGAATGTGGCGCCACCCTCTGCGGCATCGGGTGTATCATCGAAAAGACCTTTGAGGGTGGCCGTGACCGGTTGGCGCATCGCGGCGTACCGATTATCTCTCTCGCCATCATCGATGCCATGGAAGGCGACACCCTCTCGGTCCGCGACCCGGAAGACGCCATTTAGAGGTGCACATCATGCAGTTGACCCTTTCTCTGATTCAGATGGATTGCCGGCTGGGTGATCCGGCGCACAACTTCAGTGCGGCGGAAGCGCGCGTGGCGGAGGCGGCACGGCGCGGCAGCCAATTGGTGCTCTTGCCCGAACTCTGGAGCACGGCCTATGCACTTGATCGCGCCGGCGAGTTGGCAAGTCCGCTCGCTCAGGGACCAGAGGAGGGTGGATGGTTTGGGCGCTTTGCTGCGCTGGCACAAACCTGCCAGATCTGGTTGGCTGGTTCGCTGCTCGAAGTGCATGATGGACGCTTCTACAACTGCCTCGCACTCTACGGTCCGGACGGACGCCTCCAGGCGGCGTATCGCAAGGTCCATCTCTTCCGCCTGATGGCGGAAGAGCAATATCTTGCCCCCGGCGACGCAGCCGTCCTGGCCGAGACGCCCTGGGGACCCATTGGGCTGTCCATCTGCTATGATCTGCGCTTTCCCGAATTATTCCGGCGCTACGCCCTCGCCGGCGCCCGCCTGATGCTGGTTCCAGCCGAATGGCCCCACCCGCGGCGGATGCATTGGCAGACGCTGCTGCGCGCCCGCGCGATCGAGAATCAATGCTTTGTGGCAGCGTGCAATCGCGTGGGGACCACCGAACCCAACACCTTCTTTGGCGCTTCGGCGCTGATTGACCCCTGGGGAGAGACGGTCATCGAAGGCGGAGAAGTGGACACGGTCTTGACGGCAACCCTGGATCTGACGCTCGTCGATGCCGTACGCCGCCGGATTCCGGTATTTGCCGACCGCCGGCCGGAACTATATTAGACGACTTGCGTCCTACTCTTCGTGCTCAGGCAGGATCTCCACAGTGGCGCCGGGCACTGGCTGTGAATACTCACCGAGCACCCCGCGCGGTGCGGCGCCTGTGCTCGGCTTGCCCGTCCCCGCCGCCGCACTGCGCGAGGCCACCTTCGGCGCACTTTCAACGCGCAACTTGTCAGCGGTGACCGGCTTGCGACCACTGCTCACCCCGACGAAGATCCCCGCAAGAATCAGCAGGACTGGCCACCACGGCACAATGGGGTTGGCCTCAAGATTCCCAGTCGTCAGGGCAAGCACGCCGAATACCACCAGGACACTGCCCGGCAACAGCGCCCACCACTGCCGCCGGCGATCCAGCAGATAGAGCAGAAAGAACACGAGACCAAGCCCGGTAAATAGCACCGATGCAGTGACCGTCGGCGAGGTCGTCTGGCTATTGAGCCAAATCACGACGCCCAACACCAACAGAAAGCCGCCTGGGATGATCGCCCACCAACGCTCGCGCCGATCCAACCAGTAGATGTGCGCAAAGGCCAGTGCCAGCCCGGCAAAAAGCAGAGCTGCCACCAACTGTGGTGAGGCAACGGGGAGAATTGTGACGAGAAACATCGCGGCAAGCGCAACCAGCGTCCACGCCGGAATCAGTCGCCACCACTCACGGCCATTGCGCGCAAAGCCGGCAAAGAAGAAGATTGCGCCGGCAACGCACACAGCCGCCAGCGCAATCTGTGGAATCGGTGTATAGGGCGCTAATACGCCGAGGTTGAACAGCAACAGCACGACGCCACCCGCCACCAGGAACGTGGCCCACAGCAGCGCCCGCACGCGTGGTTCAGACATAACTGGAAGGGCCCATGCGCCCTATGTTACTCAGTAACCGGCAGGGTGTTGATGTCGCTTTCCAACGCGATGGTGGCCGCCCGCGCCCACGCAGTCGTGCCGTCATCCAGTGCGACCTGCACCCACTCATTGTTTGCCGTCCTGCCAATGGCATTCAAGCTGGTGCCCACCGGGAGCGTTACCACCGGATCGAGATTCTGATCCGGCGCGCTGCGGACGGCTGACCCCAGTTCATTGGAGACCGTCGCCTTGACGGCAGGTCCTACAGGCGTCTCCGTGGCAGTCGCTTCCGGCGCCGGAGCGCCTTCGCCGATCACAGGGGCATTGCCGGCATCGCTCGAAGCCACAATCGCCGCCGCGGCCATCCACCCGATCCGCTCGTCCGGTAGCCGCACCTGATACCACGCCCCGTCGGCAGTACGGCCCACGATCGGCAGCACGGTTCCGTTCGGCGCCACTACCAGAATCGCACCATCGGTATTAGGTGCGCTGCGCACGTTGACCCCGACGGTGTCAGAGATGGTCAGTGCCGGCCCTACGGGCAGCGAATTGGTGAACGGCGCCAGTGGCACAACACCGTTCGGCTGCAGAGTTGCAGGACCCGCTGCCACGGGCGTGGCTGTCCCTGCCGTCACAGGCGTCGTAATCCCAGTGGTCGTCGTCAAGGAACGGTCGCAATGAGCGCCGCAGGATCGACCACGGGCAACGTGTCAAACGACCCTCCAGAGCTCACAAACTCCCTGAGCACCCACGCCGGCTTTCCATCCGCCAGCCGCAGCGCAATCCACAGATTGTCCGCACTGCGGCCGATAGCGGACACCGCAGTGTCCTTCGCCAGCGATGTCACCACAATCCCATCGACCTGCGGCGCACCGCGTGCGTTCACGCTCGGGTCGCCCGTCACAATGGCTGCAAATGAGATTTCTGTCGGGGCCGGCGCGGCCTCTGGAGTGGCGCTGGCACTGGGCGGCAGCGCCGGCGGTGGCAACCCAGCATCCGTATAGATCTGCGCTAACACCTCAGGCGCCACCTGCTGGCTGGTGCGGTCCACAAATTGCGCGGACACCCATGCGACGCGGTTGTCAGGCAGGATCACCTGCACCCAATCATTTTCTTCCGCAACGACCGTGACCCCAGCGTTCTGCGGCAGCAGCAGCAAAACCTCACCGGCGGTGTCCGGCGTGCTGCGCGCATTGACCCCGTCTGGCGAATTGACGGTGCCGGAGATCAATTCAACTGTCGTGATTTCTGGCGTGGGCGGCGTCGTGGCCGTGGCAGTCGCTTCCGGGCTTGGTGTTGCCGTCGGTTCCGGCGTTGCCGTCGCAGGCGCCGGGGTTGGCGGCGCCGCAGCTTCACTGGTTGCGGGTGGCGTCTGCTCCGTCGCCCCCGGGGCGAGCCCGGCTATTGCGCCTGGATCCAGCGGGTTTGCACCCCCCTGCCCCAAAGCCACCCAGCCAACATATCCCAACACGCCCAAAAGCGCGAGAATCACGATCGACGGTAGAATCCACCCCCCGCGTCGCCTGGGTCTGACTTCGCGCTGGTATTCCACCGGCTGCCACTGCGGCTCCGGCGGCCCACCCTCTTGAAGTTGCATGTTCTTATTGAGATTCTGCTCGGCATCTTGCAGTTTCCATTGGTCCGCAGTTTCGTCACCCTGCTGCAACTGCCAGTTCTTCAAAGGGTCTTCTGTCGTCATGGCTGTTTTGTCCCCTCTAACGGTGCGTCCCAGCCCAATTGCCGGCCGAGCCGTGTGTACCGAACACACTGAACAGCAAAGAAAAGGGCGAGTCCACCCCAGGCTAAGATTGCCCACCAGGGCGGAGGTTGGTTGGTGACAATGCCTGTCAAGGTCATTCCAGTCGCAAAAACCGCAAGACTCAGACACAGTGGAGCAAGCATGCGGGCAGTGACCGCCAGCGTACGCCATTGCCACTTGTGCAATCGACGATACCAAGACAAGTAGCTGACTGTTGCCAGCGCCCCGGCCAATCCCATGATCCAGAGTATCGCAGCGACAAAAGATTGAGGTGTGATCAGCATACGATCAAGGTGATTGCGAGGCGGTTGCGACGCAGCAGGCGCCTCTGGACGGATTCCAACTGCCAACACGGCCCTCCAGTTGACGTTACTTCACCGCAAGACTAGTATACACAGGCAAGTGTATGTATGCAAAAGCGTATTGCGTATCACGTATCTCGTATCTCGTGTCTCGTGACATCCATTACGCATTACGCAATACGTGATACGCAACACGCAACATCATGTTAATCGCCATCGACGCGTCCCGCGCACTGCGCGCACGGCGCACCGGAACCGAACGCTATGCCCAAGAGATCATCTGCCATCTGCTTGCTCTCCCAGAGGCGGCGCGCCACCGTTGGCGCCTCTATACGGATACGCCGCCCCCGCTCGGGATGTTCCCCAGCAACACTGCCACCGCAGCCGCGCCAAACGTCAGCATCAGCGTCTTACCCGGCCGGCGCCTGTGGACCCACCGCACATTGGCCGCCGAACTCAGACGCCACCGGCCCGACGTGCTCTTCGTACCGGCGCATGTGTTGCCCCTGATACCGTTTGGATGGCTGCCCCCCAGTGTTGTCACGATCCATGACCTGGGCTACCATGCCCACCCGGAGGCGCACACCACACAACAGCGAGCCTATCTTATCTACGGCACGCGTTGGAGTGTATGGGTCGCAAAGCGGGTGATCGCCGTCAGCCGGTGCACGGCGCATGACCTGTCAACGCATTATCAGGTGCATCCCGAAAAGATCGACGTGATCTACGAGGCGCCGCCGGCCAGGGTTCCGGTCGATCAGGAAGCCGTCGCCGCCATTCGCCGGAAGTTTGGACTTCAGCGCCCCTATGCATTGTTTGTCGGCACGCTGCAGCCACGGAAGAACATCGTGCGGCTGGCACAGGCTTTCGCACAATTGGTGGCGCGTGGCGATGTACCGTGGGACCTGGTCCTTGCCGGCGCTCCGGGTTGGCTTTCCGCTGATCTGTTGGCAACGCTCGACTCGTTGCACCTTAACGGTCGCCTCCACCGGCTTGGGTATGTCGATGAAGCAGATCTCCCGCCGCTCCTGAGTGGCGCATGCATGTTCGTCTTTCCCTCGCTTTACGAGGGCTTTGGGCTCCCCGTCCTGGAGGCCCAGAATTATGGAGCACCGGTTGTGACTGCCAACAATTCTTCTCTACCAGAGATCGCGGGTGACGCTGCCCTGCTGGTGGACCCCAATGATGTCGACGCCATCGCCACGGCCATGTTGCGCCTCAGCCAGGACGAAGCGCTCCGGCGTTCGCTGATTACCGCTGGCTATGCGAATGTCAAGCGATTCTCGTGGGAAAGAGCGGCGCAAGAAACCCTGGCGGTGCTCGAAAAGGCGGCAGCCGCCGGCCATGCGTGAGCAGATTGAGATTCTGGGCGTCGCCGTCGACGATGTCGACTTCGCAACCACGCTGGATCAGATCGACGCCTGGGTGGGCGAACATCGCGCAGCGGATGCCCCCACCGTAGGCCACCAAGACCCGCTTGATCGCCAAAACCGGCGCCAGGTACAACTCCGCGCAGCGGATACGACAACAGTAGGCCAGCACCACCTGGCTGCTGCTCCCGCCTGCCGCCAGGTCTGCACCGTCAACCCGGAGTTCATCGTCGATGCCAACCGCAACCCCGCCTTTGCCGCGGTGCTCCAACGCGCTGACCTGCGCGTGCCTGACGGCGTCGGCGTGTTGTGGGCGGCGCGCCTGTTCGGCCAGCCACTGCCGGAGCGCGTCACCGGTTCCGACGGGATCTATCACATCACCGCCCGCGCCGCCGCCCGTGGCTGGCGCGTCTTCTTTCTGGGTGCGGCGCCTGGCGTGGCCCTGCAGACGGCCACGCCTGCGTGAGCAATACCCGGCGTTGATCGTCGCCGGCGTCCACAGCGGCAGCCCGCATGATGGCGATTGGCCCGCCATTCATGCCTACCTCACCGCCACCAAACCGGATATCTTGTTCGTTGCCTTTGGCCACCCGCGCCAGAATTACTGGATCGACCAGCATCGCGCGGAGTTGCCCGCGGCGGTCGCCATCGGGGTCGGTGGGGCGTTCGATTTTGTTGCCGGTGTGACGGTGCGTGCCCCGGCCTGGATGCGAAGATTCGGGCTGGAATGGCTGCACCGCCTTGCGCGCGAACCCTGGCGCTGGCGCCGCATGCTGAAGTTGCCCGTCTTCGCCGCCAGAGTCGTTCTACAGCGCTTCGGATTTTCAGGATCCGCCCACAACACGGCGTAGTATCGTTCCTTTCTTTGTGCTCTCTGTGTTCTTTGCGGCAATTTTTGAGCTTCCAGCGCGCATTTCCCTGCGGCACAGCGTCCCTGCGGGAGATTGGGTCCTTAGCTTGATGCCTATGGGGTGGTGAGCGCCCCGTCCCGCCGTCTGTCGGCGCCGCATGTCAGAGCACCATCCCGTGAGGGTGGTGAGCGCTCGGCCAAAGCCAAAGCGGTGCGTCGCACGGTGCCAATGAGGGTGGCCGAACGCACAACCTATGCACCGTGCGTCGCACCTGGCGCCGCACAAAGGAACGTCCCCGGCAAGCGCCACACCGTTCGGGACCGATTGAGTGGACCTGGCGCATGCCGGGGACGGCTTTGGCTTCAGCAAGGCGAACCACTTACTCACGTGCGTGGCTCTGATTGGTACGTCCCCCCGTCCCCTCGTCTGTCAGAGCACCACTCCGTGAGGGCAGTGATCGCTGGGCTTGGGCAATGCCTTCCGGCCGCTCACGCACGGACACGGCAGTGCCGTGACCCATCCGCATCAAGCTAAGGATCAAACCCTCCCGCCAAGCCGCAAAGACGCAAAGGAACAACGTAAAAAAGTTCTCCCGCAGGGACGCCGCGAAAAGCATCATTGGCCACAAAGAGCACAAAGACCACAAAGAAAATGCGCGCCTATCGTTCGTTTCTTTGTGCTCTCGGTGTTCTTTGTGGCAATTTTCGAGCTTCCAGCGCGCATTTCCCTGCGGCTCTGCGTCCCTGCGGGAATTTTGATCCTTAGCTTGATGCCTATGGGACAACGGCTTTGCCGTCCCCGGCATGCGCCACCTTCACACCAATCTCATTCCTGGATCTCACCGATCCAGATCGCATAGCCCGGTAGCACCAACTGATCTTTCACTATGGTCGTAGGCTGGCTCTGGTAGATTGGGGATGGTCGCCCAGGCAGCGCGAATTCCTGCACTTCCGCTGCAGTATTCGCCGCCACCAGGCACCGGCGCCCTTCATGTTCACGCCAGTAGGCCAGGATCGGACTGTCACCGTTGTCCACCAACGTGAAACTGCCGCGCCGTAGCACCGGGTTGGCGTGCCGGAACCTGGTCAACGTCCGAAAATAGTGCAACCCCCCTTCCCCCTTCCCCCCGGCCGGGGTGGCCCGGGGGCCCGGGGCCCCCCCCGCCCCCGGCCGCCGAGCCCCCCCCCGTGGGGCCCCTGCGCCCGGGCGCCGGGGGGGGCGGCCCCCCCCCCCCCGGTGGGCGGCGGCGCCGGGGGGCCCCCCCCGTGGCGACCCCCCTCCCCCCCGCCCAGAATGCGGCGGAAACGCCCCCCCCCGCCCGGCGGGCGCGCCGCGCGGGTGGGGGGGGCCGGTCCCCCCGCCCTTTCTGCCCCCGCCCCCGCCACCCCCCTCCCCCCCAAACCCCCCCCCCCCCCCCCCCCCCCCCCCCCCCCTCCCCTCCCCGCCCCCGCCCGCGGTCGGCCTGGGCGGCCCCCCCGGTCGCGCTCCCCCCCCCCCGGGCGCTCGGGGGCCCCGCGCCGGCGGCAGGGGCGGGCGTTGGGGGCCCGCCCCAGATGGCCCCCCCAGGGGAACAACCAAGGGGCGGTGCAGCCCCTGGCCGCCTCTGCCCCGCCCCTTCCCCCCGGCCCTCCCCCCCCCGGCCCCCCCCCGCAAGGCCCCCCCCCCCGCCTCTCCCCCCCCGCTCCCGCGCATCTCCCCCCGCCCCGGGTGGGTCCCGGTCGTGTCGCCTGGCGCGCCTCTCTACACCGCCCCCCCTCCGGGCTTCAAAGGCCCCCCCCCCCCAGCGAACCTCCCCCCCCGCCGCACCTTCCCCTCCCCCTCAAGGGCCCACCCCTCCCCCTCCCACCGCAACCCCCCCCCCCCCCCCCCGCCCCCCGCGGCCCGAGCCCCCCCCCCCCCCCCCCTCCCCCCCGGCCTCCCCCCCTTCCCCTCCGGCCGCCCCGGCACAGAAGGGGCGGCTCGAGAAGGGGCCGGGGTTCCCGTCCTGCCGGGGGCCGCGCCCCCCGGGGGGCGGGGCCCCCCGCTGGGCGGCCCCCCCCCGGGCCGCCCCCCGTCCCCCGCCCGCGCGCCCCGGTTTTCCCGCTCGCGGGACGGCTGGTCCCGGCGGGGCTGGTCCCCGGAAACGCGGGGGCCGGTGACCACCGGCGGCGGGCACCTGCCGCCGGCCCCCCGGGCGCGCCCGTGCCCCCCCCCCTCCCCCGGTCCCCCCTCTCCCGGTGCCCCCCCCCCAGGGTGCCCCCCCCTCCCCCCGGCCCCCTCCTCCCCCCCCGCCCCCGCCAGACGGGGAAAACCCCCCCCCCCCCCCCCCCCCCCCCACCACTTGGACGAGCCGCCCTTCCCCCGCAGGCCGCCCCACCCCCCAATCCCATCTACAATGGAGCGGACACACCGGCAGACAACCCCCCCCAACCAACCCCCTCGGCCCCCCCCAGCGGCATCCCCCCCTGCCGCAGCTCCTTCCTACCCCCGAAAAGATTCCAGAGGAAAAACGGGGGGCACAAGGTTTCTTTTGTTTTTTTTTGTGTTTTCATTTTTTCCCTTCGCCCCGGGGGCCGCTTCTGCCCCCCCCCCCGCGGCCCCGGTCGGAGGGGGGGGGCGGTGGCCCCCCGTGGTGTGGGCGCAACACCCCCGGGGGGTAAAAACCCCCCCCCCGGCCCAGGTTTGGGGCGCGTTATCGGCTAATCTGAAACTCACCATACGTACGGGATTATTGCGGTAGCCGGTCCGCCCAACAGCCAATGCCAGTTCGTCAACACGGCTTGCGCCGACCTCCATTGACAATTGGCAATTGGCTGTAGACTATTGTCTCTCAGCCCTTCACCGCGCCGGCGGTCAGACCCGCCACGATCCGGCGCTGGAAGATAAAGACCAAGAGGAACAACGGAATACTGGACAAGATACCCGCCGCCATGATTTGGCCAAACGGAATCTGCCGCGTTGCCTGCGCCGGGAAGTTGGCGATGATGACCGGCAACGTGCGGGCATCGGGCTGGACTGACGTGAAAGTCAACGCAAACAGATACTCGTTCCAGGCGCCGACAAAGGCCAGCAGACCGGTCGTCACCAACGCGGGCGCCGTCAGCGGCAACATGATCATGTAGAAGGTCTGGAACGGCGACGCGCCATC
This sequence comes from Candidatus Fredericiella danica, assembly GCA_016713335.1. Lineage (GTDB taxonomy): Bacteria > Chloroflexota > Anaerolineae > Caldilineales > Caldilineaceae > Fredericiella > Fredericiella danica. Next base: position 41,830 of record JADJPH010000025.1, on the reverse strand, counting down.
CACCTGCGCCGACTGGAAGATTTCGGTCGGCAATTCACGGAAGAATGCCGTCAGCACCCAGGCTGTAAAGGGCAGTGAAAAGAGCAGGTAAGTCATGATCAGACTGGGAATCGCCGAGATGCCCAGCGCCGTAATCACCGCATATAGACCCGATAGAACTGCGATCGCAGGGAACATCGTCATGGCTAGAATGATGTACAGCGTGGCCGTCTTGCCGCTGATAGCGCAACTTGCCCAGTGCAAAGCCGGCAAAGGCGCCGATGGCCAGCGCAAGGACGGTGACCGAGATGGCCACGATCGTACTGTTCAGGATCCCGCGGAGGAATGCCGGGTTTGGTCAACACCCTGGTAGTAGTTCCTTGAAGGTAAACGAGATGTCGCCCGTCACTGGCTGCCGGGACAAAGGTCGCCGGCGTCATGGCCAACTGGCCCTCGGTCTTGAACGAGGAGTTGAGCGCCCAATAGAAGGGGAAGAGCATCCAGACCGCCATCACGACGATCAGCACCCAGAGCAGGATCGGTTGATGCGATGCTTGGTTTTAATGCTCATCGGATTTCACTCCCAGCGAACGCATGTAGCCGATGGCGAAGATGGATAAGACGATAAAGATGACGATGCTACTAGCCGAGGAATAGCCCATCGCACGATTCTGTATCAACTGGTAGTAGGTGTAGCTCGCCATCGAGTAGCGCGCCTGCCCCATCACGATTTGGAAAAGTCAAAGACACGCAACGCATCGAGCGTCCGGAAGACCAGCGCTACGGCGATCGTACCTTTGAGCAGCGGCAGGGTCAGGCGAAAAAATGTTCTGACGGGACCGGCGCCATCTACGTCAGCCGCCTCGTAAATGTCACCTGGAATCAACTGTAGACCGGCCAGCAGCAGCAGCGCCATAAAGGGCGTCGTCTTCCAGACGTCAATCATGATCATCGACGGCATCTGATAGGCCGGGTCGGACAAGAAAGGTATTTCGCCGTTGCCAAGGCCCAGATGCCAAAGCACCGTGTTGAAGAAGCCGGTGCGGTTGGGCTGCAGCATGTATCGCCAAATCTGCGAGGAGACGGCCGTCGGGATCACCCAGGGCACCAGGATGAGGGCGCGCATGAAGCCACGCCCTTTGAAATTGGCGTTTACGATCAGCGCGACGATCATGCCCAACACCAACTCAAGGAATACTGTGGCAACAGCGAATACGATGGTGTCCCACGTCGCACGGATGAAATCCGGATCCGTGGCGCCAAGGACATATTTGTTGCCAAAGATCGTGACTTCGGTGACCGGTTTGAAGCGTACCGGTTTGCGGGGTAGCGCCGTCACCGAACTCTCAAACTCAATTTCGCCGGTCTTCTCATCGATCTTGGGTTTGCCCGTTGCCTCGTCAATGACCGCGGGCACCTGCACGATCGTCATGCTGAGCAGTTGCTGGTAGTTCGCCAATCCAACAAACTCGGTGGGTTTCGAACTGGCAAAGGTGGCGTTCGTAAAGCTGTTGCAAAAGACAGAAGTAAGCGGGTAGATTGCGATGGCCAGCAGGATCATAAAAACGTCGGCGCAAGTAGAATATACGCCAGTTTCTGCTCCTGTTTGGCCAGGTCACTGCCACCTTCTTTCGCCTTGGCCATAGTTGCGGCGCTCCTTCCGTCTGAGAGATTCTGGTTCACCAACCTCATACGCCTGGAAAATCTGCACGAGGAAGGCTTGGATGCAAGGAGTCAAGGGTGTAACACAGACTGAGGTAATCCGAAAACAAACTTGAAGACCGGTCTGAACTCGGAGGCAATTCAGACCGATTCATCATGGTGCGGTATGCTGGCATGATCGCTCAGCGACAGACCGCAAGCCTACAAGACTGACTAGTCCGGTGCGCCGACCTCAAAGCCCAGCAGGTCTTCGAGATCCAGTTCGATGTTCGCAACGGCGTCCTTACCGCTCTGCTTGCCCGTGAGCACGTCAGAGACGTTCGAGAAGAAGACATTGGAGACTTCGTTGTACTTCGGCGCCGTCGCGGTTGACGGGCGTGCCACAGCGCTGGTGAAGACCGGCAGCAGTTTCGGCATGAATGGCTGCGCCGCAGCAACTTCCGGATCCTCATACAGGCTCTTCTTGGTCGGGATCAGGGAGATGTTGATTGCGCGGTCCTTCTGGCTTTCGGTGCTACCCAGCCACATGGCGAACTTGGCTGCCGCTTCCGGGTTCTTGCTGTACTTCGACACACCCACCTGCCAGCCACCCAGGGTGGCGGCGCTCATGCCTGCTTCGGCGCCGGGCAGCGACGTGGCGTCGAACAGGCCTTTGATCTTGCTGTCATCCGCATTGCCCAGGCTGAAGGCATACGGCCAGTTGCGCATGAAGGCGGCGTTGCCACCGTTCCATACAGCGCGGGAATCTTCTTCCATCATGCTGGTGGTGCCCGGAGGCGAAATCGTGCCGATCCAGCCGAACGCACGATCCATGGCCCCTGCGGCAGCTTCGTTGTTGATGGTGATGACCTTCTCCGGGCTGACGATGGTGCCGCCGCCGCTGGAGTAGACCCATTCCAACGCATCACAAGTGAGGCCTTCATACGGGGCGCCCTGCCACACGTAGCCCCAGAAGTCCTGGTTGCCGGCGGCGCGTTCGCCTTCCTGAATCTTGGCGGCCATCTCTTCCAGCTCGGTCCAGGTCTTGGGCGGGGCGGCGTAGCCATACTTCTCCAGCAGGTCAGCGCGGTAGTACAGCAGACCACCGTCGGTGAACCAGGGCAGACCGACCAAGCGGCCGTCCACCGTGTTGTTGGTCACGATGGCCGGGAAGTCGTCGGCAACAGCCTCGACGCCACCGTACTCATTGAAGTCGAGCAGGTTGTCTGCCAGGTCGCCAGGCCAGATCACGTCGATCTGGGTAACGTCGATGTCGGAAGACTGCGCCTGAAAGGTTTGCAGCAGCAGACCATAGCGGTCGGTCGCCGATGTGGGTCCGTTGACGAACGCGACCTGGATGTCAGGGTTCGCCGCGTTCCATGCAGCAATCTGCTCCTTGGTGTAGTCGGCTTCAGCGCCCGGAGCGGCGCCCAGGAAGGTCAGGTTCACAACCTCACCGCTGGCGGCTGGGGCTTCAGCGGCAGCTTCGGTCGTGGCCTCGGCAGCGGCTTCCGTCGTCGCTTCGGCAGCGGCTTCAGTTGTCGCCTCAGCGGCAGCTTCCGTCGTGGCTTCTGCGGGGGCGGCTGGGGCTTCGGTCGCCGCAGGGGCGCCACCACCACAAGCCGCAAGCACCATTGCCGTGATGACCAGCAGGCCCAACACGGCTAAGACACGTCGCATCATAGAGTATGCTCCTTATGGGTGTACAAAGGTAAAACTGGAACGAACAATTTTATGTCAATCCCGGTTGCCCGGTGACTAACCGAAGGGAAAAGTACTATGCCGTCTCTCTCCGCACCACGTGCAACGGCAACTGTACATGCCTGGGCAGCGTCTGCTCATCCGCCATGGCCGCCATCACCAATTCGACTGCCTGCCGGCCCGAAACTTCCAGCGACTGCGAAATGGTGCTCAAGCCGATATACTCGGCAAACTCCAGATCATCGAAACCGAGTACGGCCAGGTCTTGTGGAACACGCAGGTTGCGCTCACGCGCGGCACGCAATACCCCAAGCGCCAACGTGTCACTGGCTGCAAAAATCGCCGTCGGTGGCTGGCTGCGCGCCAGCAGTTCAAACGCCTGCTGCTGCGCATCTTCACGCGTCGCCGAATTCGCCGGCAACGCCGGCACCTGCACCTGGACTCCCGCGGCCTCAGCCACCTCGCATAGTCCCTGCAACCGCAACTGGCTGGTGCGCAGCGTGTAGTCCCCAACCGCATAGTCGCCACCCACAAAACCAATCTGCCGGTGCCCTGCTGCCATTAGATACTTGCCGGCAACCCGCCCACCCTCACGATTGTCGACATCGACGCCCGAGAGACTCGGATGCGTCGCCTCGATCAGCGCAACCGGCAGACCGCTGGCCCGCAAGCGCACGGCGAGCATGTCGTCAAGCCGCAATGAAATGATGATCAACCCGTCAAGCCGCCGCAACAGCGGCAATGAATGCAGATACGCATGGATGTGTTCTGGCGTGTCAGCATTGTATACCACAAGTTCGTAACCCGCATCTGACAGCGACGATGCGATGCCCCGCAACCGCTGCACAAACGCCGAGTAGGTAAAGAAAGGTGCAAGCACACCGACTTGTCGATGCAACCGCCGCGCTCTGGCGGTTGCGTCCGCTCGCGGCACAAAGCCTAATGCCTCAATTGACCGCTGCACGCGAAAGCGTGTCGCCGGGTTCACCCCTTGCGGTGAGTTTACTACCCGGGACACCGTCGAGATGCTGACTCCCGCGTGTGTCGCGACGTCATAGATCGTTGCCGGCATGCTATCCAAGAATTGCTACGGGACTGAATGGGAAAGCTGAAAGTGCTTTCATGAAAGCACTTTCAGGCACAAAGCCTATCACAATCGTGGACGCAGGTCAAGCCCCCAATTCGTCGAAAATCAAATCCCAGTTGCCGCGGCTGCGGATCACGTCGGCGCCCCGCATGCCAAGCCGCAAGGCGAGCTCATCGCCCGCTGCAGATCCATCATCCAACAACAAGATCTGCGGACATTGGGCAGCGACATCCACATCCATGCCAAATGGCAACGCCCGTGCAGAGACCAGACGCAGCAAGCGCTCGAGTTGCGCTGGCGTCGCCGGTGCTGACGCTAAGAACAGATACCCAAGGTCGGCATAGCGCGACTCCACCGCGGATAGCTGCCGCACGGTGTTTGGGCTGACCGCACTCTGCGTACGCCGGAAACTGACGGCAATCGCCTCGAGCCCGGTCAATTCCACCGGCGTCCAGATGCCAAGTGATTCAGGCTCAACGACGTACAGACCAGGACCCAGTGGCCGGAACTCCACAAAAAACGCCCCGCGCTCCGGGTCCTTGCTGGTGCGGGCCACCTGCCCATCTTCATCTTGTCTGGTGACGCGTACCGGCAGGTCAGGCATTCCTTCGACCTCGACGCGTAGACTGGAGAAGCCTGGCATGGAGCCAATTTCACTGATCGTGGTCTCCCACACCGCAATCACGGGCGCAAACTGAATTTCCACGGCGTTGGCGCCATCGAGTTCGACGCTGCCTTGCTGGAAGCCGCCTTCGACAAGGACTGTATACATTCCTGCGGGAAGCGCTTCGAAGGCGAAGCGGTCGTTACCGTCCACAATTGCCCGGTGTTCGTTGCCGACCGCATCAAGCAAGCGGGCAAGGCGCCCGGCTGAAGCAGGCGCCACCCCCGTGACGATACTTGCACCCGCCCGCGGCGCGGCCGCGGGCTCCAAGCCGGGGAGCGCAATCTCCACTTCAACCTGATTCTTCCCATCAAGCGCAAAGTTGCTGCTGCGTGTCGCGTCTTCAAAGCCAATGACCGCAAGTTGGTAAGAACCGGCGCTTAATCCGTCAAAGACAAAATGGCCTCGGTCGTCGACAAGCGCAGTGCGGCGCTGCGCCTGATCATCCGCCAGTTGCACCTGAACGGGCTGCCCGCGCCGCGCACCGATGACCACCCCTAGCACCCTGGATGAGGTTGCAGGCTGCGCATCAGCCACCGGGGTAAAGACAAATTCGACCCATGGCACGGCGCGCTTATCCACGTGCACCCGGGCTTCGAGTTGGGTGGGCTTGCCCGTTTCATCCTCGGCGCCGTCCACCGTCACCATGTAGTAATCCACTTCAAGCGGCGTGATGATAGCGGCATGTTCGCCATATTCTGGCACTGCACCGGTCAGCACGGCTTCGCTGCTCCACTCCGCGCTGTGCGCCTGCACGCGCAACCCCTTACGCCCTGGGGTGGTGACAACAATTGCACCGACCTTCTGAATATCGTCTGCAATCCGCACCGTATACCCCCAGCCGGTCATGGCCAGGTCGGCCTCCACCTGGTTCCGGCCATCAAGCACAATATTTTCTCGATGGGTGCCGGCAGGGTGCACACGCACCGAATAGCCTCCAGGCGACAAGTCGATGAAGCGATAGCCGCCGTCATCGCGCGCCATCGTCACCCATTCTTCGCCGTCATCGCTGCGCACCAGCATCACAACCGCCCCGGCGCCACCGCGCACGCCCGGAAACAACACTCCTGCTGACGACATCGGGTGCAACCGGCAGGGCAACGCGCACAAGCACTTCGCGCTGATCACTTGGGACACTGATGGGCTGGGTGAAACCGGTGCTCTCGACGCGCAACATATAGTCACCGGGGGCCAGGTCGGCCATCTCAAAGCGCCCAGCCTCGTCAAGTTCGGTGCGTGCGACTAGCTTGCCGTTCGCTTCGAGGCGCACGACCGATCGTTCCGGCGCCTGCGCCACCACACCATACAGCATGACACTCACACCAACCGCCGGTTCAACCCCGATCCTGGCCACCTTGGGTTCCGCCTGCAACGCCCGCGCCACCGGCAGTGCACCGTGCGGCCAACGATCGCTGTACCAGGCATGGGTCTCCCACCACGGGCTGGTGCTCCCCAACAACTCATTGGCCACAAGCCAGAACGCGGTGCAGAAATAGTAATCAGGCGCCAATTTGAAGCGCTGGCTGGTGCCCATCATCACGCGACAGGCTTCCAGCGTCTGGGCCATATGGAGATCCGGGGTCGTAGCCGCATAGCGCGGATCAATATCTTCGCCCACAAGATAACCACATTCCGTCGACAGAATGGGAATGCTGCGGCCCAAATGTTTGCGGTTCAAGGCGTCGTAATATTCGTAGGCCAGAAAACAGGCATGGTCATCCATGATCGTGGCGCCGGGGCTGCGCCGATCATACCGGAGGCGGTTGACCTCGGCGAGGTTGCGCCCGCGCCAGGCGTCTTCGTTCCAGGCCTCCCCCCCAACCGCGCGATAAAAGCGATCCGTGAAGGCAGCCCCCTCCTGATTCCCAATGTCGTACGGGTAGTCGAGCGGCCTGTTCTGCGAGTAGTTGTGAATCGCCTGCCAGACCGGACCCGCAAATAGGTCCTTGCGACCAACGGCGACGATTTTGCCCACCAGATCCCACCGGCTGCCATTAGCCACGGCCGGAATGGCCGGCATCCCGCCGCGCTCGAGGACAATCTCCAGATTGGCGATCGTGTTTTCAACGGTCAGATCGATGCCGTTGACCGGCACCCGCCCGCCCTTCCATTCGGCATCAACATCCGGTTCGTTGTTGAACTCGAAATAACGCACACCGGCTCGAATCAACGAGTCAAGGTAGACCAATTCCTTGACGCCCAGCCGGCCGGGATTGGGGCTGGGCCGGTAGAGACGGACGATCGGCATGATATCTTCCGCCAGCAACAGCTCGCAGAAGTCGAGGGCGCCATCGTGGTTGAAAATCTTCACCCACTTGACACCCATGCTCTTTAGTTCGGGCAGCCAAAATTCCCGTATTTGCGACTGGCCTACCGCAGTGGCATAACCGACCGTCCAATGGATGCCAATGCCGGTGTCGTTCGCGGGTCGAGGATACTCGTGCAGCTCCATGTGGGACCGTCTACGTGCTGCTAAAAGGGATGCGCTATGTTGAAATGTTACCGGAATGCACGCAGCATTATAGCCCACGTGCACCACAAATTGTCAATGGTCAATCGTCCATTGCGTTTTCAGCGTTCTTGGGTTTGTCGCCCTCCCCGGAAACGCCATCCGTTTGCCCACGCACCGTTTTTCGGGTATTGTATGGTTTTATTAGGTCGCAACTAAGAGACTTGGAGTCAACGCATGGAGATCGTCCAAAGCATCGGCAACCGCGTAGCAGAGAATGTCCGGCGCGTCATTGTCGGCAAAGATGATGAGGTGCGCCTCACGCTGCTGGGCATGCTTTGTGATGGCCATCTCCTGATCGAAGATGTGCCGGGCGTCGGCAAGACAATGCTGGCGCGTGCGCTGGCGCTCAGCGTGGGTTCCTCGTTTCGCCGGATCCAGTTTACGCCGGACATGTTGCCGACGGATGTGACAGGCGTCAACATCTACAACCAGAAAACGCAGGAATTCGAGTTTCGGCAGGGTCCAATCTTTGCACAGTTGGTGCTTACCGACGAGATTAATCGGGCGACACCCAAAACGCAATCCGCGCTGTTGGAAGCGATGGAAGAGCGGCAGGTGACGGTCGATGGCATCACGCATGAAATGCCAAAACCATTCCTCGTCCTCGCCACGCAAAACCCAATCGAGTACGAAGGCACCTTTCCACTGCCTGAAGCGCAGGTCGATCGCTTCATGATGCGCATTCACCTGGGCTATCCGACAAAACAGAATGAAGTCGACATTCTCAATCGCCAGAGCGACCATCACCCCATTCAAGATATTCAGCAAGTGGTCAGCGTGGCCGAATTGATGCAGGCGCAACGCGCCATCCGCGCCGTCTATGTCGACGACCTGGTGAAGAGCTATATTGTCGACATTGTCACAACCACGCGCGACCATCCTGATATCTACCTGGGGGCAAGCCCGCGTGGTAGCCTCGCCCTCTTCAACACCACACGGGCCTGGGCGGCGCTTAATGGCCGTGATTTTGTGCTCCCGGACGATGTAAAATATCTTGCTGAGCCGACCCTTGCCCACCGTTTGATCGTCAGCCCCTCCGCACGCATTAAGAACGTCACCGCACGCCAGGTGGTCGAAGATGCGTTGCGGCACACCCCCGTGCCTGGAGCCAGGGCGAAAGTGCGTTGAAAACTCACTGCCTGGCATGTAACGCGATAATCCAGGATGGCAGGGCGACTGCATGAATTCCCGGCTGGCATTTTTATTGATAGGCGTGGTCACCGCGTGGGCCCTTGCGCTAAACACAGGGCGCGACCTCGCTTTCAGCCTGGCCTATCTCCTGACGGCACTGTTGGCATTAAGCTTTCTCTGGTCCTGGCACAGCCTCCGTGGCATCACGGTGCGCCGCATGACCAAGACGCGGCGCAGCCAGGTTGGGCAGTACGCAGAAGAACAGTTTGAAGTCACCAACCAAAGTTGGTTTCCAAAGCTTTGGCTCTAACTGGAGGACAATTCGACCCTCCCCTGGCACAGTGCGAGCCGGATCGTCAATGCACTCCGCCGCAACAAGACCCAGCGGTGGCTGGTGAAAACGCTCTGCATGCAGCGCGGCCGCTTTCGTTTGGGACCCGTGACACTCCACAGCGGCGATCCACTTGGCATCTTTCACAATGCGCGCGCCTTTGCGCCGAGCGGCTACATCGTGGTCTATCCTGCCACCGTCGAACTGCGCGCGTTTGAACCTTCGATATCTGAATTATCAGGTGGCGAAGCCAGACATCGGCGCACCTACCAGGTCACCAGCAATGTCGCCGGCATCCGCGAGTACGTCCATGGCGACAGCTTTAACCGCATCCACTGGCCAACGACCGCGCGCATGAACCGGTTGATGGTGAAGGAGTTTGAACTGGATCCGACGGCTGATATCTGGATCTATTTGGACCTCAGCGCCGGCGCCGCGGCCGGTCTGCCCTGGTCCCCGCAGCCACCCGAGATCGGCATCGGCGCCCAGAGCGGCCGCATCAAGAAAGCCGGGCGCCAATTCGAACTGCCACCAATCACCACCGAATATGGGGTTACCGTGGCGGCAAGTCTGGCGCGCTATTTCTTGCAACGCAACCGGGCAGTTGGCATGAACAGCCGCGGCCGCACACGTGAATTCGTCCAGGCGGATCGGGGCGAACGCCAACTCAATAAGTTCCTGGAAGCGCTCGCAGTGGTGGATGCGGTCGGCGATCTACCATTTGCCGACCTTGTCGTGACGGACGGCGTGCGCCTGAACCGCAATGACACCCTGGTGGCCATCAGCTCCGACCATTCACCCGAGTGGGCCGCAGCGCTCCAAATGCTCCAACGGCGCGGCGTCAACAGCATTGCGATCGTCGTCGACGGCTCTACCTTTGGCTCACCACGCGACTATGCCCCGCTCCTGGCCGAATTGAGTGGGGCGGGCATTGCGACCTATCGTGTGCGCCGCAATGATGCGCTGGATCGTGTACTCAGCGACAGTCCGGAATTCGCAGGGAGACGATAGCAATGGCCAAGGCAACCACACCAATGTCCCCAGCCGCGGGCGATGCCCGTTTTGGCGCCATCGACCTTGCCCTGCTGGCCATGGTCTTTATCTGGGGAATCAATGCGGTTGTCGTCAAAGCCACCTATGCCCAGATCCCGCCGATGGCGTTCATGGCCATTCGCTTTATCGTGGCGGCTGCGCTGCTGCTCCTCGTAGCCTATCTCTTTGAACGCAGCCTTGCGGTGCGGCGCGCGGATTGGCGCATGATGATCGCGGTGGGATTGGTGGGCACAAGCTTCTATCAGCCGCTTTTTCTGACTGGGCTGGCGATGACAACTGCCTCCAACACCGCGCTGATCATTGCGACGTCACCAGCATTTGTCGCCCTGATCAATCGTGCCCTTGGCAGAGAGACCCTGGCGCGACGGGGTTGGTTTGGCATCCTGCTCGCATTCCTGGGTATCTTCCTGATCATTCAGGGTGGCGGTGGGTTGGAATTGACCTCAACCATGCTCACCGGCGACTTGTTGATCCTGGCCGGCTCATTCCTATGGGCGCTCTATGCCGTCATGGCCGCCCCCCTGATGACTCGCTATTCACCACTGCGGGTGACGGCGCTGACGACGACAATCGGCGCCATCCCCTTGATCCTGATTGGGTTGCCGGCCGTGGCCGCGCTGAATTTTGGCAATGTGCAGCCCAGTGGCTGGGCGGGCCTGCTCTACTCCGCCATCTTTGCCATCGTGATCGCGTTTATCATTTGGAACAATGGGGTAAAACGAATCGGCGGTGCGCGCACCGCCTTCTACAGCAACCTGATCCCGGTCGTCGGCGCCATCTCCGCGGCCATCATCCTGGGCGAAGTCATCACCCCCCTAAAAGTCGCCGGCGCCGCCATCATCTTCCTGGGTCTCTACCTCGCCCGCACCTCCAAACTCCTCCTCGCCCCCCGCGACTAACCCTCTCCCTGTCTCCCTGTCTCCCTGTCTCCCTCTCCTGCTCCCTGTCTCGCTCCGCAAACTCCTCCGTCTCCCGCCTCCGCGTTGATCTTTCTCCCCTCCCCACCTCCCACCGCGGAGGCGCGGAGGAAACGCGGAGAGGAAAGAGCAGAGATTCTTATATCCTCGCCTCCGCCAGCGCCGACGCCTGCACTTCAAACAACTGCCTGATCCCGTGCTCTGCAAGCAACAACATCGCGTTCAACGCCCCCCGGCTAAACGGCTCGCCCTCCGCCGTCCCCTGCACTTCGACGAAACGCCCGTCCGCGGTCATCACCACATTCATGTCCACCGACGCATTCTGGTCCATCTGATAATTGAGATCAAGCACGGCGCGCCCATTTAGCACGCCGACGCTGACCGCCGCCACCGCCTGCTTGATGGCGCCAACCTCCACGACCTTGCGCCGCTCCAACCGCTTGATGGCCAGGGCCAGTGCAACAAAGCCACCCGTAATGGCGGCAGTGCGTGTGCCGCCGTCAGCCTGGATCACGTCACAGTCCACGACGATCTGGCGTTCACCTAATCGCGGCAGGTCCACCGCCGCCCGCAGGCTACGCGCGATCAGTCGCTGAATCTCTTGCGTCCGCCCCTTGGGCTGCAGCGTCTCACGCTGGTTACGCTGCTCCGTGGCGCGCGGCAGCATGGCATACTCCGCGGTCACCCAGCCTTGTTTCAGCTTGCTGTTATGCAGCCATCGGGGCACATTCTCTTCAACGGTGGCGTTACAGAGCACGCGCGTGTTCCCCATCGTGATCAGGACCGACCCTTCGGGATACATGACGTAATCGAGTTCCAGACGCACCGGGCGCAGTTGATCGAGTGGGCGAGTGGTCGCCATCATTGCTTCCTTTTCACGCGCCGGCGAGGGCGCTTTGACTTCGGATAAAACAAAAAGACCCTTCCGGTCGGAAGGGTCTTGAGTGGACCTAAAGGGACTTGAACCCTTGACCTCTACAATGCCATTGTAGCGCTCTCCCAACTGAGCTATAGGCCCGCAGCGACACGGATTATATGGTTTTTGACGTTCCTGTCAAATTTTGGCGCTTCTAACCAGAGTACGGAGCGCTTGGTGGACCAGAGGGGACTTGAACCCCTGACCTCTACAGTGCGATTGTAGCGCTCTCCCAACTGAGCTACTGGCCCGCACGAACAACAGAAGGAGTATAGCAAAGCCGGCTACTGCGGTCAAATTTGCGGCGGTTTCGGAAGCATCGAGTTCTGCGCCTACCGCAAGAAATATCTCACCAACACATTATCAGACGCATTACCTGTCAACACCGGAAGATCCACCTGGCGCGAGACTGTGCGCTAGAACACAACGGAGGAATGTACTAGTCCTCTGATCCTAACCTGCTCCTGTTCTACACTTGTAATCAGACAAAAGCGTAGGGTTCCGGTCTGAATCAGACGTCACTTTTGTCCAACGTGGCGACTCCAGACTTGCTAAGATTAGAACGCAACGAACAAACGTCGCAATAAGGAGAACAGGCACATGATTCGCAAGATATTCTTCACCCTCACGACCGTCGTACTGGTTCTGGCAGTCTTCGCAGGCATCGTCAATGCAACTGACATGCGCGAAGCTGCGGTCGTCAAGGCCAATCTCGCCAACGTGCGCGCTGTCGCTTCCGTCGCCAATGCCACCGGCGCTTCCTACGCCATCGACGGCGGCGAACTCTTCGCCGGCCGCCCAGGTGAGTGGCGCAAGGTGCAGACACCCAATGAGGTGATTGTTGGCGCCGTGGCGCTTGACCCAGCCCAACCTGGTGTCGTCTACATCGGCGCCGCTAATGAGTTGGTGGTTTATCGCAGCACGGACCGCGGCCAGAATTGGCTGAGCGTGCCACTGACCGAGCAGTATGTAGGTGGTGTGACCAGCCTGGCAGTGGATAGCCTGAACCGCACGCTGTATGCCGGCACCGACACAGCGGGCGTCTTCCGCCTCCGCGATGTGGGCAGCAGCATGATCGCCGGCGGCCAGCAGCCGCTCGATGAGCCGGTCTTGCAGGTTGCCACCGACAGCACCGGCGCCGGTCTGGTCTTCGTTCGCACCGCCATGAACCTGTACCGCGGCGAGAATGGCGGGATGAGTTGGAGCAAGGTTGAGAATCTGCTGAGCGCTCCGACCGCCCTGGCCATCGCCAATCGGTTCCCAGCCACCGTCTATGTCGGCACCGCCGACCGTGGTGTGCTGACCAGCCAGGATGGTACGACCTGGTCGCTGGCGAATGACGGCCTCGGCATGATGCCCGGCAACCGCCTCTATGTGGATGCCCTGACGATTGACCCGGCGCAGTTGGATGTCGTGTACGCAGCAGTAAGCTACCTGTACGGCTCGACCACAGTGCATCATTCGCCAGTGGGCGTGACGATGAGCACCAACGGTGGCGCTTCGTGGAGTGGTCTCTACCCCAACACGCCGGCGCAGATTGTTAGCCTCATCCCGGTTCCTGGCCAGACGGGCGCAGCCTTTGCCCTGACGACCACCAGTCGTGAACTGCTACCAGTTGGCAAGGCGCCAGTCATCACCGAGCCGGTTGTGACGGTTGCAGCACCGGCGAGCACGGTCCCGGTCACGAGCCTGGCAGCCTGGTTGATTGCCGCTCTTGCCGCCAGCGCGCTGCTGTATGCTGTAGTGACTGACGCCGCCCAGCGCCGCCAGCGTCCGGCCCCGAAGGCCCTGCGCCCGCAAACGGTGCACAACAGCTAACGCAACAACGAGATTGTCCTCCTGATTCAGGTCCGCACCGAGCTTCGGTGCGGACCTTCTTTTTGCATTCTGTCAGAGCACCATCCCGTCAGGGTGGTGATCCCCCCCCCGTCCCACCGTCCGTCAGAGCACCATCCCGTCAGGGTGGTGATCCCCCCGTCCCACCGTCCCACCGTCCGTCAGAGCACCATCCCGTCAGGGTGGTGATCCCACCGTCCCACCGTCCCACCGTCTGTCAGAGCACCATCCCGTCAGGGTGGTGATCCCCCCGTCCCACCGTCCCACCGTCCCACCGTCCGTCAGAGCACCATCCCGTCAGGGTGTAAAGAGTCATCACCAACACCCCTCAGATGACACTTACTCACGCGCACCAAACGACCCCGGCAAGCGCCGCACCTCACTTCGTCAATGACCTCACCTGGGCGCATGCCGGGGACGTTTCGATGGTCGTGACGCAATTGTCTGAAGCACGGATTGACCGGATTACACAGACGCTTTGGCTTCTGCCGAGCCCTCACCACCCTCACGGGATGGTGCTCTGACAGATCCGGACTTCACGATAGTTTCGTAATTGAATAAACTCTCTGAAGTCTTGGTTCAGCATTGTATTTCCAGCGGTGATACTCGCGCCGAATTTCCTCCAGCGCGGCGAGACGCGCTTCCAGTGGTTGGGCAAGCCAATAGGTCACATCTTTGGGCTGTTGGCTGATGGCTACCTTCCGGACCACTTTCTCGACCGTCATCGACTGGCTCCTCCTTCATCATCATACCCCGCACCGTATTGGATCGAAATGTACCGAAACAGAGGAGCCGCTGCAACTCTTCCATGAACAGGGGTTGACAACCGCGAATGCTTCGAGTATCATTCGTGCAGTTGCACACTCATCGTGCATTTGCACATTTGAAACCGATGACCGAACCAGACCTGCACGAACGATTGGCCCAAATCGCCTCGCTCTACTACGAGGAGGAATTGACCCAGAACGAGATCGCCCAGCGCCTCGGCATCTCGCGCGTCAAGGTATACCGTCTGCTCAAGCAGGCCCGCGACGAACAGGTCGTCACCATCCTCATCGACTGGCCCATCAAGCGCGACGCCCGCCTGGAGCGCGCACTGGTGCACACCTTTGGGCTGCAAGACGCACTGGTCCTGCAATCGACCGCGGGCGACGGCAACGCGGGCCTCCACCAACTGGGCCAACTGGCAGCGCGCTTCCTGGAGCAACACTTGCAGGACGGCTCCACGCTCAGCGTGTGCCTTGGCCGGTCGACCTTTGAAACGATCAACGCGATCCGCCCGGGCTTTCGCGCCCGTGTCAAAGTCGCGCCTGCATTGGGCAGCATGCCTTTTGCGATGCAAGAACCGGACAGCGGCGCCCTGGCACGGCGCCTTGCCCAGAAACTGGGCGGCGAGGTCTACGATCTCTCTGCACCTGTCATGGCCGACAGCGTCGAGGCCGCCGCGGTGCTGCGCAGCCAGCGCGATATCAAACGTGCGTTGGAAGCCGCCGAAAGCGCCGGCATGGCGCTCGTGGGCATCGGCAATCTGGACCCGGCACAATCCGGTTATGTCAAAGGCGGGTTCATGACGCCCGATGAATTGCGGCTGCTGGCAGCGGCCGGCGCAGTGGGTGATATCGCCGGCCGTATCATTACCGCCGATGGCCAGTTACACGCCAATCGCTACGATGACCGCATCATCGGCATCGGCTTTGAACAGATCAAAAAGATCCCCTGCACCATCGCAGTCGCCATGGGGCCGGAAAAGACGCACGCGATCAATGGCGCCTTACACACCGGCATTGTCAAAGTGCTCTGCACCGACGATCGTACCGCCAGTGCGGTGCTCGACATGAAAAAGTAAAACGTATCACGCATTTCGTGTCTTGTGATACGCAATACGTGATACCCAATACGAGATACGGACTACGAACCCATGCCCAATCCAATCCCAATCACCATGCTCGCCCCCGTCTTTTGGGCGACGGCAAACTCGAAATGCAACTGCGCCCAGTTCCGCGACCAACGCAGCCCGACGATGTGCTGGTTCAAATTGAGGCGTGCGGCATTTGCGGCACCGACCTGAACATCCTCGCCACACCCCCCGCCCACAAGGCGACCCCAGGCATCATCATTGGCCACGAAGGGGTGGGAATTGTCGTCGACAGGGGACCGGCCGTGAAGAATCTGGCCATCGGTGATCGCGTGGTGATCGCCAATCGCTTGACCTGCGGCAAATGTGACTATTGCCGCCGCGGGCTGGACAACCAGTGCACCGACTACCAGACAATCGGCACGACCATCGACGGCGCGTTTGCGCCCTATCTCATGGCCCCGGCAAGAGCACTCTGGCAGATCGACCCCTCCGTGCCGCGCGACGATGCGGCGCTCTTTGAACCGCTCGCCTGCGCCGTCGGTTCGGTAAAACGCGCACCTTTTCAGCCCGGTGATAACGTGGCCATCATCGGGGCCGGCCCCATGGGTCTGCTCTTTGCCCAGCTCTATCGCACGCTGGGCGCCGGCAAGATTATCCTGATCGACGTCGCGCCCTATCGGCTGGAGTTCGCCCTGGAGATGGGCATGGACGCAGCCATCGATGCGTCAGCCGTGGACGTTGCGGCTGAGGTCAAACGCCTGACTGGGCTTGGCGCCGACATTGTCGTCGACGCCGTGGGCAACCAGTTCAATCAAGCCATCAAACTGGCACGACGGGGCGGTCAGGTGATCCTCTTTGGCATCCGCCCACACGACAACCCACCGGTGAACCAATACACCATCACACGGTATGACCTGACCGTGCACGGCACATTCGTTGGGCTGCATCCCTTCGCCCAAACCATTCAACTGCTCGAGGCCCGGCGCCTGCAACCGTCAGCGCTGGTGACACACAGACTCCCGCTCACTGAACTTGCAAAGGGTGTTGAGCTGATGCGAACCCAACAGGCGATGAAGGTGCTGATCGAAATGGATATTCGTTAATTTTTGAGGAGAGAACAGGGAAATGTCAGACACAATTGGTAAGGTAACGCAGCAGTGCAAGATCGCCGCCGGTCTCTTCTGGGCCGACTACGCCGCCCTCGGCGCGCAGATCAAGGACCTGGAAGATGCCGGCGTCGACTGGCTGCATATCGAAGTGCGCGACGGCAAGTACATGGACTTCGGCATGCCCCGTGGCGGTTTTGACATCATTGAAGCCACCCGCGCCAGCACAAGCCTTGAAGTCGAAGCTCAATTGCAGATGTACCGGCCCAATTTCGATACCTTCGACCAACTCAAGGCCCTGGGCGTCAGCCTGATCAGCCTCCCCATCGAGACCACGGGTGAGATGATCTTCCAGCAGATCACCTACATCAAGGAAAAGTTGGAACTCAAGGTCGGCGTTTGGGCCTGGCAGGGCGTGCCAACCACGGCCTTTGAACAGTTCATTCACCCCTATGTGGACATCATCGAGTACGAAAGCCGCGCACCTTTCTGGGTGAAACCGAAACCCGGCCAAAGCCCACACACCATGGGACCCAATCATGGTCACGACCATTCGCAAACTGCATGATATGATTGCAGAGGCGGGTATGGAAGACCGGATCGAATTGATGGAAGACGGGGGTCTCAACGCCGGGAACGTCAGGCGAATTTATCGCCGCCGGCATGACCGTAGGCGAGTTCTCATCGCCCCTGCTCAAAGGCCCCAACGGCAAGCTCAAGCCCGGCTCCGGCGACATCGCTGCTGCAGTCAAGAAACTGCGCACCGTCATGGACGAGGCAAGTGGAAAGTATCGGACGGCAGACGGCAAGTTGAAATAGAGACAAAGGGAGACAGGGAGACAAAGAGACAGGGGAGACCGGGAGACAAAAGAGACTGGGAGACTCAAGCGCCAGCCGTTTCCGACAATTGACCGTTATCTTTGTCTCTTTGTCTCTTTGTCTCTTTGTCTCATAAATTCGCATGCGAGAACAACCATGAAAACTCTCGGTATCGGCATGATCGGCTACGGCGGTATTGGCCGCGTCCACGCGATGGGCTACCGCTCCCTGCCCTATCACTATGGTTTCCCGGCAGACACCTTCCCGATCGTCGGCGTGGCGACCGCCCGGCGCGCCACCGCGGAAGCGGCCGCCGCGGAGATTGGTTGCGCCTTCTGGACTGACGACTATCACGAGTTGCTCGAAAATCCGGACATCGACGTGGTGGACGTCACCGTGCCAAACCTGATGCATGCAGAGATTGTCGAAGCCGCCGCTGCCGCCGGCAAACACGTCTACTGTGAGAAGCCGCTCGCCATGAACGTGGCCGAGGCGCAACGCATGGTCGCCGCGGCCGCACGCGCCGGCATCAAGACGCAAATGACCTTCAATTTCCGCTTCTTGCCGGCGGTGATGCGGGCGCGGCAATTGGTCGAAGACGGCTTCCTCGGCAGGGTCTTCTCGTTCCGCGGGCGCTACTACCGCTCCGGTTACATCGATCCACAGAAGCCGCTCACCTGGCGACTCCAAAAGGAGTTTTCAGGTGGTGGCGCGCTCTTTGATATCGGTTCCCACATCCTTGATCTGCTCTATTACTTGCTGGGCGACTTCAGCGCCGTCCAGGCAACGCTCGAGACACTGATTAAGGAACGCCCAATCGCGGCCGGCTCAATGCAGATGGCGGCGGTCGACGTCGATGACCTCGCCTTGATGCACCTGCGGACAGCCTCCGGCGTGCTCGGCCTGGTCGAGGTTTCCCGTTTCGGCACCGGTCTTGCCAACGACCTCACGTTTGAGATCTTTGGCGACAAGGGTTCCCTGCGCTTCTGTGCGCAAGATCCGAGTTGGCTCGAAATCTACGACGCCCGCGCTCCGGAGAAGCCGCTCGGCGGTACGCGCGGCTTCCAGCGGGTCGAGACGGTCAACCGCTATGAAGGTCAAAAGGCGCCAGACTGGTCGATGGCGCCCGATTTCGTCCGCAGCCACGCCGAATGCCAGTACCAATTCTTACGCGCCGTTGCGGAGGATCGCCCGCCAGCCCGACCCTGGCAGATGGCCTGCACATTCAGGCAGTCATGGCCGCCGCCGAACGGTCCTCGGACCAGGGTGGCTGGGTCCGCATCAACGACTTATTGGCATCTTCATAGAACTGGACACGCCCATGCTGCGCCACATCGTACTCTTCGCGTTCAAACCTACCTCCACTCCCACCGAAGTCGAAGCCGTTTGCACCCACTTTGGTCGCCTGCCACAAGAGATTGATCTGATTCGTGGCTTTGAATGGGGTCTCGACGTCAGTCCGGAAGGCTTGCAGCAAGGGTTCACGCACTGTTTCCAACTCACATTTGACAGCGCTGCGGATCGCGACGCTTACTTGGTTCACCCTGCACACCAGGCGTTTGTCGCAGCGGGCAGCCCGCACTTTGCTCAAGCGCTGGTGGTCGACTATTTCGCAGATACGATTTTGCATCAGGAGTCAACCACATGAAAGCGGATTTCGACCTGGTGATCGTCGGCACCGGCGCCGGTGGTGGGACGCTGGCCTATGCCCTACGCGACAGCGGTATGCGCGTCCTGCTGATCGAGCGCGGGGATTATCTGCCCCAGGAAGAGCAGAACTGGCAGCCGGTCGAAGTGTTCGATAAGACGCGCTACAAGCCCGACGAAGTGTGGTATGGCGAAGACGGCAAGCCATTTCACCCCGGCGTCCATTACTTCGTCGGCGGCAACACCAAAGTCTATGGCGCCGCACTCCCGCGCTTCCGCCGTGAGGACTTTGGTGCGCTCGAACATGAAGGCGGCACTTCGCCGGCATGGCCCGTGAGCTATGAGGAGTTTGAACCCTACTACGCCCGCGCCGAACAGATCTACCAGGTGCATGGCGTTACAGGCGAAGACCCGGTCGAGCCGCCACGCTCCGGTCCCTTCCCGTTTCCAGCCGTGCCGCATGAACCCTACATCGAGACGTTGGCCGAGAAGATGATCCAGAACGGGCTTCATCCATATCACCTGCCGATGGGCATCGACCTGCGCACCGATGGACGCTGTATCCGCTGCAAAACATGCGACGGTTTTCCCTGCAAGGTGCTTGCCAAAAGCGAGTCTGATGTCTGTTGCGTCCGACCGGCCCTCGAAAGCCCCAACATCACCCTCTGGGTGCGCACACAGGCGCTGCGCATCCTCACCGATCCGTCGGGTAAAACCGTGACCGGGATTGAGGTGGAAAAGGACGGGCAACGCCAGACTGTGACGGCGGCGCGCTACGTGGTCGCCTGTGGCGCCACCAATTCGACGGTGGTGCTACTCAAGTCGGCCAACAGTGCTCACCCACATGGTCTTGCCGACAGGAGCGGTCTGCTGGGCCGCAACTACATGGTGCACAACAATACGGCGCTGATGGCAATCGACCCGCTGCACAAGAACCCCACAGTATTTCAAAAGACGATCGCCGTCAACGATTTCTATCTGCGCGGCCCTGATCTCGCCTATCCGATGGGCAATATTCAGGCGCTTGGGAAGCTACAGGCGGGAATGCTCACCGCCGCAAAACCGGGGTGCCGAAAGTAATTCTACAAGGCATGGCGGATCGGAGCGTCGACTGGTGGGTCATGTCAGAAGATTTGCCCGATCCGGAGAACCGCATTACGCTTGGCGCAGATGGCCGTATCGTGGTCCACTGGAAGCCAAACAACCTGGTGGCACACAAGAAGCTGATCGGCGCCGCCAGGTACATGATGGAGGAAGCAGGCTATCCAATAGTGCTCGTCGAACGCATGGGCATCGCCACAAATTCACATCAATGTGGCACGCTGCGTTTTGGCGAGGACCCCGCCACATCGGTGCTCGATCCATTCTGCCGTACACATGAGATCGACAACCTCTATGTGGTTGATTCATCCTTTTTCCCGTCGTCTGCGGCCACCAACCCGGCGCTCACCATCGCCGCCCAGGCGTTGCGCGTCGCAGACCATTTGATGGACTGACGGAACGGCGCCGGCCCGTCCTGCGCCCTTCCGCACAGAGCAGTGTTTGAAAAGAAGTGAACCATGATCGCGACCATGCCTGGAGTAACGCTTTCCGACCCAACCCTCGGCTTTCCGCAGCACGAATGGGCGACGACACGCCCGCCGGCTGGCGCCGGCCGCATCAAACATCGCCTGGTGCAGAATGCACGGCAGATCGACGTCGAGCGCGCCCGCATCACGACGCAGAGTTACCGGCGCACCGAGGGCCAGCCGATGGCGATCCGGCGCGCCACGATGCTGCTCGATCTGGCACGCGGGCTTAGCATCACGATTGATCCGGATGAAGTGATTGTGGGCAACCGCTCTCTGCTGCCGCGTATGGGCGTGATCGCACCGGAAGGCGCCGTGGCGTGGGTCGATGCCGAACTTGAAGTCCTTCCTACCCGACCCCAGGATCGCTTCAACATCACGACCGATCAAATCGTCGAGTTGCGTGAGACGATCTTCCCTTACTGGCGCGGGCGGACGATCGAGGACATCGTCGCACAACGGGTCCCGGACGACGTACGCGTTGCCGTGCGTGGCAAGGCGTTCTCGCTGAATCAGACCGATCACGCCCAGGGCCACATTCTCCCAGATGTAGAGGCATGGCTGCACCTGGGCATCGCCGGTCTGCGCAATCAGGTCGAAGTTGCGTCATCCCATGCCCACAACGACCGGCAACGAGCCTTCTACGACGCTGCCCTGATTGCGCTGCAAGCCGCTTCAGAATTCATGGTCCGCTACGCAGTGCTTGCTGAACAGCATGCGGAGGAAGTAGACGATCCAACGCGCAAAGCTGAGCTAAATCGGATCGCCGCCAACTGCCGGCACCTGGCCGAACACCCGGCGCGCGACTTTTGGGAGGCGCTCCAGGCGACGTGGTTCCTCTTCGTCCTGCTCCAGATCGAGTCTAACGCCTCCAGTTTCTCGCCGGGCCGGTTCGATCAATACCTGCTCCCCTACCTAACCGGTGACCTCGAGCGCGGCGCGCTGACGCTGCCGCAGGCGCAGGAGCTTCTCGAACACCTGTGGCTCAAGTTCAACGAGATCGTCTTGCTGCGCAGCAGCCACAGTGCGCGTTATTTCGCCGGTTTTCCGATCGGCTTCAATATTGCCATCGGCGGTCAGCAGGTCGATGGCAGCGACGCCACCAATCTGCTCAGCTATATGTGTCTTCGGGCGCAGGCCGATCTCGGTCTCACCCAACCGAATCTGTCGATCCGCGTCCACGCCAACAGCCCGGAAGAATTCCTTGAGGCCGCATCATTCGTCATCGGGAAAGGCAGCGGCATGCCGCAGGTCTTTAACGACGAGGTGATCGTGCCGGGGCAGGTGAACCGCGGCCTGCCACTCGCCGAAGCGCGCAACTACGCAGTCGTCGGTTGCGTCGAGTTGTCGACGCCGGGGAAGGCCCTGGGCTGGAGCGACGCGTCGATGTTCAACCTGACGCGTGTGCTGGAACTGACGCTCTTCGGCGGGCGGGATCCCCATTCCGGCGCCCAAATTGGCTTGCCAACGCCCACCCTGGAGGAAATGAGTTCGTTTGCAGAACTCGAAGCCGCGTACGGTGCGCAACTCGAACACTTTGTGGAGTTGATGGTGAAAGGCTGCAACATCGTCGATCAGGTGCATGCCGATGTCCTCCCTTCCCCATTTCTGTCGCTTGTGATCAGCGACTGCATCGACCGCGGGCTGGACGTCACCGCGGGCGGCGCCAGGTACAACTTCTCCGGCGTGCAGGGTGTCCAGATTGCGAACGTGGCCGACAGCCTCGCTGCCGTCAAGCAGGCGATCTTTGAAGATCGGTGGGTCACCGCCAGCGAACTGCTGCAGGTGCTGCGCAACAATTTCGAGGGGCAGGAACTACTCCGGCAGCGGCTAATCAACCGCGCCCAAGTACGGCAATGATGACCCCCGTGTCGACCAGTACGCTTCGTTCTGGGGTGACCGCTATTGTGAGTTGGTCGAACAACACCCAACCATCCGCGGCGGCGTTTACCAGCCCGGCTTCTACACCGTGTCGGCGCATGTTCCCATGGGCGCCAACGTGGGCGCGACGCCGGATGGTCGCCATGCCGGCGCCCCGCTGGCCGATGGCGGTTTGTCGCCCACGGCGGGTCGTGACCGGAAGGGTGCTACCGCCGTGCTTCACTCGGTGAGTAAGTTGGACCTGAAACTAGCCTCAAACGGCACGCTGCTGAACATGAAGTTCCTGCCGTCATTCTTTGAGGGACCCGAAGCCCTGCGCAAGTTCGCAACGCTGCTGCGCGGTTTCAGCGCGCTGCACATTCCCCACGTCCAGTTCAACGTCGTTGACGCTGGCACCCTTCGCGCCGCCCAGGCCAACCCAGACGAATGGCGCTCCCTGGTCGTACGCGTCGCCGGCTACAGCGCCTACTTCATCGAACTCGACCAGGAACTCCAAGACGAAATTATCCGCCGCTCTGAGTTCGGAGAGATCTAGTGGGTCTTTCTCAAGTGACCGGCATCGTCTTCGACATCCAGCGCATGTCGATGCACGACGGTCCGGGTCTGCGCACGAACGTCTTTCTCAAGGGCTGCCCACTGCGCTGTGCGTGGTGCGCCAACCCGGAATCGCAGGCGTCCTATCCTGAGCCCATGCTGCGCGCCGGGCAATGCATCGACTGCGGCCAATTTCTCGAAACATGCACCCATTGCCTCCCCAACTGGCGCGGCCAGCAGCGCAATCAGACACAGCGGATTGAAATCGACGAGCGTGTCGCGCTTTGCCCGACCGGCGCCGTCACCTGGACTGGTGCACGCCGCGCCGCCGGCGACGTCATCGCAGAAGTTCTGCGCGATCGCCCGTTCTACGGTGACGGGGGCGGGATGACGGTCACCGGTGGTGAGCCGACCATGCAGCCAGACTTCTGTGCCGCACTCCTGCAGTTGGCACATGACGCTGGTGTCGCCACCGCGCTGGAAACGTGTGGCTACACGCAATGGGCGATCTTTGAGCGACTGCTGCCACACGTCGACCTGTTCCTTTACGACATCAAACATGTGGACGCGGCGCCCCACCGCCAGTTTACTGGAGTCGACAACGCGCCAATCCTCACGAATCTACAGCGGCTCACGGCTGCCGGCGCCAGGGTGCGCGCCCGCATCCCCCTGATCCCAGGGTTCAACGCCACGCCTGAGGACGTCGCGGCCATCGCCAAATTCATTGCATATTTGCCGCGGCCGGTGCAAGGCGTCGACCTGCTACCCTATCACACGATGGGCAAAGCAAAATATACCGCGCTTGGACGCGAGTTTCCGTGGGTAGATCACGCACGGCTCACCGATGCTCAGATCAGAGAAATGGCGACGATCTTTGCGGCGCATGGTCTTGCCGTCACGATCGGCGGTTAATCATTCGATATCGTTACAGGGGGCGCGACGCTACTGTCACGCCATCGCTGTTAGCCTTGAATAAAATACTCATTGAATTGGAGACTCACCGATGTATACTGCAACTCACTTGTCACACGCCGATGCCGCCCGCGTGATCGACGCCATTCGTGCCGAACTTGAAAAACAGGGCAGAGGCGCGGCCATCGCCGTCGCCGATGAGCACGGCGAGCTACTCGCATTCCTGCGCACCGATGGCTGCCCGCTGGCGTCCATCAACAACGCCATCAACAAGGCGTTCACGGCCTCCCGCGAACGCAAGGAATCCGCGGCCGTCGGCAAAGCCTCGCGCGAACAGGGTTTCCCGCTGACGAACTTCGGCGACCTGCGCTACATTGGCTGGGGTGGCGGCGTCCCCCTGGTGGCCAATGGGCAGGTGGTTGGCGCCGTCGGCGTGAGCGGGCTGCCGGAGGCCGAGGACGTCGTGCTGGCACAGATTGGCGCGGCAGTAATCAGCTAGCTTCCCCCGCGGGAGAGACTGGAGCAACCCTATGGACAAGTGGGTGATCGGCGTCGACCTGGGCGGCACAAAGATCCGTTTCGGACTCGTCAGCCCTGACAACACCATCGTAGCCGTCCGTCAGATCCCAACCAATGACCACGAGGGCATCATCAGGGTCGTTGCACGCATGGGTGAGGCCATCGACGAACTGGCGACGCATCGGCCCGCAGGCGCAACCCTCGCGGCAGTCGGCGTCTGCAGCCCCGGACCGGTTGACCACGAAGCGGGCGTGCTACACGATCCCCCGAATTTGCCGGGGCTCCACAATACGCCGCTACGTGATCTGCTCAGTGATCGGCTCGGTGTCCCCGTTACCCTCGAGCATGACGCCAAAGCAGCGGCCCTTGGCGACTTTCACTACGGTGCAGGACGAGGCGCCCGCGACATGATTTTTGTCGTCGTGGGCACCGGCGTCGGCGCCGCCATTATCTTCGACGGGCAGATCTACCGCGGACGCCACAACTCTGCGGGCGAAATCGGGCACACCACGCTCGACCTGAACGGCGATCGCTGCAATTGCGGTGGCCGCGGCTGTGTGGAAACCTTCATGAGCGGTCCCTGGTTGGGCCGGCACTACGAACGGGCATTGGTGGCAGCCAAGCAACCGCCGCGCACCGTCAATGGGGAAGAGGTGGCGCACCTGGCGCGTGACGGCGATCCATTGGCATTGGAAGTCATGGAACATGCCGGCACGGCCTTGGGAGCCGCCATTGCCACGATGGCCATGATGGTGGATGTCGACCTGTTTGTCATTGGTGGCAGCGTCGCCAAATCGGGTGATCTGCTACTTGAACCGGCACGGCATGCAGCCCCGAAATATAGTCATGCGTCCGTTGGCAAGCGGATTCGAATCCTGCAGACTGCTGCCGGAGATGATGGGCCGATTCTTGGCTGTGCGTGGTTGGCGCGACAGCTCTGAAGTCGAACGTTAACAGAACATTGATTTTGTTATAACATCCGTCGCGTAAACTCGAGCAAATTTTATCCGCCGATGTAGCGCGCCCGCCGAAGGAGTATTGATGCACCCGCGAGAAAAATTCGTTACTGACCTGCAATGGTTAAGCGACAATGTCCTGTTGATGATCGATAAGGTTCATCACCAGATGGAACTTGCACTGGCAGCTTACGATCTACTGGATCCCTCCACGCAGGGACTGGTCTCTGAACTTGACCAACAAGTCAACAGTCTCCGTTTTGAGATCGAAGACAAATGCGTCGAGTTGATTGCCATGCAGCAGCCGGCCGCGCGCGATCTGCGGCTGATCGTTGCCGTCATGAATATGATTGTCGACCTCGAACGCATGGGCGATCAAGCCAAAGGGGTCATGAAGGCGCTCAAACACATGCACACGCGCCCTATGGAGAACCGTCCGCCCGAAATCCACAAGATGGGCGAGGCGGTGCTGGTCATGCTGGACTCTACCAGAAATGCCTATGTCAACAATGATATGGCCCTGGCGGCCACCACCGCCGGCGCCGACGAAGAAGTTGACAAGCTCTACGCAAAGGCGTTCACACAGGTCATGTTCCGGATGGCAGATGCCCAGACACCGGAACAGATTGAAGCAGAATATGAGTTACTGCGCGTTGCCCGTGAATTTGAACGGTTCGGTGACCTCGTTACCAACGTCGCGGAGCGACTCATCTTCCTGGCCACCGGGCGCATGAAAGAACTGAACACGGATCCGGCCCCAGCAGACTAATGCCAGGGGCTGGTCCTCCCCCCGCAACCCCTGGCATCCCATCAGCCCAAACGCTGCTACTTCGCTTTGGCGTAGTGGCGTCGCACCGCAATTCCGGTATAATGAAGCAGGCTCATCCGCTGCCATGCAAGGATAACGCATGCCTGCTTCACTCCCACCTGAATCGATTCAGCATCCTTATGACCCTGTTGCTTTACGCGTGCGCGATTTCGGCGCCACCGTATTTGCGGAGTTCACGGCGCTTGCCAATGCCAGCGGCGCTGTGAACCTGGGTCAGGGATTCCCCAACTTCGCGGCGCCGGATTTCGTGAAAGCGGCGGCAAAGGCCGCAATTGCGGCCGATTTGAATCAATACGCACGGGGTGCCGGTCATCCACGCCTCGTACAGGCCTTGGCAGCAACCTATAGCCCGCTCCTGGGACGTAAACTCGATCCATTCACTGAAATTGTGGTGACGACGGGGGCGACAGAGGCGATCTTGCCACCATCCAGGCACTGGTCAATCCCGGCGACGAGGTCATCCTGATTGAGCCGTTCTACGACAGCTATCCTGCTGCCGTCACCATGGCGGGGGCGGTGCGTCTACGTGCCGCTTCGAGCGCCTGCCGGTGCAAGCCTGGCCGCACAGTGGACACTTGACCACGAGGAATTGGCAAAAAGCCTATTCACCACGCACAAAGTTGTTGATCCTCAACACACCGCTGAATCCGCTGGGAAAAGTATTTGACCGACTTGAATTGGAGCAGATCGCAGCGAGTGTCATCGAGCACAATGTCACCGTGCTGAGCGATGAAGTCTATGAATGGATGGTTTATTCGTCCACCGAACGCCCCGTGCACCACGTACGCATTGCGACCTTGCCGGGGATGGCAGAGCGCACGATCACGCTGGGCAGCGCAGGCAAGACCTTTTCCGTCACGGGCTGGAAGATTGGCTGGGCAATCGCACCGCCACCACTGGCGCACGCCGTACTGATGGCTCACCAATGGATCCCCTTTGCCGTGGCAACGCCCCTCCAGGAGGCGGTCGCAGTTGCACTCGAAGAAGCGGAACAACGAGATTATTACGCGTGGTTGAGCACGCTGTATCAGGCCAAACGCGATCGGCTTGCGTCGGTGTTGGCGGAAATTGGCTTGACGCCGATGCTACCGGATGGCTCGTATTTCATTGTGGTCGATACGGGATCGCTCAATGTCCCGGTGCCGGACGGGACGCGCCGCGACGTCGCCGTCTGTCGCTGGCTTACACAGACTGTGGGCGTCGCGGCCATTCCACCGAGTCCATTTTATAGCCAGGCGCACCAACACCTGACCGATCACCTGGCGCGCTTCACCTTCTGCAAGACAGACGAAATGTTGGACGAAGCGGCAAGACGCTTGCAGCGCAGGCTAGACCGTGCACAGTAACAACGCCTTTTGGCTTGCCGGCATGCAGTTTGCCTGTTGCAGCTAATCAGTAAAGGATAGAACTAATGGAAATCAATGTTGTCCCTGGCAACCTGGCCGAACAACAAGCAGACTGCATCGTCGTGAACCTCTTCGAAGGGGTAACCGTTCCTGGTGGTGCAACCGGCGCCGTGGATCGGGCGCTCGATGGGGCAATTCGCAGCCTGATCGCAAGCGGCGACTTTACGGGCAAACTGGGAAGCACCACGCTGCTGTATAGCGACGGCAAATTGCCGTCGCCGCGCGTGCTTGTAGCCGGACTTGGCGAACTTGCCAAATTCGATTTGCAGTCTGCACGCAAAGCCGCAGCCTCCGCCTATCGAGCGCTGGCGAAACTCAAAGGCGTGAAAAGCTTCGCAACCATCGTCCACGGCGCGGGACTGGCAGGTCTCGAACCTGAGTCCTGCGGCGCCGTGCTCGCCGAAGGCACGTTGCTGGCAGCCTACCAGCCGCCGAACTACAAACGCGAGGCGCCAGAGGCGGGGCCGGCAACAATGACCGTCGTTGAGTTCGACCCACAGAAACTGCCTCGGTTCAATGTCGGGGTGCGTCGTGGTGAAGCGATCGCACATGGGGTAATTACTGCGCGGGACCTTTCCAACGAGCCGCCCAATGTCCTCTTCCCCGCAGAAATGGCGGCGCGCGCCAAAGTCCTGGCAGCACGCTCCGGTCTGAATTTCACAGTGCTCAACGAAGCGGACATGGCTGCCCTGAACATGAACATCCTGCTTGCGGTGAGTCGCGGGAGCGTACATGAAGCACAGTTGATTATTTTGGAACACGCACCCGGTACGGCTGCCAACGAACCACCCCTGGTCCTGGTGGGCAAAGGCATCACCTTTGACACGGGCGGAATCAGCATCAAGCCATCGGACCGCATGGAAGAGATGAAGCACGATATGAGCGGCGCCGCCGCAGTCATCGGCGCAATGAATGCGTTGGCGCGTCTGAAGGTCGATCGCCGTGTGATCGGGGTGGCAGCTGCCGTCGAAAACATGCCCGACGGCAACGCGTTTCGCCCAGGTGATATCCTGGTCGGCATGACGGGCAAGAGCACGGAGATCTTGAGCACCGATGCGGAAGGGCGTCTGATTCTGGCCGATGCCCTGGCCTATGTGGCGCGCTTTCAGCCAAAGGCCGTGGTGGACCTCGCCACGTTGACCGGCGCCATCGGCGTTGCACTGGGCCAACAAGCGGCCGGTCTCTTCTCCAACAACGAGGAATTGGAGACTGCCTTGCTCGCCGCATCCAAACGGAGTGGCGAGCGGCTCTGGCCCATGCCGATGTGGGAAGAGTATGTCGAGGCCATCAAGGGCGACATGGCGGAGGTAAAGAATTCTGGTGGTCGCACCGGTGGCGTCTCGACCAGTGCAAAATTCATTGAACACTTCACCGAGGGTTACCCGTGGGCGCATCTTGACATCGCCAACGTCGCCTGGGCAACCGCCGAGAGAGATGCGCTGACCCCCAGGGGCGCCACCGGCTTTGGCGTCCGCCTGCTTGTGGCATTGGCAGAGAACTATTAGGAGAAGGGTCGTTTGATGATGACTTTTTTGTCCATGATGCTCGCGCTGTCCGTAACCGCATTCGGCGTTGAGCGAATCCTTGAACTGATCTGGGTCATTGTTGACTGGGCGCTTGGCGCCGGCAAAGCGGAACGCGCCGTACGGTTGCGTTCAGCCGGCTATCGACAATTCAAGATCGGCGCCAGTATCCTGCTAGGTGCGCTTGCCGGCGTCCTGCTCGCCAATCTACTGAACCTGCGCCTCTTCACGGCGATCGATGCGCTCGCCGCCGGTTTTGCTTTTGAAGTGCCGGCGAACTGGGACATCGCCATTACAGGCATCTTGATTGGCCTGCTTGCCAAGCCAATCCATGACCTGGTCGAGGTGCTGGCCGGATTGAAGGACTTCTTCCGCGCAGCATCAATCCATCAGCGCGAGGCAGCCGCCTCCGCGTTGGCCGACGGCGTGCTAAAACTTGCGCAAGCGGACCAACAGAATGTGGTAGATGTCCCAGGGATTGGCCCGACACGAATGATGGATACCGGCTTCGCGCCATCACCAGGCGAAACCCCGCCCGCCGAGGGTGCGTCAACGACCCGCTACATGGATCTGCTGCACGAGCGCACTATCCACTAAATTACCCGCGTCCCCGGTAAGGACACGGCGGTGCCGTGTCCGCCGCCACCGACAGACCTACCTCCCAAATAGATTCGTCGCTGGCGGGACACGGCAGTGCCGTGTCCCGACGATTTTCCTTCTCTGGATTTCCTCCGCGCTGCTACACCTGTATCACGCCGCAAGCCCCGCGTCTCGCGTGCGCTTCAGGTAGACGAACGTCCCCAAAGCGGCTATCCCGGCCAACACCGCCGAAACGGCGCCGATGGCCCACCAGATATTGAACTTCTGCGATGCGGCATCGCCAGGCTTTCGCTCCGTCATTTGCTTTCGATGAACCTCCTCAAGCTTCTTGTGTAGTTCGGCACGAAAACGCTCGTCTGGGGGCACCTGGGGTGTCCGGTCTTCAAGCCATTCCTCTGTCATGAGTCTCCCCTTGGATTTCCGCGCCGCCCCAACCACGCTCTTCCAGATCCTTGCGTAACGCCGCCAGGGTGCGGAAATACAGCGACTTGATGGCACTCACTCTTGTCCATCAGTTCTCCGATTTCAAGGTTCGAAAGTGGCGTATTGAGCTTGTAATGGAGCAGGTTGCGCCGTTCCTCAGGCAAGCGACTGATCGCATCCATCAGCGCCGCCTGTTCCTCATGCTGTTCAATCTGTTCATCAGGCGTATCCTCAGTATTGCTGTGCCACCAGAGCCGGTCAAGCGAGAGAAAACGCCGTTGCCCATGATCCCGATGCCAATTGGCGACCAGGTTGTGCGCGATCCGAAACAGCCATGCAGAGAAAGGCAACCCGCGGTCCTCGTAGCGGTCAAGCTTGTCGAGCGCTCGATAGAATGTGCGTGCAGTCAAATCTTCGGCATCCTGAACGTTGCCCACCCGATAGTAAATGTAGGAATAGACGCGTTCGACATAGCGTTCGTACAACTGTCCAAAGGCATCAGGATCTGTCCGTGCCAACAAGACAAGCGCACTTTCATCCTCAATCCCGGCGGCCGGCGCCTCCACGATGTCAACGGGCAATGGCTCTGCAACTGCCGGCGCGTCGCCGACGTCGGGCGCCACGGGCTGTCGCGGCCGGTAGCCAAAGATCGATTTCGTCAGTACGGACGGGCGCCTGGTTGGCACAGCACAATCCTCTTGTAAAAACACGCCACCTGTCACTTCGTTGCGCGTATTGTCGCATAGCTTCCCAGGACAACCAAGCGGAGCACACATGGCCAAATGCCCAATGTGACAAAAGTCCTATCCATGTGACACGTTTGTGATATTCTGCACAATAACCGCCGGACAACGGCGCACTTAAACTACACGCGGTCATCTGAAAATAGATCACGAATCGAACGAAGGAGCCTTCGCCGTGGCAGATATGTCACCATTCAGCAAGAGCCAGCACTGGTGGCTGGCAGGTCTGTTCGTTGCTTTTGGGATCCTGGCCGGACTTGGTCTCTATACCTTTGTCTATGCGCAGGGCTTCTCCTACTTTTCCAATGATCCCAATGCTTGCATGAACTGCCATATCATGCGCGACCAATTCGAAGGCTGGAACCATTCAACCCACAAGGCCGTGGCGGCGTGCAACGATTGCCATACCCCGCATGACAGTCTTGCCGCGAAATACTTGGTCAAGGGCATCAATGGCTTCAATCACAGCCTTGCCTTCACCCTGGGATCCTACCCGGAACATCTTCGCATTCGCCAGTTCAACGCCGACATCGCCCAGGCCAACTGCGTAGAATGTCACGAGACGGCGCTCTCGATGGTGGAGCACGTCGGCACCGATGAACCCCTCCAATGCGTCCGCTGCCACGGCAATGTGGGCCACGACAATGTTGCCCACGGCCCGTGAGCGCCCATCCCTGCACTACCAAGCAACGATGTGTTTACTCTCAAACCACCCATTCTGCATGATGTATGAACCATAAAAGCGAGGCACAACCACCATGACGCAACAAAAATCAACCTCCTCCGCGAAACGCATCTGGCTGTATATCGGCATCTTCGCCCTGGTTGCGATCGCAACAGTCGGCGTCGTCGCCTTGCTGATGAACATCATGGGCAAAAGACCGAGGCGACCGCCTACCCGCGCAAGTTGGTCGAAATCTCCGAAACAGAGATCGACCCGGCCGTGTGGGGACAGAACTTCCCCATGGAATACGACCGCTTTAAGATGACCGAGACCAACTACGGCCGGACCGCCTTTGGCGGCTCCGAACCATATAGCAAGTTGGAGGCAGTGCCGGCGATGAAACGGCTGTGGGCCGGTTATGCCTTCAGCATCGATCACAACGAGGAGCGCGGTCACGCCTTTGCCCTGACCGACCAGCTCGAAACGGAACGCATCGTCGTCAAAGAACAGCCCGGCGCCTGTGCCAACTGTCACGCCGGTGAGACCCCACAGCTCATCAAGGAGATGGGTTGGGAGACCTTCAATCACACCCCCTACAATGAATTGAAAGAACAACTGCACACCGGCAGCACCTGCGCCGACTGCCACGATCCCGACACGATGGCGCTGCGCATCACCCGGCCGGCTTTTGTCAACGCCATGAACGCACGCGGCATCGATGTTACCAAGGCCACACGCCAGGAAATGCGCACCTATGTCTGCGCCCAGTGCCACGTCGAATACTACTTCCAGGGTGAAGACAAATTGCTCACTTTCCCCTGGGAGAAGGGGCTGAGCATCGACAACATTGAGGAGTACTATAAAGAAGTAGGCTTTAAGGATTGGGACCATAAAGAGACCGGGGCGCCAATGATCAAGATCCAGCATCCCGAATTCGAGTTGTATTCCTCAGGTTTGCATGCAGCCTCCGGCGTCGCGTGCGCCGACTGCCACATGCCCTACATTCGTGAAGGCAGCGTCAAGGTTTCAGACCATTGGATTCGTAGCCCGGCAACCAATATCAGCGCCGCTTGCCAGACTTGCCATAACTTCACCGAAGAAGAATTGAAGGCGCGCATCGACGTAATCCAGACACGCACGGCTGAGTTGCTCCGCCAGAGCGAAGAAGCCCTGCTCGACGCGATCGATACGATCAACGCCGCCAAGGCTGCAGGCGCCACGCCGGAAGAACTGGCCGAGGCGCTTGAACTGCATCGTTCGGCGCAGTTGCGATGGGACTTCATCTCTTCCGAAAACAGCACCGGGTTCCATAGCCCGCAGGAAGCCGCGCGCGTGCTCGCCGACTCAATCGACATCGCCCGCCAGGCGCAGATCGCAGCACAGGCAGTCCTGACCGCAAAGACGCCGCCGCAGGCCACTGCCCCTCAAACTTCGATCGCAACCGTTGCGAAACCCTGACCAGGCTCGCCAATGGAACGGGAAGCCGGAGCAGCAGACGCCGCTCCGGCTTTTTTATTCGCGCACTTGTATTTTTCTGCACCCCGTGCTAGCATGCCGCCCTGATTTTCTCGTGATATATCAGAACATCGATGCCGGCGGTTTCCCTACAAGCCATGTCGCTCAGCCAACAGGCGTATACCCAAATCAAACAGCGGATCGTCACCCTCCAACTTGCCCCCGGATCGGTAGTCAACGAGGCCCAGTTGCTGGAGGAATTGACCTTTGGCCGCACACCCATTCGCGAGGCGCTACAACGGCTGGAACGCGAGCAGTTGGTGACGATCCTGCCGCGGCGTGATCTTCGTGGCGAGCATCGACGTCAACGACTTGCAGCGGCTCTTCGAAATGCGCGTGCCGCTCGAAGTGTTGGCGGTGCAGTTGGCGACGCAGCGCGGTTCAAGCGGGCATTGGAACGAAATGGCACACCTGCTGGCGTCGGCGGCCGTCTTGCCAGACAGCGCAGAGGACGCACTGATGGAAATCGACCACGCCTGTCATGCGCTCTTTTGGCAGGCTGCCGATAATCGTTTTCTCGAAGAACAACTGACCGTGCTGTACGCGCTGAGTCTGCGGATGTGGCATTACTCGTTGCCCAGACTCGAAAACTTACGGTTTTGCGTCCTTGAGCACCATGCCATGCTCGATGCGGTCTGCCAGTTGCAGGCGGGTCTCGCCGGTCAACTGATGGAGCAACACATTCGCGCCTTCCAAGAGAATATCGAGCAAGCAATCCGGAACAAATGGGTTGCGCCACACTTTGAAATGGAACCTAGCCCATGACCGATGACAGACTTGCGCGCCGGCGCGAACGACGCCGCGACCGCCAGGCTGCCGAAGGGGATCCAGGCGGTAACACAACCCATCAACCGTCTACCCGTCTACGAGCTGGTAAGCGAAGCCGGGCTACAAAAAATCAATGATACGTCGATGCAGATCCTCGAGGAAGTCGGCATCGACTTTTATGATGAGGAAGCCCTGGCGACCCTCAAAAGAGCACGGTGCAATCGTCAAGGAGTCGACGGTCTATTTTGATCGGCGTCTGATGGTCGCAACCGTGAGCCAGGCGCCGCATACATTCACGCAACTGGCGCGCAATCCCCGACGGAGCACCGTGATCGGCGGCGACTACGTCACTTTTGCCCCTGTCTACGGGCCGCCCTATGTCTATGACATTGAGCGTGGGCGACGAGAAGCCACCCTGGAGGACTTCCGCAATTTCGTCAAGCTCGCCTACCTGAACCCCTATCTCCATCACTCCGGCGGCACAATTGTCGAACCCACGGACCTCCCGACGCACACGCGCCATCTGGACATGCTCTATAGCCATATCAAGTACAGCGACAAGCCGTTCATGGGCTCCGTCACCAGCGGCCCCAATGCGCAGGACAGTGTGCGCATGGCCGAAATTCTCTACGGCGCCGATGCAATTCGTCAACATCCGGCACTGCTGTCGCTGATCAATATCTCCAGCCCGCGCCGCCTGGACGACCGCATGCTTGCCGCCCTGAAGGTGTATGCCAGGGCGCGGCAGGCCATGATCATCACTCCTTTCATTCTCTCCGGTGCGATGGCTCCGGTCTCAGTCGCCGGCACCCTGGCACAGTTGAACGCCGAAGCGCTTGCCGGCATTGCCCTGGCGCAGATGATCAATCCCGGCACGCCCGTCATCTACGGCGCCTTCCAGACCAATATCGATCTACAAAGCGGCTCCCCCGTCTTCGGCACGCCGGAAAGCCAGGTTGCCCTCTTTGTCAACGCCCAGATGGCGCGACTCTATGGCCTGCCGTTCCGTTCCGGCGGCATGTTTACCGCGTCAAAGATCGCCGACGCCCAGGCCGCCTACGAGTCGGTGCAGGTGATGCTGCCGTCAATTCTAGCCAAAGTCAACTTCGTACTCCACGCCGCGGGTTGGCTTGAAGGTGGGCTTGCGGCGGGGTACGAAAAGTTCGTGCTCGACTGCGAGTTGCTGGGCATGTATCACAAATACCTGCAGGGTCTTGACCTTTCAGACGATGCATTGGCACTTGAGTCAATTCGCACCGTGCCGCCTGGCGGGCACCATCTTGGCACGCCGCATACGCTTCAGCACTACCGGACCGCTTTCTACCGGTCTGAACTATTTGATGCTGCGTCTGCCGAACAGTGGCAGGCAGAGGGTTCGCTATCCGCTGAACAGCGCGCCCACAAGAAGTACAAACACCTGCTAGACGAATACGAGGCGCCCGAGCTCGACGCCACTATCGACGAGGCGCTGCAGGAATATATCGCGAAACGCAAAACTGAGATTAAGCCCGAATTCTGAGCCGGGACGAGACCTACCTGGAGGAGCCAATGGCGGAACGAAGAACGCCTCTCTACGACATCCACGCACGCACGGCGAGCCGCATGGTCAAGGGCGGCGGCGACTACCTGTTCCCGTTTAGCTACACTGCGCCACAAGACGAGCACCTGAACGTGCGCCAGAATGTGGGAATGCAGGACCTGACCTCGATGGGCGAGGTGGACATCAAGGGTCCTGGCGCCGAACGGCTGGTGAACCGGCTGGTCGTGGCGCCGATTCTCAACCTGCTCCCTGGCCAGGTCCGCTACAGCACGATGTGCGGCCCCGATGGCCGTATCATCGATGACGTCACCGTCTACAAATTTGGCGACGAGCATTTTATGGTTGTCACGTCGAGTGCGCCGCGCAAAACCACTTTCCGCTGGATCGCCGAGCACGCAACCGGCATGAGCGCATACGTCAATGACATGAGCGGGGCAATCGCGCTGCTCTCCGTGCAGGGGCCTCGCTCGCGCGACTTCCTGGCCGCGGTGGCTGACGACACGGCTGCACTGCTGGCGCTCAAGTTCTTCCGCTTTGCCCCCAACCGTATCAATGGCACCGAACTGATCCTCTCGCGCTCAGGCTACACCGGCGAGTTGGGCTTTGAACTTTACACGCCGGCCGAAGAAGCCGCGTCCCTCTGGGAGTTTCTTGAGAAGCAGGGCAAAGAGTTCGGTCTGTTGCCCTATGGCGCAGGCGCCATGCAGAGCCTGCGGATCGAAAAGGCGCTACCCCTCGCCGGGCCTGACATTGACGGCGAACAGACGCCCTTCGAAGTGGGTTTGAACCGGTGGATCGACTTCACCAAACGCGATTTCGTGGGCCGCGAAGCGTTGCTCCGGATCCAAGAGCAGGGTCTGCGGGAACGCTGGGTCGGGCTTGAATTACAGAGCGAGTCCCCCGCCAATCTGGGTGACCGCATCTATGCGGTCGCTGACATCAAAGCCTTCCGAGAAAAGAACGTCACCGGCAGCGAAGCCGGCGAAATGGTGGATGCTGAAATCGCAGGGCACACCCCCGTTGGCCGGGTAACCTCCAGTGCAAAGGGCCACAGCGTGGGCAAGATGCTCGCCCTGGGCTACGTCGACGCCACCCATGCCTGGCCCGGCGCCCGGCTGATGGTGCTGGCAGGCAATCGCCCCGTCTCCGCAACCGTCGTCAACACCCCTTTCTTCGATCCGGCGGACTCCGCCTGCGGGGAACGAGCACAAAGTCAATAGAAGAGCAGCAATCTGGACAGAGCAGTCGCAGGCGGCAGAAGTAACAATATGAATCCTTACTCCCACCACTACAACACCATCGTCATCGGCGTCGGCGGCATGGGCAGCGCGGCCTGTTACGAACTGGCACGCCGCGGCCAGTCCGTGCTGGGGATCGAACAGTTCAATATTCCCCATGATCAAGGGTCCTCCCACGGCTATACACGCATCATCCGGTTGGCCTATTACGAGCACCCCGCCTATGTCATGTTGTTGCGTCGCGCCTACGAGTTGTGGGAGGAGATCGAACGCGTCGCCGGCGAACGCTTACTCTACAAGGTTGGCTCAGTGGATGCCGGCCCTGCCGATTCCTGGGTCTTCAAGGGTTCATTCCGGTCAGCCGTAGAAATGGGGATTGACCATGAAGTGCTGACCGGCATCGAACTCAGCAAACGGTTCCCAGGGTATCGCTTGCCGCAAGATATCATGGCGCTCTATCAGAAAGATGGCGGCTTTCTAACGCCAGAACGCTGTGTCGTGAGTTATGTCAATGCAGCAGTGGCGCATGGCGCTGAAATCCATGGCCGCGAAACCGTGCTGGGCTGGGAGCCACGCGGGGACGGGGTCCGCGTCTTCACGGATCGAGCTGCCTATGAGGCGGATTCGCTGGTCTTCACGGCCGGTTCTTGGAACAGCAGATTGATGCCCTGGCTGCACGGCCTGGCGACGCCGGAGTTACAGGTGCTGATCTGGATGCAGCCTGAACGACCGGAGCATTTCCGCCTCGACAATTTCCCGGTCTTTAACTGCCTGGTGGATGAGGGTCGTTTCTATGGATTCCCGGTGTTTGGGGTGCCCGGCTTCAAATTCGGCAAGTATCATCACTTCGAGGAGCAGGGTGCGCCGGAGGCAATCAAGCGCGAACCCAGCCGTGAAGACGAGGAGATGCTGCGCGAGTTCGCCGCCCGGTACTTCCCGCATGCCACCGGCCCGACGATGACACTCAAGGAATGCATGTTTACAAACGCACCGGATGGCCACTTCATCGTCGACCTCCACCCGGAATTTCCCCAGGTTTCGTTCGCTTCCGCCTGTTCCGGTCACGGTTATAAGTTCGCCAGCGTCATCGGTGAAATCCTGGCGGATCTGGCCGAGCGCCAGACCTGCCGCCACGATCTGAGCCTGTTTTCGCTGTCACGGTTTGGCGGTCCGCTGAGCAGACTCCACCGGAACAAACTGGATCTCATTGTGCATGGTCTGCCTGGCGCCGAACGCCGCCTGGGCGAAGGCCGCCGCAACCACGTCCACTCACAGCATCACCACTCACTATCACGCGCGAGATACGCAATACGAGACACGCAGCACGCCCACCGCCGAC
Organism: Candidatus Fredericiella danica; assembly: GCA_016713335.1. Classification (GTDB taxonomy): domain Bacteria; phylum Chloroflexota; class Anaerolineae; order Caldilineales; family Caldilineaceae; genus Fredericiella; species Fredericiella danica. The sequence goes on along the minus strand of JADJPH010000025.1, from coordinate 3,674 downwards.
CCCCGCTTCTGGCAGGCCGAAGATGTAGCAACGTTCTGGTAGACAATTGCGGTAGCACAGCACATGGCTGGCAACGATTTCCCTGTGCAACTGCTGGTTTAAAGGGGCGAGGACCAGCCCGAAAAACCGGCTTCGCCACTCGGGTGACTTCTGGTATCATGCCGTGACGCTTTTCCCAGGACAATGCGGGGAATGACCATCGACGCGAATTTGCGGCACCAACCATCACGGAACAATTTCTCATGACCATGCGCGCTCATGCCCACGTCGTCATTGTCGGCGCCGGTATTGCCGGCTGTAGCACCGCTTTTCACCTCTCACAGCTAGGCTGGAAAGACATCTTCGTGATTGACAAGGGCCCCCTTTGGGAAACGGGTGGCTCCACCACCCACGCCCCTGGTCTGATCTTCCAGACCAATTACTCCAAGATGATGACGGAGTTCGCAAAATACACGGTGAAAACACTCAAGCCGCTGCGCTATGCCGGCGAGCAGTGTCTCTACCAGGTGGGCGGCATCGAAGTAGCGGCAACTTCCGCGAGGTGGGAGGAACTGAAGCGGAAGCAAGGCACAGCCCTGGCGTATGGGCTCGACGCTTATTTGCTCACCCCGGCTGAGGTCAAGGCCAAAATCCCGCTCATCGATGAATCTAGAATTCTGGGGGGCTATTATGTCCCCACCGACAGCGATGTACGCGGCTGGTATTGCGCCGCTGCACTTGCCAGTCGTGCAGAGAACGCGGGCGTCGAGTTTGTGGGCAACATTGAAGTCCTTGACATCCAGACGCACAATGGGCGCGTCCGGCGCGGTCACAAATCAGGGATCCATTACTTGCGATCACATCGTGCTTTGTACAAACGTTTGGGCTTCAGTCCTCGCCGACAAGGTCGGGCTGCGCTTTCCCTTGATGGGCGTGGAGCACCAGCTTGTCTACACAGAACCACTGCCTGAACTGGCGGCGGACAAAGAGCGCTTCGTCACCCATCCGATCTTGCGCCATCAGGACTTTTCCCTCTATTACCGCCAGTGGTACGACGGGTACGCCATCGGCAACTACCGCCATGAATCCCTGTTGTTTGATGGCGATGCAGTCGGGGCGCGGGCTGAACGTGAATTTACACCCAAGCACTTCTCCGTGGCGCAGAGCGCAAGTGAGGAACTGCTGCCGGCGCTGAGAGGAAAGCGCTTTGTGCGCGCCTTTAACGGCTACATGGCGTTTAGCAATGATCTGTACCCAATCATCGGCCAGACGGGGATCAGAGGGTTGTGGGCAGCGCTGGGGGTGTGGGTGACTCACTCAGGCGGCGTCGGAAAATCGATCGCCGAGTTGATGACCTACGGCGAGACCGAGTGGGATATCCGCGAGGCCGACATCAACCGCTTTCAGCCGCATGACTATACCAAAGCCTACATGCGCGCGCGCATCGATCGCCAGTATCAAGAGGTGTATGACATCATCCACCCGCTGCAACAACTGGAGAACCCACGCAACGTCCGTCTCGCCCCATTTCATGCGCGGCTGGTTGAGCAGCAAGGCGTCTTCTTTTCAAGTGCAGGGTGGGAAGTTGCGCAATGGTATGAGGCGAACGCGCCGCTCCTGGAAGAATTTGGCGAGCGTATCCCACAGCGGCAGGGATGGGCGGCAAAGTACTGGTCGCGGATTCAGGGCGCCGAGCACCTCGCCACGCGTGAAGCGCGCCAGATCTTCAACCTCAGCACCTTCACGAAGATCGAAGTCAGTGGTCCCGGCGCACTCAGCTTTCTGGAGTCCGTCACGGCCAATCGCATCGATCGGCCAATCGGAACCGTCGTCTATACCTCGCTCTGCAACGATCACGGTGGCATCATGGCAGATCTCACCATCAGCCGTCTCGCCGAGGATCGCTTTTGGATCCTGACCGGCGGCGGCGTGGGCCCGCATGATCTGGCCTGGATCAGGCAGCATGCGCCTAAGCACAGCAACGTCACGATTCGCGACATGAGCGGCCAATATACGACGGTCGGACTGTGGGGACCGCGCGCCCGCGACATCCTGCAGCAGGTGGCCAGCGAAGATGTCTCCAATGCGGCCTTTCCCTTCTACACGGTCAAACCACTCCAAATTGAGTGCGTCCCGGCCCCTGGCGCTGCGAATCTCCTATGCCGGCGAGTTGGGCTGGGAAATCTATGCACCCATCGAGTACGGGCTGCGCCTCTGGGATCTCCTCTGGGAAGCTGGCCGGCCGCACGGTCTGGTTGCCGCCGGGGGTGGTGCATTCGATTCGCTGCGGCTGGAGAAGGGATATCGGCTGTGGGGCGCCGACATTCATAGCGAATACAACCCGTATGAAGCCGGGCTCGGCTGGGCAGTTCGCTTATCAAAAGGCTATTTCCACGGTAGCGATGCCCTTGGCAAAGCCAAAGACGACGTGCGCCGCCATCTCTGTTGTCTCACCTTCCATGATCCGGCATCCATGGCGCTGGGCAAGGAACCAATTTTATCCGGTGACAGAGTACTCGGCTATGTGACAAGTTCAAACTACGGCTATTCCGTTGGTAAACACATTCTCTACGGTTATCTACCAGGCGAGTTCGCACAACAAGGTGCGCAGGTGGATGTCCTCTACTTCGGCAAACGCCAGCGTGCAACCGTCAGCGGATCCGCTATTCGATGCAAAGATGGAACGGCTGAAGTCGTAGCCTGAACCGTTCGTGCTCCCCATTCGCCCTTTGCGATCTAGATTTAGTTTAGGAGGAACCGACATGAAGAAGTCCCGATCCCTGCTATTGTTCTCGCTACTTGCCATCCTCGCGGTGCTGCTTACCGCATGCACGGGGGCCACCACGCCGGCCGCCCAGACTGACAGTGGTGGCGCAGCCGCGCCCCAAACCAACGCCCCTGCTGGTGGCGGCGACAAACCCACGATCCGGCTGATCGCCAACACCTGGCCGGCATCGGAGCTGAATGTGAACGTGGCCGCCAACCTGCTCAAGAACCAACTCGGCTACTCAACCGAAATCATCGCCATTGATGAACAGCAGCAATGGGACGCCCTGTCCGGCGATCAGGCAGATGCAAGCCTGGAAGTGTGGCCATCGGGGCATGGCGAGCGCATCGCCCAATACATCGCCGAGCAGAAGGTGGTGGAAAACGGCGGCGAACTCGGCGTAGTGGGTAAGATTGCGTGGTACACGCCGAAATATGTCGTCGATGAAAACCCGGCACTGGCCACCTGGGAAGGCTTCAAGGATCCGGCAGTCGCCAAGCAGTTTGCGACAGCCGAGACTGGCGACAAGGGCGCTTTCTTTGCCGGTCCTTTAGGCTGGACCCAGTATGATCAGCAGATCATCGACCAGCTCGGTCTCAACTTCCAGGTGATCAACACTGCATCCGAGGAAGCGCTGCTGGCGCAGATGTCATCGAACTATGAACGCCAGGACCCGGTGCTCTTCTACTTCTATACGCCGCATGCGATCTTCACCAAATATGATCTGGCCGAGGTGAAACTGCCTGAATGCACCCAGGAAGAACACGCGTCCAAGGTGGCGGAGGAGAAGGTGGACTGCGCCTATCCGGATGACAAGCTCATCAAGATCTTCAACCCGAAGTTGAAAGACGCAGCCCCCGATGCATACAACCTGCTGAAGAACTTCAACTACACGACCGCCGATCAGATCGAAATGCTGGGTCTCTCG